>NZ_JBEGIB010000001.1:0-583289 GCF_040676495.1 Bacillus sp. LBA3-1-1.1
TGGATAACAACCAAATGCCAAATATGATGCCGATAATGGATAACAACCAAATGCCAAATATGATGCCGATAATGGATAACAATCAACCGCCGAATATGATGCCATATCAAATGCCGTATCAACAGCCAATGATGCCACCATATCCGCAGTATCAGCAACAAAATCCATACAATCAAATGCCGTATCAACAAATGGCGCCGCAATATACTTCTATGCCAAATCCGAATATGATGCCAATGGATAATAATATGCCGCCACTCGTGCAAGGTGAAGAAGATTGTGGATGCGGAGGAGAAAATAGGTTATATAGTCCACAACCAGGTGGACCGCAATATGCTAATCCATTATATTATCAACCAACTCAGCCAGCATATGCACCACAGCCAGGAACGATGTATTATCAACCAGATCCACCAAATGTATTTGGAGAGCCAGTTTCGGAAGAAGAGGACGAAGAGGAAGTTTAAAAAAAGGTGGGGTTATTCCCGCCTTTTTTTGCATTCATGTTAATTAAAAAAATAAAGTTTTGTCATCAAGTGTTAGAAAATTCCTAGTGAAATATTAACAGTGTAAAAAACTACTCTGTTACTCATCATAAGAGGGAGCTTTTCAGAAGAGAAGTTCATTCTAACAGAGGGGGTTTTTGTATTGAATACGAAAGTAAAAGTGATTGCTGCTTCTTTGTTAGTTACCAGTGCATTAGCTGCATGTGGTACACCAAAAGATAATAATGCCATGGATGGACGTAACTACAATTACGAGCGTACATCTTATAATGATACACACCAGTATCGTGATAATGTAGCGCGTAACGATCGTTATACAGATTATGTAACATATAGAAACGGCCGTAACGATACGGGATATAATAATTATTACCGTGATGTAAATTACAATGGGCAAATTGCTAATCCGCATCCAACTCGTAATATTACAATGAACAATTCATACATTAACAATGATGGTAAAACTGCAGAGAAAATTACGAATCGTGTAAAACGTATGAATAACGTAGATCGAGTTTCTACAGTTGTATATGGAAACGATGTAGCGATTGCGGTAAAACCACGTAATCCGGCGACAAATGAAACAGCGATGGCGAACGAAATTCGTCAAGCTGTTGTGAATGAAGTTGGAAATAGAAACGTATATGTTTCTGTAAGAAATGACATGTTTACTCGTGTCGATGCAATGAGTACACGTCTACGTAACGGTACAGTTACAAACGATTTTAATCGTGACATAACAAATATGTTCCGAGATATTCGTTACGGTCTGACTGGTACAGTACGATAACAAATCAAAGAGGAAGGGGATAGCCCTTCCTCTTTATTCATCTTCGTCTTGTAAACGACGTTTTTTAATGAGGTAACTAACAGAATAAGAAGTTAAAAAGCATATGAAGAGAATACTACCTGTTAGAATAGCTTCAAACAGGGGCCTTTCTGGACTGAAAATAATATAAATAATAGCCATAATCATTCCTACAATAAGAGAGCGTAAGACAAGTTTGTAATAAGGAGTTAACTTTATTTCCTTTTCGCTTTCTTCTACATCGATTGAAACACTCAACTGTAAATAACTAAGTACAATACTTGTAAGAATAAATAATAACCATAATGGAGATTTCGTAATTTGATCCATTCCTTCTGTGAATCCGATATAGCCTAAAATTCCGATTATACCAATTGATTGAAAAAGAAAGGCAATACGTATGTTTTTTAACGTTTGAAGTATGAGGCGTTCATCTTTAATTTTTTTCAAGGCATTCATCCCCTGTTTATATTTACAGTATTAATTGTAACATATATATTGCATTAATCAATTTATAATTTACATAAATTTCAATTGGGTGAAAGAGGAAGAAAAATATATTTAGAAATATGTTGCGCTTCTACCTTGTTAATGTTATATTAGCAAAGCGATGAGCTAATTTACGTAAGACGAGAGATATGCTTAAGTGCTAAACACGCGAATGTGGTCGCCTGGTTTCTCGCCGTAAACGCATCAAGACGCCTGCTTTGCAGGCGTCTTTCATTTTATATAAAAGTAAATGATACATGCAGATGAGGGATAAACCCTTGTCTGCATTTTTTATTTTCCCTAGAAATTTAATACTAGTGTTTATATGGATAAAACCCCCATTTCCGGAAAAGCTACAAATGAAAGTATGATTTTGCCTAGAAGAGGTGAACGGAAATGAAATGGATACTAATTGCATTGCAAGCTTTCGTTATGATGTTTTGCTTAGCTTATGGATCCGATGTGAGGGCAGAAGTAGTAGAAAAAGAACCTCAAGTTACAATTTTATTAGAGCGCATGTATGTTGATGGAGAAGTAAGTGAGGAAATACTGACAGAAAAAGTAGCGGATTTAGAAAAGTTTTTGCAGCAATATAAGGAATGGCAACTTGTTGATCGTGATGATGTACAAATTGTATTACAAAAGAAAGTTGATGATATTTCTCCTTTACTGAAAACGAGCGGTTATTTTGGTGTTTCAGAGGAAGGGATATTGCAAATTTTCAAAGGGGTGCCAAAAAGTGATAACGCGATCCATTCCTTCTTTCAAATTGATATGAAAAAGCTTGAAAGTTATGAGCGTGCGGAATTAAAACGTGGTATTCGCATAAAATCAAAAGAAGGTTTTGTGAAGACGATCGAAAAAATGAAGCAGTACGCAGTGCAAAATAAGAAAAAAAGCAGCTCAGGGTGAGCTGCTTTTTTTCTTATTTATTCTTAGCTAAAATCTCTTTTGCGATTTCATCAATTAGCATATCTTTTCCGATTGGATTGAATGCTTTCGTATTGAAGACTTCATTTGATACTTCATATACGTGATTGTTTTTTACTGCTTTATTATCTTTCCAAACCGCACTGTTTTTATAGTCTTCGTATACTTTATCAGCTTCTCCACCGAAGTTTACGATAAACATTTGATCAGGCTGGAATGCAACAAGACCTTCTAGTGATACTTGTGCCATCGTTTGTTTTAAATCTGTACCTTTTGTTGCTGGAAGCTTTAAGTCGTTAAAGATGATGTCACCGTATCCGAAGCTACCGTATACACGGAAGTTTTGTGGTGTAACTGCAACGAACATAAAGTTCTCATCTTTTGTTTTTTCTTTAATTTTTTTAGATAAAGAGTCTGCTTTTTTATCGTAATCTGCAATCCATTTGTCTGCTTTCTTCTCTTCGTCAAATAGTTTACCTACTTCTTTAAACTTACCACGCCAGTCTTCTAGATTTGTTTCTAGAACAACTGTCGGTGCCACTTTTTCTAGTTGATCATAAATTTTCAATTGACGATTGTTTAAAATAATTAAGTCTGGTTTTAAAGCTGTAACAGCCTCTAGGTCAACTTTAGGCGCCCAGTACCAGCCGACTGCTTTTACTCCGTCTAGCTTTTCTGTTAAGTGATTTTGGATTTTATCTTTATATGTGTTTGCTGTACCAACAGGCTTATGTCCAAGGATTAATAATTCCTCTGTTGATCCAGATAAGTCAACAATTCTCTTTGGATTAACTGGAATTGTTGCTTCCCCTTTAGCATGTTTTACAACTTTTGTTTTCGGTTGTTCTTTTGCTTTTGACTCTTCTTTTTGAGAAGAACAGCCAACGATAGAAAGAACAACTAGCATAATAGTAAATAAAATAAATAGCTTACGTTTCATCCCGATGTAACCCCTTTAATTAGTATTGATAATCATTATCGACTTCTGTATATTAAGGTGCTTTATTCTTTCTGTCAATGGAAAATAACAGAAGTTTCAAATAGAGAACATTTGTTGGGGCAGTCTCGCTTTTCTATTGTTAAATATGTTAAAATGGAATACATGATTTGAGAGGGAGAGATCGTATTTTGTTTGAATATGTTACAGGTTACGTGGAGTATGTAGGACCGGAATATGTCGTAATTGACCATAATGGAATTGGTTATCAAATTTTCACACCAAATCCGTATGTATTTCAAAGAAGTAAGCAAGAAATTCGTGTCTATACATATCATTATGTGAGAGAAGATATTATGGCACTTTACGGGTTTAAAACACGTGAAGAGCGTTTATTATTTACAAAGTTGTTAGGTGTGTCTGGCATTGGGCCAAAAGGCGCTCTTGCAATTTTAGCTTCTGGTCAAACCGGACAGGTCGTTCAAGCGATTGAACATGAAGATGAGAAGTTCTTAGTGAAGTTCCCGGGCGTTGGAAAGAAAACAGCACGCCAAATGATTTTAGACTTAAAAGGAAAACTAGCAGATGTCGTGCCAGATGCATTTGTTGATCTGTTCTCGGATGTCGAAAGTTTTGATCAGAAGAAGGGTTCATCAGTGGAACTTGATGAAGCACTGGAAGCATTGCGTGCACTTGGTTATGCAGAACGAGAAGTTTCTCGCGTTGTACCAGAACTATTAAAAGAATCACTTACAACGGATCAGTATATCAAAAAGGCACTTAGTCTTTTACTAAATGGTAAGAGGTGAGTATAATGGACGAACGTCTCCTTTCAGGGGAATCTGGATATGAAGATGCGGATTTAGAGTATTCATTACGGCCACAGACGCTCCGTCAGTATATTGGCCAAGATAAAGCGAAACATAATTTAGAAGTGTTTATTGAAGCGGCGAAAATGCGTGAAGAAACGTTAGATCACGTACTTTTATATGGCCCACCTGGACTTGGTAAAACGACGCTTGCGAATATTATTGCCAATGAAATGGGTGTTAACATTCGAACGACGTCAGGTCCCGCAATTGAAAGACCAGGAGATTTAGCAGCTGTATTAACAGCGCTTCAGCCTGGAGATGTATTATTTATTGATGAAATTCATCGTTTGCATAGATCTATTGAAGAAGTGCTATACCCGGCGATGGAAGATTTTTGCCTTGATATCGTGATTGGAAAAGGACCATCAGCGCGATCTGTACGTTTAGACTTACCTCCATTTACGCTAGTTGGGGCAACGACGCGTGCAGGTGCATTATCAGCACCACTTCGTGACCGTTTCGGTGTACTTTCACGATTAGAGTATTATACAGTAGATCAGCTTTCTGCGATTGTCGAACGTACAGCAGAAGTGTTTGAAGTTGAAATAGATTCGTTAGCTGCACTAGAAATTGCAAGACGTGCTCGTGGTACACCTCGTATAGCGAATCGTTTATTACGACGTGTACGTGATTTCGCACAAGTTCGCAGCGACGGAACAATTGCAATGGAAATTACACAAATGGCGTTAGAACTATTGCAAGTAGATAAATTAGGTCTTGATCATATTGACCATAAATTATTACTTGGTATTATTGAAAAGTTCCGTGGTGGTCCAGTTGGACTAGAAACAGTTTCGGCGACGATTGGGGAAGAATCTCATACGATTGAAGATGTGTATGAGCCGTATTTATTACAAATTGGCTTTTTACAACGAACTCCAAGAGGCCGGATTGTAACTCCGCTTGCATATGAACATTTCGGAATGGAGATGCCAAAAGCATGACGGAGATGCCAAAGCTGCTTATTACAGCCGGTATTTTACTCATTGTTGTTGGTCTAGCTTGGAAGTTCATTGGAAGGCTTCCAGGCGATATTTTTTTGAAAAAAGGTAACGTTACCTTTTATTTTCCTATCATTACATGTATTGTGTTAAGTATTGTATTATCTTTTATTATGTATATAATAAATCGATTTAAATAAGAAATAGGTGGATATAGTTATGGATATTAATCTGTTTGATTTTCATTTACCAGAAGAACTTATTGCACAAGTCCCGCTTGAAGAGCGTGAAACATCAAGATTGATGGTGTTAGACCGTGAAACCGGTGATATTGAGCATAAACATTTTACAGACATTCTTTCTTACTTACATGAGGGGGATTGCTTAGTTTTAAATGAAACGAAAGTTATGCCTGCTCGTTTACACGGTGTGAAAGAAGATACAGGTGCGCATATCGAAGTGCTTCTTTTAAAACAAGAGGATGGAGATAAGTGGGAAACGCTTGTAAAGCCAGCGAAACGTGTAAAAGAAGGAACTGTAATTTCTTTTGGTGAAGGGAAATTAAAAGCAACTTGCACAGGAACTGCAGATCAAGGTGGACGTCAGCTTGAATTTTCATATGACGGCATCTTCTATGAAATTTTAGATGAACTTGGGGAAATGCCACTTCCTCCATATATTAAAGAGACGCTGGAAGATCGCGATCGTTATCAAACGGTATATGCGAAGGAAATCGGTTCAGCAGCAGCGCCGACGGCTGGACTTCACTTTACAGAAGAGTTACTTGAGAAATTGAAGCAAAAAGGCGTCGGGTTAGCTTTTATTACACTTCACGTAGGGCTTGGAACATTTAGACCAGTTTCTGCAGATACGATTGAAGAGCACCATATGCACGCAGAATATTACCATATGTCTGAAGAGACGGCTGCGTTATTAAATCGTGTGAAAGAGAATGGTGGACGTATTATTACAGTAGGTACGACATCCACTCGTACGTTAGAAACAATTGCGACAGATCATGATGGTAAGCTTTGCGCTGCTTCTGGATGGACAGATATTTTTATGTACCCAGGTTATGAATTTAAAGCAATTGATGGTTTAATTACAAACTTCCATTTGCCAAAATCAACATTAATTATGCTTGTAAGTGCATTTTCAAATAGAGATAATGTACTTCATGCGTATAATGAAGCAGTAAAAGAAAAATATCGTTTCTTTAGCTTCGGTGATGCGATGTTCGTTGCATCTCACGCTAAAATGAGAAACAAATAAAAGGAGTAAATTATGACAGCAATTCGTTATGAATTTATTAAAACTTGTAAACAAACGGGTGCGCGTTTAGGTCGTGTACATACGCCACACGGTTCATTTGATACACCAACATTTATGCCAGTTGGTACACTTGCAACAGTTAAAACGATGTCGCCAGAAGAATTGAAAGCAATGGATTCTGGCATTATTTTAAGTAACACGTATCATTTATGGCTACGTCCAGGTCACGAAATTATTCGTGAAGCAGGCGGTTTGCATAAGTTTATGAACTGGGATCGTGCAATCTTAACGGATTCAGGCGGATTCCAAGTGTTCAGTTTAAGTGACTTCCGCCGTATCGAAGAGGAAGGTGTTCACTTCCGTAACCACTTAAACGGAGATAAATTATTCTTATCACCAGAAAAAGCGATGGAAATCCAAAATGCATTAGGTTCAGATATCATGATGGCATTTGATGAGTGTCCACCATTCCCAGCTACTTTTGAATATATGAAGAAATCTGTAGAGCGTACAAGCCGCTGGGCAGAGCGTTGCTTAAAAGCACATGAACGTCCACAAGATCAAGGTTTATTCGGTATTATACAGGGTGGAGAGTTTGAAGAGCTTCGTCGTCAAAGTGCGAAAGATCTTGTTTCAATGGACTTCCCTGGATATGCTATAGGCGGTCTATCTGTTGGTGAACCGAAAGATATTATGAACCGTGTTCTTGAGTTTACAACACCACTTCTTCCGGATAATAAACCACGTTACTTAATGGGAGTAGGTTCTCCTGACTCGTTAATTGATGGTGCAATTCGCGGTGTTGATATGTTTGACTGTGTACTTCCAACTCGTATCGCTCGAAATGGTACATGTATGACAAGTGAAGGTCGTTTAGTTGTAAAAAATGCGAAATTCGCTAGAGACTTCGGTCCGCTTGATCCGAACTGTGATTGCTACACATGTAAAAATTACTCTCGTGCGTACATTCGTCACTTAATGAAATGTGATGAAACGTTCGGAATTCGTTTAACGTCTTATCACAACCTGCATTTTCTGTTAAACTTAATGGAGCAGGTGAGACAAGCTATTCGTGAAGACCGTCTTGGCGATTTCCGCGAAGAGTTCTTTGAACAGTATGGCTTTAATAAACCGAATGCTAAAAACTTCTAATACATAATTTAAAAGGAGGAACAAAAGATGAATCCAGGTATGATGAATATCATTATGATCGTTGCGATGTTCGCGATTTTCTATTTCTTATTAATTCGCCCGCAACAAAAGCGTCAAAAAGCAGTTGCTCAAATGCAAAATGAGTTGTCAAAAGGTGATGCTATCATAACGATTGGTGGCTTACACGGTACAATTGAATCAGTAGATGAAACGAAAATCGTTGTTAAATCTGGTGGTTCACACTTAACTTTCGATCGCAATGCGATTCGTGAAGTTGTGAAAAACTAATGATGAAGGCCCTGCATGAAATATGCAGGGCCTTTTTTAGTTATTTTGTTTTGACATATTTACACCGAAAATACCACCGAGTGTACTCGCACCCATTAGTGCTAATTGGTAAAGTAACTGTGAGTTCGATAAAGTTTGAGAGAAGCCTAAATAGTTAACTAGAAAAACAAGTATGGCGAATGTAAGTCCTGTTGTGAAACCTACTAGCCAACCTTTCCCTTGCGCCTTTTTGCCAGCAATAAACCCAGACATAAGCATAGATAGAAGAGCTAGTATCAAAATAGTAACGGTTAATGTCCCTTCATTCATATTCGTAAACTTTAATAATAGAGCTATAACCATGCTAGTAATAGATGCGAGGATAAGTAGGGTAATAATACCGAAGCCGATTGCAGTTGATAATTTTTTCGTTCCATCCATTTATGAATTCCCCCTTTTTAATACAAGCATATTTTCATTTTGATCAAGTTAGACTAGTTTCTTTTTTGTAGGGAAGTCTATAAATAAAAAAGGAGATGTAGAAATGGAATGGGTATCAATAATTGGCCGGACGATGCTTTTGTATATCATTATCTTAATTATTTTCCGTCTTATGGGTAAACGTGAAATTGGAGAACTAAGTGTATTAGATTTAGTTGTATTCATTATGCTCGGTGAAATGGCCGTAGTAGCAATTGAAAATACCGATAAATCACTTTGGCATCAATTAGTTCCGATGATTTTTCTTATGTGTATACAAATCATTTTGTCAGTTATATCTTTAAAGTTTCAACGTTTTCGACATTTAATAGAAGGGGAACCGGCTATTCTTATAAATGCGGGAAAGATTGATGAAAAAAAGATGCGGAAACAGCGCTATAACATAGACGATTTAATGATGCAACTAAGGGAGCAAGGGGTCGGGGATGTGCGGGATGTGGAATATGCTATTTTAGAACCGTCAGGGAAGTTGTCTGTTTTTCAAAAGCAAAAAAGTAAAAAGAGTAAAAATGATACGCCGATTTTTACACTCCCATTAATTATTGATGGAGAAATTCAATTCAATCATTTGCAAATGATTGAACACACAGATGAATGGCTCATTGGAAAATTAAAAAACTTAGGTTATAACGATATAGCGCAAATTTTATACTGCAGCTTTCAAAATGGTCAATTTTTTGTTGATTTGAAAGAAAACTAGAGGCTTACCAGATTAAATAGTAAGCCTATTTACTTCAAAAATGAAAGTTTCCGAATGATAGGGAGGCGACTCAACTCTTCTTTTCGAATGAGTTTGAAAGCAAAGAGGAGGAAAATATAAACGATTGTTGTTAAAGTGATTTCCCATAATGTTTGTACGCCAAGTGAATGAGAGAAAATAATATACTTATGAAGGTAAAAACCGAAGGCGCCTGCAATACCGATGGCAAGTCCTCCGAAAATATAGTCTTTTGCATAAATGGTAAATTTAATTTTCTTTAAAACAGTAGCATAGTGAAGGAATGTTACCGTCACTATATTTGCTGCGATTGCGAGAGCAACCCCCATCATTTGGAACTCTGGGCGTGAAGCGAGTGAAAAAATAACGATTAATTTTACGATAGCGCCAATAAATGTGTTCATCATAGCAGCTCTTGCTAAGTTTAAAGCTTGCAACACAGATGTAAGTGGGCTTTGAAAATAATGAAATAAAAAGCAGGGTGCAAGAAGTTGGATGAACGCTGTTGCACTGTCCGATCCATACATAAGCGTTAAGACGGGTGAAGCAAATACATATAAAATAACGACTGACCATCCACCAGTAATTAAGGAAATTCGAAGTGCTTGTTGTAAACGGTGTTCCACTAATTTGTGCTGTCTCTTTGCCATTGCTTCACTAATGGAAGGGACGAGTGCTGTAGAAAGAGCGTATGTAATAAAGGCAGGTAGTGATAGAAGCGGGAAGGCGTAACCGTTCAATATACCGTATTGCTGTGTTGCGACAGAAGCAGCAACCCCGGCAATCGCTAAGCTTTGCATAACAACGATAGGTTCAAAGAAATAGGAAACGGAACCGATTAAACGGCTTCCTGTAGTTGGAAGTGCGATATCCATAAGAGAATAAAATGTATTTTTGCTCTCCTTTACCGTAGTGAAAAAACTAGAGCGTATAGATAAATGTTTTTCGCGCTGGAATAAAGTAAGTAAAAATAATAAAGATGCAACTTCGCCAAGAACGGCTGATAGCATGGCACCAGCTGCAGCATATTCTACGCCGTAAGGTAAAAATAACCGAATGCATACAGCGATAATTGTAATGCGGACAACTTGTTCTATGACTTGAGCGTAAGCGCTAGGCTTCATATTTTGTTTTCCTTGGAAATAACCACGTAAAACGGAAGAAACGGCAATAACAGGGACGACAGGTAAAATAGCCATTAATGGATAGTACGTTCTTTCATCTGTTAATAGTGTTTTTGCTAAAATAGGTGTGAGGAGCATAATCCCAATTGTTAAAATGATACTAATAATGGATGTAATGGCTAGTGAGACTGTTAAGATTTTTTTAACTCTTTGTTTATCGTTTACTGCTTCCGCTTCTGCTACAAATTTTGCGATTGCAACAGGAAGACCTATTTGTGTCAATGTAATTGCTAAAATGAAGGTGGGGACAGCCATCATATAAAGGCCAACGCCTTCTTCTCCTAAAATACGTGCCATTACAATGCGGTTAATGAATCCAAGGATTTTTGTAATAAAGCCAGCTATCATTAAAATAAATGCACCTTTTAAAAAGCTTTGTCTCGTCATACTCTTCTCCTACCTTCTCAAAATCAATGGAATGATTTACAATAATTTATATGCACGTATGAGACAAGAATGACAAGCATTTAAGAGAGTAAAGTGTGAATGGTACTCTTAGAAGTAGTTATTGCTGTCCATTAGAGCGGGAGTAAAAGCGACTTTTCGTGCTGAAATAAGAAGGAGATGTTATATATGTTGGATAAAGAGGCTTTGGTAGAATCATACCGCGGACAGTTACAAGTCGTTTTAGAAAGTAAAGTAGAAGAGTTTCACTTGTTTGGTTATGACCGAGTGACAGATAATGATATTTGGAAGTTTCTCAAGGCGAAAAAGTGGAAAAAGATAGACAGTGATGTTAGGTTATATGAATTAGTAAATGATGTATTAAGAGTAAGTACTAATGAATATATGAATTATTTAACTGTTGAAGCATATCAAGCGCCACTTTGGTCGTTTGATGAATATGAAAATAAATAACCGACTGTAATTGGTTTGTTCTTCCTTTTGCAGTATAATGATAGGTATTGATAATGAGGAAATAATTATGTCTAAGATCATATATAAAGGGGGTAGTGAAGAGAGAAAATAAATAATGAAAGTGTAGGTATGGTGACAAGCTTACCGACACAGCTAGTGATGAACTAGCGAAAATACATGTATTTTATAGAAAGGAAGTCTACTAACTAGGCGTATGCACACGTGTAAAAATGAATCGTAAGAGATTTATTGAAAGTGTTAGTAGCAGAAAGAGGGTACATATGGCAAAGCGTGGTACGAGAATTGCCGCCTTTTTCCTCATCGTTTTATTAATCGGTGGAGTAATTGGTGCGGCAGGAAAAGACATAGCAAAAGGAATTAGTCTAGGACTAGACCTTCGCGGTGGTTTTGAAATTCTGTATGAAGTAAAACCAGCCAAAAAAGGTGATAAAATCGATCGAGACGTACTTGTAAGTACAGTAGGGGCTCTTGAAAATCGTGTCAATGTTCTCGGTGTAAGTGAGCCGAACATTCAAATTGAAGGACAAGATCGAATTCGCGTACAGCTTGCTGGTGTACAAGATCAGCAAAAAGCACGTGAAATGTTATCAACACAAGCGAAATTAACATTCCGTGATGTAGATGACAACCTTCTTATGGACGGAACGGATTTAAAAGGCGGCGGAGCGAAGCAAACATTTGATGAGCAAGGCCGTGCGAGCGTAGGTCTTACACTAAAGAGCGCTGAAAAATTCCGTGAAGTAACTGAAAAAATTTCAAAAATGCCACCACCAACGAATTTAATGGTAATTTGGCTTGATTTTGAAGAAGGAAAAGATTCATATAAAGCAGAATCTGCAAAACCGAATCCGAAGTTTTTATCAGCAGCAACAGTAAACCAAGTATTTAACCAAGCTGAAGTATCTATCGTAGGTGGAAACTTTACAGTGGAAAGTGCGAAAGAACTTTCATCTTTATTAAATGCAGGTGCACTTCCTGTTGATTTAAAAGAAATGTATTCAACATCTGTTGGAGCGAAATTTGGTCAACAAGCATTAGACCAAACGATTTTCGCTAGTGCGATTGGTATCGCTCTTATTTTCTTATTTATGCTTGTATACTACCGTTTACCAGGGCTTGTAGCCGTTATTATGTTAGGTCTATACATTTTTGTTACGCTACTTGTATTTAACTGGATGCATGCGGTTCTTACATTGCCAGGTATTGCGGCTTTAGTGCTCGGGGTAGGTATCGCAGTTGATGCGAATATCATTACGTACGAGAGATTGAAGGAAGAATTGAAAATTGGTAAGTCGATGATGTCAGCATTCCGTGCTGGTAACCATCGTTCACTAGCGACAATTTTAGATGCAAACGTTACGACTCTTGCAGCTGCAGGTGTATTATTCGTATATGGTACAAGCTCAGTGCAAGGCTTTGCAACAAGTTTAATTGTAAGTATTTTAGTTGGTTTCATTACAAACGTATTCGGTACTCGTTTCTTACTAGGATTACTTGTAAAGAGTCGTTATTTTGATAAAAAACCAGCATATTTTGGTGTGAAACAAAAGGATATTATTCCGTTAACGAAAGGTGCAGTACATCCACCAACGAAATTTGATCGTATTAACTTCGTAAATATCGGTCATAAATTCCTTATTTTCTCGATTGCAGTTGTAATTGCAGGTGCAATTATACTACCAATTTTCAAACTGAATCTTGGAATTGACTTTGCAAGTGGTACACGTATTGACTTACAATCAAAACAAGCACTTACTGTGTCAGATGTTCATAAAGATTTGAAAGAACTGAAAATTGATGTGAAGGAAGAGGATATTGTACCGACTGGTGATGACAATAAAGGATTCGCAGTTCGTACGTTAGGTGTTTTATCGAAAGATGAAATTGCGAAAACAAAAACATTCTTCCACGATAAATATGGTACAGAGCCAAACGTAAGTACAGTTTCACCGACAATCGGTAAAGAGATTGCACGGAATGCATTTATCGCAGTATTAATTGCTTCTGCAGTTATCATTTTATACGTAAGTATTCGATTCCGATTTACGTATGCATTATCTGCAGTACTTGCGTTACTACATGATGCATTCGTTATGATTGTTATGTTTAGTATTTTGGGGCTAGAGGTAGACTTAACGTTTATTGCTGCGGTATTAACGATCATTGGTTATTCTATTAATGACTCAATTGTTACATTTGATAGAAACCGTGAGCTATACAAACAGAAAAAACGAGTTCGCGACATAAAAGACCTAGAAGAAATCGTAAACGCAAGTATTCGCCAAACACTTGGACGTTCGATTAACACCGTATTAACAGTGCTGTTCCCAGTAATTGCGTTACTTATCTTCGGTAGTGAGTCACTACGTAACTTCTCGTTTGCGTTACTTGTTGGATTAGTTGTAGGTACGTACTCTTCTGTTTTCGTTGCTTCTCAAATTTGGTTAATGCTTGAAAACCGTCGTTTGAAAAAGGGCAAAAACAAGAAAAAGGTTGAGAAAGTAGAATCTGAACCGCAAGTATAAAAAAGATGATGTCTCTTTATGAGGCATCTCTTTTTTCGTTTGTGGATACAATAAGATAGCAACTTTTGAAAGAATAAAATGGAAGAAAGTGGTGAATTTATCGCTGTTTTTGTTAAAATAAAAAGATAGGTTAAGAAAAGAAGGGATTTTAATTATGGAAAAAGATGAACGTTTTAAACAGGCCGAGTTTGGTGCTATTGTCGGAATCGTTGGTAATATTATATTAGCGATTATAAAAGCGGTAATTGGTTATATTGGAAACAGTAAAGCACTATTAGCGGATGCAGTGCATTCTGGATCAGATGTAATTGGTTCGCTAGCTGTACTTTTTGGATTACGAGCAGCGAAGCAGCCGCCTGATGAAGATCATCCGTACGGTCATGGCAAAGCGGAATCGATTTCAGCGATTATTGTTGCGGTATTATTATTTATTGTTGGACTAGAGATAGCGATTTCGTCTATAAAAGCTTTTTCACAAGAACTAGAACCGCCGAAGGGAATTACGATTTTTGCTGTTATTTTTTCTATTGTCGTGAAAGAAGGAATGTTTCAATATAAATTCCGATTAGGGAAAAGGATAAATAGTGATGCAATTATTGCAAATGCATATGAGCACCGTTCGGATGTATTTTCTTCAATTGCAGCTTTAATCGGTATTTGTGCAGCGATTATTGGTGGTAAGTTCGGTTTAGATTGGCTTGTATATGCCGATCCAATTGCAGGATTATTTGTTTCACTTCTTGTTGCAAAAATGGCGTGGAGTATTGGGGCAGAAGCGATTCATGCAACGCTTGATCATGTTCTTCATGAGGAAGATGTTATTCCGCTTAGAGAAGCAGTACTTCAAATAGATGGTGTGAAAAAAATCGGTTCTTTATATGCGAGGGAGCATGGTCATTACGTTATTGTTGATATTAAAGTTTCTGTAGATCCATACATTACTGTAGAAGAAGGGCACCGCATTGGAAAGCATGTGAAAGAAACGCTTATGAAACAAGATAACGTACAAAATGTTTTTGTACATATAAATCCGTATTCCCCAAATTAAATAGCATTAATATTTTAGTATATGGATATTGCATCGTAGCTTGCATCATATTGTCACCCCTTAATCTGTCTTGTATAATGGATAGGTTAAGGGGTGATTTCGTGTTACAACCGAAGACGCGTTGGAAAGAAAAAGAATATAATGACGAGCGAGTGAGTGAATTAGCAAGTAAATTGCAATTATCACCTCTTGTTGTTTCGTTATTCCTCGGTAGAGGATTAGATACAGAAGATAAGATTTTAGATTTTTTAAATACAGAAAATCAAGAATTTCACGATCCATTTTTATTAGAAGGAATGGATAGAACGGTAGAACGTGTAAATAAGGCGATTCAAAATGGAGAGCAAATATTAATATTTGGTGATTACGATGCGGACGGAGTAAGTAGTACGACTGTCTTATATCTTGCGCTTCAAGAATTAGGTGCAGATGTAGAATTTTATATTCCAAACCGTTTTACAGAAGGGTATGGACCAAACGAAGAAGCGTTTCGTTGGGCGCATAGCGCTGGGTTCTCGCTAATTATTACCGTAGATACTGGTATTGCAGCGGTACATGAAGCGAAGGTAGCGAAGGACCTTGGAATAGATCTTATTATTACAGATCACCATGAGCCACCGCCAGAATTACCAGAAGCACTTGCAATTATTCATCCGAAATTAGAAGGCGGTGTTTATCCGTTTCACTATTTAGCGGGTGTTGGTGTTGCGTTTAAAGTTGCACATGCACTACTAGGCCGTGTACCAGAACATTTATTAGAAATTGCAGTAATTGGTACAGTAGCCGATTTAGTGTCACTTCATGGTGAGAATAGATTGCTAGTGAAGCGCGGTTTAAAGCATATGCGCATGACGAAAAATATCGGACTAAAGGCGCTATTTAAAGTTGCTAACGTTTCGCAAAGTGAAATTACAGAAGAGAGTATTGGCTTCTCACTCGCACCGCGTATTAATGCAGTTGGACGTTTAGAAGATGCTACGCCGGCTGTACATCTTTTATTATCAGATGATCCAGAAGAAGCGAAAGAGCTTGCTGAAGAAATTGATGAGCTGAACAAACTTCGAAAAGATATTGTAAAACAAATTACAGAAGAAGCTATCGCCGAAGTTGAAAATAATTTTCCGCCTGAAGAAAATAAGGTGTTAGTACTAGCGAAAGAAGGCTGGAATCCAGGTGTAATTGGGATTGTTGCTTCTAAATTAGTTGAACGATTTTATCGTCCAACGATTGTATTGAGCATTGATCCTATAAAAGAAACGGCAAAGGGTTCAGCGCGTAGTATTGCAGGGTTTGATTTATTTGCCAACTTGTCTGATTGTAGAGAGTTATTGCCACACTTCGGAGGACATCCGATGGCAGCCGGAATGACGCTACATATGAATGATGTAGATGAATTAAGACGCCGCTTAAATGAACAAGCAGAGGTAATTTTAACAGAAGAAGATTTTATTCCAATTACAGCAGTTGATGCTTTTTGTAAGGTGGAGGATGTAACTCTTGCTGCAATTGAGGATATGCAAAAGTTAGCGCCGTTTGGTGTTGGAAATCCCAAACCACGTATTGCGGTAAAAGATGCTGATTTAGAAAGCATTCGTGCAATCGGATCGGATGGATCTCATTTAAAAATGGCGCTTCGTGATGGACAAGCAACACTGGATACAATTGGATTTGGATTTGGAGCTTATGCGAAAGAAATCTCTCCAGTTGCGAAAGTTTCTGTAATAGGAGAAGCATCCATTAATGAATGGAATAATTTTAAGAAGCCGCAATTAATGGTACAAGATATTGCTGTAGAGGCGTGGCAGCTATTTGATTGGCGTAGTATGCGTAATGTAGAAGCGAATGTAGCAGAACTTCCAACAGAAAAAATAACAATGGTGTATTTTTCTGAAGAGGTATTGAATAAATTTTCTTTAGAAGACTATAAAGAGCATATCGTGCATGCATCAGATGTAACGCATTTGGATGATCAATACATTGTGTTACTCGATTTACCGAAAGGAACAGATGAATTGCGCGATTTATTTAAAGTCGGGTTCCCATCTCGAATTTATACGCTATTTTATCAAGAGAATAACCATTTATTTAGTACAGTCCCAACGCGGGAACACTTTAAATGGTACTACTCTTTCTTGAACCAAAAAGCACCATTTTCTTTAAAACAATATGGGGAACAACTATGTCGTCATAAAGGTTGGTCAAAAGACACAGTAAATTTCATGACACAGGTGTTTTTTGAGTTAGAATTTGTTACAATAAAAGACGGTGTCATTTTTATGGCTGAACAAAAACAAAAGCGTGATTTAATTGAATCGAACACATATCGTGAGAAAATGAACCACTTACAATTAGAAAAAGAATTGGTTTATAGCACATATCAGCAACTATATACGTGGTTTGAAACGATTCGTAATCATAAAGAAGTAGAACAGTTAGGGTAAAGGATTTGTATTTACAAACCTTTAAATCTGAGGAGGATTCAGAAATATGGATTTCAAGCAACATATCGCAATTGTACCGGATTATCCAAAAGAAGGTATTGTGTTTAAAGATATTACACCTTTAATGAACGACGGCAAAGCATACAAAGCAGCAACGGACGCAATCGTTGAGTATGCGAAAAAAAGAGATATTGACGTTGTAGTAGGACCAGAAGCACGTGGCTTTATTATCGGTTGCCCAGTTTCTTATGCATTAGAAGTAGGTTTTGCACCAGTTCGTAAATTAGGGAAATTACCACGTGAAGTAATTACAGTTGACTACGGCAAAGAATATGGTACAGATGTTTTAACAATCCATAAAGATGCAATTAAACCAGGTCAACGCGTATTAATTACAGATGATCTATTAGCTACAGGCGGAACAATTGAAGCGACAATTAAGCTAGTTGAAGAACTTGGCGGAGTTGTAGCAGGAATTGCATTCTTAGTAGAGCTTACTTACTTAGATGGTCGTAAAATGTTAGATGGTTACGATGTATTAGTATTAGAAAAATACTAATCACTATATAGGTAAAACTACGGTGATAAAAAGTACCCGTGAATCTCTTGGAGAGGAGCGGGTACTTTTGTATAATTGAACAAAAAAATAAGGTGAAATATCAGTAAAATCTTTTCCTTTTCACAATTCACAATCATTGGGTTATAATGATAGAATATAATTTATTCTATTTAATAAATACAAAGTCAATTTTCAATAAAAGGTGATTCGATGGCAAATGAGCAAGTACTAACAGCTGAACAGGTACTCGAGAAAGCAAGTCAATATTTAGCGGATGAAGATATTGAGCTAGTGGCACGTGCTTATGAATATGCACGCGATGCACATAGCGAACAATATAGAAAATCGGGTGAACCATATATTATTCACCCAATTCAAGTTGCAGGTATTTTAGTTGATTTACACATGGATCCAGCTACAGTATCGGCAGGTTTCTTGCATGATGTAGTGGAAGATACAGAGATTACATTAGAAGATATTGAACGAGAATTTAATAAAGAAATCGCTATGCTTGTCGATGGTGTTACGAAGCTCGGAAAGATTAAATATAAATCTCATGAGCAGCAACAAGCAGAAAACCATCGCAAAATGTTTATCGCAATGGCTCAAGATATTCGAGTTATTTTAATTAAACTAGCTGATCGTCTTCATAACATGCGTACATTGAAACATTTGCCTCAAGAGAAGCAGCGTCGCATTGCGAATGAAACGTTAGAAATCTTTGCACCTTTAGCACATAGACTCGGAATTAGTACTATTAAATGGGAGTTAGAGGATACGTCACTTCGCTATTTAAATCCGCAACAATATTATCGTATTGTAAATTTAATGAAGCGTAAACGTGCAGAGCGTGAAGAATATTTAGATGAAGTAATGACTGGTATTCGTGAGAAATTAAAAGAAGTTTCAATTCAACCTGAGATTTCTGGAAGACCAAAACATATTTACAGTATTTATCGTAAAATGGCATTGCAAAATAAACAGTTCAATGAAATTTATGATTTACTAGCTGTACGTGTCGTTGTAAATAGTATTAAAGATTGTTACGCGGTGCTTGGAATTATTCATACGTGCTGGAAGCCAATGCCAGGTCGTTTCAAAGATTATATTGCAATGCCGAAAGCGAATTTATATCAATCTCTTCATACGACTGTAATTGGACCAAAAGGTGACCCGCTAGAAGTGCAAATTCGTACGAAAGAAATGCATGAGATTGCAGAATTCGGAATCGCGGCACACTGGGCGTATAAAGAAGGAAAAACAGCAGAAACAACAGGTACATTAGAGAAGAAACTAACTTGGTTCCGTCAAATATTAGAATGGCAAAATGAAGCTTCTAATGCAGAAGAATTTATGGAGTCATTAAAAATTGATTTATTCTCTGACATGGTATTCGTCTTTACACCAAAAGGCGATGTAATGGAATTACCACTTGGCTCTGTTCCAATTGATTTTTCGTATCGTGTCCATTCGGAAATTGGAAACAAAACAATTGGTGCAAAAGTAAATGGGAAAATGGTGACGCTTGATTATAAGTTGAAAACTGGTGACATCATTGAAATTTTAACATCGAAACATTCGTATGGTCCAAGTCAAGATTGGGTAAAGCTTGCTCAAACATCTCATGCGAAAAATAAAATACGTCAATTCTTTAAGAAACAACGTAGAGATGAAAATATTGAAAAAGGCCGTGAACTTGTTGAAAAAGAAGTGCGTGGCTTAGAGTATGAGATGAAAGAAGTATTAGCGCTTGATAATTTAAAACGTGTTGCTGAGAAGTTTAACTTTGCAAATGAAGAAGATATGTTTGCAGCAGTTGGTTATAACGGAATTACAGCAGCGCAAATTGTTACGCGACTAACGGACAAGTTCCGTAAACAACGTGAAGAAGAAGACATCGTTGAAGTTAAAGAAGTTCGTAAACCGATGAAAATTCGAAAATGGGATTCTGGTGTAAAGGTAAGCGGTGCTGATAATTTACTAATTCGTTTATCAAAATGCTGTAACCCAGTTCCGGGTGATGATATCGTTGGGTATATTACGAAAGGCCGAGGTGTATCGATTCATCGTCGTGATTGTGTCAATGTGCATACGGAAGAAGCTGTAGAGCGTTTACTAGAAGTAGAGTGGGAAGGTAGCCCTGAAAAAGAAATTGAATACAATGTTGATATTGAAATTTCAGGTTACGATCGCCGTGGTTTATTAAATGAAGTATTGCAAGCTGTTACAGAAACGAAAACGTATATCTCAGCTGTTTCTGGTAGAAGTGATCGTAATAAGATGGCGACGATTAACATGTCGATTTCTATTCGAAACTTACAGCACTTGAAAAAAGTAGTAGAGCGCATTAAACGTGTTCCAGAAATTTATGCAGTACGACGCATGATGCATTAATAGGGAGTGTAGAAAAGATGAGAGTTGTTTTACAACGATCAAAAGAAGCGTCTGTCACAGTAGACGGTGAGATCGTAGGACAAATTCCGTTCGGTTTAACATTACTAGTTGGCATTACGCATGAAGATACAGAAAAAGATGCAACTTACATTGCAGAAAAAATTGCAAACTTACGTATTTTTGAAGATGAGAGCGGAAAGATGAACCATTCTGTACTTGATGTAGAAGGAAAAGTTCTATCAATTTCGCAATTCACATTATACGGAGATTGCCGTAAGGGAAGACGTCCAAACTTTATGGGTGCTGCGAAACCTGACTATGCAGAGCGTTTATATGATTTCTTTAATGAGGAAGTTCGTAAGCAAGGATTGCATGTAGAAACAGGGAAGTTCGGAGCAATGATGGATGTTTCTTTAATCAATGATGGTCCGGTGACCTTAATTGTGGATAGTAAATAGTGTTGTTAAAAAAGAGAGGGTTATATGACCCTCTCTTTTTTATACATTATTGTATGTTTTGTTCATTTATCATAGGATTAATTTGAGGGGGAATAAAAGATAAAGAAGGCGTAGCATGCTACAAGCGTTTAATATAGCATTACGTTTTATGCTTGAGTTATGTGTTCTTGGAATTGTTGGATACTGGGGATTTCGGATAGGAACAATAACGGTTATAAAAGTGACACTTGCGATTATTCTTCCGGTTATTGTTGCTGTCATATGGGCTTTATTTGGAGCGCAACACGCAGAATGGGAAGTACAAGGCATATTACATGTATTGTTAGAAATTATCGTGTTTGGAGTAGGTGTTGCAGCATTGTATCATTTGAAACATTATATGCTGGCGAGTGGACTGGCTATTATTATTGTTGTGAATCGAATGTTAATGTTTATTTGGAATCAATAGCTGTTTTCAGTTATGTATAACTCTTTCATCAATATGGAACAATAACAAGTAAAACATCCATATTGAATGTGAGGGATATACGTATGCGTATGAATGAAAAAGGGCATTCTGTTACAAATGGTGCTAATCAACTGTTTAACGTGAATTTTCATGATTTTATTTCAAAAGAGCAAAACAATACTTCAATGGAGCTTGCTTCAGAGTTCGGAATTTCACTGCAAGATGTAAAGCGCCTAAAGAAGCAAATTGAGCGCTCTTAGAGCACTTGACAATCCTACTCAACAAACGTATAGTAATTTTATATTTACATATGAATATAGCCGTTGATAGAGAAGAGTAAATGAGATACACATGGAAAGAGAAGAAATGTCCTAGGCTGAAAACATTTCTACATGATGACTGATTGAATGACACTCTGTAGGTTTCAACTTGAAAGGCTTATACGCTTAGTAGAGATGAACGCATATTTAAGCGTTATTAAAAAAGTGGAAGCATACGTGCTTCAATTAGGGTGGCACCACGGGTATAATACTCTCGTCCCTACTGTTCAAACAGTAGAGGCGGGAGTTTTTTTATTTTTATTAAGATTAAAACAATTTGAGGAGGAACTGAATATGTCTATTCAAATCCCACGCGGAACGCAAGATATTCTTCCAGGTAGTGTAGAGTTATGGCAGTATATCGAAGGGCAAGCGCGCGAAATTTGCCGTCGTTACAATTATAAAGAAATTCGTACACCAATTTTTGAACACACAGAGCTATTTTTACGTGGTGTTGGTGATACGACAGATATCGTACAAAAAGAAATGTACTCATTCCAAGACCGTGGAGAGCGTAGTTTAACATTACGTCCAGAAGGTACGGCACCTGTTGTACGTTCTTACGTTGAAAACAAAATGTTCGGTGATGCAACACAACCAACGAAATTGTACTATATCGGTCAAATGTTCCGTTATGAAAGACCACAAGCAGGTCGCTATCGTCAATTCGTACAATTTGGTATTGAAGCAATCGGTAGTAACGATCCTGCAATTGATGCAGAAGTAATTGCACTTGCTGTAGAGTTTTACCGCGGCATGGGCTTAAAAAATATTAAAGTTGTATTAAACAGCTTAGGTGATGCAGCGAGCCGTCAAGCGCACCGCGACGCATTAATTGCACACTTTGAGCCGCGCATCGGAGAATTCTGCTCTGATTGCCAATCTCGCTTAGAAAAAAATCCTCTTCGTATTTTAGACTGTAAGAAGGACCGTAATCATGAACTAATGAGTACAGCACCATCTATTACAGAATACTTAAACGAAGATTCAGCAGTATACTACGACAAAGTTCAAGAGCTATTAACGATGATGGATGTTCCATTTGAAAAAGATCCAAACTTAGTGCGTGGTTTAGACTACTACCAACACACTGTTTTTGAAATTATGAGTGAGGCAGAAGGTTTCGGTGCTATCACTACATTAAGCGGTGGTGGCCGTTATAATGGACTTGTACAAGAAATCGGTGGACCAGAAATGCCAGGTATCGGTTTTGCGATGAGTATTGAACGTTTAATTATGGCGCTAAAAGCTGAAAATATTGAATTACCAATTGAACATAGTATCGATTGTTACGTTGTAGCTCTTGGTGAAAAAGCGAAAGACCATGCTGCAAAAATTGCGTTTGATCTTCGTAAAGCTGGATTATCAGTTGAAAAAGATTATTTAGATCGCAAAATGAAAGCACAATTTAAATCAGCGGATCGTTTAAATGCGAAATACGTAGCTGTATTAGGGGAAGATGAGCTAGATAAAGGCATCATTAACTTGAAAGATATGGCAACAGGCGGACAAGAAGAAGTAGCGTTAGATGTATTCGCTTCATACGTAGCAGAGAAATTAATATAGGGGGAACTTACAGTGGCTGAAAGAACACATGCATGTGGAAAAGTAACGGTAGAAGCTGTTGGACAAACAGTTCAATTAAAAGGTTGGGTACAAAAACGTCGTGACTTAGGTGGATTAATCTTTATCGACTTACGTGACCGTACAGGTATCGTACAAGTTGTATTTAACCCAGAAACATCAAAAGAAGCGCTAGAAGTAGCAGAAACAATTCGTAGCGAATACGTATTACACGTAGAAGGTACAGTTGTTGAACGTGGTGAAGGTGCAATTAATGACAATATGGAAACTGGTCGTATTGAAGTACAAGCAACGAAAGTAAACGTATTAAATGCAGCGAAAACAACGCCAATTATTATTTCTGATGACACAGATGCATCAGAAGATGTGCGTTTAAAATATCGTTACTTAGACTTACGTCGTCCTGTAATGTTCAACACATTTAAAATGCGTCACGACGTAACAAAAACAATTCGTAACTTCTTAGATACAGAAGAATTCTTAGAAGTTGAAACACCAATTTTAACGAAGAGCACACCAGAAGGAGCTCGTGACTATTTAGTACCAAGTCGTGTGCATGATGGTGAATTCTATGCATTACCGCAGTCTCCACAGTTATTTAAACAGCTTCTTATGGTCGGCGGATTTGAGCGTTACTATCAAGTAGCACGTTGTTTCCGTGACGAAGATTTACGTGCGGATCGTCAACCAGAATTTACACAAATCGATATCGAGGCATCATTCTTAACACAAGATGAAATTTTAGAAATGATGGAGCGTATGATGACGAAAGTCATGAAAGATGCGAAAGGTGTAGAAGTTAGTGCACCATTCCCTCGTATGAAATATGCTGATGCAATGGCTCGCTACGGTTCTGATAAGCCAGATACACGCTTTGAAATGGAACTAACAGACCTATCTGAATTTGCAGCAGGTTGTGGTTTCAAAGTATTTACAAGCGCTGTAGAAAACGGCGGACAAGTAAAAGCAATTAATGCAAAAGGTGCTGCGAGCAAATACTCTCGTAAAGACATCGATGCATTAACTGAATTTGTAAAAGTATATGGTGCAAAAGGTTTAGCTTGGCTAAAAGTTGAAGAAGACGGCCTAAAAGGACCGATTGCGAAGTTCTTCGGTGAAGAAGATGCAAAAGCGTTAATGAATACATTAGAAGCTACTGCTGGCGATTTATTACTATTCGTAGCAGATAAGAAGAGCGTTGTTGCAGATAGCTTAGGTGCACTTCGTTTACGTCTAGGTAAAGAGCTTGAGTTAATTGACGAAAGTAAATTTAACTTCCTATGGGTAACAGATTGGCCACTTCTTGAGTACGATGAAGATGCAGATCGTTACTTCGCAGCTCACCATCCATTCACAATGCCATTCCGTGAAGATGTTGAGCTATTAGAAACAGCACCAGAAAAAGCACGCGCACAAGCATATGACCTTGTATTAAACGGTTATGAGCTTGGTGGTGGATCACTTCGTATTTACGAGCGTGACGTACAAGAAAAAATGTTCAAAGCACTTGGATTCTCACAAGAAGAAGCACAAGAGCAATTCGGATTCTTATTAGAAGCATTCGAATACGGTACACCACCACACGGCGGAATTGCATTAGGTTTAGACCGTCTTGTTATGTTACTTGCAGGTCGTACGAACCTTCGTGATACAATTGCATTCCCGAAAACAGCAAGCGCAAGTTGCTTATTAACAGAAGCGCCAAGCCCAGTTGCAGAAGCTCAGCTTGAAGAGCTAAGCTTAAAATTGAGCTTGAAAGAAGAGAAGTAAGAATAGAGTCTAGATGGTTATACTATAGCCGTCTAGGCTTTTTTTTGAGGGGAAGTTTAAAAAGTCCGGTTCAGATAACTGTCGCATCTCATCGTTACGTACGCTAGTCCAGTGCTCGAGTAGTACTCCTACACTGCGCTCCTCCTAGCATACGTGCCTCGATCTGCTCGGTTCTCTGAATCCCCCTTTTTAAACGTGTATTGAAGGGAAGTTTAAAAAGTCCGGTTCAGATGGCAGTCGCATCTCGTCGTTGCTTCGCCAGTCCGGTGCTCGAGTAGTAACTCTACACTGTGCTCCTCTTGGCTTCAGCGCCTCGATCTGCTCGGCCCTCTGAATCCTCCTTTTTAAACAAATATGTAAGAAAAAAGTCGGGTTCAGCTAGTGGTCTTATGTTTTATTTTTTCTCTTTGAATATGTATTTTTAGGAATTCTATAACTTTTTCTATACAAATAGTCGGAAAAACGCTAGAATACATGGTAGACCATTTTTGTAATAGGAGTGTAGAGCTGAATGTTACATCAATTTTCACGTAATGAATTAGCCTTTGGAAAAGAAGGCCTTGAAATATTAAAAAATAGTACAGTCGGTATTTTAGGAATTGGCGGCGTAGGATCATTTTCGGCAGAAGCGTTAGCACGTTCTGGCGTAGGACGTCTTGTATTAGTTGACAAAGATGTTGTAGATATTACAAACGTAAACCGTCAAATTCACGCGTTAGTATCTACTGTAGGACGTTCAAAAGTAGAATTAATGAAAGAGCGTATTGCAGACATTAATCCAGAGTGTGAAGTAATTGGACTAGAAATGTTTTATACTGATGAAACATATGAAGAGTTTTTCAAACATGGATTGGATTTCGTAGTAGATGCATCTGATACGATTACGTTCAAAATTCATTTAATTAAACAATGTTTACGTCGCAAAATTAAAATTATCTCATGTATGGGTGCAGCAAATAAAATGGACCCAACTCGTTTCCGTATTGCGGACATCTCTAAAACACATACAGATCCAATTGCGAAAGTAATTCGTACGAAGCTTCGTAAAGATGGTATTAAAAAAGGTGTAAAAGTTGTCTTCTCTGACGAAAACCCAATCGTAATTCGTGAAGAAGTACGTAAAGAAATCGTACCAGACGAAAATGCAAAAATTCGTAAAGCGAAATTACCACCTTCATCAAATGCATTCGTACCATCTGTGGCAGGCCTAATTATGGCAAGTCACGTTGTACGTGAACGCATTAAAAACGTAGAAGTGAAGCGTGTAGGGCAAGAATAAAAAGAAAGCATATATCTGTCTTGGGTATATGCTTTTTCTATTTTATTTTAAAGGATTGCTGCTATTTGCAATACTAATAATTCAAATGTAAGTAATCCTAATAAAGAATAATCGTATTTGTCCGACTTATAGGCGGAAGTCTTTTTTAAACTGTGAAATGTAAAAATCCCTAACGTTAGGACGAGAACACCGAGTGTTATTTTGAATACTATTAATGAAATAGCAACCATCTCCCTTCAAGCGTATATATTATAGTAACATTTAAGTGAAAAATATCAAATTTTTTCCAGTAACTTTAGCGTTGTCAATCTTTGTCGTTAAATTGATATTCCTTCTCGAATCGTTGATATATTGTAATTTATGATAGATATATTCGAAAAAAACAGGGATGTCACTTAGTCAAAAAAAGTGATACCCCTGTTTTTTTAATTCTCTGCAGAATATATAATATCTAAATTTCCATTTTGATCGGTTTTGAAAATCGGAGCAATTTGCTCCTCCTGCTCTTCAACTGAAACGAGTTTTCGAGCGCGATCCATAATTCTAACAAGCATTGCGTAATCTTCTTCGATTGCTTGTTGCTTTTTTGTGAGTACAGCTAATTTTGTTTCAAGTTCATCGTTTGTTTTTTGCAGGGAAGTGAGCTGAGCTTGTAATACGTCATTTTCGGTTTGTAACTTTGCGAGTGAAGGATTATTGTGCTCTAAGTTTTGCAAAAATGAGATGATTTTTTGTACTGTAAGACCTTGTTTACTTGGCGTAATATCTTCTGAAAACTCGGCATCGATTACGAGTTGTTTCGTTTTCGTGAAATGATCTTTTTCTATTTTAGCTTCAGAACGTTTTAATTCTTTACGTTGTTTTTTCGCAAGTTGCACCGCATCTTCGTAATTTGGCCTTACTTCAGCGTTCCATCTAAATCCACAAGCTGCGGAAGTACGGTTTAATGTATCGCCAACTTCATCGAACGCTTTTATTTGTGTACTTCCGCCGCGAATATGTCGTAAAACAGTTTCTGCTAAAAGGAGATCGTCTTCTTTTGTCCATGCATCTTGACGTGTTTTCATAAGCGAAGCCTCCATAATGGTGACATTTTCGTTTATGTTACCCTTTATTTTTCGTTTTATTCGAACTTTGTAATCTTTCATACACAGTAGAAAGTGCTTGCTCAAATTTCCCTGTCGTTTTCGGTTTATAATATTGCTTGTTTTTTATTTTATCAGGTAAGTATTGTTGTTGTACCCAGCCATTTGGATGGTCATGTGGATATAAGTATCCAATGCCTCTTCCAAGTGATTCTGCGCCTTTGTAATGACTATCTTTTAAATGACTTGGAATATCGCCTGTTTGTCCGTTACGTAAATCGTGTAATGCGGCATCAAGTGCTTTATAAGCTGAATTTGATTTCGGTGATAGGCAAAGTTCAATAACAGCATTTGCAAGTGGGATGCGTGCTTCTGGGAATCCAACTCGTTCAGCTGATTCAATGGCTGCTAGTGTACGTGGTCCAGCTTGCGGGCTAGCAAGTCCGATATCTTCATATGCCATAATAAGAAGGCGTCTACCAATACTTTGTAAATCACCTGCTTCAATAAGGCGGGCTAAATAATGAAGTGCTGCGTTTACATCACTTCCGCGCACTGATTTTTGAAATGCTGATAATACGTCATAATGAGCATCTCCATCTTTGTCATGAACGAAACTCTTTTTTTGTAAGCATTCTTCTGCGACTTCTAGCGTGATTTCCGCAGCTTTGTCGTCAGTTGTAAAGCTAGATAAAACAGCTAATTCAAGTGCATTATAAGCTGAACGCATATCTCCGCCTGATGCATTTGCGAAGTGATGTAATGCTTCATCCGTAACAGTTACATCATATTCCCCAAGCCCTTTTTCTTTATCTTCAAGAGCTCGTTTTAAACCAATTAAAATATCATCTTCTGTTAGTGCGTGTAACTCGAAGATTTGACATCTGCTTCGGATAGCAGAATTAATAGCATGGAACGGATTGCTTGTCGTTGCACCAATTAAAGTAAGAAGACCGCTTTCTAAATGGGGTAATAGAAAGTCTTGCTTCGCTTTATCTAGTCTATGGACTTCATCTAAAATTAAAACGAGGTGTCGATGCATCTTCGCTTCTTGTACGACAACTTCCATATCTTTTTTATTATGCGTAACAGCGTTTAAGAGGCGAAACGGGGTTCCAGTACTTCCTGCAATTGCGCTAGCGATTGATGTTTTACCTGTGCCTGGAGGACCGTATAAAATCATAGATTGAAAATGATTTGCTTGGACCATTCGCCATAAAATTTTCCCTTCACCAACTAAATGTTGTTGTCCGATAATTTCTTGAATATTTGTAGGGCGCATTCGATGTGCGAGTGGTTGTTTCATTTAGACCGTCTCCCTTAATATATAATCTCATTCTATCGTATCATTTTTTTTAATGGAATTTGAAATAGGATGCTGTTTTGTGGGAAAAATGAATATGAATATTTTCATTTTTCTTTCAATTGTAATAATTTCCGAGTTTTTCAATGTGATTTTATGTTATCATTTTGATACACAAGTTGAAATTTCTTATAATACTATATTATGCTATAATTTCATAGGATTTTAAATTGTGTTCTTTTATGAATAAAGATATAACCAATAGAAGTGAAAATTTGAAATGAGGTGCAAATAGATGAAGATTTCAACGAAAGGCCGCTACGGCTTAACAATTATGATCGACCTTGCAAAAAAGTTTGGTGAAGGCCCAATTTCATTAAAGTCAATCGCGCAGGCACATGACTTATCTGAACATTACTTAGAGCAATTAATTTCACCACTTCGTAACGCTCGTCTTGTAAAGAGTACGCGCGGGGCATATGGCGGATATGTATTATCTGATCAGCCAGTCAACATTACAGCTGGAGATGTAATCCGTGTACTAGAGGGTCCAATTAGTGTTGTAGAAATGATAGAAGAAGAAGAACCAGCACAACGCCAATTATGGATGCGTGTTCGTGATGCGGTGCAAGAAGTATTAGATAGTACAACTTTAGAAGATTTAGTACGTTATGAGGAAGAAAATCACGGGGGCTATATGTTTTACATTTAATTCCTTGTGAAACGATTTGGAAAGAAGGAGATTTAATGGAACGCATTTACTTAGATCATGCTGCGACATCTCCGACTCACCCAGAAGTGGTCGAAAAGATGATTCCATATATGACAGAAACATTCGGAAACCCGTCTAGTATTCACTTTTATGGGCGTCAAACGCGCCATGCAGTAGATGAGGCGAGACGTGTGTGTGCACGTAGCATTCATGCGAATCCGAATGAAATTATATTTACGAGCGGTGGTACAGAAGCTGATAATTTAGCGCTTATAGGTGTAGCACGTGCAAACCGTCATAAAGGTAACCACATTATAACGACGAAAATTGAACACCATGCGATTTTGCATACGTGTGAATTGTTAGAGCGTGAAGGGTTTGAAGTGACATATTTACCTGTAGATGAAACAGGACGTGTTCACGTTTCTGACATACAAAAGGCATTAACAGATGAGACAATTCTCGTATCTGTTATGTTTGGGAATAATGAAGTAGGGACAATGCAACCAATTGCGGAAATAGGTAAGCTGTTAAAAGAACATCAAGCTTATTTTCATACAGATGCAGTACAAGCTTACGGTTTAGTAGAAATTGATGTGAAAGAGTTTGGCATTGATTTACTATCAATTTCAGCTCATAAAATTAACGGACCAAAAGGTGTCGGGTTCCTATATGCTGGTGCAAATGTGAAATTTGAACCGTTATTAATAGGCGGAGAGCAAGAAAGAAAACGCCGTGCTGGTACTGAAAATGTACCTAGTATCGTTGGACTGCAGCAAGCAATTTTGCTAGCTGCAAAAAATCGTGAGCAAAAAAATGCCCAATATGAAGAGTTTAAAGATATAATGGTATCTGTCTTCAAAAATGAAGGCATTACTTTCGAGGTAAACGGAAACTTGGAATATCGCTTACCACATGTGTTGAATATAAGTTTTACAGGAATGAATATTGAACCGTTTCTTGTGAACTTAGACTTAGCTGGCATTGCAGTATCAAGTGGTTCTGCTTGTACAGCTGGTTCGATTGATCCATCACATGTATTAGTAGCGATGTTCGGAAAAGACTCCGATCAAATACGTTCATCCGTACGCTTTAGTTTCGGACTTGGAAATACGAAAGAGCAAATTGAAAAAGCGGCGTACGAAACAGTGAAAATCGTGAAGCGATTAACACAAAATTAGCATGGGAGGTGACATGATGAACAAACTACCTCACGAAACACGCGTTGTCATCGGGATGTCCGGTGGCGTCGATTCATCTGTAGCAGCTCTTTTATTAAAAGAGCAAGGTTATGATGTGATCGGAATTTTTATGAAAAACTGGGATGATACAGATGAGAATGGTGTCTGCACAGCAACAGAAGATTACAATGATGTAATTGAAGTGTGTAACCAAATCGGTATTCCGTATTATGCAGTAAACTTTGAAAAACAATACTGGGACAAAGTATTTACGTACTTCTTAGATGAGTACCGAGCTGGTCGTACACCAAACCCAGATGTAATGTGTAACAAAGAAATTAAATTTAAAGCATTTTTAGAGCATGCAATTGCGCTTGGTGCTGATTATGTAGCGACAGGCCATTATGCACGCGTTGCTTATATGGACGGCGAATATAAAATGCTTCGCGGCGTTGATGACAATAAAGACCAAACGTATTTCTTAAATCAATTAAGCCAAGAGCAATTATCAAAAACAATGTTCCCATTAGGTGAATTAAAGAAACCACAAATTCGCGAAATGGCGACAGCAGCTGGTTTAGCGACAGCGGCGAAGAAAGATAGTACTGGTATTTGCTTCATCGGCGAGCGTAACTTTAAAGATTTCTTAAGTAACTATTTACCAGCGCAACCAGGTGTGATGCAAACATTATCTGGTGAAGTGAAAGGAAAACATGACGGTTTAATGTACTATACAATTGGACAACGTCATGGCCTTGGTATTGGTGGTAACGGTGATCCATGGTTCGCTGTTGGGAAAAACTTAAAAGAAAACATTTTATATGTTGATCAAGGATTCCATAATGAACTTCTATATGGTGATGAAGTTATCGCTACGAATGTAGGATGGGTAAGTAACAAAGCAAAAGAAACAGAATTTAAATGCACAGCGAAATTCCGTTATCGTCAAGCAGACAATAAAGTAACGGTTCAAATTGTTGATGAAAATACAGTTCGTATTCTTTGTGACGAGCCAATTCGTGCGATTACGCCAGGCCAAGCAGTTGTTTTCTATGATGGAGATGAGTGCTTAGGCGGCGCTACAATTGATGAAGTATATCATAGTGGTAAGAAATTAGATTATTTAGGATAAAACGAGAAGCCTCTGCCGATTAGCGGTTAGAGGTTTCTTTTACATAAAGCGAATTTTCGTTCGCTTGAAAAATACATTCTTTGTTATAATTTGTTGTAGAGGTGAAGGACATGTCAAACAAACTTGAAACAGGTATTCAATATATGCAAGAAGGAAACTGGGAAGAAGCAGCTAAAAATTTCACAGAAGCAATCGAAGAAAATCCGAAAGATGCGCTTGGATACATTAACTTTGCGAATTTATTAGATGTATTAGGTGATAGTGAGCGAGCAATTTTATTTTATAAACGTGCATTAGAATTAGATGATAAATCTGCGGCTGCTTATTATGGCTTAGGAAATGTATATTACGGTCAAGAGCAATTTGCAGAGGCAAAGGCTGTATTTGAACAAGCGATGCAAGCTGGATTACAATCAGCTGATGTAACGTTTATGTTAGGTATTACACATGTGCAGCTTGGAAATGATCGTCTTGCACTGCCATTTTTACAAAGAGCAACTGAATTAGATGAAAGTGATGTAGAAGCTGTTTTCCAATGTGGACTTTGCTTCGCACGACTAGAACATATTCAAGAGGCAAAACCTTATTTTGAAAAGGTATTAGAAATGGATGAAGAGCATGCAGATGCGTATTATAATTTAGGTGTTGCGTACGTATTTGAAGAAAATAACGAGAAGGCTCTTACTTTATTTAAGAAAGCAACTGAAATTCAGCCAGATCACTTTTTAGCTGGTAATGGTGTTCGTTTATTAGAGCAAGAAGCTGAATAAAGTGAAATTATAGTTTAATGTGCAGTTACCCCTCATCTAAAGAATGTGAAAGAGGTGGGGGATGTACTGCTCATTAAAGTGAAAAGAACTCGGGAAGGAGAGGAAAGATGGGAAATCAACATGCAATGGATTTGTTTGAGGAAGAGAAAAAATTTATAAAAGCGCAAGTTCTTCATACCATTTTCCACAACGAAGAAAACCTCTATTCCGTTGTCAGTATGAAAATCATTGAAACGAATGAAACATACGACGAAAAGAAAGTAATGATAAACGGTCATTTTCCCCGTATGCATGAAGATGAAGTGTTTACATTAACAGGTCACTTTAAAGACCACCCGAAGTATGGGAAACAATATTTAGTTGAAACGTTTAAGAAAGAATTGCCGCAAACAAAAGCAGGTATGGTGCAATATTTAGCGAGCGATTTATTTAAAGGGATTGGAAAGCGTACGGCCGAAAAAATCGTAGATCACCTTGGTGAGCATGCTATTTCTAAAATTATGGATGATCCTGATGCGTTAAATGGTGTTGTTAACAAACAAAAAGCGCAGGAAATATATGAGACAATTGTTGAACATCAAGGGTTAGAGAAAGTAATGAGCTTTTTAAATGGTTACGGTTTTGGAACGAAGCTTTCTATTAAAATCTATCAGCAATATAAAGAAATGACATTAGAAGTGATTCGTAATAATCCATATAAGCTTATTGAAGAAGTGGATGGGATTGGCTTTGGAAGAGCGGATGATATAGGGCGTGCATTAGGTATATCGGGTAATCACGACGACCGTGTACGTGCGGGCTGTTTTTATACATTAGAGAATGTTTCACTGCAACTCGGTCACGTTTATATGGGGAAAGATCAACTTGTAAGAGAAACGATGTCACTTTTAAACAATCAAGAAGGAAGAGTGACTGAGGAAGATATTGTAGGCTGCGTTGAAATGATGCAAAGTGAAGGGAAAGTCATTATAGAAGAAGAGCGAGTGTATTTAGCTTCGTTATTCTACTCTGAAAAAGGCGTTGTAAAGTCAATTCGTCGTCTTATGAATCAAGAAGAAACCCCTGAATTCCCTGAAGCAGAAGTGTTAAAAACATTAGGGGAAATTGAAGAACAGCTAAAGGTACAGTATGCACCGCTTCAGCAAGAAGCAGTTCAAACTGCACTTCATAAGCCGATGATGCTATTAACAGGTGGACCAGGAACGGGGAAAACAACAGTTATTAAAGGAATTGTTGAAATGTATGCGTCACTTCACGGATTATCATTAAATCCGAATGAATATAGTGATGATAATCCATTTCCAATATTGTTAACGGCCCCAACAGGAAGAGCGGCGAAGCGCATGAGTGAATCGACAGGGCTTCCAGCTTGTACGATTCATCGTTTGCTTGGTTGGACGCCAGAAGGGTCTTTCCAGCGCAATGAAACCGATCCGGTACAAGGAAAGTTACTCATTATTGATGAGTTTTCGATGGTAGATATTTGGCTTGCAAATCAGCTATTCAAGTCACTTCCGACAAATATTCAAGTTATCGTTGTAGGTGATGAAGATCAGTTGCCATCTGTAGGACCTGGACAAGTGTTAAAAGATTTATTAAATGCAGGAGCCATCCCAACGGTAAAACTTACAGAAATTTATCGTCAGGCAGAAGGTTCGTCTGTTATTCAGCTTGCCCATGCGATAAAAGACGGAACACTTCCACCAGATTTAGCGCAAAATAAAAAAGATCGTTCATTTATCAGCTGTGCAGGGGCTCAAATTGTTGAAGTTGTAAAAAAAGTATGTGAAAACGCGAAGACGAAAGGGTTTAGCGCAAGAGATGTACAAGTGTTGGCACCTATGTACCGCGGACCAGCAGGTATTAATGTGTTAAATGAAGCTCTTCAAGAAGTGTTTAATCCGAAAAAAGAAAAAAGTAAAGAAATTGCCTACGGTGACGTTGTGTATCGAAGAGGTGATAAAGTACTTCAATTAGTCAATCAGCCGGAAAGCCAAGTATTTAATGGTGATATTGGAGAAATTGTTTCGATTTTTTATGCAAAAGAAAATGTCGAGCAACAAGATATGATTATCGTTTCATTTGATGGGATTGAAGTAACGTATACAAAGCCTGATTTGAACCAAATTACCCATGCATATTGCTGCTCGATTCATAAATCACAGGGTAGTGAATTCCCAATAGTTATTATGCCGATTGTAAAGAGCTACTACCGTATGTTACGTCGTAATTTAATTTACACGGGCATTACAAGGAGTAAGAAATTCCTTATTATTTGCGGGGAGGAAGCAGCTTTCCAGTCTGGTGTAAATCGCCTTGATGACGCAATGCGTCAAACGACTTTAGCTGGTCGATTGCAAGAATCACAAGGAGAAGTACAGATGGTAACAGTTAATGGCGAGGAAATGGACGTGGAAAACATTTCACCGTATGATTTCATGTAACGAGGTGAAATTATATAGTGAAACTTTCAAACGTATAACGTTGAAAGGCTCCAGCAATGTATAAATGAATGCGGTTTGGACATAATGGCGAATAGAATCTGGGAGACTGTAAGGAGATGAAAGCCATATGTTTATTTGTCCAAATTGCAAAGGGAAAGACATCGGAAAAATAGGTGTCAACCAATTTTATTGCTGGAATTGTTATATCGAATTATCGGTTTCAAAGGGGAAAATCCATACACATCAAGTAGAGGAAGATGGTTCATTAAGCTCTCTTGATGATTTATTTGATGAGAATGAAAGAACGATCGGATAACGAAAAGGGGGATTTACTTTGAATATACGCAATTCATTAATCGCATTAGGTGTTGGGGCTGCAGCATATCAATATGCTCGTAAGCAAGATGTATTTTCTAAACGCAATATGAAAAAAGCACGTAAGATGATTAAGTCTTATTTATAATTTTGGTAAAGTGAAAAACTCCCTTCAGGATAAGGGAGTTTTTTTATGCACTTGTATGCAAATATAAAAGTCCGATTTCTGAGAAGAGATAAGATAGACCGTAACATCCAACGCCAAGCATTCCATAATGCCATAATTGCTTCGCCCGTTCTTTTCGCGAGGAACGAATAAAGAAACCTTTCCAAATACCAAACCCAATACAAATCCATTCAAGAATCATAAAAAGTGCTGATAATATGAGCATAAATAAAACCATAATTAGCCCTCCTGATTATATTTTGACATTTTGTATTTTCAGGGGTGGTTGTCCTTATTATGTTAAATATATATACGTCTTTAAAAAACAGTATGGTCTGTATAAAAAGATTTTAAAACTTTTGCACATAACCTAACCTATTTATTTTCAAAATAAAGGTGGAGGAGGTTTTTCGTGTGAAGAATCTTAAAATCATTTGGATATATCGTTTAGGGTTATTGTTACTCATTTTTCTTTGTTTGCTTGTCTTTTTAAAAATTAAGCCATTGTGGGCACCAATTATTTTTGTATTTAAAGTGGCAATTACACCGTTTCTTATCGCGTGTTTCATTGCGTACTTATTGCATCCTTTAATTGAAAAAATCCATAAAGAAGGAATGCCTCGTACACTTGCCATTTTGCTCATTTACGTACTTTTCTTCGGCGGGATTGGCTATGGAATTTATAAAGGAACGCCAATTGTTATTAAGCAGTTGCAAGAGATTAATGAACAATTTCCGCAGTTTACAAAAATGTACGATTCTTGGATGGATGGGGTAACGGAACAAACAGCGAATTTTCCATCATTTATTCATGAAAAGGTGAAACAAATTTTTGGTGGTGTAGAAACGAAGATTCAAGCGCTTTTAAATAAAGTCATGAGCACAGCTCGTGGTGTACTGGATTCGTTACTCATTATTTTCTTAATTCCATTCATTGTATTTTACATATTAAAAGATTACGGTGAGTTTTATCATATCTTTTGGAAATTAGTCCCGAGTAAATGGCGTAGTACGGGTCAAATGCTTGCGAAAGAAATTGATAAATCACTCGGAAGTTATATTCGAGGACAGTTATTTGTTTGCTTAGTATTAGGGGGAGTATCTGTTCTTTCTTTTTGGTTTATCGGTATGAAATATCCGTTATTACTCGGCATTATTATTGGGGTAACGGATATAATCCCGTACTTTGGTCCTATTTTAGGGGCGATTCCCACGTTGATGATTGCGGCAACGGTATCAACGAGTTTACTCATTAAGGCGGGGATTACAATTGCCATTTTGCAATTTTTGGAAAGTAACATTTTATCTCCTTACATCGTTGGTAAGTCGCTTCGTATGCACCCTGTTATTATTATGCTTGCATTACTAGTTGGAGGAGAAGTAGCAGGTATTGTAGGATTGCTAATATCAGTTCCTGTTTTAGCAATCATTCGTACAGTGATTGTTCATGTGAGACCTCTTTGGAAAAGAGAAGATGTTTAAAATGAAGCCCTCTATTTAAAAAATAGAGGGGTAATAATACGATTATTTAAGGAGTTGATCTTGTATTTTTTGAACCAGAGAGCTCACGTCAGTTGTTTGAATATGTTTTATTCTTTTCCATTCCGTATCATACATAAATACAATTTGATTGCTGAAAAGCCGCTTTTGCTCTTTTAGATTAGAAATTTTTGCGAAAGAGTACTCTTCAAATATTGGGTTCTTGCTTACATCTGGTCCATAAAAGAAGAGCCTTTTGTTCGTTAAGATTAACAGTCCTGGCCTTGCGACGGAACGATATATAAATATATCTAATGAACATGCTGCATAAAAAAGGATTTTTTCATCAGTTGTTAACATTTCTTTAGCTTGATTCAATAAAGTTGTCATTGTAATCGCTCCTTTATTGTTAATAATTTAATTATAACAAATGATGTAATATTTAGAAATTTGTATAAAGTATTTTTGTGAGGAGATTCCTATTTAGTAATAAATGCATAATATATTTAAAGGCTGTTAAGAATGAATAGTAGAATAACTATGAATAATGAGCAATTGATATAATATAAATGATTATCTACATTGACAAACTTAAGAGAATTCTATTATATTTAGTCATATAATACATTAAATCAATGACGGAACAAGTACGTTACAGTCCATTTGTAGAGAGAAGCTTCCACTGGCTGAAAGGAGCTTTAAATGAAGGGTAACAGAAAGCTAATCCTGAGAGCAGCTAATCACTGCCGTCTTGCCACGTTACGGCACCATGAGGTGATGAATTGATTGTTATAATAATCAATTCATAATTAGGGTGGTATCGCGAGTTAACTCTCGTCCCTTTTATAGGGGCGGGAGTTTTTTATATTTAAGGAGGAAAATACAATGAAACAACTAACAGGCGCACAAATTCGTCAAATGTTTTTAGACTTTTTCCAAGAAAAAGGACATGCAGTAGAACCTAGTGCATCACTAGTTCCACATGAAGATCCATCTCTTCTATGGATTAACAGTGGTGTAGCAACATTAAAAAAATATTTTGATGGACGCGTAATCCCGCAAAATCCACGTATTACAAATGCTCAAAAATCAATTCGTACAAACGATATTGAAAACGTAGGGAAAACAGCTCGTCACCATACATTCTTTGAAATGTTAGGGAACTTCTCAATCGGTGATTACTTCAAAGAAGAAGCAATTACTTGGGCTTGGGAATTCTTAACGAGCGACAAATGGATTGGATTCGATAAAGAATTACTATCAGTTACAATCCATCCGGAAGATGAAGAAGCATTTACAATTTGGAATGAGAAAATGGGTGTTCCAAAAGAGCGCATCATCCGTTTAGAAGAAAACTTCTGGGATATCGGTGAAGGGCCAAGTGGACCGAATACAGAGATTTTCTATGATCGTGGTGAAGCTTACGGTAATGACTTTAGTGACCCAGAATTATATCCAGGCGGAGAAAACGAGCGTTACTTAGAAGTATGGAACCTTGTATTCTCTCAATTTAACCATAATCCAGACGGTTCATATACACCGCTTCCTAAGAAGAACATCGATACAGGGATGGGTCTAGAGCGTATGACATCTATCGTTCAAGATGTGCCCACGAACTTTGATACAGACCTATTCATGCCGATGATTGGTGCAACAGAATCAATTTCTGGTGAGAAGTATCGTAATGGTGACTTAGAAAAAGATATGGCATTTAAAGTAATTGCTGACCATATCCGTACAGTAACATTCGCTGTTGGTGATGGAGCACTTCCTTCTAATGAAGGCCGTGGTTATGTATTACGTCGTTTATTACGCCGCGCTGTTCGTTACTCGAAAAAATTAAACATTAACCGTCCATTCATGTTTGAATTAGTACCGGTTGTTGGAGAAGTAATGAAAGACTTCTATCCAGAAGTACTTGAAAAGAAAGATTTCATTGCGAAAGTTGTGAAAAACGAAGAAGAGCGTTTCCATGAAACACTTCATGACGGTGAAGCAATTTTAGCTGAAGTTATCACAAAAGCAAAAGAAGAAAAAACAACTGTTATTTCTGGAGTAGACGCGTTCCGTCTATATGACACATACGGTTTCCCAATTGAATTAACAGAAGAATATGCAGAAGAAGCTGGTATGACAGTTGATCAAGCAGGCTTTGAAAATGAAATGGAAAAACAACGTGAGCGTGCACGTGCTGCTCGTCAAGACGTTGATTCTATGCAAGTTCAAGGCGGTGTACTTGGTGAAGTTAAAGTAGCGAGCGAGTTTGTTGGTTACGGTACAGTTGCAACAGAAAGTAACGTTGTTGCACTTGTGAAAAATGGTGAGTATACAGATAGCTTACAAGCTGGTGAAGACGGACAGTTAATGCTTGATGTAACGCCATTCTACGCTGAGAGCGGTGGACAAATTGCTGACCGTGGTTATCTTCTTGCTGACGGTGTGAAAGTTCTTGTAAAAGACGTACAAAAAGCGCCAAATGGTCAAAACTTACACAAAGTTGTTGTTGAAGAGGGTACATTAACGAAAGATGCGGCTGTAAAAGCTGTTATTGATACGAAGAACCGTAGTAGCGTTGTGAAAAACCATACAGCAACTCACTTACTGCACCAAGCATTAAAAGACGTACTTGGAATGCATGTTAACCAAGCTGGTTCTCTTGTAACTTCTGAACGTTTACGCTTTGACTTCTCTCACTTCGGCCAAGTACAAGCTGACGAATTAGAAAAAATTGAGCGTATCGTAAACGAAAAAATTTGGGAAAGTATTGATGTTGAGATTTCTCAAAAAGCAATTGAAGAAGCGAAAGAAATGGGTGCAATGGCATTATTCGGTGAAAAATACGGAGATGTTGTACGCGTTGTACAAGTAGGCGATTACAGCTTAGAGCTTTGCGGTGGTTGTCACGTTGATAACACAGCTTCTATCGGTATTTTCAAAATTGTTGCTGAGTCTGGTATCGGTGCAGGAACTCGTCGTATTGAAGCAGTAACAGGTAAGTCTGCATACGAATTAATGAACGATCAAGTAGGTTTATTAAAAGAAGCAGCAGGTAAAATGAAAACAAATCCAAAAGATATTTTAACAAGAGTTGATGGTTTATTTGCTGAAGTAAAACAACTTCAAAAAGAAAACGAATCTCTTGCTGCGAAATTAAGCAATATCGAAGCTGGAAACTTAACTGATTCAGTAATGACAGTTGATGGCGTGAACGTATTAGCGGCAAAAGTAAATGTTGCAGATATGAACAACTTACGTACAATGATGGATGATCTGAAAAATAAATTAGAGTCTGCAGTTGTTGTATTAGCGTCTGTAAGTGATGATAAAGTAAACATTTTAGCTGGCGTAACGAAAGATTTAATTAGCCAAGGTTACCATGCAGGTAAGCTTGTGAAAGAAGTGGCTTCTCGTTGTGGTGGCGGTGGTGGTGGCCGTCCTGATATGGCTCAAGCAGGCGGTAAAAACCCAGCTCAAGTTGAGGAAGCTTTAGCGTTTGTACAAGAGTACGTTAAATCTGTTTCAAAATAAAGAGATAGTAGTGTACAATGGTAGGGAGAGGAGAAGTTCTTCTCCCTATACTTACTACTTACAAGTGAGGTGCTTGAAATGGACGGTTTTGATAAGACAATGAAGTTTAGCATTCAAGATGAAAAACAGAGTGTCCATGTAAATGATGTACTTTTAACTGTGTATGATGCACTTCAAGAAAAAGGCTATAATCCGATTAACCAAATCGTCGGTTATTTATTAAGTGGAGATCCAGCATACATACCTCGCCATAAAGATGCACGAAGCATCGTTCGCAAGCTTGAACGTGATGAGATAATTGAAGAGCTTGTGAAGTCTTACTTGAAACATCATCGTGAGGAGTAGTTTATGCGGATATTAGGTTTAGATGTTGGTACTAAAACAGTCGGAGTTGCAATGAGCGATGAAATGGGCTGGACAGCACAAGGGCTGGAAACAATCAGGATTAACGAAGAACGAGGCCACTTTGGTTTTGATCGTATTTCTGAGTTGGTAAAACAGTACAATGTGGACAAAATAGTAGTAGGTTTACCTAAAAATATGAATGGTACAATCGGCCCTCGTGGTGAAGCGTGCCAGCAATTTGCAGAAAACCTACGAGAGCTGTTACAATTAGACGTTGTAATGTGGGACGAGCGTTTGTCGACGATGGCAGCGGAACGTCTGCTCATTTCAGCTGATGTAAGCCGTAAGAAGCGAAAGCAAGTAATCGATAAGATGGCTGCAGTCGTAATCTTACAAGGATTTTTAGATAGTAAATAAGAGGTGACCAAAATGGAAGAAAATCAAATTACAATTGTAGACGAAAAAGGTAACGAACATTTATGTGAGATTGTTTTCACTTTTGATGCTGAAAAATTTGGCAAAAAATCATACGTAGTCTTCTCTCCAATCGGTGAAGTAGACGAAGATGGAGACCAAATTTATGATGCAATGGCTTATGAGCAAAATGAAGAAGAGGGCGGAACTTTACTTCCAATCGAATCTGAAGAAGAGTGGGAAATGGTACAAGAAATGTTCAACACTCTTGCTGATGAGCAAGAAGCAGAATAATAGTACTGAAAAGATGGACGACATACAGTCCATCTTTTTTTATATGTAAAATGAAAGATTTTTTGTCGAAACTGTGTAAGTCTTTGTAGTATAATGAGACGGATTGTAGAAAAATAAAATGTCTATCTAAAAAAGATAAATAAATTTATTGTGTTTTTATATCGTATTGTATAGAAATATGTACATACGGTCTACAATTGAATAAGGAGGAAGAGTTTTGGTAGAGAATCAAGTGAAAAAGAAGCGTAGACGCATTTTTTTATTTTCGATTATTGCATTGCTCTTAGTTTGTGGTTCAGTCTATGCATATATTTCATCGGCATTAGGACCAGTTGATAGCGAGAATAAAAAAGAGATTGAAGTAGAGATCCCAAAAGGATCATCTACAAGTAAAATTGGTGAAATTTTAGAAGAAAAAGGTGCTGTGAAAAACGGTACAGTTTTTAGTTTTTATACAAAGGCTAAATCGAAAAGTTTACAAGCAGGTACATATTTATTAAATCCTTCGATGAATGCTAAAGATGTTATCGAACAAATGTCATCTGGTAACGTGCATCGTCCAGCTCTTTATAAAGTAACGATTAAAGAAGGGGCGCAAGTAACTGAAATTGCAGAAGTGATTGCGGCAGAATTAAAGTGGAATAAAGATGATGTTGTGCGTCAATTAAACGATAAAGCATTTATTCAAAAAATGCAGCAAAAGTATCCGAAGTTATTGACTGATAAAATTTTTGATAGCAATATTAAATATCCATTAGAAGGCTATCTATATCCAGCGACGTATTCTTTCTATAAAAAAGATACGACGTTAGAAGAAATCGTAATTCCAATGCTTGAGAAAACGAATGCAATTATTGTTCAAAATGAGGCAAAAATGAAAGCGAAAAACTGGGATGTTCATCAGCTTTTAACATTGTCTTCACTTATTGAAGAAGAGGCAACGGGCTTTACAGATCGTCAAAAGATCTCTAGTGTTTTCTATAATCGTTTAGCAAAAGGTATGCCACTTCAAACAGATCCGACAGTGTTATACGCGCTTGGAAAGCATAAACAACGCGTATTATATGAGGATTTAAAAGTAAACTCACCGTACAATACGTATGTTGTGAAAGGATTGCCAGTTGGGCCGATTGCAAACTCAGGGAAACATTCAGTGGAAGCGGCGTTAGAGCCTGCGCAAACAGAGTATTATTATTTCTTAGCTGCACCAAGTGGTGAAGTGTATTATGCGAAAACATTAGAAGAACATAATGCATTAAAGCAAAAATATATTACGAAAAAACAGTGAAATGGGGAGGGATGGCGAAAAAGGTCGCACATCCCTCTTTTTTGTGGTAAAATATATCGGGTTAAAAACTGGCAGAAGAATCGTTTTTAATATCAAAACGGGACGTACAAGCTAAGGGTGAAGCTGGCTTGTATTTTTATTGCATTCTATGTGTGAAAAGACAAAGATTGACGCGTCATAGAGGCACTTCTCCATGTAAATAAGGAGGACCAATTATGGAGGATGCAGTTAACGAGTACCTATTATCATTTATTGATCCAAAAGATAAATTAATTCTTGAAATGGAAGAGTATGCAACAGAAAACCATGTGCCGATTATGGATCGACTTGGAATGGAATTTATGCTGCAATTTTTACGTTTAATTGGGCCGAAAAGCATTTTAGAACTTGGAACAGCAATCGGTTATTCTAGTATTCGTATGATGGAAGCTATTCCAAATTCACGTATTGTGACAGTAGAGCGCAATCGTGAACGATATGAAAAGGCACTTGAATATATAGAACGTTCTCCAGTAACAGATCGCATTTCTGTTATTTACGGTGATGCTTTAGAAACAGGCGAACAAGTGAAAGAACATGGAACATTTGATGTTATTTTTATTGATGCAGCGAAAGGGCAATATCGTCGCTTTTTTGACTTATATGAACCGTTATTAAATCCTGGTGGCGTAATTATTTCAGATAATGTTATGTACCATGGTCTTGTAACGACAAAAGAGAAAATTGAAAATAGACGTACACGTGGTTTGATTCGCCGTATTAAGACGTACAATGAATGGCTTATGAACCATGAAGGATATGATACAACGATTTTCCCGATTGGTGATGGAGTGGCTGTAAGTAAAAAGAAAGGGTGACAAAGGTATGAAGAAACCTGAATTGTTAATAACGCCTAGAGCAGTGGCGGATATCGAACCTCTTGCAAAAGCAGGAGCAGATGCAGTAATGATCGGTGAACAAAAGTTTGGTTTACGTTTAGCAGGGGAATTTTCACGTGAAGATGTAAAACAAGCTGTTAAAATTGCACATGAAAATGGTGTGAAAGTATACGTTGCAATGAATGCGATGTTCCACAATGATAAAGTAGAAGAATTAACAGACTACGTTGCATTTTTAAATGAGATAAATGTAGATGCGATTGTTTTCGGAGATCCAGCGGTATTAATGGCTGTTCGTGAAGTTGCACCAAACATGAAGTTGCATTGGAATACAGAAACGACAGCAACAAACTGGTTTACTTGTAACTATTGGGGGCAAAGAGGGGCGAAACGCGCTGTATTAGCTCGTGAACTTAGCTTAGATGAAATTGTTGAATTAAAAGAAAATGCGGAAGTGGAACTTGAAGTGCAAATTCACGGTATGACTTGCATGTTCCAATCAAAGCGTTCATTAGTAGGAAACTACTTTGAGTATCAAGGTCGTAATCTCGACATTGAAAAGAAAAAGTATGAAGAGAATATGTTCTTGTATGATCCAGAGCGTAATAATAAATATCCAATTTATGAAGATGAAAATGGTACTCACATTATGAGTCCGAACGATATTTGTTTCATTGATGAGTTAGAGGAACTAATCGATGCTGAAGTGGATAGCTTAAAAATTGATGGTGTCCTAAAAAGTTCTGAATACATTATTGAGGTAACAAAGAAATATCGTAAAGCAATTGATTTATGTGTAGAAAATCGTGATGCGTATTATGACGTGAAAGACGATTTATATAAAGAGATAGAAGAAATGCAACCAGTAAATCGTCCATTAGATACAGGATTCTTCTTTAAAGAGACGGTTTACTAAACGAGGAGGGTGTAGGAAATGACTGTACAAGAAATTTCACGAGTGATCGATGGCAAACGCGTTATTGTGAAGAAACCTGAACTGTTAATCCCTGCGGGTAACTTAGAAAAATTAAAAGTAGCTATCCATTACGGGGCAGATGCTGTATATTTAGGTGGACAAGAATTTGGTCTTCGTTCGAATGCAGGTAACTTTACGCTGGAAGACATGGCAGAAGGCGTTGAATTTGCAAAGAAATATGGAGCGAAAATATATGTAACAACAAATATTTTTGCACATAATGAAAATATGGACGGGCTAGAGGAATATTTAAAAGGGATTGAAAAAGCTGGCGTAACGGGAATTATCGTTGCTGATCCGCTTATTATTGAGACATGTAAACGTGTAGCACCTTCTGTTGAGGTGCATTTAAGTACACAACAATCGCTATCCAACTGGAAAGCAGCACAGTATTGGAAAGAAGAAGGTTTACATCGTCTTGTATTAGCTCGTGAAGCAAGCTATGAAGAGATGAAAGAAATTAAAGACAAAGTGGATATTGAAATTGAAGCATTCGTCCATGGTGCAATGTGTATCGCATATTCAGGAAGATGTACATTAAGTAACCATATGACAGCGCGTGACTCTAACCGTGGTGGTTGTTGTCAATCTTGTCGCTGGGACTATGATTTAGTTCAAACGGTATCACAACATAAAGATGCAAAAGAGCTTCCTTTATTCCAAGAAGAAGATGCTCACTTTGCGATGAGTCCAAAAGATTTAAATTTAATTTTATCAATTCCGAAAATGATTGAAATTGGAATTGATAGCTTAAAAGTTGAAGGACGTATGAAATCTATCCATTACGTAGCGACTGTGGCAACTGTATATCGTAAAGTAATTGATGCGTATTGTGCGGATCCGGATAACTTTGAGTTTAAACAAGAGTGGTTAGATGAGCTAGATAAATGTGCAAATCGTGACACAGCTCCTGCATTCTTTGAAGGGGTTCCAGGACATCAAGAGCAAATGTTTGGAAATCATAGTAAGAAAACAACGTATGATTTTGCTGGTTTAGTGTTAGATTATAATGAAGAAACGGGCATCGTAACGCTTGAGCAACGTAATCACTTCAAACCAGGACATGAAGTGGAGTTCTTTGGACCAGAAATAGAAAACTTTACGCAGACGGTGGAGAAAATTTGGGATGAGGATGGAAACGAATTAGATGCAGCGAGACATCCGTTGCAAATCGTGAAATTCAAAGTGGATCAACCAGTGTATGTGAATAATATGATGCGCAAAAACATACTTCAATAAGAAAGAGTGGTAGTCGAATGGGGACGAATAAGCCTGTTGTAATTGGAATCGCTGGTGGTTCAGGATCAGGAAAAACAAGTGTAACGAAAGCGATTTTTGACCATTTTAAAGGTCATTCCATTTTAATCTTGGAGCAAGATTATTATTACAAAGATCAAAGCCATTTACCAATGGAAGAGCGTTTAAAAACAAATTATGATCATCCGCTTGCGTTTGATAATGATCTGTTAATTGAACATTTGCAGCAGTTGCTTGCATATGAGCAAATTGATAAGCCTGTATATGACTATACATTGCATACGCGTTCAGAAGAAATTATTCCAGTTGAGCCGAAAGATGTAATCATTTTAGAAGGAATTCTTATTTTAGAAGACCCACGTCTTTGTGAGTTAATGGACATTAAGCTATTCGTTGATACAGACGCGGATCTTCGTATTTTACGCCGCATGCAGCGTGATATTGAAGAGCGTGGTCGTACGATGGATTCAGTTATTGATCAATACGTAACTGTTGTACGTCCAATGCACAATCAATTTATTGAGCCTTCTAAGAAATTTGCGGATATTATTATCCCTGAAGGTGGACAAAACCATGTTGCAATTGATATTATGGTGACAAAAATTGCAACAATTCTTGAACAAAAAGTAAATTTGTAATAGCATAGTAAAAGATATACGATAGGAAGGGATTTTTTCCCTTCCTATCGAATACAATGAAACATGCAACCTCATCTATATATAGGTGAGGGCATATTTATATCAACTTTCCATACATATCTTCTTTATATAAAGAAGAATTGGGAATACGGGGTTGTATGTGACAACTCCGCTAGTGCAAGCGTACTAGAAACCTCCGCTACACATATAAGTGGGGGAGTTTTCATATGGAACTCCTCTTTTTTTTCAGGGGATTGGTATATAAAAGGAGTGGAAAATATGGCAACAGAAAAAACATACCCAATGACGCAAGAGGGTAAGCAAAAGCTAGAGAACGAACTTGAGGATTTAAAAACGGTAAAACGTAAAGAGGTTGTAGAGCGCATTAAGATTGCACGTAGCTTCGGAGATCTTTCTGAGAACTCTGAGTACGATGCAGCAAAAGATGAGCAAGCGTTCGTAGAAGGACGTATTACACAATTAGAAAACATGATTCGTAACGCAGTTATCATCACAGATAACGGCGAAGAATCTACAGTTGTTACATTAGGTAAAACAGTAACATTTAAAGAGTTACCAGGTGGAGATGAAGAATCTTACACAATCGTAGGTAGCGCAGAAGCAGATCCATTTGAAGGAAGAATTTCTAACGATTCTCCAATCGCAAAAAGTTTATTAGGTAAGCAAATTGGTGAGAAGGTAGCAATTCAAACACCAGGTGGAGAAATGCAAGTAGAGATTATCTCTGTAAAATAACGTAAAAATCACTCGTGTAAAAGCGGGTGATTTTTTTATTTGTATAAAAGATGAAACACCTCGTCTAAACTACATGAGACGAGGTGTTTTTTATGAAAATAAAACGGAGAATTACAGTTGTTTTAATTTGTTTTATGAGTGTGATGTTTTTACTACTTTGTCGCTTAATCCAAATACAGATTTTAGATACGGAATCATTTACTGACCAAAATATCAATTTAATTGAAAAAAGTGTTACGCAGCGAACGCAATCACTTACAGTAGATAATGGAAGAGGGCACTTTACAGATCGAAATGGTAAGGAAATCGGTGAAGAGAAATATCCAGTTCTAATTATTTTTCCATTTTTACAAATAAAAAATGACATGTTAGAGAAAATTTCGCATATCATTGGTTTGTCGAGACAAGAGATAAGACTGCAAATGAAGAGTAAGAATAAAGCATTTATATTACAAAGGGGGAATATCCCATTTCAATTAACGGTTGAGCAGATGGAGAAGGTAAATCAGTTAGATACTTTAGGCATTGTAGCAGCAGAAGTTCGATTGAAGCAAACGGGAGAGGCAAATCATTTAATTGGTGATGTGGGAGAGAATGAACAGGAATTTCAAAAGCGTTATGGAGAAATGAAAAAACTTTCGGAACAAACACCAATTGGTATTTCCGGATTGCAACAATCATTTGATGAATTTTTACTTACTGATGGAGAGGCAAAAGTACTATATCAAGTGGATCGGCAGGGAGAGCCGATTTTCGGGAAACAGGCAAAATACACTTCACCAGGAAATCCATTTTATCCAGTTACTATTCAAACAACGCTACATAAAACGTTGCAACGGCAAGCTGAAAAGATTATAAATGAAAACGGAATAAAAAAAGGTGGGTTAGTATTACTAGACATAAAAAATAGTGAAGTTTTAGCAATGGTAAGTAAGCCATCTTTACAGATGAATGATAGGAGCGCATACAAAGCAACACTTGAAAATCAAATGTTAACTCCTCATTTTCCTGGATCTGTTTTTAAAACAGTAGTTGCAGCGGCGGCAATTGATCAAAATTTGGTGCGATTTAACCGTGTATTTAACTGTAATACGGATTTATACGGTGAAAATCTTCCACAAGTTATGATGGGGTCATTAAACTTTAAGGAAAGCTTTGCTAGAAGCTGTAATCGAACGTTTGCTGTATTAGGTGATGAACTAATGCAAAAGGATAGGGATGTGTTAGAAACGTATTTAGGGGCCTTAGGAGCAAGTAAGAAGGTAGGGTGGAAAGGTTCGGTATTTCATACATCGGAATTTGAGCAATTACCAGAAGAAAAGAATGCTGTTATTTGGAGAAGTGAAGAAAATAAAGTTAGTAGAAAAGCCATTGCTCAAACGATGATTGGACAAAAAGATGTACGCGTGTCGCCTCTAGCTATAGCGAATATGATGGCGACAATTGCTAGAGATGGAGAGAAGTTGGAAGTGAAAGCTGTAAAAAAAATAGTGTATAAAAATGGAACCGACTTTTTTACATTTGAAAATCATGAATTAACTGGGAAACAGCTTTCTTATGAAACGGTGAAAAAGCTACAAGAATTATTAAGAGGTGTTGTAACGACGGAGAAAGGAACGGGAACAGTGTTCCGTTCGTTACCACTAAATGTTGCCGGAAAATCTGGAACGGCACAAACAGGAAAAGGAGAAAAGGTGAATCGCTGGTTTGCAGGTTATTTTCCATATGAAAATCCAAGGTATGCTTTAGTTGTAGTTGATATAGAAACAGATAGTAACAAAAATGTAGTTACACCCGTTTTTACAGAACTGGTAGAAGCAATTCATAGATTAGAAAATGAAAAGTAATCTTGCAATTATTTATGAAATGTTTTCATTTCGTGAAAATATTATTGTAAATGTTCAACCTTTCTAGATTTAATGTTACAATAGCAAGTATGAAAAACTGCATGGAGGTTTGAAGAATGGCAGGAGGATCTAGATTCCAACAGAAACAACAAAAACGTCGTCAAAACGGTGTTTTAAATATTGCAATCGCTATTGTATTAGTAGCAGTAGCTATTGTGGCATATCAATTGTTTGTTCCTGAAACAAAAGAGCAAGCGTCTTCTAGTGATAAAAAAGTAGCTCAGCAAACAACAAAAGAGAATAAAGCTGAGAAAGTTAAAGGTAAAGAAGAGACGAAGAAGAACGAGCAAGAGAAGGCAGAAGCTAAGAAGAAGGAAGAAGAGAAGCAAAAGGCTGAAGAAGAACAGAAAAAAGCTGAAGAAGAAGCGAAAGCTAACGAGAAAGTACCAGCTGAAAAAACACAGCCAAAGGCAACCGATGCTTATACGAAATCTTCTTGGAAGCCAGTAGGTACAGAGCAAGGCGCAACACCTGCGATGACGTTTAAAAAAGGTACAGCAGATTGGAATGAGATGAATCAAGCAATTTCCGCTGCAATTGACGTTCCAGTAGAGCAATTAGTTATTCATAGAATCGGAAATAACGGTAAGAATAAAGCTTACGGTAACGTACAAGATAAACAATCAGGTAAAAAATATTATGTAAATATTGATTGGGTAGACAATGAAGGCTGGAAACCAGTACTCGTTCAAACTCTAAACTAAAAAAAGAGAGGCTCTTAAGAGCCTCTCTTTTTTTAGTTAGCGTAATTTTTTTAATTTAAAATGAACAACCGCGCTATAATATGGTCTTTTGCTTTCCGGATCCATAACCATTTGATGCGAGATGTGATGAACCTCAAGCATAAGTGCTTTATTATTATCGATTTGTTCACTAATTTTTCGTTCTAAAGAAGCTAAGTCTCCCGCTTCAAAAAACTCTACTTTATCTTCTAACATTTCAAAGGTAAATGACACGAAGACGACCCCTCTCCTATGTAATCACCTATAGTGTAACAAAGAAAAGAAGGAAATACCATGTACATTTCAATTGACATTTTTAGAAAGAGGGCATATTATACTGATAAAACCGATAAGAAAAAGGGGAATTTTTATGGGGACAGAATTTAATGGTTTATTTGATGAGTGGGCTCATACGTACGACTCATTCGTACAAGGTGAAGATATACAATATAAAGAAGTTTTCGCCCGTTATGAGGACATTTTAGAGGATGTAGTTAACAAGTCATTTGGTAACGTATTAGAATTTGGTGTTGGTACTGGCAATTTAACAAATAAATTATTACTTGCTGGTCGTACAGTTTACGGTATAGAACCGTCACGCGAAATGCGCATGATTGCTAAAGAAAAATTGCCGCAAGAGTTTTCAATTACAGAAGGTGATTTTCTTTCATTCGAAGTTCCAAATTCAATTGATACCATTGTGAGCACCTATGCATTTCATCATTTAACAGATGAAGAAAAGGACGTAGCGATTGCGAAGTATAGTCAATTGCTAAACAAAGGTGGTAAAATAGTGTTTGCTGATACAATATTTGCAGATCAAGATGCATATGATAAAACTGTCGAGGTAGCAAAACAAAGAGGTTTTCATCAGTTAGCAAACGATTTGCAAACAGAATACTATACACGTATTCCTATCATGCAATCTATTTTTGAAAACAATGGCTTCCATGTAGCGTTCACGAGATTAAATCATTTCGTTTGGGTAATGGAGGCAACTAAGCAATAGAAAGAGGGATTAGATTGAGAATTGCTGTAATTGGAGCAATGGAAGAAGAAGTACGTATTTTACGTGACAAACTAGAACAAGCAGAAACAGAAACTGTTGCAGGTTGTGAATTTACGAAAGGGCTATTAGCAGGACATGAAGTAATCTTGTTAAAGTCTGGTATTGGTAAAGTAAACGCAGCGATGTCAACGACGATTTTATTAGAAAGATATAAGCCTGAAAAAGTAATTAATACTGGTTCAGCTGGTGGATTCCATCACTCTTTAAATGTTGGAGATGTGGTTATTTCAACAGAAGTTCGTCACCATGACGTAGATGTAACAGCATTTAACTATGAATATGGTCAAGTGCCAGGAATGCCGCCTGGATTTAAAGCTGATGACGCATTAGTTGCATTAGCTGAGAAATGTATGCAGGCAGAAGAAAATATTCAAGTTGTAAAAGGTATGATTGCAACAGGCGATTCATTTATGAGTGATCCGAACCGCGTTGCGGCAATTCGTGATAAATTTGAAGATCTTTATGCAGTAGAAATGGAAGCAGCAGCTGTTGCACAAGTATGCCACCAATATGAAGTTCCGTTTGTTATTATTCGTGCACTTTCTGATATTGCTGGTAAAGAATCAAATGTTTCATTTGATCAATTTTTAGATCAAGCAGCTCTTCATTCTACAAACTTTATCGTAAAAGTACTAGAAGAGTTAAAGTAATGTAACAAAAAGGCAACTGTCTCATATAAAGAAAATACATACAGTTGCCTTTTCTTTATTGGCAAATAAGGGGGAGAACACGATGAATGTATATCGTGGCGTTCATGAATTGATTGGTCATACACCAATTGTAGAAATTACTCGTTTTTCACTTCCAGAAGGAGTCCGTTTATTTGCAAAGCTTGAATTTTACAACCCAGGCGGAAGCGTTAAGGATCGTTTAGGAAGAGAATTAATCGAAGATGCGTTAGAAAAAGGGCTTGTTACCCAGGGCGGAACAATTATTGAACCGACGGCTGGAAATACTGGCATTGGACTGGCACTTGCAGCGTTAGAACATGATTTACGCGTCATCGTTTGTGTACCAGAGAAATTTAGTATTGAAAAGCAAGAATTAATGAAAGCGCTAGGTGCAACGGTTGTGCATACACCGACTGAGCAAGGAATGACCGGCGCAATTGCAAAGGCAAAAGAATTAGTAAAGGAAATACCAAATTCATACTCTCCAAGTCAGTTTGCGAATGAAGCAAACCCTCGTGCTTATTTTAAAACGCTAGGACCTGAACTTTGGTCGGCACTGAATGGAGAGATTAACATATTTGTTGCAGGGGCAGGAACAGGCGGTACGTTTATGGGAACTGCATCTTATTTGAAAGAGAAAAACATTGATATTAAAACGGTTATTGTAGAACCAGAAGGCTCTATTTTAAATGGCGGTAAAGCTGGTTCACATGAAACAGAAGGAATTGGTCTTGAATTCATTCCACCATTTTTAAAAACATCTTATTTTGATGAAATTCATACGATTTCTGATCGACATGCATTTTTACGAGTGAAAGAATTAGCGCAAAAGGAAGGCCTTCTCGTTGGAAGCTCTTCAGGAGCAGCATTTCATGCGAGCTTACTTGAGGCAGAGAAAGCAACACCAGGTACAAATATTGTAACGATTTTTCCTGATAGTAGTGAGCGCTATTTAAGCAAAGACATATACAAAGGATGGGAATAAAAAATGAGAGCAAAGACAAAGTTAATTCATGGTATTCGCATAGGAGAACCTTCAACTGGATCTGTAAACGTACCGATCTATCAAACAAGTACGTACAAACAAGAAGCAGTTGGTAAGCATCAAGGATATGAATATTCACGTACAGGCAACCCAACACGTGCAGCTTTAGAAGAAATGATTGCTGTATTAGAAAACGGTCATGCTGGATTTGCATTTGGCTCAGGAATGGCTGCTATTACAGCAACTATTATGCTATTCTCAAAAGGTGACCACGTTATTTTAACAGATGATGTTTATGGCGGAACATACCGCGTGATTACAAAAGTACTAAATCGTTTCGGCATTGAGCATACATTTGTAGATACAACAAACCTAGAGGAAGTTGTAGAAGCAATTCGCCCAAATACGAAAGCAATTTATGTAGAAACACCAACGAATCCATTACTAAAAATTACTGATATTAAGAAAATATCTACTCTTGCTAAAGAAAACGATTTATTAACAATTATTGATAACACATTCATGACGCCATATTGGCAGTCGCCAATTTCTTTAGGAGCAGACATTGTACTTCATAGTGCAACGAAATATTTAGGAGGTCATAGTGACGTAGTTGCAGGCCTAGTCGTTGTAAATAGCCCACAACTAGCAGAAGATCTTCATTTCGTGCAAAACTCAACAGGAGGTATTCTTGGACCACAAGATAGCTTCCTACTACTTCGCGGTTTAAAAACGTTAGGAATTCGTATGGAAGAGCATGAAATAAATTCACGCGCAATTGCTGAGTTTTTAAATAACCATCCAAAAGTAAATAAAGTATATTATCCAGGTCTTGAATCACATCAAAATCACGAATTAGCAACAGAACAGGCGAATGGATTTGGTGCAATCATCTCATTTGATGTAGACAGTGAGGAAACGTTAAATAGAGTACTTGAGAAGTTACAGTACTTCACACTTGCTGAAAGTTTAGGAGCGGTAGAAAGTTTAATTTCTATCCCGTCTCAAATGACACATGCATCAATCCCAGCAGATCGCCGTAAAGAATTAGGAATTACAGATACATTAATTCGAATCTCTGTTGGTATTGAAGATGGAGAAGATTTAATTGAAGATTTGGCACAAGCACTAGCATAATAAAAATGCACTGCTAATATAGAGCAGTGCATTTTTATTATGTTAATTTGTGAAATATTTCACAAATTAGACATACACAAATGAAATGATTTCATGTATATTGAATTCATGAAATGTTATTCACGAACAAACTTGTGAAATATTTCACAAACAATGGGATTCATGTAGGACGGTAACTCTATTTTTTTTCGCTAATCGGGACTTATTATGACCTATAGGGACTTATAAAGACCGTGATAACAGAATAGGAGGAAATTTATATGGTAGTCAAAGAGAAAGTTGTAAATGAAATGCAAGAGGTAAAAGAGATGATTGATACGTTAGTAAATAACGGTCAAGAAGCTTTACAAGCATTAGAAAGTTTTACACAAGAGCAGATTGACAACATTGTTCATGAAATGGCACTAGCAGGTGTTGATCAACATATGCCGCTTGCGAAATTGGCTGTTGAAGAAACGGGCCGTGGTGTCTATGAAGACAAATGTATAAAAAATATTTTTGCCACTGAATATATTTGGCATAGTATAAAGAAAGATAAAACGGTAGGAATTATTCATGAAGATCCTCATGAAGAAGTAATAGAAATTGCAGAACCTGTCGGTGTAGTAGCTGGGGTAACGCCTGTAACGAACCCAACGTCGACAACAATGTTTAAAGCGTTAATCGCGATAAAAACGAGAAATCCAATTATTTTCGCATTTCATCCTTCTGCACAAAATTGTTCCATTGCAGCGGCGAAAACAGTATATGATGCAGCAGTGAAGGCCGGTGCACCAAAGCATTGTATTCAATGGATTGAAAGACCTTCTGTGGAAGCAACGAAACAATTAATGAACCATGATGGTGTCGCGCTCGTTCTAGCAACTGGAGGGGCTGGTATGGTGAAATCGGCTTATTCTACTGGTAAACCAGCACTTGGTGTAGGTCCTGGTAATGTACCGTGTTATATAGAGAAATCAGCACATGTAAAACGAGCTGTTAATGATTTAATTTTATCGAAAACATTTGATAACGGTATGATTTGTGCATCGGAACAGGCAATCATTATCGATAAAGAAATTTATGATGATGTTAAAACAGAAATGATTGCAAATAATTGTTACTTTGTAACAGAGGAAGAGAGAAAGAAATTAGAAAAGCTTGTTATTAATGAAAATACATGTGCAGTAAATAGTGATATTGTTGGGAAATCAGCACAGTATATTGCTGAATTAGTAGGAATTACTGTACCTGAACATACAAAAATGCTTGTAGCTGAAATTAAAGGTATCGGGGCAGCATATCCACTATCTCGTGAGAAACTGAGCCCAGTGTTAGCTTGTGTAAAAGCAAATTCATTAGAAGAAGGATTTACATATTGCGAAGAAATGTTAGAGCTTGGTGGCCTAGGGCATTCAGCGGTTATCCATTCTACAAATAAAGAAGTACAAAAACAATTTGGGTTACGTATGAAAGCCTGTCGTCTCATTGTAAATGCACCTTCATCACAAGGTGGAATTGGTGATATATATAATGGATTTATTCCATCACTTACGCTTGGTTGTGGCTCCTACGGGAAAAACTCAGTTTCCCAAAACGTAACGGCGACTCATTTATTAAATATAAAAAGGTTGGCAAATAGAAAAAAGAATATGCAGTGGTTCAAATTACCACCCAAAATTTATTTTGAAAAACATGCGACAGCATATTTAGCAAACATGCCTAACATTTCCCGCGCATTTATTGTAACGGATCCAGGGATGGTTGAGCACGGTTATGTAGATACAGTTACGCACTATTTACGTAAGCATGCAAATGATGTGAAAGTTGAAGTTTTCTTTGAAGTTGAGCCAGATCCATCAGATGAAACTGTGTTTAAAGGTGCGGAAATGATGAGAAGTTTTAAGCCAGATGTAATTATCGCACTTGGTGGTGGTTCAGCTATGGATGCAGCGAAAGGGATGTGGCTTTTCTATGAGCATCCAGAAACAACATTCTATGGCATTAAACAAAAGTTTTTAGATATAAGAAAACGTACATGTAAATATCCGGAATTAGGAAATAAAGCGCAGTTTGTTGCTATTCCAACAACATCAGGAACAGGGTCAGAAGTGACACCATTTGCGGTTATTACAGATAAGAAAAATAATATAAAGTATCCGCTCGCAGATTATGAATTAACACCAGATGTAGCGATTGTTGATCCGCAATTTGTAATGACAGTACCACCTCATGTAACAGCAGACACTGGTATGGACGTATTAACGCATGCAATCGAGGCGTATGTGTCTGTTCTGGCAAATGACTATACAGATGGATTAGCATTAAAAGCAATTGATCTCGTCTTTAAATATTTACCAAGAGCGTATAAAGACGGAAATGACGCAGAAGCACGAGAAAAAATGCATAACGCTTCCGCAATCGCAGGAATGGCATTTGCAAATGCATTCCTAGGTATTAATCACAGTTTAGCACATAAAATTGGGCCAGAATTCCATATTCCGCATGGGCGTGCGAATGCAATTCTTATGCCGCATGTAGTTCGCTATAATGCTATTAAGCCAAGAAAACATGCATTGTTCCCAAAATATGAGCACTTTGTGGCTGATGAACGCTATGCACATATTGCGAGAATGCTCGGGCTTCCGGCAAGCTCAACAGCGGAAGGTGTGGAATCACTCGTCCAAGCAATTATTGAGCTTGGAAAAAGCTTAAATATAAATATGAGTATTGCAGGACAAGGAGTTGCTAAAGACCAATTTGAAGAGGTTGTTGGATTATTAGCAGAAAGAGCTTTTGAAGATCAATGTACAACAGCTAATCCAAAATTACCGCTCATTTCAGAGCTGAAAGAAATCTATATGGAAGCATATAAAGGCGTATAATAGATAAAAAAGAGCCGCGAGTAAGCGGCTCTTTTTTACTTTGGAAAACATCTCCCAGATTGGTTCTATTTACTTGTCTTTAAGCTTGATAGAATGTGATAAAGTGAGGATGGGAGTGATAAGCAGATGAAAGAATTACAAGAAAAAATAGCAGATTATACCCGGTTTGCACAAGTACTTTTAGCTATAAGTACATTTTTAATGATCGGTTTATTAATTCCAAGTGGAATAAAAAGTATGGTACAGTCTTTTGTTATGATGGGAAGTATTATTGTATTTTTAGTTCTTGCTTTTTTCTTCTTTAAGCGTGTTAAAGCGATGCGTGACCAATTAGAGGAGAGCGAATATGAAGAAAATTGTTAAATAGGGCGCTACGAAAAGAAGAAATCTTTTTGTAGCGTTTTTTTGTTTTTTGTAGAAAATGTATGCGTTTCATGTTGACGATGATAATCCTTATCAATTAAAGTAGAATAGTAGTCAATGATTATCATTATCAATTAGAGGTGGAAGAATGAAAAAATCTATTACGCTGTTCACAGCGATCTTATCTATTTTTTTCTTGTTAATAGGTTGCAGTGCAAAGGAAAACGAAAAAGCATCTGCAACAAAAACAGAAAAAGGAACAGACAAAATCGAAATTACCGATCTCTCAAAAAGAAAGGTAACGTTCAATAAAGTTCCTGAAAGTTTTGCAACGTTGAGTATGGGAGACATGGATATTATTCATGCTTTAGGTGGGAAAATAGTAGGTCGTCCTGATACAAAATTAACTCTCCCAGAGGAATTAAAGAAAGCACAAGTAATCGGAAATGCACATCAACCGAATTTTGAGCAAATTGCTAGTTTAAAACCGGATGTACTTGTTGCTAACAATGGATTCCAAAAGAACATTCCAACGGTCGAAGGACAAGGAACAAAAGTAATCATTTCTTCAGCCAATTCTGTAAAAGATATTCAAAAGAGTATTGAAATGTATGGAACAGTAATGAAGAAAGAAGATAAAGCAAAAGAACTTAATCAAAAAATTAATGATCAAATGAAGCAATATGAGAAAAAGAGTGACGTTAAAGCATTGCTGGTATATGGAGCACCAGGCACTTATTTAGCAGCGTTACCAACATCTCTGTCAGGTGATATTTTAGAAAAAACGGGTGGTAAAAATATTGCAGCTGGTTTTCCAGAAATGAAAGAATATCCGCAATATGCACAGCTAAGTGTAGAACGCATTATTGAGGCGAACCCAGATGTAATTTATTTAATTACACATGGAGATCCAAATAGTGTGAAAAAAGCATTTGAAGGCGAAATGATGAAAAATGAAGCGTGGAAAAATTTAGATGCAGTCAAACAAAATCGTGTTGTTATTTTGCCGCCAGATTTATTTGGATCAAATCCTGGAACAAAAGTAACAGAAGCAATGGACTTTATGTATAAAAGTATACAAGATGTAAGGAAATGATGAGTATGGAGAGTAGTGAAGCAGTAAGAGAAAAGGAACATCCTTTTGCGAAAAAAAGATGGGTAACAGCAGTTACTTTAGTTGTATTAACGATTCTAGGTCTTTTTTATGGTCTTTTCGCAGGAAGTTTATCCTTTTCTTTAGGAGACATTCTAACAGGGATACAAGATGAAGGTTCGACAGTTCATCGAATTGTATGGGATCTTCGTATACCCAGAGTGCTCGTTGGGCTTATTGTAGGAACATGTTTAGCAGCCTCGGGAGCATTACTGCAAGGGGTTATGAGAAACCCTCTTGCAGACCCTGGCATTATCGGGGTTTCATCCGGAGCAGGTCTTGTAGCAATTGTAATTATGATTCTATTTCCTCAGCATATGGCTTTTTTACCGCTAGGAGCATTTTTAGGTGCGTTCATAACAGCGATGGTTATTTATGCTTTATCATGGCAAAAAGGGGCACCACCTTCAAGAATCGTCTTAGTAGGTGTATCAATCAATGCATTAATTGGTGCAGCAACGTCAGCATTAATGTTATTACATAGTGATAAAGTACAATCTGTGTTACCGTGGTTAGCTGGTGGCATTGGTGGTGTAAGTTGGGCGCATTTAAACATGATTATTTATTATGCAATATTCGCTATTATATTGGCTCTCTTTGGCATTAAGCATATTCGAGTATTAATGCTAGGAGATGAAATGGCAAAATTATTAGGGCATAACGTGGAGAGAAGTCGGTTTTATTTAATAGTAGTAAGTACATTGTTAGCTGGAATTGCGGTTAGTGTTTCCGGACTTATTGGATTTGTCGGTCTTGTTGTACCACATATGTTACGTTTATTAGTTGGAAATGACTATAAATATTTACTGCCATTATCATGCCTTGGCGGAGGGATATTGCTTGTTTTCGCGGATGCGATAGCTCGAAGTTGGTTCGATCCAATCGAATTGCCTGTTGGTATTTTATTGTCCTTCTTGGGTGGTCCGTTCTTCTTATATTTAATTCATAGAGGAGGAAAACAACGTGATTTCCGTTAACAAAGTGTTTTACGCACATTCTGAAAGATTTCAAATGCAAAATATGAATGTACATATTAAAGCTGGAGAAATCGTTAGTTTAATCGGTCCGAATGGATCGGGGAAATCTACTTTGCTTCGTTTAATAGCAAGGCTACTTAAACAAAGCGAAGGAGATATCATTTTAGATGGGGAAAATATTCATACGATGAAGAGTGTGGATGTAGCGAAGCAATTAGCGATGTTACCACAAATGCATGATCATCAATTAGATTTAACAGTGAAAGAGTTAATACAGTTCGGAAGAGGCCCCCATAAATCATGGAGTGGTCGCTTAAATGAAGAAGATGAAGAAATTGTTGATTGGGCATTGTCTGTTACAAATCTTGCAGGGTATGAATATCGCCTTTTGCAATCTTTATCAGGAGGAGAAAGACAACGTGCTTGGATTGCGATGACGCTAGCACAACGTACAAATGTCTTATTATTAGATGAACCAACAACCTTTTTGGATATCGTTCACCAGTTGGAAGTAATGGAACTTGTGAAACGATTAAACGAGGAGTTTGGTATGACAATTATAATGGTTTTACATGACATTAACCAAGCGGCTCAATATAGTGATCGTTTACTCGTATTAAAGCGAGGGAAGCTTCAGTATGACGGTATACCAGAAGAAGTGTTATGTCATGAAATGTTCCAACATGTATTTGGCATAGAAGTAGATATTTTTCAAGGAAGCGACAAACCATTTTTTACACCGAAACGAATTTCTAAAAAAGGAGCAGAGCGATGCAAACAGAAGAACGTATTACCACTGAATTAGTAAGAGAATTTGTTATGGCAGCTCATGGAGATCTAGAAAGGGTACAGGAGCTTTTGTTCGAATCACCTAGCTTACTTCATGCTTCTTATAATTGGGGCGGTTCAGATTGGGAAAGTGCGTTAGGAGCAGCAGCACATGTAGGTCGTAAAGACATTGCTCTTTATTTACTAGAAAAGGGTGCTCGGATGGATATTTTCGCAGCAGCTATGCTTGGAGAGTTAGAAGTTGTACAAGCTATTTTAGTGGTACAACCAGAAGCATTACGTGCATCTGGCCCACATGGTATTTCCCTTCTTCAACATGCTCGAATGGGTGGAGAAAAAGCACAGCGTGTATTTGAGTACTTAACGGTGCTCTCTTAATAGCCGTAAAAGTTCTTATGTGCGGTAAACTTTTCACTTTCATATAACTTGGAAAGTTTACCGCCCGTTAGAACGGGATAAGTATCTAGTATATTTGAAAATCCTACACCCCCCTCAGTTGTAGTTTTCTTTTTGCTAGTTATGATATGGATGCAGTAGACACTCTTTTGTCTACTGCTTTTTTTTGATATAATACACCTTTACAAGACTGAATTTTCTTTCTTTTACGAATTAGTTAACATTTATATAGTTTGAAATATATTGATATGTAATAAGGTTCAAAATGATGGGAGTGAGTTAAAAGTGTTCCATACAGATCGCTTACAATTTCGTAAATATACAAGGGATGATTTATCGTTTTATGCGTCTTTATGGGGGAATGAGAAGGTAATGCGCTATATTGGAAATGGGACGTTAAAAACATATATGCAATGTAAAAAAAGTTTGGAGGATTCGGTGCTTCCGAATTATAAAAATGGTCTCGGTTTATTTGTAATGATTGAAAAGGAAACAGGGATACGAATTGGTCATGCAGGGCTTGTCAAGCAGAAGGTAGATGGAAAAGAGGAAATTGAGATTGGCTATTGGCTACTTCCTAAGTACTGGGGGAAAGGGTATGCGAAAGAGGCAGCGGCGGCATTTCGAGACTATGGTTTTCAAGCATTAAAAATGAATAAATTAATTTCACTTATTAATCCGAACCACCCAGCTTCAATATTTGTAGCTAGAAAAACAGGACTTAGCTATGAAAAAACAACTGCATTTCATGGGATTGATGTCTTAGTTTATTCTATTAAGAGAGTTGGATGAAAAAGTTCACTTTTTTAAAGGTAAAATATACTTTTTGAAGAATGGTATATAAAAATAAAAGGAGGGATTACGTGTATATTTATCATAATGGACTAATTATTCGTGAAGGAACGAATGGAGTGCCAGCCTATGCAATTAAAACATTATTTGAAGATGCTGGTTGGAGTAATGATAATATCCCTTCTTGGCAAATTGAAAAATTTTCGATAGCATTTGAAAATTCAACATGGGCTTTCACAATTTGGGATGAAGAAGAGATGGTCGCGATGGTTAGAGTGATTTCTGATCAAATCATGGTTGCTAACATAGTAAATTTAGTTGTGAAGTATGAGTATAGAGGGAAAGGATTAGGTAAGAAACTGGTGGCTCTTTGTTTGCAAAAGCTTCCTCATGGTGATTGGTTTGCACATACAGCCGCTACCAATTTTGATTTTTATAGAAGTTGTGGTTTTGAAGTAAGAGAGTTATCAAGAAATGGGACATGTGCGTACTACGGGTATCAAGTAGCAAAAAAGGATGGACACCGATAAACTTATAAGGTAGTGAAGAAAAAGGATTGCTATTTTAATAATATAAACTGAATTGAGACTCATTTTATGATAAAATAAAAGAAAATTCAGTTTATTAAATGGGGGATAAAAATGAGTATAAAAGTTGGGGATGTATTTAAATATGAAAGAAGATTTACTGAGGAAGAAGTTTTCGAATTTGCCAATATTACAGGTGATAAAGGGAGACATCATATGGAATATGATGAGAATGGACGATTAATGGTTCATGGTTTATTGACTGCTAGCATTGGAACGAAAGTAGGCGAAGAGTTACATTACATAGCAAGGGAATTAGTAAGTGAATTTATTAGGCCAGTTTTTACAGGGGATACGATTACTTGTGAATTAACTTTAACAAATATTGAACAAATGGAAGGGTATAAAAAAGTTTCAATCGAGTCAGTTTATCGCAACCAACATGAAAAGACTGTGCTAGTTGGGACGAGTTATGGAATTATAAGGGAATGAAAAAAGAAGCCTGTTATGAGACAGGCTTCTTTTTATTTTTTAGTAAACACGTTTTCGATTTTCTGCATGGCTAGAGATAAGTAATAATGCAGTTTCTTCTCCTATATTACGAACAATATGTGGAACGCACGCATTCCAAGAGAAAGAATCACCTTCTTCTACAATTGCAATATCTTCACCATGTTGAACTTCTAGCTTTCCGCGTAATACAAGATGACACTCTTCACCTTCATGGGCATTTGGTGAGTTTTCTTTCGGAAACCCGGCAGGAATTTCCACGAGATTTAGGCGAAGGCCACCTTGCTCCGCGACATGTTCAATTCTTTGCTCATCTTTGCCGTATACACTGTATTTCCGTTCGTCTTTTTTGACAATTTTCAATCGATCTTTTTGTTCTAACAATAAATAAGGAAGGGGAACGTTTAAAAAATTGGAGATTGTATCTAAAGTTGAGATAGACGGTGATGTTTTATTATTTTCAACCTGACTCATAAAGCCTTTAGAAAGCCCTGTTCCTTCACAAATTTGTGCAATTGTTATGCCTCTACGTTGACGAATTTCACGTATTGCAGAACCAATATTCATAAAATCAAGCTCCTTTTTGTAAACAACTATTTGTATCATAGCAAAAAAAATATATTTTTTCTCATGAAAAATGAATTGACGAATAAAAATAATTAGTGTATGTTTTGTAATGTGAATAAAAGTTTTGTATAAGAAAACTATAAAGGAGAGAAAGAAATGAATCAACATATTGGTAACTTAATTATTCGTATCGTGTTAGGGGTAACGTTCTTTATGCACGGTTTAACAAAATTCCAATCAGGAATTGACAATATTGCAGGGTGGTTTACAAGCATTGGTTTACCAGGAGGACTTGCGTACGGTGTAGCAACAGTTGAATTAGTTGGAGGTCTATTGTTAATTCTAGGTTTAGGTGTAAGATATATTGGATTATTATTTGCACTTGTTATGGTTGGAGCAATTGTAAAAGTGAAATGGTCAGCTGGTTTATTAGGAGATGGAAAAAATCCTGGCTTCGAATTAGAACTTGCATTGTTAGCAATGGGTGCGTACTTATTTGTTGCGAAAGCTGATGGTTTTGTAGATAATTTCTTAAAAGAGAAAATGTCAAAGAAGAACTAATTTAAATGGGGGTATAACAAGATGGGCTTTCAACTTCATCCCGAAACAACACTTGGGGTTGTTCATTTATATGTATCAAATTTAAAGAAATCGCTAGAGTTTTATACAGAAGTATTGCGTATGAAGGTATTGGAAGAAAAAAGTACAATCGTTACGTTTGGTAATGAGGAAAATGAGCCACTTCTCATAATAGAAGAAAAGGAAGACGCTCTTCCGAAGCAAAGAGGTCGAACTGGTTTATATCACTATGCAATTTTATTACCAAACAGACAAGACTTAGCCAATATTCTTCGCCATTTTGTTGAGAGAGTACACCCATTACATGGTGGGGCTGACCATTACTTTAGTGAAGCTCTTTATTTAGCTGATCCAGATGGAAACGGGATTGAAATTTATCATGATCGCCAAAAAGAAGTTTGGCGTGATGAGAATGGAGAGCTACCATTTGTTAGTAACCCGTTAGACGGCGAAGGATTATTGCAGCAAGGAAGTGCATGGAATGGGTTCCCGGCTGGTACTGTGATGGGGCATATTCATTTACATGTAGCTGACTTAGAAGAAGCGAAACGTTTCTACGTTGATGGTCTTGGCTTTGAAGTAACAATCCCAGCTCGCAATGGAGCGTTGTTCGTATCCGCAGGTGGTTATCATCATCATATCGGTTTAAATACGTGGCAAGGTGAAGGAATACCACCACAAATGCCAAATTCCGTTGGCTTGAAATATTTCACAATTGTACTAGCGGATGAAAAACAAAAAGAGCAAGTATGTGAAAGCTTAAAAAATATTGGCAAAATTGCTACGTACAAAGATGGAATATTACAGGCCAAGGATCCATTTGGACATTGTATATATTTCAAAATAAAAGGAGAAGCCTAAAAAAGGCTTCTCTTTTTTACTTTCTTATAATTGCTTTTTCGTTTTGTAAAAATAGTTGGTCAAATTGCTTTGCAAGGTCAAAATCTAGTTTCGTTAAACCTTTTGCATTCCAAGATGACAAAGTAATAATGACTGCTTTATACTGGATAAGGATAAATGGATGGTGATTATGTTCTTCTGATAGTTTGGCGGCTTCAGAGACAAATTCGACTCCTTTTAAGTAGTCGGAAAACATATATTTTCGTTCAATCCATTTTTCATCTTTTACCATCCATTTATCTACCTTTAATAATTCCCCTTGAACTTCTTCTTCAGTTAATCGTAGCATCATTTTTCACATCCTTTATCTGCAGTAGCGCAAGACCATTGTTAATAAGGCGTGTTACAGCTTCGTCAGTTGTGAAAGTAGAAAGTTGTTGTAATAATGCTGCTGATGTTTCGTGCCCTTTGTTATGCTCTAAAAGTAATTCTAATATTTCAAGGCGAAGCAGCCATTCTTTCGGATAAAATTTATTTAATACCTCTTGAATTGCTACTAATTGATCAGTGTGAGCATCGTGTAAAATATTTTCATTACGAATATCCCGAACTGTTTGATACATACGTTCAAGCTCAGTCAGTACAAGCGGATCAGGAGTTTCTTGAACTTCTTCATCCATCGGGAAGAATGCGGCTGCATCTGCTGCTCCTGGGAATACCGAAGTGATCTGTGAGCCAACAGCCATGTCAAATGCTCCCCACGAAGCATCAAATAATATGCGATCTTTATGAGTAACTGTGCAATCCATAAAGGAGATAAGAGCAATTTTATTAGCATTCTTTACAATGTCAGTTACTGTTCCTTTTACATGAATGTCACTTGCAAAAGTAAAATCTGCACCGTTTCCAATTGTAATGCCTAATGACTGTAACTTTTCTTCTGTACAATCTTCTAGTGCGATATTACCAGTTAGTAATCCGACCGGTGTCCCGAATCCATCACTGTGTACCGAGTTAGAATGATTTGCCAACTGCTTATTATGAATTGCTAATGCAGTTGGAGAGTTTGTCCGCATGTAAATGACTTCACCGGCATCATTTTTAATTGTTTCTGTAAATGTACCTGTAATTTGTAATCCGCTACTTAACTCAGTTGTGGCATGATTTTCGGAGTGAATTGCTTTTTCTAATCCTTCTGTGCCACCTGTTTTGAATGCCATCGTTTCAGAGAACGTCTCAAGCGCCTCAGTTAATTCTTCAAATGATTGACAAACAAATAGCTGTGGTTGCATTTTTGTCACATCATAAGTTGTCCCTGTGCAAGCTTCAATTGAGAAAGGAACTTTTTCTACAGCATCTGTTAAGCAATGTTTGCTTTCGCCGACAGAGGAAAGAAGGCCAGCACCGTAGATTTTTGGATCGTCAATATTTCCAATTAATCCGTACTCCACTGTCCACCAGAAAAGACGTGAAATTTGTTCAGCTTCTGATAAACCAGAAACTAAGTTTTGTTTTTCAATTACAGCATTTTCAGCAGCTTTAACTTCATCAGGAGTAGAAGTAGGGCTTTCTTTGACAATCGTTAATGTACGAACAGCTTCAAATGCATCATGTTCTTCTTTTGTTGAGAAAGCTTTCGCACCAATTTGTCCAAAACGTTTCACATATTTTGCATATGTAGAATCAAGTAAAATCGGTGCGTGTCCTGCCGCTTCGTGTACAATATCTGGAGCTGGTGTGTACTCGATATTTTCTACTTTACGAATATCTGTTGCGATTGGTAGTAATCCGTGCCCCTGAAAATCGAAGAATGCGACGCCAGGAATAAGTCCGTCAATCGTTACGGCTCCCCATCCGCTTGGTGCTAAACAGTCGTTCATTTCTTCTACCTTTGGAATTGCATCTATATTAATACCAGATGATTGTAGTCCATTCACATAGGCTGGATGGGCAACGTCTTTTAAGAAGCTATGATTTTGTCTCATAATGTAACGCCACACAGCGTGATTCACCGGTGTGTATTGATCATAATGTTGTGTGGATACGAATGGTTTTAAATGCGATGGGATTTCTGTTTTCTTTGTCATTTAGACATCCTCCTTGTTTTCTATAAAATTGAATATGAGTTTTGTATTGCTTATATCACCTCCTTTAAAATTGTAAGCGCTTATAAAATTTTATCATAAGATTCGGAATTATTTAACATTTGTTTCTTTGAGAAATAGAAAAAGCCCCTATCGGAACATCCGATAGGGGCGAAAAAATCGCGGTACCACCCTATTTGTAAGTGAAAATACACTTACATCTCAATTCATGATAACGGAAAAACTCCGTCTTTTCCTTCATGCATAAAAGCACTACGAAAAAGAAGCTCCAGAATTGTAATTCATACTTATATATGTGCTAATTTCCACCGACCACTAGCTCTCTGTAACAGGGATATAATATACTACTGCGATTCTTTCAATGCGTATATATGAAGTTGTATAAAAGGGAAGGACGCAAAAAAGTCCCTATCGGAAAATCCGATAGGGACGATAAAAATCGCGGTACCACCCTAATTGTAAACATAAAAATTGTTTACCACTCACTTTAAGATAACGGAAAGATCCGTCTTCCTCTTCATGCATTATGTGCACTACGGGAAAGAAGCTCCAGAATTGTAATTCACGCTTGTATATGTACTGATTTGCACCAACCATCAGTTCTCTGAGACAGGGATATAAGTCGCTACTAGTATTCCTTCAAAGCCGATATATAATTTGTTCAACTAAACTATGTTTTGTATTATAAAACTATATTTAAAAGCTTGTCAACAAAAAAATTATTACTTTACTTCTAAATCAACATTTAAATTAGATGTATTTCCAGCTGCATCGGTTGCTACAATATGAATGGTATTCTTTCCTTGTTGTAATTGGTTACGATCGAAATAAATGTCGTAACTTTTCTCCCAAGGGTTCAGGAACGCACTTTCCCACACACCATTTCCGTTAATTTCATATTGTATCGTTACTGGATGTCCTGGAGCAACCCATCCTGATTCTGTCATCCAATCTAAAAGTATATCATCTACTTTCCCTCTAATTACGAGGTTTTCTTGATCTACTTCAGACGATAACTTCGGTGCAGTGCGATCGACAAATACAGCTCCTGTTTGCTTTGTTTCTCCACCAGAGTTAGAAGCAACAGCTTCGATTTGGTATAAGCCATCAGGTAGAGGAGATCCGTCAGTTTTCGTACCATTCCATTTGAAAGATTTATAACCAGGTGTTTCATTTTTCCCTTGATGTATCATGCCTTGATATGCTACACGGTCTTTCGTAATTAAATTAGCGTGAAATGTTACATCCTCAACTGGTGTAACTAAATAGTAATTGATCAGGTTGTCATCTAGTATTTTGTCATTATTTGGACTGAAAGTAGAATTAACGATTTCAAGGCCATCAATACGCTTGTATTCTTTCGGATCGATGCTAAATGTAAATGGAATACGCATTTCTTCAGTTTTCCCTTGCTCTTTTACATATAGATTTCCTGTATATATACCTTGTGGTAAGGAGCTATCAACAGTAATTGTAAAAGGCTTTTCGATGTTACTATTAGGTTTCATACTAATCGAAGAAGGGAAAGAAGTCTGGACTTTTGTTTTTGTATCTAGTAATTCAATACGAGTTGAAAAGTTTTTCTTTTTGTTAGAAAGATTTTGTAACGTAATATTTTGTGTTAACTTCACTTTACCGCTATTTGGTTTAATAAGACCGAAACTTACGTTGTTCGGTTTCACTAATGCATCTGTTTGGGCTGCTTTTGGAATGTTAATTAAACCAGATCCTTGTGCCATGACAGGATATGTATTTTCATTGACATCCTTTAATGTTTTTGCAGTGACTCAGCATGGGCGCTTAAAGCTCCAAAACTCGAAAAGACGAGCGCCATACTTAATAGTGTAGATGTAGTTTTTTTCATTGAAACTCCCCCTAATAAAAAGTGTCAATATTCCGAAAAGTTATCTTACATTTTTATCATTAAATACAAAAACGAATGTTGGCTAAACTATATTTTCGACATAATTCATACCAATCCTCTTTGGATTGAAAATTTCTTGGGAAATTTTTTGGGATTATGTCGAATGGGTAAAATTTGTATATAGTAAGCGGAATATGAGGAATGCTAAAGATGGAAAATGGGGGTGCTATATGAAAAGGTTTATAGTAAGTGTAATCATGATCTTGTGCCTTTTTTTCTGTTCCAGTTCGATTAAAGGCGCAGAAAATAATGAAGTGAAAGTTGCCTTTATTCGTAATCATAATCTATGGATTAAAGTCGGTGAGAAAGAAAAACAAATTACAAAAGGAGAGTACATAACAGGGCCGAAATGGTCACATAATGGAGAATGGCTTGCATATGCAAAAGGAAAGAAGCGAAATCATTTTGAACTGTATCGGCTGAAAGATGGAAAGAAAGTTACACCATCTCAATCAGAAGCATCGAATTATCAATGGTCACCAACAGAGAATATAATTGCATTTATATTTACAGGTACATTAAATACATTTGATGCAGAAAAAAAGATTGCCGATTTTGAAAATGTAGCCAATGGTGTAGGGGATTATGCTTGGTACCCAGACGGACAGAGGTTTTTTGTTTCCTCTGAAGCGTACTTGCTTCCAACAGGGTGGACAGGTGCTCAGTTATATGAAATACAAAAGGATGCAAATATGAATCCGCACAAAATGAAACATATATATGCATTACCAAATGAGCACGATGATTTTTTAGCGTTAGTCGCAAGTGGATTTAAGTGGTCAACAGATCAAAAATGGATCTCATTTTTAGCGGTGCCAACAGCTTCGTGGTCAGCTGATAGTAATACACTGTGTTTAATACGAGCAGATGGCAGTCGTTTTGAAAATATAGATCAAATGTTGTTAAACACACAATGGTTCAAATGGGCGCCATCAAAAAATATATTAGCCTATATTGAAGGAAGCGGGAGAGTTGCATTAGAGAATAAACATTTAAAAGTAAAAGAACTGCCGGCATTACAGCAGAACACATTTACTCCAAAAGGATATGTTGATTGGGATTTCACATGGAAGAACGATAATGTAATTATCATTTCAAGGGTAAAGGAAGCAGATTTATCTTTACCTCTAGAAAAAAGACCGCTGCCATCTTTATATGAGATAAATAGTATAAATGATGAACAACATCAAATTACAAAGCCACCTAATAGCCAAGGTGATTATAATCCTATTTTTATTAAGAAGAGTAACCAATTAATGTGGATCCGTTCGAATCGTAAGAAAGCTGATGCATGGCTTGCTCATAGCGATGGAAAATATGAAAAGAAGTGGATTGAAAATATAGATGTGCCAGAGTGGTATTATGAGAAATGGAATTGGGAAGATGTCCTTTCGGTTAAAGATGAGTAAAAAACCTGCCTAAAATATAATTTTTAGGCAGGTTTTTTAATGTTATTTATGTGTTTTATTTGGCTTTTTTTTCGCAGGGTTTCCGTTCCCTTGGCGCTTTCTATTTTGTTCATCTTTTGCTTGTTTTTCATGTAATGTATCTAAAAAGTCATTTGAGTTACTCATTTTTATATCTCTCCTTTTTTCATTGCGTCCTAATTACTATAACCATTTAGGAGGATAATCATGAGATAAAAGTTAAGCGCTTAGTTTTCTTCGGTAGTATAAGTAAAATAGTCCATACGTAATGAATAACATAAGTAAAATTTGTAACTCTACATTTTCTTTAAAAATAGTTGCGACAGGACCTGGTAAATAAGGTGATGTATCGCTCGTTCCTAAACCTAACCATTTGTTTAAGAGGTTCATGATACAAAATATGAAAACACCGGACCAGCTTGCGATAATTGCTTTTTGCTTAATTTTCGTTTTACGTTCATCATCTGTAATCCAAGGATTAGCAGTTTTATCACTAATAAAAAAGCCATTTATGTATCCCCATATGATTATTCCGATAAAGATGATAATCCATTTCATATTTGTATTCCTCCCCTTATTGTAAAAAGTATTTTACATATATAATTGTAATGTTTTCCAAATATTGATGTCAAATACTTTTTACATTCTGCTTTTTAAAATAGCAGGAGTAAAGAAAAAAATAGGGAAGAAATATGTGAGACCATTTTCTACTGAGAGGAAGAGGAGAATGAAACTTGTCTTTGTGCGGCATGGTGAAGGTGAGCATACGAAAGATTTACCATTAAGTTTACAAGCAGTGAATCCGTCATTGACGGGTGTGGGAAAGAAGCAGGCAAAATTGCTTCAGTGCGATGTACCATTGCAAGAAAAGGATATATTAATCGTTAGTCCTACACTTCGAACTTTACAAACTGCGACAATATGGAGTGCGGAAGTCGCTTGTCAAAAAATTGTTCATCCATATATATCCCCGCGTATTTTTCCTTATCGGGAATCCGCCAAAACATTGCCATGCGATCAATTGTTAGATCGAAAGATAATGAAAAATTTATTTTCACATTTTTCATTAGAAGAAAGTACAAATGAATTGTTATGGAATGAGGGAATCAATATCATCTCAGAGAAGGAATTTCAGCAAATAGTAGATGAATTTCTGCATTGGTGCCATCAGTTAAAAGCAGAAAAAATTTGTATCGTTTCACATGATGGAACAATTACAGCGTATAGGCAATATTTACAGAAAGTTGCTTTAACTAGAGCAGATTTTTTGAAAGAAACGGGTATGTATGAAATTGACTTATAGGATAGGGAATTTGTAATGGAAGAGTTAGGGGAAAATGTATACGACTTAAACGAGCAGAGGGTATACTTTGGCGTAGCGAAAATTAAGTAATATGCAAAATTGCATATTATACATATTGTAAACGATTGGTGTAAGTTTGGGGAGCTGAAGCTAGTAGAATCGATTTTACATAATGATGCAAAATCGTATGTTAGATCGATAGATTATGTAGGTGGAAATTTAGCACTTATGTTTACAATACGCTTATTTTACAGGCTTATTGACCATAACAAAACGTTAGGAGAAGCTGTTCGAGAAGCGAGATTAATCGATGAGGAGACATGTACATTTCGAGTATATAAGCAACATGAAACGCATTTGTTCTATATTCGAATGAATGCGTTTCACATTTAACTCACATTTTTTTTACATTTTCTTCAATGAAAATGATTATCACTTGTGGTATGATATGTTCAAGTTTTTGCGGGTAATAAAAGTTACTATATAAACGTTAGTATTTAATGTTTTTTATGTATGTCACAAATTATTCATAATTAACATTTCAAAAGTAAGTAACTAGTGTTATTATATTATCTGTAACTGACTTAATTACAACTTTAGGAGGAAGATATGATTATTCAATTTTTAAGAGAAAACAAAGCAGTTTCTTTTGTATTAGCGATAGTTCGAGTGTATCTTGGTTACACATGGGTAATGGCTGGAATCGGTAAACTACAAGGAAAAGGATTCGATGCAACTGGTTATTTACAAGGTGCAATTGAAAAATCTAAAGGAGCACAACCAGCTGTTCAATCTTGGTGGGCATCATTTTTACAAGATTTTGCAATTCCAAACGTTGATTTATTTAATACACTTGTGACGTGGGGAGAAATTTTAGTCGGAATTGGTTTAATTGTAGGCTGTTTAACAAAAACAGCGGTCTTTTTCGGCCTTGTAATGAACTTTTCCTATATGTTTAGTGGGTCAATTGGTGTGAACCCTGAGATGGTTATTTTATCGATGTTCGTTCTTGTTTCTGGTATGAATGGTGGGAAAATTGGAGTTGATGGCTTCATTATTCCAAAAGTACTAGGATCAAAAACTCAAAAACGCCAAAAGCAAGCTGCTTAATATATGAAAACGGGTATCTCAACATGAGATACCCGTTTATTTTTCAGCACTTATAGGATTTTTCTCGAAGAAATCTTTTACATACCTTACAAATTCTTGTGGCTCTTGACGAAATGGTGCGTGATAACCTTTTTCGATAATATGGAAAGTACTATTTTTTAAGAATTGATGATAAGTTTCTCCTTCTTTCCAAGAAACGCTACTATCATTTCTTCCCCATATAATTAAAGTTGGTTGTTTAATTTCATTTGCATTGATTTGAAGACGTCTAGGCCATAATTTCATTTTATTATAGTGCTCTTCATCATTACGCTTGAATTTAACTTTGCTCTCATCATAATCTGCAATAGAAGAAACGGTACTTAAATCAGTCGACAACTTTGGTTTAGGTGAACCTTGTTTATTAACGAGCGTATGAGGGCCGCCTGTAGCATCAGTTAAAATAAGGTGGGTAACCGCTTCAGGGTATAAATATGTTAAATTAAGAGAAATTTCTCCCCCCATCGAATGTCCCAGTATTGCGAATGATTCATATCCTAGTTTTTTCATTAGCTTATAATACAAATTTGCATGAGTTGGGAAAGAATAATAAAAATCCATCGGCTTAGAGGAACGTCCGAATCCTAAAGCATCAACAGAAATAATCGTATGATCTTTTGCTAAATCGGAGTAAATTTTTTGAAAACCATCGGATGATCCTCCAAATCCATGAATCATAAGTAAAGGTGGTTTTTCATCACCAACCTTTTTAAAGTAAATCGTTTGACCATCTATCTCTACCATTTTTTCCTCGGTAGCTAGTTTCGCTGTAAGTGTATTTTTAACTTGTTTTACTTGTTCTACTGGCTTTTCTGCTGCACTACATCCTACTAATAGTGTAAGAGTAAGACAACCTACCATAAAATAGCTAAATCGCTTCAATTAGGTGTCCCCTTTCTAACATAACGCTGCATCTATCATAGCAAATAGTATATTACGATTTCCAGGAAGTTGATTACCATTCTTTATCATAAGCGGTGATAGGAGCGTTTCCTGGAAATTTGCTGTTTGAAGAAATTGGCGGAAAATAAATTGTGAATGGGGAACATCAATGCGTATCGTTCCATTCCAGGATTTACAAATTTTTTCTAATAACTGAATAGCGTCTTTTTCTTTTTTTGAAATAAGTGGAGTGATACATAGTACATCTCCTTTTTGTATGCATAAAGCAAAAGCATCTATTTGATTATCCCGCTCTATTTTAAAGGAGTAAGTTGCTCTCGATAGTAGTGATAAATAAAGCTTAGAACGATCTGCACCAGTCGCAGTTTGATCAAGAGAAATTAGAGATTGAGCATCCGTCTGCTGAATTTGTTTTATGGGAACAAAATTTGTATTTTTGTAAGCCGCTTGTTTTTCGAAACGATGAATGGTTGTTATTGATTGAAATCCATAAGATTCATATAAGGGTTCGCCAGCTTTTGTTGCAATGAGCGTAATAGGGAGCGATGGATGAGTTACTTTTAAGCTATTGTTTAACAAAATACGGCCAATTCCTTTTCTTTGAAAATCAGGATGCACGATTAACATACCGATAGAAGAAAATCCAGGGGCAAATGAAAAGACCCCGCCCGCTGCAATAAGTTTATTCTCATATACATAGCCAAAAACTGTGCCAATGGAAAGGTACAAATGGAATTGCTCTTTCATAAAACTCGCATGCTGTAACCACCCAACTGATTCGCAAAGAGAGAGTAAGGATGGAATGAAAGATTCGTCTAGTTTTACTGTTTTCATAAAGTTCACCATATTTCTATTTAAATTAGAAAAAATAAGAATAATATTACGAAATGTAAAATAATAGGTTCGTATTAAAAGAAATCCAACATGTTTATATTTATCTTTGTAAAGGGGAGTATGCTTGATATGAAAAGACAAACTTATACAAATTATAACTGAAATTTACATAAGTTAACAAAAAATTTACATATAACTCATTTTCTCTTAACAGTCTTCTATTAAATTTGATAGTGGGAAATGAATAACCTAATTAGGGGGACAAGACAGTGAAAAAGTTTGTAAAAAAAGCATGGCCATTTGCAGTTGTGGCGTCGTTAGCAGTTACTTCGGTAGCAACATGGAATTTTACGCGTTCTAGTGAGGTTAATGCAGATGAGAACGGAAACAATGCAAAAATTAAAAATGTCATTGTATTAATTGGGGACGGTATGGGGCCTTCATATATGACAGCTCATCGTTATATGAAAGATAATCCAAAAACATTTGAGATGGAATCTACAGAATTCGATAAGCATCTTGTAGGAACACAAAAAACATATCCAGAAGATGAACATGAAAATATTACAGACTCTGCATCGGCAGCTACTGCGATGTCAGCAGGTATAAAAACATATAATGCAGCTATTGCAGTAGATAATGATAAAGCTGAAGTGAAAACAGTGCTTGAGCAAGCGAAAGAAAAAGGGAAGTCAACGGGACTCGTTGCAACTTCTGAAATTACGCATGCAACACCAGCTGCATTCGGTGCACATGATATTAGTCGTAAAAATATGGACGCAATTGCAAATGATTACTTTGATGAGAAAATTAAAGGTAAGCATAAAATAGATGTTATGCTTGGCGGTGGTGTAAATAACTTTGTTAGAAAAGACCGCAATCTTACAGAAGAATTTAAGAAGTCTGGTTATAGTTATGTAACAGATCGTAATCAATTATTAAATGATAAAAGTGATCAAGTTCTTGGTTTATTTGCACCAGGTGGTTTAGACAAAATGATTGACCGTACTGATAAAACACCTTCATTAGAAGAGATGACAAATACAGCAATTGAACGCTTGAACAAAAATAAAAATGGTTTCTTCTTAATGGTCGAAGGTAGTCAAATTGATTGGGCTGGACATGATAATGATATTGTCGGTGCAATGAGTGAAATGGAAGACTTCGAAAAAGCGTTTAAAGCAGCAATTGAGTTTGCAAAAAAAGATAAGAACACATTAGTTGTTGCAACTGCAGACCATGCTACTGGCGGATTATCTTTAGGTGCGAATGGTGAGTATAACTTTAAAGTAGATCCGATTAAAGCTGCGAAACGTACGCCAGACTTTATGGCAAATGAGATTGTAAAAGGTGCAAATGTAGAAGAAACATTGAAAAAGTATATTGATCTACAATTAACACCAGAAGAAATTAAAGCTGTAAATGATATCGCTCCATCAAAAGATGTAACAAAGATTGATAATGCAATTGAAGATATCTTCAATAAGCGTTCAGTTACAGGTTGGACAACAGGTGGACATACAGGTGAAGATGTGAACGTATATGCATTCGGACCAGGTAAATACTTATTCTCTGGCGTTCAAGAGAATACAAATATAGCGAAACGTGTCTTTGACATTGTTGGCGGCGGCGATCCAAATAAAGGAAGACGCTAATTATAAACTAAAGTGAGGCGAAATGCCTCACTTTTCTTTTTAGGAGATGGAAAGATGAGAATTTTTTTAGGGAAATTAAGATTCCTTCTAGTATTCGTATTATTGCTAGTTGGATGTCAATCTCAGGGGAATAATATAGAACAAAAATCTGCTAAAAAAACTGAGGAAAAGGTACATATAACGAAAGAAGAAGAGAAATCCATTCAAGATGTTATTGAGGCATTTGTACGGACGACGAATGAAAAAAATCTTGCTGAACATATGGAGTTGTTTTCAAAGAAGATGCCTAGTGCTGAAGACTTAAGAACACAAAAAGAAGCAGCTTTTCAAAAAGGGAGTAAGAAAATTGAATTGGAACATATGAATATGAAAGTTCTTAAGGAGGGGCTTGTTATTGTTGAAACGGAAGAAAAAGAAGTAGATGGAGGAGTTACTCTTCAGAAAAGAGTACAGTACGCACTTGGAAAAGAAGAAGAAGGGTGGAAGATTGAAGAGGTTCGTACGATAGAGAAGAAATAAAGTGAAACTTTAATCAGTGGGGGAGTTGTCCATACCCCACTGATTATTAGCTTTCACCAACCCGGATAAAAAAGGTTCTCATAAGAGAGAACCTTTTTATAGTGGTAATAAAATTTGATTTGAACATGCTTCAATGTCATCAATATCTTGACGGATTGTTGCCATCTTATTATCAAGATCTTCAGCTTTCATAGCAGCATCGTGTAGTTCATCCCTCAAATAATCAGGTATGTTTCCTTCATATTTGTAGTAAAGTTTATGTTCTAAACTTGCCCAAAAGTCCATGGCAAGTGTACGTAATTGAATTTCTGCAAAGACATCTTTCGTACCAGAATTTAGTGACAATGGATATTTTATTATCATGTGTAAACTTTTATAGCCATTTCCTTTTGGATTAGCAATATAATCTTTTACTTCTACAATTTCCATGTCTCCACGATTTTCAATAACTTCTTTTAAATGGTAAATATCTTCTACAAAGCAACATGTAATACGGATGCCAATAATATCTTGTAATTGTGTTTGAGCATTTTCAACTGTTGGTGATAAGTTTTTACGCTCAAGCTTCCTAATGATACTTTCGGGTTGTTTAAGTCTTGTTTTTATATGTTCAAACGGGTTGTAGTCTTCTAAAAATTGAGCTTCCCGGTTCATAATTTCAAATTTAGTTTTTAACTCTTCTAAAGCGAATGTATAAGGTAATACAAAAGCTTTCCAGTAGTTAACTGTTGATTGGTTATATTCCATTTCTATACACACCTTTTCTTATTTACAAGTGAAGTTGTTATTATACTAAACACCAAATCATGTAGGCGCAAGCAGCAAATGATGAAATCATAAAGCGATATTTAGTTTTCATATTTTCAACTCCTTTCAAATGAAATTTTATATATTAATAAACGCAGTTGTTAGTAAGTTCACTATGTACAATTCCTATAGTAATAGATTCATGTGAAATTCGTATGAACTAATTGTTTCAGTTTTTTGTCTTTTTTTTGTAAATAAAAATTATTGCTACAATTTGTAATACATTGGAAAAATTATTCAAGGTATGAAAGATTTATTTAGTTCGACAAAAAGCTAAGGATTCCATATTTATATCGTACAGACACAAACAACCTCACGCCCACATACAAATAATAAAGACCACTATTTTGGCGGAGGTGAAAGGTTTGAGTCTATTCGCCGCAATTGGATATATGGTTCGAGAAGTGTTTGTCTTTGTTTCTTATGTGAAGAATAATGCGTTTCCGCAGCCGTTATCATCAGACGATGAGAGAAAGTACTTAGAGTTAATGGAGCAAGGTGATGCTCAAGCGAGAAATCTTTTAATTGAACATAATTTACGGCTTGTAGCTCATATCGTTAAGAAATTTGAAAACACCGGTGAAGATGCAGAAGATTTAATTTCAATTGGTACAATTGGGCTCATTAAAGCGATCGAGAGTTATTCTGCAGGGAAAGGAACTAAGCTTGCGACATATGCAGCACGCTGTATTGAAAATGAAATTTTGATGCATTTACGTGTGCTGAAGAAGACGAAAAAAGATGTTTCACTTCATGATCCAATCGGGCAAGATAAAGAGGGCAATGAAATATCGCTTATTGATATATTAAAGTCAGAATCTGAAGATGTAATTGATATGATTCAGCTTAGTATGGAGTTAGAAAAGATTAAAGAGTATATCGATATTTTAGACGAACGAGAGAAAGAAGTAATTGTGAAGCGTTTTGGACTAGGGCTTGATAAAGAGAAAACACAGAGGGAGATTGCGAAGGCACTCGGTATTTCAAGAAGCTACGTATCGCGAATTGAAAAGCGTGCTTTAATGAAAATGTTCCATGAATTTGTGCGGGCTGAGAAAGAGAAGAAAGCGAAAGAATAGAGTATAGGAAAGGCAACCGTATTTCAAAAGCGGCTGTCTTTTCTTCTGTAAAAAGGAAAGAAAACGAGCTGCTCTAAGAAGAAATACATGTTCACTGTTGAAAATGGCGGGTTCTATCTGTAATATTAGAAGGTGCTAAACAATTTAAGAATAAAAATTATACTTAGTTTTTCTTTATGTATAACGAGACGGCTCCATGCTATATGTGGGAATAAGAACCAATTCTACATATGATATAGAGAGAAAAGAAGGAGAAACTTAAGTTATAGACTGGTTAGGAGGTTTCGTAATTTGCGACGTACATTATATCGACTTATGATCGAACTTACAAATGGTCGTTTCACTTCTTATATATTACGTAAATTTGCACAATCTCGTTTGAGCTCTATCATTATTCCATCGTATGCGAAAGTTTTTCAAATTAATCAAGATGAGATGGAAAAGGGTTTAAAGGAATATCAAACATTGCATGATTTATTTACGCGTAGGTTAAAAGAAGGAAAGCGTAGTATTGATGCAGATGCATCGAGTATCGTTAGTCCTGTTGATGGTGTTTTTGCTGATCAAGGTCCTATTGAGGATACAAAAACATTCGATATAAAAGGAAAGCGTTATTCAATTGTGGATATGCTAGGTAATGAAGAGCGTGCAAAGCGATATGCAGGCGGTACATACATGGTAATTTATTTGAGTCCAAGTCATTATCATCGTATTCATAGTCCGCTCTCTGGCTCTGTCACTGAAAGATTTGTACTTGGCAGAAAATCATATCCGGTAAATGCAGCGGGTATGGAGTATGGGAAAGAACCATTGTCAAAAAATTATCGCTCTGTTACAGAAGTAAATAGTGAAGGTGAACATATGGCGCTTGTAAAAGTAGGTGCCATGTTTGTTAATAGTATTGAGCTCCTTCATGAAAGAAGTACTGTTCAAAAAGGTGAAGAGATGGCATACTTTACATTTGGTTCAACAGTTGTTTTATTATTTGAAAAAGATATGATTGAAGTAGTGCAGGAATTGACAAGTGGACAAGAGTTGCGTCTGGGAGAAAAAATTGCAACACGATTATCTCATAAGTAAAGAAAAGGTTTTATAATATACTTATGAAGCTCTAATTAAGAAATATGGACAAAGATGCTTAATGAAGAAATCCCCTAGATGGGAGTACTTGTTTATTCGAGAGCCATCGCAGGATGGCTCTTTTTACAGGTCAATCAGCAATCTATATGTACTCAAGAAGATCTGACGAGCTTGTCCTCTAACGAGCGCCGAATAATTTCTTGTTTTATAAGTAAAATGAAGTCGGGATTTAATTTTAGTTCTTTTGCTTTATAATAAGACTCAGTGAGTAACTCAGTAGATAACTGTTCCATATGTTTTGTTTTCAAGGTGAGTCACCTCCTAATAATATAAGGATTGATTCGTTGTTGCATTTAATGTACCAAAAAAATATGACAGTCACAAACAAGAGGTTATCCACATACCTCAGTGGATAAAATGTGTATAGATTGTTAGTAAATTCCAAATTAACTGAAAAATTAATGTGGAAAGTGTGTACAAGTTTATCCACAGGTTATCTATCGAAAAATGTTGTCGAAAAATTTTATGAAAAATCCTCAAAGAGGTGAAAGAAATTGAAGTTATTTTTACCAAATGAATATGTGAAAAATGTATATCATGTTCAACCAGAAGATTTGAAAAAGCGTGGAATTAAAGGAGTTATCACTGATTTAGATAACACTTTAATTGAATGGGATCGTCCAAACGCAACACCACAGCTTGAAGAGTGGTTTTTGAAAATGAAAGAAAATGATATTCAAGTAACGGTCGTTTCAAATAATAACGAGCAACGCGTTAAAGACTTCGCTGACCCATTAGGTATTCCGTTTATTCATAGTGCACGTAAACCGTTTGTTCGTGCCTTTAAGCGCGCAATAAACGAGATGCACTTACAACCAGATGAAGTTGTAGTAATTGGAGATCAGTTACTAACGGATGTGCTCGGTGGGAATCGTGTGGGACTTCATACAATTTTAGTTGTACCAGTAGCGCAAACAGACGGATTGGTAACACGCTTTAATCGAAAAATTGAACGAAGAATTATGAGAAACATGAAGAAAAAAGGCTTAATTAATTGGGAGGAATAAAGTTTGACTGAAACAATTAAATGTATTGGTTGCGGTGTAGAAATTCAAACAGAAAATAAAAATGAAGTAGGATACGCTCCTGCATCATCTTTAGAAAAAGAACAAGTAATTTGCCAACGCTGTTTTCGTTTGAAACATTATAACGAAATTCAAGATGTATCTTTAACAGATGATGATTTCCTTCGTATTTTGAACGGAATTGGACAATCGGACGCACTAGTGGTCAAGATCGTAGATATTTTCGATTTCAATGGTAGCTGGTTACCGGGCTTACATCGTTTTGTAGGGAATAATAAAGTATTACTTGTTGGGAATAAGGCTGACTTAATTCCAAAGTCAGTTAAACATGATAAAGTAAAACATTGGATGCGCTATAGTGCAAAGCAACTTGGTTTAAAACCAGAAGATGTCTTTTTGATCAGTGCAGCTAAAGGGCAAGGAATCACTGAACTTGCGGATGCAATTGAGTATTACCGCGAAGGTAAAGATGTTTATGTTGTTGGATGTACGAATGTTGGTAAATCAACATTTATTAATCGTATGATTAAAGAGTTTAGTGATGAGACTGAGAATGTAATTACAACATCACATTTCCCAGGAACAACACTTGATTTAATTGATATTCCATTAGACGAAGAATCTTCTTTATTTGATACGCCAGGTATTATTAATCATCATCAAATGGCACATTATGTTGGGAAACAAAGCTTAAAGCTTATTACACCGACTACAGAAATTAAGCCAATGGTATTCCAATTAAATGAAGAGCAAACATTATTCTTTGGTGGATTAGCACGATTTGATTATGTAAGTGGGGGCCGTCGTGCATTCACTTGTCATTTCTCAAACCGTTTAACAATCCATCGTACAAAGCTTGAAAAGGCTGATGAATTGTACGAAAGACACGCTGGAGAATTATTGAATCCACCGACACCAGAAGAATTAGAAAATATGCCTGAGTTTGTGAAATATGAATTTAATATTCGTGAGCCGAAAACGGACGTTGTATTCTCTGGGTTGGGCTGGGTTACTGTAAATGAATCAGGAGCGAAAATTGTTGCTCATGTACCAAAAGGAGTAAGTGTTTCATTACGTAAATCTTTAATTTAATATGGAGAGGGATTTATGAAACAATTATATGGTGTAATCGGAAATCCAATTGGACATTCATTATCACCTGTTATGCATAACGATGCATTTGAACACTTGAATATGGATGCCCACTATCACGCGTTTCTTGTAGAAGAAGCAGCGTTAGGGGAAGCAGTAAAAGGTTTAAAGGCATTAGGAATTTCAGGGTTTAATGTAACAACTCCGCACAAAGTTGCAATTATGGAGTATCTAGATGAAGTTGCCCCGCTAGCAGAGCAAATCGGTGCAGTAAATACTGTCGTTCATCGAGATGGAAAATTGATTGGGTATAATACGGATGGAATTGGTTTTGTTCGTGCCTTACAGTCAATTAGTAAAGAGCCGCTTCAAGAGAAACGTATTTTATTGCTCGGTGCAGGCGGTGCTAGTCGAGCTATTTATTTCTCACTTGCAGATGTAGGTGTGAAAGCAATTGATATTGCTAATCGTACGAGAGATAAGGCGGAGAATCTTGTCGCTGGATGTTTGGCAAATGTTAATTCACATGCTCTATCGCTAGAACACGCAGCAAAAGCTCAAGGGGAATATGATATTATCATTCAAACAACAACGATAGGTATGCATCCACATGTTGAGCATACGCCGCTCGAAATTCGTTCATTGAAAAAAGGAGCGATTGTTTCTGATATTATTTATAATCCATTTGAGACGAAAATTTTAGGCGATGCGAAAGAGCAAGGGGCAATAATTCAAAATGGAATCGATATGTTCGTTTATCAAGGAGCACTTGCGTTTGAAATGTGGACAGGGTGTGTGCCGAATATTGATAGAATGAAACAATTAGTAATGAGAGAGCTTGGAGGCTAATTATATGTTAACAGGAAAACAAAAAAGATTTTTACGTGCAAAGGCACATCATTTAACACCGATTTTTCAAGTTGGAAAAGGCGGCGTAAATGAAAATATGGTGAAACAAATTGGAGAAGCATTAGAAGTTCGTGAACTATTTAAAGTGAGCGTATTACAAAACTGTGAATTTGATCGTCGTGAAGTTGCAGAAGAGCTTGCACAAGGTGCGCGAGCTGAAATCGTTCAAGTAATCGGAAGCACAATTGTTTTATATAAAGAATCTAGAGAAAATAAGCAAATTAAGCTTCCACGATAAAAGGTATACGTGAGTTATTTCGTAGTGGACGCTTGATATGTAGAAAGTGAAACCAATTGAACTTTTATTAACAGTAGACTCTCTTCGAAAATTTATGGGGAGAGTTGCTGTATGTAAAAGGAAGGAGCGTTTCTTTTGAGAAAAATTGGCATTATTGGTGGCACGTTTGATCCACCTCATAATGGGCATTTGTTAATTGCAAATGAAGTGTATCATGCTTTAGGGTTGGAAGAGGTATGGTTTTTACCGAATCAAATTCCACCGCACAAGCAAGGACGTAACATTACGAGTGTGAAAAGTCGATTAAACATGCTGCAAATAGCGACTGAGGAAGAAGCATACTTTTCAATTTGTTTAGAAGAGCTAGACAGAGAAGGCCCATCTTATACGTACGACACTATGGTACAATTAACGGAGAAGTATCCGGATGTGCAGTTTCACTTTATTATTGGCGGAGACATGGTTGAGTATTTGCCGAAGTGGTATAACATTGAAAAGTTACTTAAGCTTGTGACTTTCGTTGGAGTTGCAAGACCAGGTTATACATTACATACGCCTTATGATATCGTGAAAGTGGAAATTCCGGAGTTTGCAGTTTCTTCTTCTTTGTTACGTGAGAGATATATGACGAAGAAAACGTGCAAATATTTACTCCCCGAAAAAGTACAGGTATATATCGAGAGGAATGGGTTGTATGAATCGTGAGGAAGCACTTAGCATTGTCAAACAACAAATGCATGAAAAACGTTATATACACACGGTTGGTGTAATGGAAACAGCGATTGAACTTGCTAGGTTATATGATGTAGATGAAAAAAAGGCAGAGATGGCTGCTATATTTCACGATTATGCAAAATGTAGAGCGATTCCAGAAATGGAAGAGATTATTAAGAGAGAAGATTTGCCGAAGAATCTACTGCACTATAACAAAGAGTTATGGCATGCACCTGTTGGGGCATACTTAGTAGAAAAAGAAGTAGGCATTACTGATCCTGAAATTCTACAAGCTATTACATATCATACAAGTGGTCATGAAAAAATGACAATGTTAGATAAAGTTATTTATGTAGCAGATTACATTGAACCAGGACGTAAGTTTCCTGGTGTGGAAGAAGCGAGGAAACTCGCATATAAAGATATAAATCAAGCTTTACTGTTTGCTTTAAAGCGGACAATTCAATTTTTAATGGAAAAAGATCAAACGATTTATCCATTAACATTCCAAACATACAATGCAGTTATCAAGGAGGAAATTAATAAATGAAAGATAAAGAGTTATTAGTATTAGCGGCAAAAGCAGCTGATGATAAGAGAGCAGAAGATATGGTTGTACTAAATATGCAAGGTATTTCACCGATTGCAGACTATTTTATTATTTGTCACGGGAATTCAGACAAGCAAGTGCAAGCAATTGCACGTGAAATTAAAGCGAAGGCACATGAGTTCGAAATTAACGTACAACGTATGGAAGGCTTTGATGAAGCGCGTTGGGTTTTAGTAGACCTTGGTGATGTGGTTGCTCATGTATTCCATAAAGACGAGCGTAATCACTATAATTTAGAGCGTCTATGGGGCGATGTGCCGCGTGAAGATATTGCAGATGAGCTAGATCAATGAAATACGAACAATTTGCTTTGCTGTATGACGAACTGATGAATGATGTCCCTTATGATAAATGGGTGGAATTCACAGAGGAAAGTTTGCAACAGGCATCTATGAAAGAGGCAAAAATTCTTGACGTAGCATGTGGAACTGGTAACGTAACACTTCCGCTTGTGAGAAAAGGTTATGATTTGATTGGTGTAGATCTTTCGGAAGAAATGTTAACTGTCGCACAGCAAAAATTGGGGGGAGAAGGTTACTTTATTCCTTTTTACCAACAAGACATGAGAGAACTTGATGTTCCTGGTGAATTCGATTGTGTGACAATCTTTTGTGACTCATTAAATTATGTATTGCAAGAAGATGGAGTACAAGAAACATTTAGAAGAGTTTTCCACCATTTACGTCAAGATGGCTTGTTTTTATTCGATGTACATTCTTTATATAAAATACATCATGTATTTCAAAATGAAACGTACACAGTGAATGGCGAAGAAATATCACTTATTTGGAACTGCTTCCCTGGAGAAGAATCAGATAGTGTGGAACATGATTTAACATTCTTTGTTCAAGATCCAGAAGAAGAAGTGTATCATCGTTTTGACGAATGTCACGTGCAACGTGCATATCAGGTTGAAGAGCTAACGAAATGGCTTGAAGAAGCTGGTTTTACAGTGCTTCGCGTGACTGGTGACTTTGAGCGACTTGAAGTTACAGAACAAACAGAGCGCATCTTTTTTATGGCGAAGAAGAATGGATAAAACAAAAATAGATAAAACAAAAGCAACCGAGAAGGTTGCTTTTGTTTTGTAAAAAAGATGCAATTTTAGTTCTAGAATAATGAGAAGGTGATATGTGTAAAGTGTAAAAATGCTAGTTTTAGTGAAAATGTAGCATGAAAAAGATAAGTATTAATTAAAGGATTTGGAATGACGATGGCGTATTTATTATGTGTGTTTATTGAATTGCTGCTCAACGCACTTTAAATCTTCATCAAATTTCTCATGTGTCCGTTCGATTAATTTATGAAACATATCCCCAACGTGCTCTTCTAAAATGCGAATACCTTCTCCTGTAACACCGCCTTTAACGCATACCTTTTCTTGTAAAGTAGGTAATGTAAAAATTTCTTTTTCAAGTAATTTCCCCATTCCAATGACCATTTCACTTACTAAAGTAGTGGCTTCTTCATGTGTAATATTCGTTTTATCTACAGCAGCGTTAATAAAACATTGTAATAAATAACTAAAAAAAGCAGGGCCACAGCTTGCTATATCAGATGAAACGCGCGTTATATCTTCTTCTATAACAAGGGGAGTAGAAATTTTTTTGAATAGATGACGTAGTTTTTGTTTCCATTCTTCAGAGCAGTTATTTCCAAATGTAAATAGTGATGCGCCGGATAAAGCACGGTTTGTAATACTTGGAATGATTCGTGCGATATGGCAAGGTATAAGCGTTTCTAATTGTGATGGAGATATTGGGCTTGTAATAGAAACTAAGCACTTTTCATCTGAAAAATGTTCAGCGTATTTTTGTAGGATAGGGTATATATCTATCGGTTTTACGCAAATGAAAATAAGCTGGGAGTGTTCGATTACTTCTTGGATTGTTTTGGCTATATGAACAGAAGGGTATTTTTCCTTTATATGATATGCTTTGGCAGGCGTCCGATTAATAATAGTAAGGCACGAAGGTTTGACAGCACGGGTTTCTAAAAATGCATCGATTAGTATATTCCCCATGTTCCCTGTCCCTATAATTCCTATGTTCAATGTTTCATCCCTCCTTCGTAACGGCTTTCTCCTAAACAATATGAATGATGTTATGAATTTATGATTAGAGGTGTAAAATGATGTGGGATTTTCCGAAAAAATGGTTGGGATTAGTGGTTATTATTGGAACTGTAATTTTTCTTTTTTTCTGGAAAACGAACCAACATACAGAGCAAACAATTATGACAACAGATGTTCAAATGAAAGATGTGGAGAAGAAAAAGAAACCGAAAGAATTGGGCACAAAGGAGCAGAAAAAAACAATTGTAATTGATGTAAAAGGAGCTGTTTTTAAAGAGGGTGTGTATGAAATGAAGGAAGGGGAGCGGGTGAAGGATGCGGTTGAAAAAGCAGGTGGTTTTTTACCGGATGCAGAGATAAAGAAAGTGAATTTGGCACAAGTTGTACAAGATCAAATGCTTCTTTATATTCCTAACAAAAATGAACCAGTGCAAGAGGGGGCTGCTTCTTCACAAAAAGAGGGGAAAGTACAAATAAATACAGCTTCTAAAGAACAACTTGAAAAAATAACAGGTATTGGTTCCCGGAAAGCGGAAAGTATTTTGAAATATCGAGAAGAACACGGACCGTTTCAGAAAATAGAAGATTTATTGGAGATTGACGGGATTGGAACGAAGTCACTTGAGAAAATAAAAGATCAAATAATTATTCCGTAAAAGATTGACGAAGTTTTTCTTTTTTCGCTACACTACAAGTAGACAAAAAAGTAGGTGAAGATATGGAACGAATTTCATGGGATCAATATTTTATGACGCAAAGCCATTTATTATCTTTGCGTAGTACATGCACAAGGCTTGCGGTAGGAGCGACAATCGTTCGTGATAAACGAATTATTGCTGGCGGATATAACGGTTCAATTAAAGGTGGTGTGCATTGTATAGACGATGGTTGCTATGTCATTGACAATCATTGTGTTCGTACAATTCATGCTGAAATGAATGCTTTATTGCAATGTGCGAAGTTTGGTGTGAAAACAGAGGAATCGGAAATATACGTTACGCATTTCCCTTGTTTGCAATGTTGCAAGGCGATTATTCAAAGTGGTATTACAGCAGTGTATTATGCACAGGATTATAAAAACCATCCGTATGCCATAGAGTTGTTTGAACAAGCAAATGTGACAGTGAAACACGTTCCGCTAGAATACGATATTGCCTCGCTAGAGGAGCAAGAGCGTCATTTGCAGTTAAAAGAACTATTCTCATCTTTCGAAAAAGATAGTTTGTCAATGGAAGAATTACAGCATGTATTCACGAAAGCAAAAATGATGCTATAAGGAGTGGATATGAGTTGCAGGGACAATGGGGCTATGTTGCAATCTCGTTTATAATGGGGATTGCAATTACCTTTTCCTCGTCGTATTTGTTGACTGCTTGTTGTTTCGTTAGTTATGTTTTATTTTATTTGTATCGTACCTCTCATATAACCTTCATCATTTGTATGTTAGCGTGTTTTAGTGGCGCTATGTATACCACGTATGTTCAAAGTCAAAATAAGCCTCTAGGAGAGTCCTACGAAGTTACACGAGGTGTTATACAAAATACACCTTTTATTAATGGGGATCGCCTTTCTTTTCAAATTAAAGATCAAAATGAGAATATAGTGCAATTGAACTATAAAATTCAATCTGCATCAGGAAAGGAGCAATTGCGCCAATTATTTGCAGGAATAGCATGTACATTTAAAGGGGAGAAGCAAGAACCGCAAACTGCCAGGAATTTTCATGCTTTTGATTATCGTGATTATTTATACCAGCAAAAAATACATTTTATATTCAATGTGAGCGATATTTCTGAATGCCATAAAATATCGTTGTCTCTCGTGCAGTGGATTTTCTTTTTTAGGCAACAAGCAATCTCGAAAGTTACAGAAATATTTCCGGGACAGTCAGGTGCTTTTATGAACGCATTATTATTTGGAGATCGACAACAAATGTCGTTTGAAGTAGAAGAACAATATCAACAATTTGGTCTTATACATTTGTTGGCAATTTCAGGTTCGCATATCGTATTGCTGATAGTTATAATGTATTTTGTTTTACTAAGAAGTGGTGTAACGAAGGAGAGAGCAACAGTATGTCTTATAGTTTGTATTCCTCTGTATATGATCATAGCAGGTGCATCACCGTCTGTCGTAAGGGCTTCTATAACAGGAGTATTGTTGCTAGTAGCTTTCATATGTTCTGTTCGCTTATCTAGCTTAGATGCATTAAGTATAACGGCTATATGTATGCTTATATACGATCCGTATCTTATTTTCAATATTGGATTCCAGTTTTCATTTGTAGGTAGCTTTGCCTTACTGTTATCTGCTCCGATATTACTAGCGCGTAGTAACGGAGCAATCCGAAATACGATTTATATTTCTGTTGTTTCACAGCTCGTTAGCACCCCGATTTTGCTATATCATTTTGGTTATTTTTCTCCTTATAGTATTTTCCTCAATCTTTTGTATGTTCCGTTTCTATCTATTCTTGTATTACCCTGTAGCATTGTTATCCTTCTATGTATGCCGATCATTCCATTTCTTGCGAAAGGAATTGCATATGTATTATCGATATGTTTAACAGTTTCTAATAATTTTTTAAACTACTGTGAAAATTTCCCGTTTATCCGCCTTACTTTCGGTCAAACACCCTTAATTCTTGTGATTATATATTGTTTTAGCATTATTAGCATATTGGTGTTTTGGGAAAAGAGAATATCCCAAAGGATTTTTTTCATGGTTGTAGGCGTATTTCTTTTTATTTGTACGTGTCATTATGTATCACCATATTTTCGCGAAAGTGGGAGTATTACATTTCTTGATGTTGGACAAGGAGATGCGATATTAATTCGTCTCCCGTACGATAAAGGGGTTTATCTTATTGATACAGGTGGAGCGCTTCATATCAAGAAGGAGGCATGGCAAGAAAAAAAGCATGAATTTTCTGTTGGGCATGATATTCTTATTCCTTTTTTACAAAAGGAAGGTATTAAAACAATTGATAAATTAATTGTAACGCATGGAGATGCGGATCATATAGGTGCTGCACAGGATTTATTATCATCTATTACTATAAAAGAAGTTGTATTTGGGAGAAAGGACCAAGATGCTGTATTAGAAAAAGCGTTAAAGAAACAAGCGTTAGCAAAGGGAGTGAAGGTAAGTGTAGTAGGAGAGGGTGAGAGCTGGAGAGTAAATGAAGCAGAGTTTTTTGTATTAGCTCCAAAAGGAAAAGAAAAAGGAGAAAATGATTCTTCGGTTGTAATATGGGCGAAATTAGGAGGGTTAACATGGTTATTCACGGGTGACTTAGAAGAAGAAGGTGAACGGCTTGTAGTATCAACATATCCGGAGTTGCGGGCTGACATTTTGAAGGTTGCGCATCATGGGAGTAAAACGTCATCTACCGAACCTTTTTTGAGCCTTGTACAGCCGGGTGTAGCGATTATTTCAGTTGGAGAGCGCAATAGGTATGGGCACCCGCATAAGGAAGTTATAGAAGGTTTTAAGAAGGATGGTATTGAAATATGGCGCACGGATAAGCAAGGTGCTATTTCTTATGTTTTTAAAGGGGAAAAAGGAACCTTTCGCAGTAAAATCACATATGATGAAACACATAATAGATAAAAAAGAAGACTGCCATTAAGCGGCAGCCTTTAAGAACCGATAAATTTAATAACAGTTGCAATGATGAAAAGTGTTGCGAAAAAACCAAATGAGACGATAAATCCTACCCCTGAATCAATAGCGTCATTGCGTTTACTTTGAACGTTTTGTTCAAAATTATTCATTTAGAATCCCTCCCCAACATTCCACTTTAGTATAAAATATTGTCAGAAAAAAATCTACAATTTATATATGAAGAGAAATCGAGTATTTTTACTACTTTTAGCTCGTTAAGTAACGTGATTTTTTCGTTTCCAATCATGTTAACAGTTGGCACTTATACTTGGATTTTTATTGTGAATAATAAAGGGAAGGTGATTACCGCACACCAATAAGAAACCCGGGACTTATTGCGTGGCGTTTTATATAAATAAAGGGACGGGTTATAAAGCCTGTTCCTTTGTACTTGTAAAACAAAAGCTAGGGCATTAGTATAAATATATATTGCCAAGTTAGGGAGTAGGAAAAAGTATGAGTGATATACATAAGAAAATTAAAAAGAAACAGTTTGCTCCGTTGTATTTACTGTATGGAACGGAAGCGTATTTTATAAATGAAACGATAAAACTGATTACAACGGAAGCACTTGAAGAGGAAGATCGAGAGTTTAATGTTGTGACATATGATTTAGAAGAAGCGTATTTAGAAGACGTGGTTGAGGATGCACGTACCCTTCCATTCTTTGGAGATCGTAAAGTTATATTAATAAAATCACCATTATTTTTAACGGCACAAAAAGAAAAATTAGAACAAAATATAAAAATTTTAGAAGAATATATCGGAGAACCTTCTCCTTTTTCTATTCTTGTTTTCGTTGCGCCTTATGAAAAATTAGATGAACGAAAAAAAATTACGAAACTATTAAAGAAAACAGCGGATGTAGTAGAAGCGAATGCGATGCAAATGCAGGATGTCCAGAAGTGGGTTGTTTCTCGTGCGGAAGAGGCGCAAGTATATATTGATAACACGGCTGTTAGTTTGTTATTAGAGCTTGTGGGAAGTAATGTCACAATGTTAGCGAAGGAAATGGACAAGCTAACGTTATACGTCGGTATGGGCGGGGAAATTACATCGAAACTTGTGACGGAACTTGTACCAAAATCCGTTGAGAAAAATGTGTTTGCTTTGACAGAAAAAGTGGTAAAAAAAGATATCGCAGGTGCGATGCAAATTTTGGATGGATTATTCACACAGCAGGAAGAACCAATTAAGTTACTCGCATTATTAGTAAGTCAATTCCGTTTGCTGAATCAAGTAAAGGAGTTACAACAACGCGGTTATGGACAAAATCAAATTGCTTCCCATATTGGTGTACATCCGTATCGTGTAAAGTTGGCGATGAATCAAACGAAATTTTTCTCTTTTGAAGAATTAAAAAGAGTTATTTTAGAATTAGCGGAAGCTGATTACAGTATGAAGACTGGAAAAATGGATAAGAAACTTGTGCTCGAGTTTTTCTTAATGCGGTTAAATCATCTGTAATGATACAAAAAAGTTCATGTACTTGTTACGTGAGCTTTTTTTGTATATAAAAAAACGATCCGAATGGATCGTTTTTTAAACGCCTTACGCGTTTACTTGTTTCGCTAAGCGAGATTTTTGACGAGCTGCAGCGTTTTGGTGGATAAGACCTTTACGAGCTGCTTTGTCAAGTTTTTTAGAAGCAGTTTTGAAAGCTTCTTTAGCATTTTCAAGATCGTTATTAGTAACTAAAGCTTCTACAGTTTTAACAGCAGAACGCATGTCAGACTTGATAGAAGCGTTATGTGCACGACGCTCTTCGCTAAGTTTAGCGCGTTTGATAGCAGATTTGATGTTTGCCATACTTTTCACCTCCCTGGTGCAATCGAATGACTCGATTCTTACATAGAACAAGTGATATTCTATCAAACGGTGAAGAGAATTGCAATAGTATATCAATGAAATTTCACGTAAAGGAAAGAATGACCTAATATAACTTGGGGAAATCTAACGATATTTACTATGAATTACGGAGGAGATACGATGAAAGAACCATTAGATTTAAGTAAATATAGTGTTAGAACTGACCTGGCTGTGGAGGCGCACCAAATGCTGCAAGAGCGCCAAGAAGAACAAAAAGGGATACAAGGAGTTATTGTAAAAGAGAGGGAAGAAGAGGGAGTTACAATTACAAAAGTAACTATTGATGAAATTGCATCTGAATCGATGGGGAAAAAACCTGGAAATTATTTAACTCTTGAAGTGCAAGGTATACGTCAACAAGATACGGAACTTCAACAAAAAGTAGAGCGTATTTTTGCGAAGGAATTTTCTTATTTCCTCGAGGATGTTGGAGTTTCAAAAGAAGCAAGTTGTTTAATTGTTGGTCTTGGGAATTGGAATGTAACGCCAGATGCGCTCGGACCGATCGTTGTAGAAAACGTACTGGTAACGAGACATTTATTTCAATTGCAGCCTGAAAGTGTAGAAGAAGGATTTAGACCTGTTAGTGCAATCCGGCCAGGAGTAATGGGAATTACAGGAATTGAAACGAGCGATGTGATTTATGGAATCATTGAGAAAACAAAGCCAGACTTTGTAATTGCAATTGATGCATTAGCTGCCCGTTCTATTGAACGAGTAAATAGCACGATACAAATTTCTGATACAGGAATTCATCCTGGATCAGGTGTTGGGAATAAACGTAAGGAACTAAGTAAAGAAACATTAGGGATTCCTGTTATTGCGATTGGTGTTCCAACTGTAGTAGACGCAGTTTCTATTACGAGTGATACAATCGATTTTATTTTGAAGCACTTTGGAAGAGAGATGAAAGAGGGACATAAGCCGTCACGGTCTTTATTACCAGCGGGATTTTCATTTGGAGAAAAGAAAAAGTTAACAGAAGAAGATATGCCGGATGAAAAGAGCCGAAATATGTTTTTAGGTGCTGTCGGTACGTTGGAGGATGAAGAGAAGAGGAAATTAATTTATGAAGTGTTATCTCCTCTCGGTCATAATTTAATGGTGACCCCAAAAGAAGTAGATGCTTTTATAGAGGATATGGCAAATGTAATAGCAAGTGGTTTAAATGCAGCGTTGCATCATCAAATTGATCAGGATAATACAGGGGCATATACACATTGATGGATAGAGATGACAATAGTTGGAGTCGATTTGCGCTCTTGTGTATGTGCGGTACAGTCGTATGTTTACTTATGATGATAGCAGGAGTAGGACTGGCTAATCATGGTTTGAAAAGTATGAAGGGATACCGTCAGTTGTCATATGAACAAATTGCTCATATGACAGGAACAGAAGGTGCAGGAGTTGAATCGGAAATTTTGGGCGAGGCATTTTCAGCTGTTGAAAAACAAAAACAGTTAGAAAACTTAAGGAGTTTCAATGTCGTAGAGGGTATTGGTATGGCGATAGCAAGTGTTACTTACGATATAACTAAGTTCGGAACGGATATAGTTGTTGGGAAGCTAAAAGGGATTTTTAGTTAAGGAGAGTGGGAAGGACGGTTGTCTGTTAGATTTGAAAGACAACCGTTTTTAAATTTGAAAAAAGTTTGTCTCTTATGGTTTGTTCGCATAAGATATAGATAGAATGATTTGTCTTGTAAGCAGCACGAGTTTTCATTGAATCTTTGCTGCTCTATTGATATAATCAGTGCTAGTGTATATTGGCGAGACTATTAGGAGTTGAGAACATAGATGAATAAAGAAGAAAGAGCAAAAAGACAGTCCAAAATTCGTAACTTCTCCATCATTGCTCACATTGACCACGGGAAATCAACGTTGGCAGACCGTATTTTGGAGAAAACAAACGCGTTAACACAGCGTGAAATGAAGGCGCAATTACTTGACTCTATGGAGTTAGAGCGTGAGCGCGGTATTACAATTAAATTAAATGCAGTACAATTAACGTATAAAGCGAAAGACGGTGAAGAGTATATTCTTCACTTGATCGATACACCAGGACACGTCGACTTTACGTACGAAGTATCTCGTAGTTTAGCGGCTTGTGAAGGTGCAATTCTTGTTGTGGATGCAGCGCAAGGTATTGAAGCGCAAACGTTAGCAAACGTATATTTAGCGCTTGATAACAATTTAGAAATTTTACCAGTTATTAATAAAATCGACTTACCAAGTGCGGACCCAGAACGTGTACGTCAAGAGGTAGAAGATGTAATTGGTTTAGATGCATCAGAAGCAGTACTTGCTTCAGCAAAAGCTGGAATTGGTATTGAAGAAATTTTAGAACAAATCGTTGAAAAAGTACCAGCTCCAACAGGTGATTCAGAAGAGCCGTTACAATGTATGATTTTCGACTCTTTATATGATCCGTATCGTGGTGTAATTGCTTATATCCGTGTTGTAAATGGAACGGTAAAAGTTGGCGATAAAGTACGTATGATGGCAACTGGAAAAGAATTTGAAGTAACAGAAGTAGGTGTGTTTACACCGAAAACAACGCAACGTGACGAGTTAACAGTAGGTGATGTAGGTTTCTTGGCAGCATCTATTAAAAATGTAGGCGATACACGTGTTGGTGATACGATTACACATGCGAAACGTCCGGCTGTAGAGCCGTTAAAAGGATATCGAAAATTAAACCCAATGGTATTCTGTGGTTTATATCCAATCGATTCTGCACGTTATAACGACTTACGTGATGCATTAGAAAAACTAGAATTGAATGATTCTGCTCTTGAATTTGAGCCTGAAACATCTCAAGCTTTAGGTTTTGGTTTCCGTTGTGGTTTCTTAGGACTGCTTCACATGGAGATTATTCAAGAACGTATTGAACGTGAATTCAAGATTGACTTAATTACAACAGCACCAAGCGTTATTTATAAAGTTTATTTAACAAACGGTGAAGATGTTATTGTTGATAATCCATCTAATATGCCAGATCCACAGTCTATCGATCGTGTAGAAGAGCCGTTTGTGAAGGCTGCAATTATGGTTCCGAATGACTATGTTGGAGCTGTAATGGAAATTTGCCAAGGTAAACGTGGAACGTTTATTGATATGCAATATTTAGATGAAACACGTGTTACATTGACATATGATATCCCGTTATCAGAAATCGTATATGATTTCTTCGATCAATTGAAATCAAATACGAAAGGATATGCATCATTTGACTACGAGTTAATTGGTTATAAACCATCTAAACTTGTGAAAATGGATATTCTTTTAAATAATGAACAAGTGGATGCTTTATCATTCATCGTGCACCGTGATTCAGCGTATGACCGTGGTAAAGTAATTGTAGAGAAATTAAAAGAATTAATTCCAAGACAACAGTTTGAAGTGCCAATTCAGGCGACTATCGGAAACAAAGTTGTAGCGCGTTCTACAATTAAGGCGATGCGTAAAAACGTACTTGCAAAATGTTACGGTGGTGACATTTCTCGTAAGCGTAAACTTCTTGATAAGCAAAAAGAAGGTAAAAAACGTATGAAGTCTGTTGGTTCTGTAGAAGTACCACAAGAGGCATTCATGGCTGTACTGAAAATGGATGACAACTAATAATTAAAATAAAAAAGGAGTCGTTTATGCGGCTTCTTTTTTTCTGTATAATTACTTTTTAGACATCTTAGCTTCTCTCATTTACAATGATGAGAGAGCTTTTTAGTGATTGATCTAGAGTTAGGAGACTATTAATGTCCGAAAATATTCGAAAAGATATTCAAGATAAAATAGAAAAAGGGAATTTTAATTGTGAAAAGGAATTGACGCTTTCTATTATTAGTGGGAAGTGGAAAGTTGTGATATTGTGGCACTTAGGTGTGGAAGGTCCGCATCGTTTTAGTGAATTGCAACGACTGTTCCCGAGTATTTCTCATAAAGTGTTGTCGAATCAACTAAAAGAATTAATGGAGGATGGGATTGTTGACCGAACAGTATATCCAGAAATTCCTCCGCGTGTGGAGTACTATATGACGGAACTAGGTATGTCACTTTTACCAATCGTTGAAATGATGTATGATTGGGGAAAAATGCGAATGGAGCAAATTCGTAATACGTTAGAGAAGTAGAAAATCCTCCGGAGTGCGGAGGTTTTCTTTTTAGAAAGGTAGGAGTTATATTTGGTACAAGCTGCATATATTCATATTCCATTTTGTCAGCATATTTGTCACTATTGTGATTTTAATAAAGTGTTTATTGAACGCCAGCCGGTCGATCAATACTTAGAGTATCTAGAGAAAGAAATAATAAACACGGTTCAAAAAGTACCGTTTGATAGTATGAAAACGATTTTTGTTGGTGGAGGAACGCCGACAGCATTAAATATGGAACAGACAAAAAAACTACTCGATATCATTAACCGTCGTTTGCGTCCATTTGCGCCGAATTGCGAATTAACGTTTGAAGCGAATCCAGGCGACTTACCGAAAGAGAAGTTAAACTTATTGTTAGAAGGTGGAGTAAACCGAATTAGTTTTGGTGTGCAAACGTTTCGTGATGAGCTACTTGAGAAGATTGGGCGTAAGCATACGAGGGAAGATGCATTTTTAGCAATTAGAGAAGCGCAGGAAGTGGGCTTTAAAAATATAAATGTAGATATTATTTATGCTTTGCCAGGACAGACGATAGAAGATGTAAAAGAAACATTAGACATTGCCTTTACGCTTGGTGTACAACATTTTTCAGCATATTCATTAATTGTGGAACCGAAGACTGTATTTTATAACTTAATGAATAAAGGGAAGTTGAGACTTCCAGGTGAAGACCATGAAGCGAAAATGTATGAAATGGTAATGGATGAAATGGAGAAACATGGCTATAAACAGTATGAAATTAGTAATTTCTCAAAAGGTGATAATGAAAGTAGACATAATCTCACATACTGGAATAATGAAGAGTATTATGGATTTGGAGCTGGCGCGCATAGTTATGTAAATGGAGAACGTATCCAAAATGTAGGGCCGCTCAAGCAATATTTCAATAAAATTGATGAAACCGGATTTCCATATTTAGACGTTCACGTAGTGACGGAGAAAGAAAAAATGGAAGAAGAGTTGTTCTTAGGGCTTCGAAAAACAAAAGGTGTTTCCAAGATAGAGTTCCAAAAGAAATTCAATATGGAGATGGATCAAGTTTTCGCGAAGCAGTTACAAAGCAATCAAGAACAAGGATTGCTTGAAGAGAGAGATGGATATGTGCGTTTAACACGAAAAGGAAAATTATTGGGGAATGAAGTGTTCCAGTCATTTTTGATTGACTAATTAAATGTTCCATAAACGTGAAAAAGTTTCATTATTTCGTGACGTTTCCGTTGACAATTGAATGTCAATTTTGGTAAGTTATTAATAGATTTAGCACTCAAAGACAAAGAGTGCTAACAGAGGTGATGATGAGATGCTTACGGAACGTCAGCTCTTAATTTTACAAACAATTATTGATGACTTTATTGGATCAGCGCAGCCCGTTGGGTCTAGAACGTTGGCTAAAAAAGAGGAAATTACATTTAGTTCAGCTACTATTCGAAATGAAATGGCTGATTTAGAAGAATTAGGTTTTATTGAAAAAACGCATAGCTCTTCTGGACGTGTTCCTTCTGAGAAAGGATACCGATTTTATGTAGACCATCTTTTAGCACCACAAAACTTACCGAACGATGAGATTGTACAAATTAAAGATTTGTTTGCTGAAAGAATTTTTGAAGCAGAAAAAGTTGCACAGCAATCTGCTCAAATTTTATCAGAGCTTACGAATTATACGGCCATTGTTCTTGGGCCTAAGTTAAGCACAAATAAACTTAAGAACGTACAAATTGTACCGCTTGATCGTCAAACAGCAGTCGCTATTATTGTAACGGATACAGGGCATGTACAAAGTAAAACGATTACCGTTCCGGAATCTGTTGATTTATCAGATTTAGAAAAAATGGTTAATATTTTAAATGAAAAGCTATCGGGTGTACCTATGTTGGAACTTCATAATAAGATCTTTAAAGAGATTGTTACAGTATTGCGTGGGTATGTTCATAATTACGATAGTGCAATAAAAATGTTAGATGGTACATTTCAAGTTCCTTTATCGGAAAAGATATACTTTGGAGGAAAAGCAAATATGCTTTCGCAACCAGAGTTCCATGACATTCAAAAAGTAAGGTCCTTGCTGACGATGATTGATAACGAAGCTGAGTTTTATGATATTTTGCGTCATAAACAAGTTGGTATTCAAGTGAAAATTGGTAGGGAAAATTCTTCAATAGCTATGGAAGATTGTAGTTTAATTTCTGCAACGTATTCGATTGGAGAAGAGCAACTAGGAACAATTGCGATTTTAGGTCCGACGAGAATGCAATACTCTCGTGTAATTAGTTTGTTGCAGTTATTTACAAGACAATTTACAGACGGACTTAAAAAGTAAATGAGAGTAATACATTCGCTCAAGTGATGAAATTTTCATTGCTGTGTGTAATATATAATGCTTAGGTAATCATGTTATACATGATACCTAATACCTTTTAAGGAGGTGAAAATTGTGGAAGAGCGTAACGAACAAGTGGTAGAAGAAGTAAAAGAAGCGCAAGTTGAAGAAGCTGTCACGCCAGAAAACAGTGAAGAAACTGTAGAAGAAAAAAGTGAGGCTGCTCTTTTACAAGAAAAAGTAGACGAGTTACAAGCGAAACTAACGGAAACGGAAGGTCGCACATTACGTCTACAAGCTGATTTTGAAAATCATAAGCGCCGTGTCCAAATGGATAAACAGGCTGCTGAAAAATATAGAGCTCAAAGTTTAGTTTCAGATATTTTGCCAGCTCTTGATAATTTTGAAAGAGCGATGCAAGTGGAAACAACTGATGAGCAAACGAAATCCTTGTTACAAGGTATGGAAATGGTGCATCGTCAATTACTAGAAGCGTTGACTAAAGAAGGTGTTGAAGTGATTGAATCTGTTGGTAAACAGTTTGATCCTAATGAGCACCAAGCTATTATGCAAGTGGAAGACAGTGAATTTGAATCAAACGCGGTTGTGGAGGAATTCCAAAAAGGTTATAAACTAAAAGACCGTGTGATTCGCCCATCAATGGTAAAAGTAAATCAATAATTTACATAAAAGTAGGAGGAATCGCCATGAGTAAAATTATCGGTATTGACTTAGGTACAACAAACTCTTGTGTAGCTGTTATGGAAGGTGGAGAACCAAAGGTTATCCCAAATCCAGAAGGAAACCGTACAACACCTTCTGTTGTAGCTTTCAAAAATGAAGAGCGTCAAGTTGGGGAAGTTGCGAAACGTCAAGCAATTACAAACCCAAATACGATCATGTCTGTTAAACGTCATATGGGTACAGACTACAAAGTAGAAGTTGAAGGTAAAGATTATACACCTCAAGAAATTTCTGCAATCATTTTACAAAACTTAAAAGCTTCTGCTGAAGCGTACTTAGGTGAAACAGTAACGAAAGCTGTTATTACAGTACCTGCATACTTCAACGATGCAGAACGCCAAGCAACAAAAGATGCTGGTCGTATCGCTGGTTTAGAAGTTGAGCGTATCATTAACGAACCAACAGCAGCAGCACTTGCTTACGGTTTAGAAAAACAAGATGAAGAACAAAAAATTCTAGTATATGACTTAGGTGGCGGTACATTTGATGTATCTATCCTTGAGTTAGCAGACGGAACATTCGAAGTTATTTCAACTGCTGGTGACAACCGTCTTGGTGGAGACGACTTTGACCAAGTTGTTATCGATCATTTAGTAGCTGAATTCAAAAAAGAAAATAACATTGATTTAAGCCAAGATAAAATGGCACTTCAACGTCTGAAAGATGCAGCTGAAAAAGCTAAGAAAGACCTTTCAGGTGTAACACAAACACAAATTTCATTACCATTCATTAGTGCTGGAGCTGCTGGTCCATTACATTTAGAATTAACATTAACAAGAGCGAAATTCGAAGAGCTTTCAGCGGGTCTTGTTGAAAGAACGTTAGAGCCAACTCGTCGTGCATTAAAAGACGCTGGTTTTGCTCCAAGCGAATTAGATAAAGTTATCCTTGTTGGTGGTTCTACACGTATCCCAGCTGTACAAGAAGCAATTAAACGTGAAACTGGTAAAGAGCCATATAAAGGTGTAAACCCAGATGAAGTTGTAGCATTAGGTGCTGCAGTTCAAGGTGGCGTACTAACTGGTGATGTAGAAGGCGTTCTATTATTAGACGTAACTCCACTTTCTTTAGGTATCGAAACTATGGGTGGTGTGTTCACGAAACTAATCGAGCGTAACACTACAATTCCAACAAGTAAGTCACAAGTATTCTCAACAGCTGCTGATAACCAACCAGCGGTAGACATTCACGTACTACAAGGTGAGCGTCCAATGTCAGCTGACAACAAAACATTAGGTCGTTTCCAATTAACAGACCTTCCGCCAGCACCACGTGGTATTCCACAAATCGAAGTAACATTCGATATTGATGCGAACGGTATCGTTAACGTACGTGCAAAAGACTTAGGAACAAGCAAAGAGCAAACTATTACAATCCAATCTTCTTCAGGTCTTTCTGATGACGAAGTAGATCGTATGGTACAAGAAGCAGAAGCAAATGCTGACGCTGACCAAAAACGTAAGGAAGAAGTTGAACTTCGCAACGAAGCTGACCAACTTGTATTCCAAACAGATAAAGTTGTAAAAGATTTAGAAGGTAAAGTAGATGCAGCTGAAGTAGCGAAAGCAACAGAAGCGAAAGAAGCATTACAAGCGGCAATCGAGAAAAACGAACTTGAAGAAATCCGTGCGAAAAAAGATGCTTTACAAGAAATCGTACAACAATTAACTGTTAAATTATACGAGCAAGCTCAAGCGGCTGCAGGGCAAGCAGAAGGTGCACAAGGAGCACAAGACGCTGGCGCAAAAAAAGATAATGTAGTAGACGCTGAGTTTGAAGAAGTAAAAGAAGATAAGTAATATAAATAAGTAAGATGACAAAAAGTCAAAGTCAAGCGTGCCTTGGCTTTGGCTTTTTTCATGAATGAGAAGAAAAGTGTGAGGTTCTTAAGTTTTTTACTTTGCATACTGTAAGTGAGGAAACTTTGTTGCAAAGCACTTTCTTTCGGTGTTAAAATTACGTTTATGTGAAAGATTCGGGGGTTGCAAATTTATGAGTAAACGAGATTATTACGAGGTCCTTGGACTTAGCAAGGGCGCTTCTAAAGATGAAATAAAAAAAGCCTATCGTCGTTTGGCTAAAAAGTACCATCCAGACGTAAGTAAAGAAGAAAATGCAATTGAAAAGTTTAAAGAAGTACAAGAAGCATACGAAGTATTAAGTGACGATCAAAAACGCGCACAGTATGATCAATTTGGTCACGCTGGTCCGAATCAAGGTTTCGGTGGAGGAGACTTCGGCGGTGGCTTCGGTTTCGAAGATATCTTTAGTTCATTCTTTGGCGGTGGTGGCGGCAGACGTCGTGATCCAAATGCTCCGCGTCAAGGTGCTGATTTACAATATCAAGTTACTTTAGAGTTTGAAGAAGCTATTTTTGGTAAAGAATTAAACGTTGAGATTCCAGTGGAAGACCCATGTGATACTTGTAAAGGTAGCGGGGCAAAGCCAGGAACTTCAAAAGAAACATGCAAACACTGTTCAGGATCAGGTCAAGTAAGTGTAGAACAAAATACACCGTTTGGTCGTATTGTTAACCGTCAAGCTTGTGGTCATTGTTCAGGAACTGGTCAAATGATTAAAGAGAAATGTACGACGTGTCACGGTTCTGGTAAAGTTCGTAAACGTAAAAAAATTAATGTTAAAATTCCAGCGGGTATCGATAATGGTCAACAAATTCGTGTATCTGGAAAAGGTGAAGCAGGCGTAAATGGTGGACCGGCAGGAGATTTATATGTTGTTGTTCATGTAAGAAACCATGAATTCTTTGAGCGCGAAGGAGATCACATTATTTGCGAAATGCCATTAACATTTGCGCAAATGGCACTTGGTGCGGAAGTAGAAGTTCCTACTGTTCATGGAAAAGTGAAGCTGAAAATTCCAGCAGGAACACAAACAGGAACAGAATTCCGCTTAAAAGGAAAGGGTGCTCCGAACGTACGTGGATATGGTCAAGGAGATCAATATGTAGTCGTTCGTGTTGTTGTGCCGACGAAATTAACTTCACACCAAAAAGATTTATTGCGTGAATTTGCAGGGCAAGAAGAGCAGGATGATAGTTTGTTTGGAAAGCTTAAACGTGCTTTCAAAGGGGAATAATGGAAATAAAAAATGGAGTTGGTAAATTGTGAAATGGTCAGAAATTAGTGTTCATACAACAGAAGAAGCAGTAGAAGCTGTCTCTCATATTTTACATGAAGCTGGTGCTAGTGGAGTTGCGATTGAGGACCCAGCGGAATTGACGAAAGAGCGCGAGCAACAATATGGTGAAATTTATGCATTGAATCCAGATGAATACCCGGCAGAGGGTGTATTAATTAAAGCATATTTCCCGCAAACGGATTCTTTACAGGAAACAATTGCAGGTGTAAAATCATCTATTGATGTGCTTCCATCTTACGACATCGAAATTGGTACTGGAGATATTACCATTAACGAAGTCAATGAAGAAGATTGGGCTACTGCTTGGAAAAAATATTACCATCCAGTACAAATTTCTGATACATTCACAATCGTACCGACGTGGGAAGAATATACACCATCTTCTCCAGAAGAAAAAATTATTGAATTAGATCCAGGTATGGCGTTTGGAACAGGAACTCATCCAACAACAACGATGTGTATTCGTGCTTTAGAAAAAACAGTTCAACCAGGTGATACTGTCATTGATGTTGGAACAGGTTCTGGTGTACTTAGTATTGCAGCGGCAAAATTAGGTGCATCTTCTGTTCAAGCATATGATTTAGATCCAGTTGCAGTGGAAAGCGCAGAAATGAATGTGCGTTTAAATAAAACAGATGACGTTGTGTCTGTTGGACAAAATAGTCTTTTAGAAGGTATTGAAGGTCCTGTTGATTTAATCGTAGCGAATTTATTAGCAGAAATTATTCTTCTATTCCCTGAAGATGCAGCAAGAGTTGTGAAGTCAGGCGGATTATTTATTACATCTGGTATTATTGCAGCGAAGGAAAAAGTGATTTCTGAGGCGCTAGAAAAAGCTGGATTTACAATTGAAGAAGTGTTACGAATGGAAGATTGGGTAGCAATTATTGCACGAAATGCGTAATATAGATTTTAGTTTATAATGAAAAGGGGAGTCTCTCACTATAAGGTGAGGGACTTGCCGTTTGTTATATGAAAAATGATAACGTTTCGTTCTTTTCGTAAGTGTTGACTTACGAAAGGAACGAAACTCTACTAAGGTGATTATATGCAACGTTATTTTGTAGAAGAAAAACATGTAAGTGAAACAAAGATTCGTATCGTAGGTGATGATGTACATCATATCGGAAGAGTGATGCGTATGTCAGCTGGTGACCACATTTATTGTTGTGTAAATGGTAAAACAGCAGAATGTTCGATTGCTGAAATTACCAGTGAATTTGTAGATACCGCTATTGTAGAATGGGTAGAGGCGTCGAGTGAACTTCCTGTGTTCGTGACGATTGCGAGTGGACTGCCGAAAGGAGACAAGCTTGAGTTAATTTTTCAAAAGGGAACTGAGCTTGGGGCAGCTGCATTTTTACCATTTCAAGCATCTCGATCTATTGTAAAATGGGATGCGAAAAAAGCTGATAAAAAAGTTGAGCGTTTGAAAAAAATTGTGAAAGAAGCTGCGGAACAATCGCATAGAAGCGAAATTCCAGAAGTACATGCTCCCGCATCGTTTAAGCAATTGCTTGCAATGAGTAACGAGTATGATGTATGTCTTGTTGCGTATGAAGAGGAAGCAAAGCAAGGTGAGAAATCTAATTTTGCAAAAGCTTTGGCGACGATTAAACCAGGTCAGAAGCTACTGATTGTATTTGGGCCAGAAGGCGGTTTAGCGGAGGAAGAGATTACTGCGCTTCGTGAACATAAATTTGTACCATGTAGTTTAGGACCGAGAATTTTAAGAACAGAAACGGCTCCGCTTTATGCGTTAAGTGCCGCTTCTTATCATTTTGAATTGATGGGGTGATAATCAATGGCAACTGTTGCGTTCCACACGTTAGGTTGTAAAGTGAACCACTATGAAACAGAAGCGATTTGGCAATTGTTTAAACAAGGTGGTTATGAAAGAACTGAATATGAAAAGAAATCTGATGTATATGTTATTAACACATGTACAGTAACAAATACTGGAGATAAGAAAAGCCGTCAAGTCATTAGACGTGCTGTACGTCAAAATCCAGATGCAGTAATATGTGTAACTGGATGTTATGCACAAACATCTCCAGCAGAAATCATGGCAATTCCAGGTGTAGATATTGTTGTTGGTACGCAAGATCGTGAGAAGATGTTAGGTTACATCGAAGAGTTCCGTAAAGAGCGTCAACCAATTAATGCTGTCCGCAATATTATGAAAACACGTGTATATGAGGAGCTCGATGTACCATATTTCACGGACCGTACACGTGCATCTTTAAAGATACAAGAAGGTTGTAATAACTTCTGTACATTCTGTATTATTCCTTGGGCACGTGGTTTAATGCGTTCTCGTGATGGGAAAGAAGTTATTAAACAAGCACAGCAATTAGTAGACGCGGGCTATAAAGAAATCGTATTAACAGGTATTCATACAGGTGGATACGGTGAAGATATTAAAGATTATAACTTAGCTGGATTACTTCGTGATATGGAAGCGGAAGTAGGCGGATTAAAACGTCTTCGTATTTCTTCTATTGAAGCGAGTCAAATTTCAGATGAAGTAATTGAAGTGTTAGATAAATCAGAAGTAGTTGTACGTCACTTGCATATTCCATTGCAGTCAGGATCTAATACTGTGTTAAAACGTATGCGCCGTAAGTATACGATGGAATTCTTCCAAGAGCGTTTAGATCGTTTGAAAGAGGCGTTACCAGGCCTTGCGATTACATCAGACGTAATTGTTGGATTCCCAGGTGAAACAGAAGGAGAATTCATGGAAACATACAATTTCATTAAAGAGAATCGCTTCTCTGAGCTACACGTGTTCCCTTACTCAAAACGTACAGGAACACCTGCAGCGCGTATGGAAGATCAAGTTCCTGAAGATGTGAAGAACGATCGTGTTCACCGTCTAATTGAACTATCTAACCAATTAGCGAAAGAGTATGCGTCTCAGTTTGAAGGCGAAGTACTTGAAATCATTCCAGAAGAGCAATTTAAAGAGGGCGACCGTGAAGGGTTATATGTAGGTTATACAGATAACTACTTAAAAATTGTATTTGAAGGATCAGAAGACTTAATTGGTAAGCTGGTGAAAGTGAAAATTACGAAAGCTGGTTATCCATATAACGAAGCGCAGTTTGTTCGTGTTCTTGAAGATGATGTAAAAAAAGAATCGGCAAGCGCATAATAAAAAGCATGCAACCGAAAATGGTTTGCATGCTTTTTTCTTTCGTGGAGAAGTTAAGTATTGAAATGGAGTACCTGTTAAATAAGTGGTTATTCAGCAAATTTTGTATGGGAAAGTTTTCGTGATAAAAATATATTTTTTTTTAGGTGGGAGCGATAACGGCTGTTTACATAGATTTTTGGAAAAGGAAGAGCATCTATTCTTCTTTTATTCTGCCAAATAGTTGACCTGAAGTGATAAAATGTATTATAATCGTAAAAGACATGCTGAAGAAGTGTTTCTTTTTGCATGCTGAAGTTAGTATGTAAGTGTGATGTTTCGGAGGGAGGGAAAGAGAATGTCAAAAACAGTCGTTCGTAAAAACGAGTCTTTGGAGGATGCACTTCGCCGTTTTAAAAGATCGGTTTCTAAAACTGGTACACTTGCTGAAGCAAGAAAGCGCGAGTTTTATGAAAAGCCAAGTGTAAAACGTAAGAAGAAATCTGAAGCGGCAAGAAAGCGTAAGTTCTAAGAGAGGGTGTAAGTGATGAGTCTTCTCGGTCGTTTAAACGATGATATGAAACAAGCGATGAAGAATAAACAAAAAGAAAAATTAACCGTTATTCGTATGGTTAAGGCTGCTTTACAAAATGAAGGTATTAAACTGCAACATACTCTTACTGAAGAAGAGGAATTAACAGTTTTAGCTCGTGAAGTAAAACAGTATAAGGACTCCCTCCTTGAATTTAAAAAAGCTGGTCGTGAAGACCTTGTTGATAAACTGCAAAGTGAAATTCAGATTTTAAGCGCATATTTGCCGGAGCAATTAACAGAAGAAGAACTAGCGGATATAATTAAGCAAGTTATTTCTGAAGTTGGTGCTACATCTAAAGCAGATATGGGTAAGGTGATGACTGCTGTTATGCCGAAAGTAAAAGGTAAAACAGACGGATCACTTGTGAATAAGCTGGTTATCCAGCTATTAGCATAAAAAAGCGTCTCATTTCGTATGAGACGTTTTTTTATGCTTTTTTCAGTTTGGACGTGATATTACAAGCTCTTTTTTCATACATATGGGATGAGAGGGGGTCTTTTGAGATGAAAAAATTAGAACAAATGAAGAATTGGTTGACGAAGCAAATAGACCTGCCAGTGGATGTGCTAATGGATCTACCTCGGATTACGCTTGTTGGGCAAGTGCATATCTATATAGAAAATCATCGAGGCTTATTAGTATTTTCAGATAAAGAAGTAAGGTTGTTATTAAAACAAGGTCAACTATTAATTAAGGGGCAATCCTTTGTTATTAAAACAATCCTCCCGGAAGAACTTTTGCTTGAAGGGATTATCGAACAAGTGATGTTTTTAGAAAATGAAAAGAAAGAGGAGTGAGGGAAACTTCCGTTTGTGAAGTTTTTCTTCTTTATTTTAGTGATCTGACCTTAATATTCACTTTATCCCGCATTCACTGCCCGTAAAAGCTCGATGGGTGTGCGTTAATAATCAGTGGGTATGGACAAAACCTCCACCTATTAAACTTTCATCTTATGCATATGCCTGATTAGTGAGGAGAAAAACCTCACCGATTAAAGCTTCGATTAGTACGAGCTATTTTTTGATGCTTAAAGTGAAAAGTGTTGTATCTACTTTTAGAAAGGTAGTGAAGGTAATCGATGAAAAATAAATGGTTTATAAAATGGCTTGGGTATGTAAAAGTGCGAATTGAAGGTAGAGGAGCAGAACGCTTCGTTAACGAATGTGTACGTAGGAAATTATTAGTTTGGGATGTAAAGAAGATAGCGGATGAAACGTTAGTTTTTTGCATGTTATTACGAGATGTGAAAAAGATAAAACCAATTTATAGAAAAAATGAATGTAAATTATATTTTATTGGACGTTACGGTTTTCCATTTTGGAATAAGCGTTTAATTAAGAATAGTGGATTTTTAATTGGGTTTTTAATATTTTTTTTCGGAATGATTGCATTATCAAATATGGTTTGGAAAATTGAAATTACAGGAGCAAAACCTGAAACGGAATATATATTGATGAAAGAATTGGACAAAATGGGTATTAAAAAAGGGAAATTACAGTTTCAAATGCCTAGTGTAGAAGATGTTCAGCGGCATTTAACGGACAATATTAATGCAATTACTTGGGCGGGGTTAGAAATAAGAGGGACAACATATCATTTTAAGATTGTTGAAAAAAATGAACCGAAAAAAGAAAGTGAACAACAGCCACAAAACTTAGTAGCAAAAAAAGAAGGGATTATTACAAAAACATTTGTGGAAGTTGGGAAGCCTGTTGTTATGAAAAATGACCATGTAGAAAAGGGGCAACTTCTCGTCTCGGGGATGTATGGTAATGAGGAGGATCCGACAATTGTTTCGGCTAAAGGGATTGTATATGGAGAAACGTGGTACAAATCTGAGGTGGATGTTCCGTTAAAGACGCAATTTCAAGTGTATACTGGTAATTCATACAATGAATATTTTCTTAAATTTGGGAGTGCTAAAATAAAAATATGGGGATTTCAACAGGATGAGTATAAACGCTCTCGTACTGAAAGTGTAAAACATGATGTGAAATTATTTGGATTCACATTACCAGTTGCATATGAAAAAGATATTGTACGAGAAGAGGAAGAAGCGAACCGAGAATATACCGAAAAACAAGCAATGAAAGTAGCGAAAGAGATGGCAGAAAAAGAACTGAAGAAAAAATTGGATGAACATGCTATGATTGTAAGTGATAAGATTTTGAGTAAAGAGATTGAGGCGGATCACTTAAAGGTCACGTTACATTACACAGTGATTGAAAATATTGCAGAGCCGCAACCAATATCTGAATCCGATATTCAAGGAGACTGAGTGATGGCAGAACAATTAGTAGAAATGAACCAACAATTGGAAAATCCCAATGAGGCAATCGCTCTATTTGGGGTAAATGATGCTCATTTAAAAGTAATTGAACGAGAACTTAGTGTATCGATTATAACTAGAGGAGAGTCTGTTCGTGTATCTGGGGCAGATGAAGCTGTAGTGCTCGTAGAAAAAATCTTACAACAGCTACTTGTTGTTATCCGTAAAGGTGTATCAATTTCGGAAAGAGATGTTGCGTATGCAATTCAGCTTGGGAAACAAGGGAAAATTGCTCAATTCGAAGAGTTATATGAAGAGGAAATTTTTAAAACAGCAAAAGGTAAATCCATTCGTGTGAAAACGATGGGACAAAGAAGATATATTCATGCAATGAAAAAGAATGATGTTGTATTTGGGATAGGACCTGCTGGGACGGGGAAGACATACTTAGCTGTAGTAATGGCTGTGAGAGCTTTAAAGCAAGGGTATGTAAAGAAAATTATTTTAACAAGACCTGCGGTAGAGGCTGGAGAGAGTTTAGGCTTTTTACCAGGTGATTTGAAAGAAAAAGTAGATCCGTATTTACGCCCGTTGTATGATGCGTTGCACGATATTCTTGGGCAAGAATACACACAGCGTATGATGGAACGTGGTGTAATTGAAATTGCACCTCTTGCTTATATGAGAGGACGTACTCTTGATGATTCATTTGTTATATTAGATGAAGCACAGAATACAACTGGTGCTCAAATAAAAATGTTTTTAACACGATTAGGTTTTAGTTCTAAAATGGTTATTACGGGAGATCCCTCACAGGTAGATTTGCCAAAAGGGGTAAAATCAGGTCTTTCTATTGCTGCTAATATTTTATCTGGTGTATCAGGTCTTTCGTTCATAACACTGGAACAAACAGACGTTGTGAGACACCCATTAGTGCAACGTATTATTGAGGCATATGATAAAATGGAATGATCCTATTTGTCAGGATCATTTCTTTTTGTATGATAAGGTTGGCGAATGGCATATTTTTTACTATCATTAAAGACGAGGGAAATGAACTATAGGTGATAGTGGATAAAAATGTTGTCCGAAAGTAACGTTGCCTAGAAGAAATGAAAGCTATAAATAGTTTCACTTTATTTCTGGAGAGGAGAAGGTATTGAAATCATGTCAAGATCTCAAGAAATTTCTAAGTGGTTTCGTAATTTACAACATTCGAAAAAACTAAGTTGGATTTCTTACGTTTTATTAGGAGCAGTACTGTTTTTTGCACTTATGAATAATGTAAAGCCAGAGCAATTAGATGTTAAAGAGCTCGAAATTGCTAAAAAAACAATTCACTCTCCTATTAAAATTGAAGATAAAGCCGCAACGGCGAAAAAGAAAAACGAAGCCGCTCAAAAGGTTGAGGATAAATATACATATAAAAGCGAATATAAGCAAAATAAAGTGGATATTGTAACTTCCGTCTTTGATGCGGTAAGTGAAGTAGAGGCAGAGGCTAAATCGACTGGCCCAGACGAGTATAGAAAAATTTCTGATGTGGACAAATTGGACAAGTTAAAGAAGAAATTGCCAACAGATTTAGCAAAAAGCTTAACAGATTCGATTTTGTTGAAATTTATTAATGCTGATTCAAGTCAATTGTCATTGGCAAAGGATGCGGCTGTAACAGCAGTTAATAAAATTATGAGGGAACACATCAAGATGGATCAAGAAGAAGCTGCAAGAGAACAATTCGTTACTGAAATGAGTAGCGTAAGTATAAGCAGTGATTTAAAAGATGCGGTGAATACACTAGGGAAGTATGCGGTTACAGCGAACTATTTTTATGATTCAGCTGCGACGAAAGATAGTAAAAAAATAGCGGAAGATTCAGTTGCATCAGTTTTTATCCTTCAAGGGCAAGTTCTTGTGAAAGAAGGCGATACGATTTCACGAGAAGCATATGAGCAGTTGAAATTAGCAGGATTGTTAGAGAAGGGCAATACCTTCCAACCTTATGTTGGTCTAGCGGTACTCATTTGTGTGCTATTGTACTTTATGCATAAGCAGTTTGAAGTGTTTTTACAGCGGAAAAGAGAAGATAGGCCGTATGTCTTAGCGTATATTACAATTTTGTCTATCACGATTGTTTTAATGAAAATCATTAGTTTGTTTCAAAAGCTTGAATATGCAGGAATCGCGTATGTTGTTCCAGTTGCGATGGGAACAATACTTGTAAAATTAATGATTGGTGATCGATTTGTATTTTTAACGAGTATGATCTTTTCTGTATGCGGAAGTATTATGTTTAATGAAGGTGTAACGAGTACACTGAATTATAGTGTGGGGATTTATGTTTTATTAAGTTCATTATCAGTTAGTATTTTCTTGAGAGAAAAAAATCGTCGTACGATGATTTTACAAGCTGGTATACTCGTTTCTGTATTAAATGTAGTCGTATTAGCGGCTTTGCTATTATTACGTAACGGGAATTTTTCACCTCTTGAAATTGGGGTGCAATTATTAATGGCTGCTGTTTCGGGTATTATCTCTTCTGTTCTAGCTATGGGGATTTTACCGTATTTAGAAAGTGGTCTTGGGATTGTATCAAGTATGAAATTGATGGAACTTTCAAGTCCGAATCACCCACTTTTGCGCAAAATTTTATTAGAAGCACCAGGTACATATCACCATAGTGTAATGGTAGCTAATCTCTCAGAAGCTGCTTGTGAAGCAGTTGGAGCAAATGGAGTATTAGCGCGTGTAGGGGCGTATTATCATGATGTAGGGAAAACGGTACAACCACAGTTTTTTATTGAAAACCAAATGGGTATTGAAAACCCGCATGATAGATTAGACCCTGTAACGAGCAAAGATATTATAATTGCTCATGTAACCGATGGGGTGAGAATGTTAGAAGAACACCATATACCTCAAGAAATTATCGATATTGCTGGACAGCATCATGGTACAACGTTACTTAAATATTTTTATTATAATGCGATTAAAGAAGATAAAGAGAAATATACGGAAGAAATGTTCCGCTATCCAGGATCAAAAGCAACTTCTAAAGAGTCGGCGATCGTTGGTATTGCTGATAGTGTGGAAGCGGCGGTACGTTCGATGAACCATCCAACACCAGATCAGATTAATAATTTAGTGCAAAGTATTATTAAAGATCGCCTGCAAGATGGTCAATTTAGTGAATGTGATTTGACATTTAAGGAACTACAAATCGTTGGAAAAACGTTATGTGAAACGTTAAATGGTATTTTCCATTCCCGTATTACATATCCGGAACCGCCGGAAGAAAAGGAGAAAGAATGAGTTTATTAATTGATTTTATTGATGAAACAGAAGAAGTGAAAGAAGAATATATAAGTTTGATTCGAGGTTTAGTAGAGAAAGCAGCTCAAATGGAGAACATAGAAGAAGGCGCAGAATTATCGGTTACATTTGTAGATAATGAGCGTATTCGTGAAATAAACCGTGATTACCGAGATAAGGATCAGCCTACGGACGTTATTTCTTTTGCTATGGAAGAAATGGGAGAAGGAGAAATGGAAATTATCGGTGCGGAGATGCCACGTATGTTAGGGGATCTTATTATTTCTATTCCAAGAGCGAAAGAGCAAGCTGAGGAATATGGACACTCTTTTGATCGTGAACTTGGGTTTTTAGTGTTACATGGCTTTTTACATTTGCTTGGTTATGATCACATGACAGAAGAAGATGAAAAAGAAATGTTTGGAAGACAAAAAGAAATTTTAGAGGCATTTGGATTAGGGCGATGAAAAAAGGAAAACTTATAAATAGTTTTGGATATGCTATAGCTGGTATATACTTTTGTCTTCGTCATGAACGAAATATGAAAATTCATTATTTAGCCGCAGTCATTGTCATATGCTGCGGCTTTTATTTCCATATTACAAAAATAGAATGGATTGTATTACTTATTGTGATTGGAATTGTAATGAGTTTGGAGATGGTGAATACGGCTATTGAAAAAACAGTAGATTTAGCAACCACCGATATTCATCCGTTTGCGAAAAACGCAAAGGATGTTGCAGCGGGATCAGTTTTATTATTTACGATTATAGCTGTTGTAATTGGTGCTATTATCTTCTTACCGTATATGGTATAGTTGCATTCCAAAGCTTTTATTAGGCTTTGGGAGCGCCGTGAGGGCCTTTAATAGAAGAATGTATCTATTCACAGCTGTGAACGGAAAGGATGCGGGAATATGAATAGCAAACAATTAATTCAAGAAGCAATCGAAGCGCGTAAACAAGCGTACGTACCATATTCTAAATTTCAAGTAGGTGCAGCTTTACTAACTCAGGATGGAAAAATATATCGTGGATGTAATGTTGAAAATGCATCATATGGTTTATGTAACTGTGCAGAAAGAACAGCTTTATTTAAGGCGATTTCTGAAGGAGATAAAGGGTTTGTAGCTATTGCAGTTGTAGCGGATACAAAGCGTCCGGTACCTCCTTGTGGAGCATGCCGACAAGTTATGATAGAATTATGTAAACAGGATACGAAAGTATACCTATCAAATTTACATGGTGACGTTCAAGAGACTACAGTTGGAGAATTGTTACCAGGAGCATTTTTAGCGGAGGATTTACATGAATAGAAAAGGTTATAAATCAGGTTTTGTCTCTATTATTGGCAGACCGAATGTTGGAAAATCTACATTTTTAAATCGTATTATCGGCCAAAAAATTGCCATTATGAGTGACAAGCCACAAACAACTCGTAATAAAATTCAAGGTGTATATACAGAAAATGATTCACAAGTAATTTTCATTGATACACCAGGAATACATAAACCTAAACATAAACTAGGCGACTTCATGGTGAAGATGGCTCAAACGACATTAAAAGAAGTTGATATTGTTCTGTTTATGGTCAATGCAGTTGAAGGATTTGGTCGTGGTGAGGAATTCATTATTGAGAAATTAAAAGAAACGAAACAACCAGTATTTTTGGTAATTAATAAAATTGACCAACTTCATCCAGAGCAATTATTAGAGTTAATTGATCAATACCGTAAACTATATGAGTTTGCAGAGATTGTACCAATTTCTGCATTAGACGGTAATAATGTGGACGCTTTAATTGGAACAATTAAAAAGTATTTACCAGAAGGACCGCAATACTACCCAGATAATCAAGTAACGGATCATCCAGAGCGATTTATTATTTCAGAACTTATTCGTGAAAAAGTATTACATTTAACACGTGAAGAAGTGCCGCACTCTGTAGCGGTTGTTATTGATGCAATTCAAAAACGTGAGGGTGGAGCGGTTTATATAAACGCAACGATTGTTGTTGAACGTGCATCACAAAAAGGAATTATTATAGGTAAGCAAGGGAAGATGTTAAAAGAAGTCGGTAAGCGAGCTCGTTTTGACATTGAAGCACTACTTGGTTCTAAAGTATTTTTAGAAGTATGGGTAAAAGTGCAAAAAGATTGGCGTAATAAGATGTCGCAGCTCCGTGACCTTGGTTTCCGTGAAGACGAGTATTAATATGGAGTAAAGTTGTAATCAGTGGATGGTTCATCCACTGATTATTGGTTTTTATGAACCTTGATAAATTAGGAAAAATTTTTCTCACATGAAAATGAACAAAATGGGTCAATTTAATAACAACAAAGGAAATTGGTTTATAGGCTACGCTTATTGAGAAAGGTGGATTCTTATGCTAGATTTTACCTGGAAGTTTTTCTCCAAAACAGGAAGCATTGAAACGTATTTGCTTTTGAAAGAAATGGAAAAAGACGTAAACGATGAGATGGATCAACATGAAGAGGAGTTAGCGCATCTAGACTCTCCAATTTCTTGACCCGTTTTGTTCAAACCTTGGATGGTGACGAACATGTTTCAAAAAGTTGAGGGCATTGTTATCCGTACGACAGATTACGGAGAAACGAACAAGATTGTTACAATATTCTCACGGGAATTTGGTAAGGTAAGTGCAATGGCAAGAGGAGCGAAAAAACCGAAGAGTCGGTTAGCAGCTGTTTCGCAACTTATGACACATGGTCATTTTCTTATTCAAATAGGATCTGGACTTGGAACTTTGCAACAAGGCGAGATTATTTCATCTATGAAAGAAATTCGTGAGGATATATTTTTAACTGCTTATGCATCATTTATTATTGAATTAACTGATAAAGCAACAGAAGATAAGAAGAATAATCCGTATTTATTTGAAATGTTATATCAAACGTTGCATTATATGTGTGAGGGTGTTGACCCTGAAGTATTATCATTAATTTATCAAACGAAAATGCTTCCGGTATTAGGGATGCGCCCGTACTTTGATACATGTGCTATTTGTCATCAAGAAACAGATTTTGTCGCCTTCTCTGTTCGGGAAGGCGGTTTTCTGTGCTCGCGTCATGCAGAGCAAGATCAGTATCGTATTCCGGTGGGAGAGGCTGTTCATAAATTATTACGTCTCTTTTTTCACTTCGATCTACACCGGCTCGGTAATGTATCGGTGAAGGACAGTACAAAAAAACAAATGCGCACAGTATTGAATACATATTATGATGAATATTGTGGGATTTATTTGAAATCAAGGCGTTTCTTAGAACAACTTGATAAATTTCAAATATAATTAGGGCCGTATACGGTCCTTTTTACATACTTTCTTTTTCGAATAGCATATTTAGTATATAATATTTAAGAGATAGTATAACTTTTTTCGTTGTGCATTAAAGGTGGTGATTATCATAGAGCTGAATAAACGGCAAGAACATATCATTCAGATTGTAAAAGATCACGGTCCTATTACAGGGGAGTCAATTGCTGCGCAATTGGGTTTAACACGTGCAACGCTAAGACCAGACTTAGCAATTTTAACGATGGCTGGTTATTTAGAAGCGCGTCCACGCGTAGGTTATTTTTATACGGGTAAAACTGGGGGACAGCTATTATCTGAAGCTGTTAAAAAAATTAAAGTGCAAGATTATCAATCTAGACCTGCTGTAATTGATAAAAATGTATCAGTATACGATGCAATCTGTACTATGTTTCTAGAGGATGTTGGTACATTGTTTGTTGTAGATCAAGCAATTTTATTGGTTGGCGTTGTATCTCGTAAAGATTTATTACGAGCTAGCTTAGGGAAGCAGGATTTAACCTCTCTTCCGGTTAATATTATCATGACAAGGATGCCAAACATTGCGATGTGTCGCAGGGAGGATTCTTTATATGATATTGCGATGGAATTAATAGAAAGACAGATTGATGCAATGCCAGTTGTAAAGGACACGAAACAAGGTCTAGAAGTGATTGGGCGAATTACAAAAACAAATATTACACGTGCGTTTGTAAATTTAGTAAATAACGAATAAGTGTAATTTGTTTAAAGTGAGGTAATGTAATGGATAATAAAATCGTATATGTCGTATCTGACTCTGTAGGAGAAACGGCTGATTTGGTTGTTAGAGCGGCAATGGGACAGTTCCCATTCGCTCCTGATATTAGACGTGTACCTTATGTAGAAGATACAGGGACATTAAAAGAAGTGATTTCAATTGCCAAGAGCAATAAGGCGCTTATTTGTTTTACGTTAGTAAAGCCTGATATGCGTCAATATTTATTGACGGAGGCGGCAAAAGAAGGGGTAGAGGCATACGATATTATCGGACCTCTTATCGATCAAATTGAAGAAATTACAGGGCAAGTACCAAGGTATGAGCCAGGTGTCGTTCGAAGATTAGATGAAGAGTACTTTAAAAAGATTGAAGCGATTGAATTTGCGGTTAAGTATGATGATGGTAGAGATGCACGTGGTATTTTAAAAGCCGATATCGTGTTGATTGGAATTTCACGTACATCAAAAACACCACTTTCACAATATTTAGCGCATAACAAACGCTTGAAAGTTGCCAATGTACCACTTGTACCAGAAGTGGATCCGCCTGAGGAATTATATAAAGTGGCAAAAGAGAAATGTTTCGGTTTGAAAATTACACCGGATAAGTTAAATCATATTCGAAAAGAACGATTAAAATCACTTGGATTAAGTGATGGAGCAACATATGCGAATATTAATCGTATTAAAGAAGAAATCGTTCATTTTGAGAATGTAGTGAGTAAAATAAATTGTCAAGTGATCGATGTATCAAATAAGGCGATTGAAGAAACAGCTAATATTATTGTGAATGCAGTGCAAAACCAAAAAATGTTTTAGCACATTTACCACAGGTGAATGTGCTTTTTTCGCTCGTGAGAAGTAGGACAATAACTGTCGATTTAGTAATAGAATACAGTGTAATGGTTATACTTATATTCTTCTGTTTTTTTATTATGTTGAAGGAACGATTTAGTTATCTTTAAATGTAAAATGAAAATTAAAGGGATATGTAGCGTAGTTGAAGAAAATATATTATAATAAAAAATTGTGATAAAAACCTATATTTTACGTTTAGACTTTAATTTTTCAGAATAAACTAGGGATAGGATTTGCGAAAAAGACATGTATTTACGTTAAATCGACAAAATCTAAACAAGAAAACGCACATTATGGAAGGATTCACAGAAGGGATGTAGAATACAGAAATATGCAAAACATCAGTGAGATATTAGTTGATGCAGATGCATGTCCCGTGAAGGATGAAATTGTGCGGGTTAGAACAAAAAATTATGTCGAAATTTTGTTTGTCGTATCGTAGGCTCATCGTTTAAGGAAACAGCAAGATAATTGGGTCTATGTAGATTTTAAGTAAGATGAAGTCGGTTTTTATATTTATCAACATGCAAAAGCTACAGATTTCGTGATCACATAGGATATGTGGCTTGCTAGTCTTCTTTTGAAAAAGGAGTACATTATTGTCTCCACGCAGTATATTTGTAAAAGATGAGCAAATGGATACAATTTTATATAGTAGGTATGTATTTGTGAAGTTATGCAGGAAAGGGGCTTATACAAAAGGCCCAAAATAGTTTACACAACGTGATCGACAGCACTTTCTAATAAATTCAGAAAAATATTGTCGAATTATAAAGGAATCTTGTAATTAATATCGAATACAAACTACGACACGGAGATGGAGTTATGGGGAACAGAATTCCCGAAGAAGTTGTTGAACAGATTCGGACGTCATCCGATATTGTAGAAGTGATAGGTGAGTATGTTCAACTTAGAAAGCAGGGGCGTAACTATTTCGGCCTTTGTCCATTTCATGGTGAGAATTCCCCTTCATTCTCTGTTTCATCTGATAAGCAAATTTTTCATTGCTTCGGATGTGGAGAAGGTGGAAATGTCTTTTCTTTTCTTATGAAAATGGAAGGACTTGCTTTCACGGAGGCTGTTCAAAAGCTGGGTGAAAGAAATGGAATTGCAGTTGCAGAATATACATCAGGGCAAGGACAACAAGAAAACATATCTGATGACACTGTCATCATGCAACAGGCTCATGAACTTTTGAAGAAGTATTATCACCATTTATTAGTAAATACAGAAGAAGGAAATGAAGCACTTTCGTATTTATTAAAACGTGGTATTACAAAAGAAATGATTGAGAAGTTTGAAATTGGTTATGCATCACCAGCTTGGGATGCAGCGACAAAAATTTTGCAAAAAAGAGGTTTTTCGCTATCTAGTATGGAACAAGCCGGCCTTCTTATAAGAAGCGAGAAGGATGGTAGTCATTATGACCGATTCCGTGGAAGGGTTATGTTTCCAATTTACACTTTACAAGGTAAGGTGATAGCGTTTAGTGGAAGGGCGCTAGGAGATGATACTCCGAAATATTTAAATAGCCCCGAAACACCAATTTTTCATAAAAGTAAGTTGTTGTATAACTTCCACCAAGCAAGGCCGTTTATTAGAAAACGTGGGCAGGTTGTCCTTTTTGAAGGATATGCCGATGTACTAGCCGCGGTAAAAAGTGGTGTGGAAGAAGCTGTTGCGACAATGGGAACAGCTTTAACTGAAGAACAAGCGAAACTTCTGCGACGTAACGTTGAAACTGTTGTTCTTTGCTATGATGGTGATAAAGCAGGGCGAGAAGCGACGATGAAAGCAGGGCAGTTGTTATTGCAAGTTGGTTGCCAAGTGAAAGTCACACCCTTGCCAGATAAGCTTGATCCTGATGAATATGTGCAACAATATGGGACAACTGCTTTTGAAAATCTTGTGAAATCAAGTATAAGTTTTGTTGGTTTCAAAATAAATTATTTGCGTTTAGGGAAAAATTTGCAAGATGAGTCTGGCAAAGAAGAATATGTAAAAAGTGTTTTAAAAGAGTTATCATTGCTACAGGATGCGATGCAGGCTGAATCATATTTAAAGTCATTATCGCAAGAATTTTCGTATTCAATGGAAACACTTTTGAATCAATTGCACCAATATCGCAAAGAACAAAAGGTACAGCAAAAACAAATAAAGCAGGTTTCTAAGCCATCTCAAATTGTTCAAACGAAACCGAAGTTAACAGGTTTTGAAAGGGCAGAAAGAGAAATTATTTACCATATGTTGCAAAGTGCAGAAGTGGCTGTTCGTATGGAACCCCATATAGAAGATTTTCATACAGAAGAACATAAAGGGATTTTATATGAACTATACGCATATTATGAAAAGGGAAATGAACCTTCAGTCGGAACATTTTTAAGTTGGCTCTCTGATGAAAAGTTGAAAAATATTATCACTGATATTTCGACGGATGAATTTATTAATCCAGAATACACAGAAGAAGTGTTGCAAGGTCATTTGGAGACGCTCAAACGTCATCAGGAAAAACTTGAAAAGATGGAAATCATCTTTAAAGTAAAACAAATGGAAAAAACAGATCCTGTAGAGGCTGCTAAATATTATGTGGCATATTTACAAAATCAAAAAGCAAGGAAATAGCTTTTTTGATAAAATTTTAGTATAATGAATGTTTGTATCTCGCGTAAGGAGGGGAACAGATGGCTGACAAACCAGCTCGTTCTAAACAAATTGAAACTGAAATGACCCTTGAGCAAGTGAAAGAACAACTCACTGAGCTCGGAAAAAAACGTGGCGTTCTTACATATGAAGAGATTGCAGAACGCATGAATGGATTTGAAATTGAATCCGATCAAATGGATGAATACTATGAATATTTAGGTGAACAAGGGATTGACTTAGTTGGTGACAATGACAACGACGAAGGTCCTAATAATCGCCAAATTACAAAAACGGAAGAAGAATTTGACCTTAATGATTTAAGTGTGCCGCCAGGTGTGAAAATCAATGACCCTGTTCGTATGTACTTAAAAGAAATTGGTCGTGTAGACTTACTATCTGCTGAAGAAGAAATTCGACTTGCGACACGTATTGAAGAAGGCGATGAAGAAGCAAAACGCCGTCTTGCGGAAGCAAACTTACGTCTTGTAGTAAGTATTGCAAAGCGCTACGTGGGCCGTGGTATGCTTTTCTTAGACTTAATCCAAGAAGGAAATATGGGTCTAATTAAGGCAGTTGAAAAGTTCGACTACCGTAAAGGTTTTAAATTTAGTACGTATGCAACTTGGTGGATTCGCCAAGCTATTACACGTGCGATTGCAGACCAAGCGCGAACAATTCGTATTCCAGTTCATATGGTTGAAACAATTAATAAGTTAATCCGTGTACAACGTCAATTATTACAAGATTTAGGACGCGAACCATCACCTGAAGAGATTGGTGAAGAAATGGATCTTGCTCCAGAAAAAGTACGCGAAATTTTAAAAATTGCACAGGAGCCAGTTTCTCTTGAAACACCAATTGGTGAAGAAGATGACTCCCATTTAGGTGACTTTATTGAAGACCAAGAAGCAACATCGCCTGCGGACCATGCAGCGTATGAGTTGCTAAAAGAACAATTAGAAGATGTGTTAGATACACTAACAGATCGTGAAGAAAATGTTCTGCGTCTTCGTTTTGGTTTAGATGATGGACGAACTCGTACGCTTGAAGAAGTTGGGAAAGTATTCGGCGTAACGAGAGAGCGTATTCGTCAAATTGAAGCGAAAGCACTTCGCAAATTAAGACATCCAAGCCGTAGTAAGCGTCTTAAGGATTTCTTAGAATAGGCTACCTTTAAGTTTACTTCACTTTTGTGAAGTAAACTTTTTTATTTTGTTAATTTTTGTTAAAATTTAGCTATCGGCAACGATTACAATTTCTTGTAATTTATTTTACAGAATTGTCTTTTGATTTGCAAATGCTCATTTTTCGATTTTTCGATTTATTTTGTTTATTATATACAAAATAATATGTAGAAAAGTAAAAAATATGATGAGAAACGTTAGTAATTATCGAAATAATATGCGATATAATAGTGAAAATCAATAAACTGAATTTATGGAATATTTTTAACAAATATTAGTTTACTCTTTTCTGATAGAACGTTTTCAAGTACAATAAAAATGACTGAATCATCTAACTATTTAGGGGTATAGAGGGGGGAGAAGAGATATGAAACGTAATCCGTTGATTCCGTTCGCTCTTATTGCAGCATTAGGTATTATCGTTATGTTTGTATTTTCATTTCAGGGGCTAAATAAATCTAAAGAGTTAGCTGATGCAAAAAATGGTGGGAAACCAGCGCAAACAGCATCAAAGCCAGAGGATATTGTAAAGCAAAGCTGTACGAGCTGTCACGGTGATCAGTTACAAGGAGCAGTGGGACCTAATTTACAAAAAATTGGTGGGAAACTTTCAAAAGATGAAATTAAAGAAATTCTTTCAAAAGGAAAAGGGAATATGCCGCCAAATATAGTTCCAGCTGATCAAGCGGCAAAAGTAGCTGATTGGTTATCGAAGAAAAAATAAAGTGAAACTTTAATCAGTGGGGGTTCATCCCCCATTGATTATTAGTTGAACCAATCGGGCGTTTACGGGCAGTTGGTCTCCCACCTAGCTTCTTTGTTCTAGCCGAATTTTGAGGTGGGAGTCTTACTGCCCGTTAATGCGGGGTAAAGTATAGAAAAACAAGCCTTTTGCTTTTGTGCAAAAGGCTTGTTTTTCTATACTTTCTAAAATACGATTAGTAATAGAGAATGGAAGTGTTGTTATGGACTTGCAACAACCACTATAAATTCATTATCATGGAGACAGACTGACAAGAGAAGGAGTAATGGAAATACATGAATGAAGTAAAGCTTTCAAAACGATTAGAAGAAGTTGTGCGGGAGATTCCAGTAGGATCCACAGTAGCTGATATTGGATCGGATCATGCGTATTTACCGTGTTATACAATTATAAATAATATTGCTACAAAAGCAGTTGCAGGAGAAGTTGTAGACGGACCATTTCGATCTGCGCAAGCAACTGTAGCTGAAAGTGGCTTGCAAGATAAGGTAGACGTTCGTAAAGGGAATGGATTAGAAGTAATTACACCAGGGGAAGTAGATGTGATTACAGTTGCTGGTATGGGTGGAGCACTAATTCGTGACATTTTAGAAAGTGGTAAAGAAAAATTAGAAGGTGTAACACGTTTAATTTTACAGCCGAACATTGCAGCGCATCACATTCGTGAATGGTTTATTGAAAATGGCTGGGAGCTTATCCATGAAAAAATCGTAAAAGAAGACGGGAAAATTTACGAGATTTTAGTTGGGGAACGAGGAAATATTGCAGCACCTTACTCGGATAATAAACAAGCTGAATTGTTTATGGGTCCATTTTTAATAAAAGAAAAAAGTGAAGCTTTTGTTGAAAAGTGGGAAGGAGAATTGAAAAACTTCCAAAATATTTTAAAACAGTTAGAGCGTGCGGCAGAATCTGAAGAAACACAGGCGAAGCGTGCAGAAGTAGACGCGAAAATGAAAATGATAGGGGAGGTTTTATCATGAGTAAAATTCCGAATGGTCATGAAATTATTTCTTTATTTGAAAGTATGTATCCGAAGCATTTAGCGATGGAGGGGGATAAGATCGGCCTGCAGATTGGGGCACTTAATAAACCTGTGCAAAACGTGCTAATCGCGTTAGATGTAACGGAGGAAGTTGTGGGCGAGGCGATCCAATTAGGGGCGAATATCATTATAGCGCACCATCCTTTAATCTTTAGTCCATTAAAAGCGATTCATACAGAGAAGGCGTACGGAAGAATTATTGAAGCGTGTATTAAAAATGATATTGCGATTTATGCAGCACATACAAATGTAGATATTGCTAAGGGCGGGGTAAATGATTTACTTGCTGATGCGTTAGGGTTACAAAATACAGAAGTATTAGTTCCTACATATGCAGAAGAAATGAAAAAAATTGTTGTATTTGTTCCGGTAACTCATGCAGAAGAGGTGCGCAAAGCTCTTGGAGATGCGGATGCAGGTCATATCGGTAATTACAGCCACTGTACGTTCGGTAGTGAAGGGGTGGGTACGTTTATCCCTCAAGAAGGTACAAACCCTTATATCGGTGAAACTGGACAGTTAGAACGTGTGGACGAGGTGCGTATCGAAACGATTATTCCAGCTTCATTACAAAGAAAAGTTATTAAATCGATGTTGGCAGCCCATCCATACGAAGAAGTGGCGTATGATGTATATCCTCTTGATAATAAAGGTGAAACATTAGGACTTGGTAAAATAGGATATTTACAAGAAGAAATGACGCTTGAACAGTTCGCTTTACACGTGAAACAATCATTACATGTAAAGGGTGCGCGAGTTGTTGGGAAGTTAGATGATACAGTGCGTAAAGTAGCTGTACTTGGTGGTGACGGTAATAAATATATAAACCAAGCGAAATTTAAAGGGGCAGATGTATATGTAACAGGTGACATGTATTACCATGTTGCTCATGATGCGATGATGCTTGGTTTAAATATAATTGACCCAGGACATAACGTTGAAAAAGTAATGAAGCAAGGTGTGCAAAAGCAATTGCAAGAAAAAGTGGATGCAAAGAAATTCAATGTACACATTCATGCTTCGCAGTTACATACAGATCCGTTTACATTTGTATAAGAAAAATAAAAACCGTTGCTCATATAGGCAACGGTTTTTATTATTGTTCTTTTTTCACTTTTACACGAGGTAAGATTTTTTGAAGTGGTACTTTTCGAATTCTTTCCCACGTAGCCGGATTCATTGGGTCATATTGATCTAAGAAAGCGATAACCTCTTTTGTAATTGGTGTTGGAGTAGAAGCACCTGCTGTAACAGCTACGTTTTCTACACCTTGTAGCCACTCTAATTGGATTTCACTTACATCCGCAACACGATAAGCTTTCGTACCAGCAATTTCTTGTGATACTTGCGCTAAGCGATTCGAATTGTTACTTTTTGGGTCACCAACAACGATTGTTAAATCTGCAACATCCGCTTGTTTAGCTACAGCTTCTTGGCGAACTTGAGTTGCTAAACAAATTTCCTTATGGAATTCTGCTGTTGGGAATTTTTTCTGAATGTCCTCCATTAAATGTTGAACGTCCCATTGACTCATTGTTGTTTGATTCGTAACTAAAATTTTATCCGTTGGGATTTCTAATGTTTCTAAATCATCAGCTCTTTCGATAAGATGAACGATATCAGGTGCAATACCAACCGCGCCTTCTGGTTCTGGATGGTTTTTTTTGCCGATATAAATGACATGGTATCCTTCAGCTTTTTTTGCTTCAATAAGGTCATGTGTTTTTGTAACATCTGGACAAGTTGCATCGATTGTCGTTAAACCTTTTTCTTTTGCACGTTGTTTAACTTCAGGAGAAACACCGTGAGCAGTAAAAATAACAGTACCAGAATCAATTTGATCTAAAATATCTAAGCGACTTGGTCCATCTAACGTAATGATTCCATCTTCTTCAAAAGCGTCTGTAACATGTTTATTGTGAACAATCATACCTAAAATATAAATAGGTCTCGGTAATGATTTATCTAATGCAGCGTTACGTGCAATTACCATTGCATCGACAACACCGTAGCAATAACCACGAGGGGAAATTTTAACAATTTTCATATGAGTAATCCTCTCCTTCTAAACAAGAGATACTTTTGTGCATAGTCTTTTACATTATAAAGGAGGAGGGGATAGAAAACAAAGGATTGTTACACATATAGTTTTGGTTTTGTTGCTGATTGTTGAACGGGTTCTTTCGGAACCTCTTTTTCTATTACCGGTTCAAGCACTATTTTTTTTCGTTTTCGTTTCCTTTTTGGAGGTGAAGGAGGTGGAGTTGCTACCTCAACCTGTTCTGTTGCATCTTCAGTTTGATTTTCTTCCGTACTTTTTCCAGAGGTGAGGATTTTAACAATGCTTGGTAGACTACGCATAATGGGACCGTACTGTTCGACAACAGGACCGACAGATTGCACGACTTGAGATACTTTTTCGATATTATTTATCATATTAGTTGGGTTCGAAATTAAATTTGAAAAAAAACTACCGATGCCACTGCTAGATGCCGCTGCAGTTGTAGCTGACGCAGCACCACGTGTATCATTTGATTCATACATTTGAGGTGGTATCATCTGCTCTGGATATTGCTGCATGTATGGTTGATATTGTTGTGTATATTGTTGTTGGTATGGTTGTTGCTGTTGATATTGGGGCGGCGGTTGTTGGTACATCATCGGTGGCCCTTCCATTTGTCGATAAGGAGGGACCATTTGCATGAAAGGTTCGGTTGGATCGTGTTTTTTAAAGAGTTTAGCAAGGAAACCTTTCTTTTTTTGAGCCATCGGTGGTAGTTGTGGAATCGGATATGGTGTGTAAGATTGTTGTCCTCGATTCGGATACATTTGTCTTATAGGGGATTTCGGAAACATGTGGGAAATCCTCCTTTCTTCAGTTAGGTATATACACATACAATATGCAATGAAAGGGAAGAAGGTTAGTTTTTGAAGTAAAAACCTAAACTAAAGATGGATTTTACTTGTAGATTTCGATATAATGTAGACTTGACTGATTTGTGCGCGCAGTAGAAATTTTAGAAAGAAGGTGTAACTTATGACACTACAAACTTTTACACAGTATGATTTTAAACCATTTTTAATAGATGCAGTTCGTGAACTACGCTTTTCAGAGCCGACAGGAATTCAACAGAAAATTTTCCCGGTTGTGAAAAAAGGTGTGAGTGTAATTGGACAATCCCAAACAGGTTCTGGGAAAACACATGCATACTTACTTCCTACATTAAACAGAATTGATGCAAGTCGTGAAGAAGTACAACTTGTTATTACAGCGCCTACTCGTGAGTTAGCACAACAAATTTACGAAGAAATCGTGAAATTAACAAAGTTCTGTGCAGAAGATCAAATGATTACAGCACGTTGTTTAATTGGTGGAACTGATAAACAACGATCAATTGAAAAGTTGAAAAAACAACCTCATATTGTAGTTGGAACACCAGGACGTATTAAAGACTTAGTAGAAGAAAAAGCGTTATTTGTTTATAAAGCAAATACTATTATTGTCGATGAAGCAGACTTAATGCTTGATATGGGATTCATTCAAGATGTAGATAAAATTGCAGGACGTATGCCTAAAAACTTACAAATGCTAGTTTTCTCTGCAACAATTCCTCAAAAATTAAAACCGTTTTTGAAGAAATATATGGAGAATCCAGAGCATATTCATATTAATCCGAAACAAGTTGCAGCAGGAAATATTGAGCATTATCTTGTGCCTTCAAGACACCGTAATAAAATTGAATTAGTGAAAAATATGCTACTTCAATTTAAACCGTACCTAGCAATTGTGTTTACAAACACAAAGAAGAAGGCTGATGAAGTAGCTGATGGATTAGCAGAACGTGGGTTAAAAGTAGGGCGTATACACGGTGATTTATCACCACGTGATCGTAAAAAAATGATGAAACAAGTTCGTGATTTAGAGTTCCAATATATTGTTGCAACAGATTTAGCAGCACGCGGTATTGATATTGAAGGAATTAGTCATGTTATTAACTATGAACTTCCATCAGATTTAGATTTCTTCGTTCACCGTGTTGGAAGAACTGCACGTGCGGGTCATTCAGGTATTGCAGTGACAATTTATGATCCAGCAAATGAAGAAGCGTTAGATAGTTTGGAAAAACAACGTCATATCGAGTTTAAGCATGTAGATTTACGCGGAGATGAGTGGGCGGATTTAGGTGACCGTCGTCGTCGTAAGAGCCGTAAAAAACCAAATGATGGACTAGATGTTATGGCAACAAAAGTTGTTAAAAAGCCGAAGAAGGTAAAACCAAACTATAAACGAAAACTTGCAACAGAACGTGATAAAGTGAAGAGAAAATATAGCAATAAAAAAAGATAAGGGATTTTCCCTTATCTTTTTTTATCCCGCTATTTGTGAGAGCATATAATCAGTAAGGATAGAAAAATATTGATTAAAGTTTTGCCTAATCCAGTTAAGTTAAATATAGAGTATAGCTTGTTTAAATAGTCATATAAATTTGTGTAGTGCCTTTTTTGCGAACAAACAATTCACTACATGTTTCTACAAATTATGCTATCATTATATCTATTGTATATTGAAGAGGTGATTGTATGTTAAAGATTGGATCTCATGTTTCAATGAGTGGTAAGAAGATGTTATTAGCAGCAAGTGAAGAGGCTGTTTCGTACGGTGCAACAACGTTCATGATTTATACAGGTGCACCGCAAAATACACGAAGAAAACCAATTGAAGAATTGAATATAGAAGCAGGAAGAAAACATATGGAACTGAACGGTATTGAAGAAATTATCGTCCATGCTCCCTATATTATTAATGTTGGGAATACGACGAAACCTGAGACGTTTCAATTAGGTGTTGACTTCCTTCGTATGGAAATTGAAAGAACGGCAGCATTAGGTGTGGCGAGACAAATTGTTCTTCACCCAGGAGCTCACGTTGGTGCAGGAGCAGATGCTGGTATTCAACAAATTATTAAAGGGCTTAATGAAGTAATAACGCCAGAACAAACGGTTAACATTGCGCTAGAAACAATGGCAGGAAAGGGAACGGAATGCGGTCGTAGCTTCGAAGAAATTGCGAAAATTATTGATGGCGTAAAATATAATGAAAAGTTATCTGTATGTTTTGATACGTGTCATACGCACGATGCAGGTTATGACATTGTAAATGATTTTGACGGTGTATTAAACGAATTTGATAAGATTGTTGGTATTGATCGTTTGCAAGTACTTCATATTAATGATAGTAAAAATGTACGCGGCGCAGGAAAGGACCGTCATGAAAATATCGGTTTCGGTCATATCGGTTATAAAGCGTTGCATCATATTGTGCATCATCCGCAGTTAATGCACGTACCAAAAATTCTTGAAACGCCGTATGTAGGTGAAGATAAAAAAGACAAGAAGCCACCATATAAATTAGAAATCGAAATGCTGAAGAATGGTACTTTTGATGAAGGGATTCTTGAAAAAATTAAAGCACAATAAGGAGGGGATTTTCCCCTCCTTATTTTAATAGTTGCTGAAATAAAGTATTTACTTGTTGTGCGGTGGCAGGAGAAGTTACCTTTGCGATTTGTTTTAAGAGATCTAGTCGCTCGTTATTATCGTAAATGTTAATATTTTTTCCTTTCATAAGTAAAACAATTTGATCAGCTTGTGCGGTTGTAATTGGAACTTCATATTCTTTGCTATATTTTAATAGCTCTTTTGTAGAAATATGGTTTAATTTTTTATTAACAATTTGTTTGATGAGGTTCATCGTGTTGTCCTCCTTCACACGTTCTACTATCGAAATATATGTGCACATAGCTTGTATATATTCTTATAGAGTTTCGTTTTTTCCATGAGAAAAAGAAGCTTATGCTATAATATAAGAACAAAACTATAGATAAAGAGTATAAGGAGGACTTATGGAAAAAAAGCAACATCGAAAAGAAAGTGTTATTCATCTTATATATCGCTTAGTTATGATTATCTTTGGAGCAGCGTGTGCGGCGGTAGCGATTGAACTATTTTTAATGCCAAATAAAATTATTGATGGTGGAATTATTGGTATTTCTCTTATATTAGATTATCTTACTCCTAATATTTGGTGGTTAAGTTTTTCTACTTTAGTTGTTATCCTTAACATTCCGTTTATGTACTCGGGTTATAAACAAATTGGAAAAACATTCATGTTATCTTCTGCGTTCGGAATCGTTGCTTTAGCATTTATTGAATCGACGTTGCACGCTGTCCCGCCATTTACAACTGAGCCGATTTTAGCGACAGTGTTTGGCGGTCTTATTTTAGGTCTTGGTGTAGGGCTCGTTATTCGTCACGGTGGATCAATGGACGGAACAGAAATTATGGGTATTTTATTAACGAAGAAATTACCTTTCTCTGTTGGCGAGTTTGTAATGTTTGTGAACTTATTTATTTTTGCGTGGGCAGCATTTGTGTTTGGCGTTGAACAGGCGATGTATTCTGTTATGACGTACTATATCGCATTTAAAACTATTGATACAGTAATTCAAGGATTAGACGAAACGAAAGCAGTTTTAATAGTGTCAGATCAATATGAAGAAGTATCAAATGCAATTTTACACCGCCTTGGCCGTGGAACAACAAAACTTGTTGCTAAAGGTGGCTATACAGATAAAGAAAAAGAAGTTATTTATGCAGTTGTAACGCGTCTTGAAGTGACGAAGTTAAAGTCGATTGTGCATGAAATTGATGAAAATGCCTTTGTTACGATTATGAGTACGCAAGAGACGAATGGCGGTAAGTTTAAATCAGCGATTCACTAAAAAATTAATTACAATATCTTTCGAAAGCAGAGAAATTTTCTCTGCTTTTTGTTATAATAGTAAGGTTTCTGGAAATAAGGAATATATTTTGGGCAGATTGGTTTACAACTATAATAAGCTGTACTATAATTCAAATAGAGATAAATCGGAATCATTCTGAATTAAAATAGGTGATGTGTAATGAATAATATATTAGAAATAGAAGGACTTACGTTTCGGTATGAAGATCGAAATGTGTTAGAAGATATTAATTTGCAAGTTCCGAAGGGAGCTTTTTTAGGTTTAGTTGGACCAAATGGTTCAGGGAAATCGACTTTACTTAAATGTTTATTGGGTGTTTTAAAGCCGAAGCAAGGAAGTATTAGATTGTTTGGCATTGATAGTAAAAAGTTTAAAGAGTGGAATAAAGTTGGTTATGTATCTCAAAAGGCAAATAGCTTTAACTCAGGTTTCCCGGCGACTGTTTTTGAAGTTGTTTCAATGGGACTTGTTTCCAAAAAAGGTCTTTTTCGCTTCTTTACGAAAGACGATAAGGCGAAAGTAGAAAAAGCGATTGCTGATGTAGGGATGAGTGAGTTCCAAGGTCGCAACATTGGAGAGCTTTCTGGTGGACAACAACAACGTGTATTTATTGCTCGTGCACTTGTAAGTGATCCGGAATTACTTATTTTGGACGAACCTACTGTTGGGATTGATGTGAAAAATGTGGAAAGCTTCTATGAGATACTAGAGGATTTAAACAAAAGGCTAGGGATCACGTTAATTCTTGTTACGCACGATATGGGTGCTGTAACAGAAAAGGTGACGCATGTTGCATGTTTAAATCAGCATCTACATTTCCATGGGAATGTAGAGAAATTCCGAGAGTTAGAAGATGCCGAAATGTCGATTTTATATGGACATCATGTTCATCGCTTAGAACATGAACATGGGCATCACGGGAGGATATAATGATACAGGATTTTTTACAATATGATTTTTTACGTAATTCTTTATACGCTGGTGTTTTAATAGGGCTTGTCGCACCACTTATCGGCGTGTTCGTTGTAATTCGTCGTATGTCGCTTATTGCGGATGCATTAAGTCATGTGACGTTGTCGGGAATTGCAGCAAGTTTATTACTTGAAAAGACAATCTTTACTGGTGGGTTTTTAAACCCTTTATATATGGGAATGTTTTTTTCAATCGGTGGAGCATTGCTAATTGAAAAATTACGTACTGTATATAAGCATTATCAAGAGTTAGCAATTCCGATTATACTTTCAGCAGGGATGGGGATTGGAGTTATCTTCATTTCACTTGCTAATGGATTCAATACGGATTTATTTAGTTATTTATTTGGTAGTGTAAGTGCTGTAACAAGTGCGGATTTAATTATTATTGGGATAGTAGCAATTGTAGTTATTATAACGATTGTTTTATTATACAAAGAGTTGTTTTTACTATCATTTGATGAGGAATACGCTGTATCAACCGGTTTGAGTGCAAAGTGGATTCACTTTATTTTCATTATATTAGTTGCTCTTGTAATTGCGGTATCAATGCGGGTTGTAGGTGTTCTTCTCGTATCATCTTTAATGACGTTACCAGTTGCAGCAAGTATTCGTATTGCAAAAGGATTTAAACAAACAATTTTCTTTTCCATTTTATTTGGTGAAATTGCAGTAATTGGTGGAATGTTTGCTTCGTATCAACTTGATCTAGCACCAGGTGGTACAATTGTTATGATAGCGGTTCTTATTTTAATCGGTGCGATTTTATGGAAGAAGAAAAAAACTGCATAAAGTAGGGATAGGTATGAATCTAACAGAAGCTTTACGCCTAATGAAGGAAAAAGGATATAAACATACGGGGAAAAGGGAAGAGATGCTAAGGTTATTCGCGGCACATAATCGTTATTTAACTGCGAAAGACGTTTTAGAACATATGAAGGATGATTATCCAGGACTTAGTTTCGATACGATTTATCGTAACTTAACGGTATTCGCTGAAATTGGAGTTTTAGAGCAAACGGAATTAAATGGTGAAAAACATTTTCGTTTTACGTGCTCTATTATGGCACATCATCATCATTTTATTTGTTTAGATTGTGGTGGTACGAAAGAAATCACTTCTTGCCCAATGGATTTTATGAATAAAGATTTTAACGGTTATGAAGTAACCGGTCATAAGTTTGAAATATATGGCCGTTGTCCAAAATGTGCAAAATAAGAACTCGTCGGTTACATAACTGACGAGCTTTTTTACGTAAAAAAGAAGGTTGCCCACAAATATTGTGGCAACCTTCTTTTTATTGTTCTTGTGTTTCTTTTTCTTTTTCTTTTTCTCGTTCAGCAGCCATTTCAGCAGCAATTACATCGATTTCTTTTTTCAGTTCTTCCACCATTATTTCTTCTGGTACTTTACGAACAACTTGCCCTTTACGGAATAATAATCCTTCTCCACGTGCACCGGCAATACCGATATCAGCTTCACGAGCTTCACCAGGACCGTTTACAGCGCAACCAAGTACTGCAACTTTAATTGGTACTTTTAGTGTAGAGATGTATTCTTCCACCTCGTTAGCGATGCTAATTAAATCAATTTCAATACGACCACAAGTTGGACAAGAAATAAGTGTTGCTGCATTAGATGCAAGACCGAATGACTTTAATAGTTCACGTGCAACCTTTACTTCTTCCACTGGATCAGCACTTAAAGAAATACGTAGTGTATTTCCGATACCTTTATTTAAAATTGCTCCAAGACCAGCAGCACTTTTTACAGTTCCAGCAAACAAAGTTCCTGATTCTGTAATACCTAAATGTAATGGATAATCAAAAGCACGAGCGGCTTTTTCATATGCTTCAATTGCTAAGTTAACATCAGAGGCTTTCATTGATACGATAATATCGTGGAAATCTAAGTCCTCTAAAATTTTAATATGGTGCAGTGCGCTCTCGACCATACCATCAGCAGTTGGGTATCCATATTTTTCTAAAATATGACGTTCTAATGAACCTGCATTTACGCCGATACGGATTGGAATGCCGCGCTCTTTCGCTGCGTTTACAACAGCTTCTACTTTATGGCGACGTCCAATATTACCTGGATTGATACGTACTTTATCAATGCCGCCTTCGATTGCTTTTAAAGCAAGGCGATAATCAAAATGAATATCAGCAACAAGTGGAATGTTGATTTGTTTTTTAATATCAGCAATAGCATTTGCTGCGCGCTCGTCTGGAACAGCAACACGAACGACTTGACAGCCTGCTTCTTCTAAACGTTTAATTTCAGCAACTGTAGCCTCAACATCATGTGTTTTTGTTGTTGTCATACTTTGTATAATTAATTCATTGTTACCGCCAATTGTTAAATTACCGACTTTAACTGGACGTGTTTTTGTACGATGAGTCATTTCATTCACGAATAGATCGCTCTCCTTATAAAAGAAGTTTCTTATTTTAGTCCCTTACATCAATGATAGTATGTGTGAGAAAGGGCTATAGAAACCAAAGTACTCGGTTTCACTTTTACTATTGTATCAGCGCCTTTATGTAATTGACAAGGATTAAGTGATGGCTTATTGATATAACGGGAATTTATAAGACTTTCCAACTTGGATTTTTGTAGCAGATGCATTTTTATTTAATTGTTTAAAATCATCAATTACTTTTTCAATAGAAGGAATTTTTTTCTTATTGATCGCTTCTGTAATAGAAAGGACTGTATCACCAGTTTTTACTTCAATTGCTTTATAAGCTGTATCCGTTTCTTTTTCTGTTTCTTTCTCTTTATTCTGCTTTGTATCTGTATTTTCTTTTTTTATCGTTTCGGCAGCTGTTGTTTTTTTGTATGAACTTAACATCGGTAAAGTACCGATTTTAATGTCGTAATAAAATATATAACCGAGGACAAGCACGAATAAGAGTACACCTAATCTCTTCATATCCTTCACTCCTTTGCTAGGAATATATGCTTGTCCAAAAAAAAAATGCCTATTTAGGCATTTTTTTTATAGTTCTTGTTTATCTTTTGGTTTTGGAACTTCTTTAATTGTTAAGTATAGAACGATTAAAACAACTGCAATGTAAATGAATGTTGCACCAGGTACGTTTATTTTGAATAAATCCATAATCATAAAGAAGATTGTTGGAATTGTGTAGCTGTAAGCAGTTAATGTCCAAACTTGTTTATAAGATAATTTGCGTTGACCGCTCATCGCAGAACCGATGAAGGCAAGCAAGGTAACTCCTACAAAGGTAATAAATAATTGGAACAAGTACAGTAAGAACCCAATAACGAATAGTAAGATTGGATAAATACTGTCAAATAACGAAATGAAATCTTGTAAATCTTTCTTCTCAAGAGATGCGCCTAGTAAGTCATTATAGGAGTATGTTTGTGTTTGACCATTCCCCATAGAGACTACTTTATCTTTTAAAACAAATAAACCGGTTTTATTTTGATATTTTTCTAAGTCTGTTGAATTTGGATCAAATACGAAAAGGGCATTTCCGTCTTCTTTTTCGATAGGTTGATCAATATCAGCTTGTAGCTCGCCGTTTTCGATTTTAAAATCAGGTAAATCTTTTTCGATTACTTTATTTACCATGTTAACACCATCTTGGATGACGCTACCGTACAAGAAAGTTCTTGGAATAGTAGTGATTAGGCAAAGAAGCATAATATACAAAATGGTTTTACCGATTTTTTGAAAACGGAAAAGCGCCATATCTTTAGGCGAATATACGCTTTTTGCTAGCTGTTTAAAAATGGACATAGATTCACTTCCTTTATGTATGTATAAAATCATTGTAACGTACGAATCTAGAGAAGCTCAAGATATATTATATTTACATATAGTAGAAGGGACTAAATTTCTTCTTATTAATTTACTTCTTTTAGTAGAGAAAAATACAATTGACACTTTTCTTTTGTATATGGTAAATTTATCTTACATTTTTCAAACGATATATTCGATGGGAATTTAGTTTTTTTAATGTTACATACATAATTGTGGACCCTTAGCTCAGCTGGTTAGAGCAGACGGCTCATAACCGTCCGGTCGTAGGTTCGAGTCCTACAGGGTCCATATCCATTTCATATGTTTATTATGTCAGCAGGAAGCTTCCTTGTAGAAGGAAGCTTTTTTTACGGAATATATGAGCATTTTAATTGAAAAGAAGTGGGAATTTTGCTACTTTAATGATAGCAAGACAAAGCGATTTATTTGTTTGCACCCTATGGCAATTAGGGTAGAATGAAGTTGTAGGTCACATATGTAGTGACAATACATAAACCGGGAGGAATATAACAATGGCAAAACACGAATTACCAAATTTACCTTATGCGTATGATGCTTTAGAACCTCACTTTGATAAAGAAACAATGAACATCCATCATACGAAACATCACAACACGTATATTACAAACTTAAACGCTGCTTTAGAAGGTCATGCAGAATTAGCTGACAAAAGCGTTGAAGAATTAGTTGCAAACTTAAACGAAGTACCTGAAGCAATCCGTACAGCAGTACGTAACAATGGTGGCGGACATGCTAACCATACATTCTTCTGGACAATCCTATCTCCAAACGGCGGAGGACAACCAGTAGGCGAACTTGCAACTGCGATTGAAGCGAAATTCGGTAGCTTCGATGCATTCAAAGAAGAATTCGCAAAAGCTGGCGCAACTCGCTTCGGTTCTGGTTGGGCTTGGTTAGTAGTAAACAATGGTGAGTTAGAAGTAACAAGCACTCCAAACCAAGATTCTCCTCTAACTGAAGGTAAAACTCCAGTTATCGGTTTAGATGTTTGGGAGCATGCTTACTACTTAAATTACCAAAACCGTCGTCCTGACTACATCGGTGCATTCTGGAACGTTGTAGATTGGAACGTTGCTGAAAAACTTTACCAAGAAGCAAAATAATTAAAGTTAATACAGCTAGAAAAAAGCTAGGAGTTTTCTCCTAGCTTTTTTCTATGCTCTCCTTTTACATAATTGAGCTTGTCTTTGGAAGACTAGAACATGAAGTAAAGGAGAGTTGTGTATGAAGTGGAAACATGTAATTGGTGATGTTGAAGTGAATCGGGACTTAGTATTATTGCTCGTTATAGGAGGTTTATACACGCTCGCAATTTCTTTATCGAATACGTTTGTAAACATTTATTTATGGAAGCAAACACAAAATTATGTAAATTTGGGCTTGTATAATTTGGCCAGCGTTGTATTGCAACCTCTAACATTTCTTGTGGGCGGGAAATTAGCGAAACGTATTGATCGCTCGATTTTATTGCGAATAGGTGTAGGCACGTTAGCTGTTTTTTTTATCGTCGTTTTAGTAGCGGGAAAAAGTGCATCTCACTATATTTTACTAATGGGAGCCCTTTTAGGAGTTGGTTATGGTTTTTATTGGCTCGCTTTTAACTTGTTGACATTTGAGATTACAGAACCAGAAACAAGAGATTTTTTTAACGGTTTTCTCGGACTTCTTACATCGTTCTCTGGAATGATTGGACCGATAGCTGCAGGATATACAATTTCACGTATGGAAAAATGGAGCGGTTATACTGTCGTTTTCTTCCTCTCGTTAATGCTATTTGCGGTTGCTGTCGTTCTAAGCTTTTTTCTATCGAAGAGAGAATGTGAAGGGCGCTATGAAATTGTGCAAGTATTGAAAGAGCGGCAAGTTGATAAAAACTGGGGAAGAATTACGCGCGCTCATTTCTTCCAAGGTTTGAGAGAGGGAACGTTTATTTTCGTTATTTCGGTATACGTCTATTTAGCATCTGGTAGCGAGTTAGCACTAGGGAAATATAGTTTAGTGAATTCTGCAGTATCATTTGTATGCTATTATTTAGTTGCTCGTATGTTAAAGAAAGAATGGCGAAAAAAAGCAATTTTACTTGGTGGTATTATTTTATACGCGGTTGTATTTTTAGTTATTTTTAATGTTACATATACGAAATTACTTATTTATGCAGCATGTATTGCGGTCGCATATCCTATTTTACTCGTTCCGTATGGCTCCATGACATACGATGTAATTGGTAGAGCAAAACAGGCGAGAGAATGGCGTGTAGAATATATAGTGGTCAGGGAATTATGGTTAAATGCTGGAAGAATTTGTTCCATTTTAAGTTTTTTATGTGCTGTCATATTTTTTCCGCCTGAAAAAAGTTTACCTTTCTTACTATGTATTTTAGGAGCTGGACATTTTCTTATTTATTTTGCAGTTAAAAATGTCAAATATGATGAGGGGAATGTGAACAAAACCAGTGTTGTAGCGCAAGGAAGCACGCAGAATCAAACTGAACCAGAAGGTTAACTTATCGTATGTTTTATGCTAGAATAGAAAAAGATGTAAGACAGCAGTGAGGGCACCTGTATGAAGGTGTCCCTTTCACATTACATAGCTGTTGGTAGAGGGGGTTTGTATGAGCAAGAAGCAGAAACAACAAAAGAAAAAGACCCACGTTCCCTTTCGGTTAAACGTGTTGTTTTTTTGCGTGTTTTTAATGTTCTCCGCGGTTATTGTAAGGCTTGGATACGTACAAATTGTTCGTGGTGAGGAATATAAAAATGAAGTTGAGAAGAAAGAAAATTCAACGATAAGTAATCCTGTACCGCGTGGGAAAATATTTGATCGTAATGGAGAAGCGGTCGTAGATAATGAGCCTGTTCGTACAATTACATTTACAAAAATGAAGGGATCAACTGCAGCAGATCGCTTAGAAACGGCGAAAAAGCTAGCAGATTTAATTGAAGTCCCAACAGATAAGTTAACGGATCGCGATAAAAAAGATTATTGGCTTGCTTTACATAAAGAAGAAGCAGAAGCGAAAATCACAAAAAAAGATCGTGAAGAGTTTAAAGTGAATAAAATTGACGATAAAGAACTAGATGAACGTCAACGAAATCGTGTAACAGAAGAAGAGATTAATCAACTTTCAGCAAAAGATTTAGAAATATTGGCGATTAAAAGTAAGATGGAAAGCGGATATGCAATGACGCCGCAAATCGTTAAAAAAGGTGCAACAGAAGAAGAATACGCGATTATTAGTGAAAATTTAGCGAAATTACCAGGCGTAGATACAAATGTTGACTGGGAGCGAAAATATAAATATGACGATATGTTCCGAAGTGTACTTGGTGGTGTAACTTCTTCTGATGAAGGGTTGCCGAGAGAACGACTAGATTACTACCTTGTTCGTGATTATAATCGTAACGATCGCGTAGGGAAAAGTTACCTTGAGCAACAATATGAAGATAGCCTACACGGCACAAAAGCTGAAGTTAGAAATGTTACAGATAAAGAGGGTAATATTTTAGAAACTATTAATGTGTCACAAGGACAACGAGGTAACGACCTGAATTTAACAATCGATATGGAATTACAAAAGCGCGTAGAAGAAATTCTTACAAAAAACTTAATGAGATTTAAAGGGAGCGAACCTCTTTTAGACCGTGCATTCGTTGTAATGATGAACCCGAAAAATGGTGAAGTTTTATCTATGGCAGGGAAACAATTAGTGAATAAAGACGGCGAAACGAAAGTAGAGGATTTTGCATTAGGAACGATGACAAGTTCTTATCCGATGGGTTCAACTGTAAAAGGTGCGACAGTACTTACGGGGTATCAAACTGGCGCGATTCAACCTGGAGCTGTACAGTTAGATGAACCGATTAAATTAAAAGGGACACCTACGAAGTCATCTTGGAAACAGATGGGGTATATTAATGACCTTACAGCGTTAAAACAGTCTTCAAACGTTTATATGTTTAAAACAGCGATGAATATCGCTGGGGTTCCATATGTACGAGGCGGTACGTTAGATATTCCGAAAAGTGCGTTCGATACTATGCGTTACTATTTTGGTCAGTTTGGACTTGGTGTAAAAACAGGAATTGATTTGCCAAATGAAACTGCTGGTCAAATAGGTAAAGGAAATCAACCAGGTTTCTTATTAGATTTATCAATCGGGCAGTATGATACGTATACACCGCTTCAATTAGCGCAATATATTTCGACGATTGCAAATGGTGGATATCGTATGCAACCTCAAGTTGTAAAGGAAATTCGTCAGCCATCGGCGAAGCCAGAGGAAGTTGGAAAAGTTGTTCAATCGATTGAACCGAAAGTATTAAACCGTGTTGATATGCCTGAATCACAAATTAAACGTGTTCAAGAAGGATTTAGACAAGTGTTTAACGATACAGGTGGTACAGCTACAAAATACTTTGCAGGTGCACCATATAAAGCAGCTGGGAAGACAGGTACAGCTCAAACTGTATATGGCGGAGATAAAGAGATTGGTAGAAATGCAAAAGGTGAGCGTGTTGAAACATATAACTTAACATTAGTAGGTTATGCGCCACTTGAAGATCCAGAAGTAGCATTTTCTGTTGTTGTCCCATGGGTACATGATGATAAAACAGGAATTAATGGATATATCAGTCGTGAAATTATGGACGCTTACTATGATTTGAAAAAACAAGCATTAACTGGTGAAGCTCCAAAAGATGAAAAAGAGAAAAAAAGTAATACACAAGATGATGAATAAAAAAGTTGTAAAAAAAGCACACTATCTGAAAAGATAGTGTGCTTTTTTTTATGCTTTATGCATATGGTTTAGTAAATGTGGACAAGCGTAAACTGTTGAAAAAACATGTAGTTTCAAAAAAGATGAATACAACAAGATTGGTGCATACGCTTTAAATTTGTGTTATGTGCTAGGAGATAGCAGTTTATGGATGATTAGAAAATTTACTGCATCTAAAGTGCAAAAATGAAAAACAAATTGCTGTATACATTTGTTTTTGTGGAACTTTACAAAACTTTTACAAACAATTAAAACCGAATTAATAGTTTAGCAGTATTCTTATATCTGTAATCCTGTTATTTCCGGTTACTTCTAGGAGGAAGAACACGTGAAATGGATGAGTGTATCGATTAAGGTTTTGACATTATCGGCATGTATTCTTTGTTATAACATGTCTACTGCATTCGCTACAAATGAAATGGGAGAAGTGAGAGTTGATGGATCCTCAACGGTTTTTCCTATTATAGAGGCAGTAGCAGAAGAATATACAAAGGCTCATCCAAACGTGAAAATTTCTATTAGTATTTCTGGAACAGGAGGAGGATTTAATCGTTTCAGTAAAGGAGAAGTAGATATAAACAATGCTTCGAGAGTGATGAAGCGTGTAGAAGAAAATGCAATGAAGAAAAACTCCATTCAATTTACGCCATTTGAGGTTGCTTATGATGGTCTTACGATTGTTGTGAATCGTCAAAATACGTGGGTAAACAATATAACGATAGACGAGTTACGTCTACTATGGGGTGAAGATGGAAGTTCAAAACGATGGTCGCAAATTCATTCATCATGGCCACGTGAACAAATTAAATTTTATGCGCCAGGCGTAGACTCTGGTACTTATGATTATTTTCAAAATGTTGTCTTACAAAATAGTCGCCTTGTAAAAACGGTCTCTTTGTCTGAAGACGATCAAGTGATTATGCAAGGGGTAATGAATGATAAAAATGCCATTGCTTTTGTAGGATATGCTTATTATATGGCTAACCGAGATAAGGTGAAAGCAATCAAGGTGAATGGTGTATTTCCAACGAAAGAGACCATTCAGTCAGGTGCGTATAAGCCTTTAGCTAGATCGCTATTTACTTATGTAAATGATGCATCTATCCGAAATAAAATGAATGTAGCAAATTATGTTGAGTTTATGATTAAACATGTTGGCAACCTCGCTGAAGAGGTCGGATATGTAAAATTGCCAAAAGAAAAATACAATGAACAGCTGCGAATGTTAACAGAAATAAAAAGGTAATGTCAGGGTGGAAAGGGGTTTTCATCTTTGGCTCATAATGACAAAAGTCAAATTACATTTTCTGTACAACATTTGATTGAGAGAAATACAAATAGAAGAAAAAAAGCGCAGCGAATCAATCGAATAGTTCCGTTATTACTAAAAATAATTGCTAGCGTGTCTATAGTGACGACACTTGGAATTATTTTTACGTTGGCTAATGAAACAATCATGTTTTTTCAAAAAATATCATTATACTCCTTTTTGACGGAGCAAGAATGGTTACCTTTTTTTGAAGATCCTAAATTCGGTATATTACCACTTATATGTGGAACAATTCTTGTAACAGCAATTGCTATGGTTGTAGCAATTCCAATCGGTTTAGGGTGTGCCATATTTTTGAGCGAATATGCTTCAAATGGTGCCCGGAAAATATTAAAACCGTTGTTAGAGCTACTAGCAGGTATCCCAACAATTGTATATGGTTTTTTCGCATTAACAATTGTTACGCCACTTTTACAACGGATCATACCAGATTTGCAGTTTTTTAATGCTATTAGCCCAGGCATTGTGATTGGATTTATGATGGTACCTACGGTTGCCTCCCTTTCTGAAGATGCAATGAGAGCTGTAGCGAAAGGAATTAAAGAAGCTTCACTAGGGCTAGGGGCAACTCGTTTTGAGATGGTAAAACAAATAGTATTTCCATCGGCTTTTACAGGCATTATGGCAGCGATTATATTGGCAGCTTCTCGGGCGATTGGTGAAACAATGATTGTTGTTATTGCAGCCGGATCAACACCTAATGTATCGATAGATCCGACTCATTCCATTCAAACATTAACAGCTTATATTGTACAAGTGAGTTTAGGGGATGCTCCGCATGGAACACTTACTTATTACAGCATGTATGCTGTAGGTGCGACTTTATTCATGTTTACTTTTATTATGAACATCATTTCGCAGTATATTATGCGCCGTTTTAGGAGGGTGACATAATATGCGAATGTTAAACCATAAAAAAGTACAAGAAAATATGGCATCACGTTTTTTAAAAGATAGAATTTACAAATCATTATTTTATATAGCAATTTTGTTTTCAATCTTAATTCTGTTTATTTTGTTGTTTCAAATTTTTGAAAAAGGTATGAGTTATCTTTCAATAGATTTTTTTACAAACTTCGCTTCACGTAATCCGAAAGAAGCTGGGATTGTTGCTGCTTTGTCAGGAACAATATTATTTATGAGTATTGTTATACCGGTCTCCTTTATATTTGGAGTCGGAACAGCTCTTTATTTAGAGCATTATGCGAAAGAGTCCGTTTTTAAAAAGTTAATAGAATTGAATAATCAAACATTAGCAGGGGTACCTTCCGTTGTGTTTGGTTTACTCGGGTTAACTATTTTCGTATACGCTCTCCATTTGGGAGAGAGCATAATCGCAGCGGCACTGACGATGAGTTTACTCGTCTTACCAACAGTTGTTGTGGCTAGCCAAGAAGCGATTCGATCTGTACCAAGTTCTTTATTAGAAGCTTCTTACGGATTAGGTGCTACGAAATGGCAAACGATGTATCAAATTGTACTGCCAGTAGCTTTGCCAGGGATTTTAACGGGATGTACGTTAGCGGTATCGAGAGCGATTGGAGAAGCAGCGCCGTTGTTAGTTATTGGGGCACTTGCATTTGCAAATTATGTTCCGTTTAGTATGTTCGATAGATTTACGGTTTTACCAATTCAAATTTTTAATTGGATGAGTAGACCACAAGAAGAATTTCAGTATGTAGCAGCAGCTGGGATGATTGTTTTGCTAGGATTGTTGCTCTTTATAAATATATTTGTCTTATGGTTACGAAATCGAAAATAAGTTGGAAGTGGATGAAAGGGGAATTCAAATGGTAGCAACAGTAGTAAATGTACAGGTGAAAAATGAGAAGAAGATTGAGACAGCACCCAAAAAAATAGTGTTTGATACGAAAAATTTAAATTTATGGTACGGAGAAGACCATGCTTTAAAAGATATCAACTTAAGTATTCATGAGAATGAAGTAACAGCGATTATCGGTCCAAGTGGTTGCGGGAAATCAACATACTTAAAAACGCTAAATCGTATGGTAGAGTTAGTACCTATCGTTCGAACTACTGGAGTTATCGAATATAGAGAACGAAATATATTCGATAAATCATATCCGGTTGAAGAATTACGTACGCATGTGGGTATGGTGTTCCAAAAGCCAAATCCATTCCCGAAATCTATTTATGAAAATGTAGCATATGGACCGAAAATTCATGGTGTTCGTGACAAAAAAACACTTGATGAAATCGTTGAAAAAAGCTTGCGCGGAGCAGCCATTTGGGATGAGTTAAAAGATCGTTTGCACGATAATGCATATGGTTTATCTGGTGGGCAGCAACAACGTCTATGTATTGCACGCTGCTTAGCGATTGAGCCAGACGTAATTTTAATGGATGAACCAACATCAGCGTTAGATCCAATTTCAACATTAAAAGTAGAAGAACTAATTCAGGAGTTAAAGAAAGATTTTAGTATTGTTATTGTAACGCACAATATGCAACAAGCAGCACGTATTTCAGATAAAACTGCCTTCTTCTTAAGTGGAGAAGTTGTGGAATATACAGATACAAATAAATTATTTACAACACCTGCAGATAAGCGAACAGAAGACTACATTACAGGACGATTTGGTTGATATCGTTGTAAGGCTAAGAGTAAATGCCCTCTTAATAGAGGGCATTTCTCACTTTCACCTCATTTTAAATAGGGGGAGTAATATTTCTCTTTTCTCAAGGCTTAATAAACGTACAAGAGGCTGGGGAGGGGATTTATCCCGCATTAACGGGCAGTAAAACTCCCACCTCAAAATTCGGATGGAGCAAAGAAGTTAGGTGGGAGATCAACTGCCCGTAAACGCCCGATTGGTTCAACTAATAATCAGTGGGGATGAACAAAACCCCCACTGATTAAAGTTTCACTTTATATATAATGCACATAATATTGAGGGGGAAGAAGCGATGGTAAGAGAACAGTTTCAATGTGATTTAAAAACGTTACAGCAAAAGGTAGTTGAACTTGGTGAATTAGCAAGGGAAGCTCTATTGATTGCTATGGAAGGGCTTCACAAAAGAGATGTAGAGAAAGCGTTAGAGGTCATTGATGGTGATTATCGTATGGATAATTTAGAAGAAGAAATAAATGATCTTGCGCTTATGCTTATTACAAAGCAGCAGCCTGTAGCAAGTGATTTACGAAGAATTTTCATTTCAATTAAAACAGCGACAGATTTAGAGCGTATTGCAGACCACGCTGTTAATATTGCGAAATCAACAATTCGCCTTGGAGAAAAAGAAGTGGTTGTTAGCTTGCAGAATCTTGATGAAATGTTTGAGATTGCTCATAAAATGTTAAATTTAGCATTAGAAGCATACGAGCAAGAAAATTTAACTTTTGCTAGACAAATTGCCGAAATGGATGATTCAGTTGATGAAATTTATGGGAAGGCGATTCGTGAATTTATTTCCTCTATCCCTGGACAACCAGAAGCGATTACACAAATTACACAACTATCCTTTGTTGCTAGATATATTGAGCGTGTAGCAGACCATGTTACGAATATTGCTGAGAATGTATTTTATTTAGTAAAAGGAAAGCATTATTTATTGAATGAGTAGGAAAAGAGTAGGTGATGAGAAATCACCTGCTTTTTTTAGTCAAAACATGACAAAAAAAGCTCGTTGTTTCCTTTAGTTTATGATGATAAGATGTATCATAATTAATGGAAAAATAAGTACATATGTGTTAATTACATCTTATTAAATATTTTGCTAAGTTAATAGTAAGCGCTTTCTTTTTTTGCTAGGATTAAAAGGTACATTTATTTATCCCGCTATTTGTGGGCAGTTAATGCGGGATAAATGATATACATGTGGTATACGGAGTTCTTGAACATTATATAAGTGGAGGCTGAAGTATATGAAGGGGGTTATTTTAGCTGGAGGAAAGGGAAGACGCCTTAGACCATTAACATGTAATACTCCAAAACCGATGTTACCATTGTTAGAAAAGCCGGTTCTTGAATATAATATTGAATTATTACGTCAGCATGGCATTCGTGAAATTGCAATTACTGTTCAATATATGAGTACAGCTATTAAGCAGCACTTCGGTGATGGTAGTAAATGGGGAGTTAACTTGTATTATTTTGAAGACTCTCCCCCACTTGGAACCGCAGGGAGCATTAAGCAAGCGGAAAGTTTTTTAGATGAAACATTTGTTGTTATTAGTGGGGATGCATTAACTGATTTTCAATTATCAGAAGGAATTGCATTTCATGAACAGAAGAAGAGAATGGTAACGATGTTTGTGAAAGAAGTAGAAAATCCACTCTCATTTGGGTTAGTTGTAACGAATAAAGAACAAGAAATTATACGATATATAGAAAAACCGAGTTGGAATGAGGTAGTTTCTAATGTTGTGAATACAGGTATTTATATAATGGAGCCGGAAATATTTTCTTACATACCATCCATGGAATTTTTTGATTTCAGTCATGATGTATTTCCATTATTGGCAAATAAAAATGCGTTATTTGCATATTTATCAGAAGACTATTGGCTAGATATTGGTATATTTGATCAATATCGGCAAGCTCAATTCGATTTGTTGACGAAAAAATTGAAGGTGCCTATTCCATATACAGAAGTATTACCAATGGTGTGGATGGGAGAAGGCGTAACGATAGGAAAAGGGACGAAAATTCATGGTCCTTCTTTTATTGGAGAAGGCGCAATAATTGGTGCGGGGGCTGTAATTGAACCGTACTCTATTATAGGGAAAAATAGTATGGTTTCAAGTTATTCTCATCTTCAAAAAAGCATCGTTTTTGCAAACGCCCGTATCGGAAAATATTGTGAGTTGCTAGAAACAACAATTGGAGAGCATACAATGGTTGAAGATGATGTTACACTTTTTCAAAAAAGTATCGTAGCGGACCATTGCCATATAGGGAAAAGTACAGTAATTAAGCAAAAAGGAAAACTATGGCCATATAAGGTGATAGATAGTCATTCAATAGTAGGCTCTGCTGGTGTTCAAGAGAGTGAAAAGGGGGCAGGATGGTTACAAAAAAGCCGGATTGTAGGAAGAGGCAATGTTGAGATTACCCCTCAATTTATTGTGAAAGCCGCAATGGCTTATGGTTCTCTTTTTGTAAAAGGAGAGAGTATATTAATCGGAAGTCAAGAAAATATAGAAACAACGTCCTATAAAAACTTATTCCTCCATGCTATTCATGGTATTGGGATTCATACGATGGAATGTAAAGAAATGAACGAGTCACTTTTTCAGTATGCCATTCATAATTTGAACTGTGCAGGTGGGGTTTTTATTCAAGTGGAAAGTGATAGAGGGATTGTTATAAAGATGTATGGCAGGGATGGAATGTTATCGTATAAGCAGCAAAAAACGATCGAACAACTATATATGTCTGAGTCGTTTCGTTACGTATGTGAGAAAGAAATGGGACGAAGTAAGCAGGTTCATGTTTCTTTAAATAATTATATAGAAGCAGTATTAGAACACATTGATATAGAGAAAATAGAAAAACAGAAGTTTCATCTTCTTATTAATAAGAGAAATGATATGTTACAACAGTTACTTATTCTCTTTCTGCAAAGGCTTGGGTGCACAGTTACATGGATTTATGCGGGGGGACAAAAAGATCATGTGAAAGCTTTGATGAAATCGAGTAAAGCGAATATGGCGCTTATGTTTTCTGAACAAGGAAATCAATTCGATTTATATGATAATCATAGTAATATTTACCAAGGAACTGATTTTGAAGAAGTAGATATTCCTGATTTATTATTCGAATCAGCAGGTAAAATTTACCCAATGTCTTTGAAATTGGGTGGTTGTTACCTTCTATTTTATATGCATGATGAAAAAAAGTCTTTTCAAATAAGATGGAAGCGAGATATTTTATATCGAATAGGAAAATTATTTGAGTTAATAGCACTGCAGGAAAAAACATTTCTCAGCATATTAGAGCAATCACCTCCGCTCTATTTACTTTGCGATGAAGTTGTGTGTTCGTGGAAGGAAAAAGGGAAAGTAATGCGGAAATTATTGGCTGACATGGAAAGAAAAGAAGACGGGATATTAGAAGGAGTACAGTTCAAATATACAGAAAAAGAGTGGTCTTATATCGTTTCTGACGCAAAACAACCAAAATTTTTAGTGTATTCACATGCTAGAAACCCAGTAATAGCAAGGGAAAACATGAAAAATCTTATAGAAAAAATTAGACAATATCAAAAGGTGTAGAATTTTTATTTTAAAAGTGGTATTATGGTATAGTCTGATTTAAGTTATTAGTACTGGAGGGAAATAAGAATGCGTGTGAATATTACTCTAGCATGTACAGAATGCGGAGATCGTAACTATATCTCAAAGAAAAATAAACGTAACAACGCTGAGCGTATCGAGCTTAAAAAGTATTGCAAGCGTGACAAGAAGTCTACGTTACACCGTGAAACAAAGTAAGCAGTAGGAATATTTTCCTACTGTTTCTTTTTTTTATGCGATTCCTACGTAAAAGTGATACACTATCCTCGTAGAGTAAAGTGTCACTGTAAGGGGGAAAAGTGTGTGAAAGAAGAGAAAATACGTTTACGTAAACAAATAATAGAACGCATGAATTCTTTATCTGAAGAACAGTATACAACTTTATCGGAACAAATTGCAGTTTCGTTGTATGGACAAAAAGAGTGGATTGAAGCTAAAACAATTGGAATCACTCTCTCGATGGAACATGAAGTGAATACATATCCTATTATCGAAAAAGCTTGGGAAGAAGGAAAGGAAATTGTTGTTCCAAAGTGTAATAAAGGGACAAGAACGATGTCTTTCCGGAAAATTAGTAATTTTGATCAATTAGAAACAGTATATATGAATTTACGTGAACCGATTCCAGCGTTTACGGAAGAAGTGAATGCGTGTGAAATTGATCTTCTTATCGTGCCAGGAGTAGCCTATACGCGGCGAGGGGAACGGATTGGATATGGCGGTGGCTACTATGATCGTTATCTCGTGCATTATAAAGGGAAAACGCTATCATTAGCTTATGATTTTCAAATGGTAAAACATATTCCTGTTGAACCATTTGATAAAAATGTAGAAAAAATTATTACAGAAAAAGGAACAATGGTTATAAATGGGCTTGTATAGACAAATAAAAATTGACGAGACTTTTTCTTCTTGATTATAATAAAATATGTGAACGTTTTCTTATTATAGTTTTTTATAGTAAGTAAGCATTGAGGGTGATGAAATGATATCCATTTATGATATTCAACAATTGCTAAAGAAATTTGGTACGATTATTTATACGGGTGATCGAATTGCAGATTTACAATTAATGCAAGATGAATTGCGTGAATTAAATCAATCACAGTTAATCGATCCACAAGACTATCAAACAGCTTTATTTTTATTGAAGCAAGAAATTCAAAAAGAGCTAAATAAGAATTAGATAAAGGTAGGTAAGCAACATGGAAGAGAAATGGTTAGTTGGGGTTGACCTTGGTGGTACAACGATTAAATTAGCATTTATTAATGTGTACGGTGAAATTTTACATAAGTGGGAAATCCCTACGAATACAAATGAGCAAGGAAAACATATTACACTTGATGTAGCGAAAGCTATTGATAAAAAGTTAGAAGAGTTAGGTGAATTAAAAAGTAAGTTAATTGGTGTTGGTATGGGAGCTCCTGGTCCTGTACATGTGGCATCTGGAATGATTTATGAAGCGGTTAATTTAGGATGGAAAAACTATCCGTTAAAAGATTTATTAGAAGTAGAAACAGGATTACCTGTTGTGATTGATAATGATGCAAACTTAGCGGCGCTTGGTGAAATGTGGAAAGGTGCTGGCGAAGGAGCAAAAGATTTAATCTGTATGACACTTGGCACTGGTGTTGGTGGCGGTGTAATCGCCAATGGTGAGATTGTACACGGTATAAGTGGAGCTGCTGGTGAGATTGGACATATTACAGTAGTTACAGAGAATGCTTTCCCGTGTAATTGCGGGAAGTCTGGTTGCTTAGAAACAGTAACATCTGCAACGGGTATTGTGCGTGTTGCTATGCAAAAAATTCAAGAGACTGATAAAGAGAGCATGTTGCGTTCTATGTTAGCAGAAGAAGGGCTTATTACATCAAAAGATGTGTTTGAAGCGCATGGACAAGGTGATGAACTAGCAGGCGAAGTAGTAGAAAAAGTAGCTTCTTATTTAGGATTAGCTGTAGCGAACCTGTCTAGCACGTTGAATCCAGAGAAAATTGTTATTGGTGGAGGCGTGTCTAAAGCTGGAGATGCACTTTTAGAGCCAGTTCAACGCTATTTCGAACAATATGCTTTCTCACGCGCTGTAAAGAGCACGAAGTTAGCCATTGCGACACTTGGTAATGACGCAGGTGTTATCGGAGGAGCTTGGCTTGTAAAAAAGCACAAATACGAAGCGAAGATGATATAAGTTGTGAAATATGAGAAGAGGAAGGGGGCACCCCTTCCTCTTTTTATGCAAAATCTTGATGAAGAATTCCATGTAAATGAATTAAGCTGCTGGAGGGTACCCATTATATAGAACAGTCATGATTGTAAACCATCCGAAAACGAGTACGGTTGCAATTGCAAAACCGCCTGCGAAAAAGTTCTTTTCGCGAAGTGTTCTAAGCGTAGCAAATACAGCTAACAGAGTGACTAGCGCAAAAATAATAACAAGGCCCATACAATATCCTCCTCTGTCTTCTCATTTCTTACGATGAGTTTTTGGAATATTTACTCTTTTATATTGTACATGTTTTAAAAATGAATGTCGAGATAGCATCCTTTCTTTTCCTAAGAGAAAGAAATGTTGTATCATTGAAAGTAAGTTCAATAACTGGAGGAGATTTTTATATGAAATGGACACAAATGCCTTTAGGCCCATTACAAACAAATGCTTATATTTTAACGAATGATCAAAATGAGTGTATTATTTTTGATCCTGGTCATGAAGGAGAGAAACTTGTTACATATTTACAAGAAGCGCAGTTAAAGCCCCTTGCGGTTTTATTAACACATGCTCACTTTGATCATATTGGTGCTGTTGATGCCGTGAGAGATGCTTTTCGTATTCCGGTATATGTACATAAAGAAGAAGCGGATTGGTTAGGAGATGCAACTGTGAATGGATCACAAATTTTTATGATGAACCGCAGTATTACAGCGAAACCAGCAGATCAAATTATTGATGCAGAAGGTACATTAACAATCGGTTCTTTTAACTTTGAAATTTTTGAGACACCAGGACATTCTCCAGGAAGTATTTCTTATTATTGTAAAGAGGCGAATGCCGTATTTTCTGGTGATGTATTATTCCAAATGAGTATTGGAAGAACAGATTTGCCTGGCGGAAGCTTTGCTGAATTAATTGGAAGTATTGAAGAGAAATTATTTGTATTACCAGATGAAACAGCGGTGCTATGTGGGCATGGTCCAGAGACAAGCATTGGATTTGAAAAAGAAAATAATCCATTTTTACAATAAGGAGTCATTATGGGGATGGAGCTCATTTTAAGAGAATGGATGGGGAAAGAAAAGGATTATTCAATTTCATACAGTACGTATATGAACCTCGTATTATATGCAGAGGGACATGGATATTATATGAGAGAACGTGAAAAAATTGGGAGGCAAGGAGATTTTTTTACGAGTAGTAATGTATCTTCTGTCTTTGCGAAGACTTTTGCTAAGTTTTTCATTCGGCTTGTTGAAAATGGAGAAGTTTCTTCAAATATTTGTGAGGTTGGTGGGGGAACAGGAAAGTTTGCCTATGATGTTTTACAAGAATGGAAACAATTATCTCCGGAAACCTTTAGTAGTTTAAACTATTCAATTGTTGAAGTGAGCCCTTTTCATAGAAGATTACAGCAGGAGAGTCTTTGCTCATTTGATAATGTATCGTATTATACATCGTATATTGAAATGGGAGAGTCTTTCGAAGGAATTATTTTTTCGAATGAGCTATTTGATGCGTTTCCTGTTGAAGTAGTTGAGAAAAGAAATGGAATTTTGTATGAAGTACGTATCACGTATACAGAGGAAGGGGACCTTGCAGAAGTATTTAGGCCAGTAGAGAAAAGAATTGGTCGATACTTATTGAAATATAATATTCATATTGCAGAGGGGCAGCGATTTGAGGTACCTATTGCAATGGAAGAGTATATAGAAGAGATTGCAGAATGGTTTCAGCGAGGTATATGTATTACAGTTGATTATGGTTATACAAAAGAAGAATGGATGCATCCTGCACATCATGAAGGAAGTTTAAGAGGATATTATAAGCATAAGCTAATTCGTAACCCTCTTGCATATCCAGGAGAAATGGATTTAACTACCCATGTTCATTGGGATGAGTTGAAGATGATTTTCGAGTTACAAGGGATTCATACGATATGGCACAGGAAGCAATCAGAGTTTTTGTTAGCGGCAGGAATATTAGAACATCTTACGAGTCATCAAGATACGAATCCTTTTTCTGAAACTCAAAAACGAAATCGAGCAGTTCGTTCTATGATTTTGAACGGAGGCTTAGGAAGTGCCTTTGATATCGTTATGCACACGAAAGATATGAAGAATTTACATTTGAATCGATATTTAACAATATGAAAAAACAAGACACAGTATATTTCTGTGTCTTGTTTTTTCATACGACTTATGTAGTATTATATATTTCCTCTCATGATATATATTTATATTAAAGATATGAGATGGAAAATATAGAATACGTTCTTTTTCTCTGTCTATTAGTCCCTAACCTAATAATACACGAACGAGTTGAATAATTGTTTCGTTTTCTACTTTGTAGTAAATTTCTAATCCTTTTCTTTCACTAGAAACGATTTTAGCACTTTTTAACTTTGCTAAATGCTGTGAAATTGTAGATTGTGGCATGTTTAAGCCAGTGTACATTGTAGAAACATTGCTTGGGCCACGTTCAATTAATCCTTTTACAATACATAAGCGAACAGGATGAGCAAGCACTTTCAATAATTCTGCATTGCTTTCATATAGTTCTATTTCTTTTTGAAAGGTTTCTAACATGTTCTTTTCCACCTCCGTGTGAGCTGTTATACCATACCATACTATACATACCAAAAAATTAAAGAAAAGAAAACAGTTGTTGCAGAAAAAAAGTCCTAAAGTAAAGAAATTGTAAGAAAAGAGACCCTGATGTAAATAAAATAGATAAATTTGTACGGTTTTGTAAAATGACACTTTTGGGTGAAAATTTTGATGCGTTTTAAAAATTGAAAGATATAGATATATTTGTAACACAATTTTATCATGATTTTCTTATTCTTTCAAATGAATATACGAAATTTTTAAAATAATATGACAAAGGAATTGTAATGATATATATAGAATATAGAACAGGTTAAAAGAAGCTGACTATAATCAGCTTCCTTATGGTGATGATTAAATATTTGAGTCATTTATTCTAGAGCTCATCTTTTATCAACTTTAAAAATCTATGGTTCCATATATTCTCATAAAAATCAATTGTCTCTTTTGCCGACATAAATGGATTATGTAACGTAGAGGTTGTTTTCTGTACCATGAAGTTTTCGTATCCTAGTCCGTGGGCAAATTTAATCGTAGCATCCATGCAGTATTCTGTTTGGGCACCACAGAATTCAATACGATGTACGGATAATTGATCTAAAATCTCTTTTAAGTTTGTTTTATAAAATGAATTTGCATGTGTTTTTCTTATAAAAAAATCTTGTTCTTGAACATCTAGATCAGCATGAATAGCCCAAAGTTCTTTTTCAGGTACTAAATCATCATCACAATGTTGAACAAAAATGATTGGTTTATTTGATTTTCTGTATGAAGAAATTCTTTTATTTACTTTTGAAAGTAAGCTTTGTAAGTCAAATAAGTGTTCTTCGCTATAACATACTCCATTTTGTAAATCGATAACGATTAAAACATCTGCACAAGTATCCATTATTTTTTGCCCCTTTTTTTTACTTCTTAATATATCAATTAATTTATTACTTGGAAATAGATGGTGCTCTATCGTTTTTTTATGAACTATACGAAAAGTAAGAAATATACTCAAAAACATAAAAAGAAGATATGAAAACTTAATTTCATATCTTCTTTTCTCTCTATGCATTTACAGGTTCTTCTACATAAGAAAGGGCATTTTCAAAATCGGATATTAGATCGTTAACATTTTCAAGACCGACAGATAAACGAAGCAATGAATTAGAAATGCCTCTTTCGTCACGTGCCTCCTGTGATAAAGCGGCATGTGACATTTTTGCTGGATAGGAAAGAATAGATTCAACAGCCCCTAGACTAACCGCAAAAACGGGTAGTTTAACTTTCGATAAAAATTGGCGGAGTGCGTCTTCTGATTGTAAAGTGAAAGATAGGACAGCTCCGGCTGATGTAGCTTGAGATTGTTGAATATCATAGCCAAGATGTGATTGTAAGCCAGGATAATAGACATTTTGGACTTTAGCGTGCTCTTGTAAATAATGTGCAATTTTATTGGCGTTAGCAGCGGAGTGCTCGAGACGTACATGCAATGTTTTTAAACCGCGAAGTACGAGAGAACAATCTTGAGGTCCTAAAATAGCGCCAAATGCATTTTGTAAAAATCCAAGTTTTTGAGCGAGTTCGGCATCTTTTACAACCGCTAATCCGGCAGTAACATCACTATGACCAGCAATAAACTTTGTGGCACTATGAAGAACGACATCGGCGCCAAGATCAAGTGGCTTCTGGAATAGTGGTGTCAAAAATGTATTATCAACAAAAGTAAGAGCACCAATAGATTTTGCAAGATTAGAAACAGCACGAATATCTGTCACTTTTAAAAGTGGGTTAGAAGGTGTTTCTACATAAAAGAGCTTCGTATTTGGTTTAATGTTTTCTTTTACTTTTTCTACATTTGTCATATCTACAAATGTATGTGAAACACCGTAACGAGAGAGTACTTCAGTTATAATTCGATAAGTGCCTCCGTATACGTCTTCTGAAATGAGTACGTGATCACCTTGTGAAAGAAGGAGAAATGCAGTGGAAATCGCTGCAATTCCTGATGCAAATGCGAATCCTTTTGTTCCGCCCTCTAATAAAGCAATGATATCTTCAAGAGCTTCACGAGTTGGATTACCCGATCGGCTATAGTCGTATTTCCCAAAAGTATCTACGTCAAACTGGTGAAATGTTGATGTGTTATAAATGGGAACGTTAACAGCTCCTGTTTGCGAGTCATGTTTATATTGGTTGTGTAGTAGGAGTGTATCGATAGAATAACTCATATTCTTACACCTTCTTTTACAAGTTTAATGGCTTGCTTTAAGTCTTGAATTAAATCGTTACTATTTTCAATGCCGACGGAGAATCGAAGAAGACGATTACATACACCGTTTGCCGTTCTGATTTCTTCTGGAATATCAGCATGCGTTTGCGTTGCTGGATAAGTCATTAAACTCTCTACACCACCAAGACTTTCAGCAAATGTGATTAAGGATAAAGATTGTAAGAATGGATTAATCCATGTTTCATCTTGAAGGCGAAACGAAATCATGCCGCCTCTTCCTGGATAAAATACATCTGTCACACCATCTTCATCATTTAAATAAGCAACAATTGCTTTCGCATTTTCTTCATGTTGTTTCATGCGAAGCGCTAAAGTTTTCATGCCACGAATTAATAGCCATGAGTCAAATGGGCTTAAGACAGCACCGGAGGCATTATGATAATGAGCGATTTCCTCACAAAGTTCCTTTCCTTTTGCAACGACAAGTCCGCTTAATACATCATTATGCCCACCTAAATATTTCGTTGCACTATGAAGTACGATGTCAGCACCTTCTGTTAATGGCTGCTGTATATAAGGCGTGTAGAATGTGTTATCTACGATAAGAAGTAGTCCGTGTCTTTTCGCTACAGTTGCGACAGCGGCAATATCAGTAACTTGCATTAATGGATTAGTCGGAGTTTCTATGAAAATAGCCTTCGTTTCATTTGTGATAGCTTGCTCAATTTGTTTAATAGATTGTGTATTTACGTATCTACATCGAACATTCCACTTTTTTTCGTGTTCGGAAAATAAGCGATACGTTCCCCCGTATAAATCTTCGGATACAATAAGTTCATCTCCAGAACGGAATAATGAAAGGACGAGGAGAACAGCTGCCATACCTGAACTACAGGCATAACCTTGTTCGCCATATTCTAAGTCTGCGATTGCCTGTTCTAAAAGACCACGAGTTGGATTTCCAGTTCGTGAATAGTCAAAGCCGGTAGATTTACCAAGTCCTTCGTGACGATAAGCGGTTGAGAAATAAACGGGTGGATTAACAGTTCCTGTTGTAGTTTCGCTACGATTTCCGATTTGTGCTAGTTTTGTTTCGATAGTTGACATGTAAAAATTCCTCCTTTTTAAATTGAACCAGTAGTTGAATATAAAATAAAAAAAGCCTTCTAAGAAGAAGGCTTTCGGATTGAATAGAGTCTTCTTCTCATCTGTCAAATCTTTCACAATTTGCTGGAATTAGCACCTTATTAACAAATGTTAATGGTTGCTGAGGCGTCATAGGGCCAGTCCCTCTACCTCTCTAGATAAGAATGTTCGTATGAAATTTTTATTATGTTTTTAACTTTACAACAAAAGTTAATTGAATTGCAACTTTATTTTAAATAATTTTTATTTTTCCGCAAGTGTCATTGACTTTTATATTTGTGCATGCTAAATTTATAAAAAATTAACAAACATTGTTAAAAGGGGAACGTATTTCCTTTTAGCTACATAAATAAAATAATAAAGACAACTCTTATTGAGAGCGGTGGAGGGAAAGGCCCTGTGAAACCCGGCAACCTTCAAACGAAATGTTTGAAACGGTGCTAATACCTGCAAAACGAATGTTTTGCATAATAAGAGGCGGAACAATTATGTCCCCCTCTTCAAAGTGAAGAGGGGGTTTTTATATTGATAGAAATGAGGGAGATTCGTGAAATTACTAGATTTATTATCAAAAGGAATTGTAATAGGTGATGGTGCGGTTGGAACGTTATTACATTCACATGGTTTGCAAAGTAGTTTTGAAGAATTGAATTTGTCTGATCCAGACTTAATTATATCGATTCATAAACAATATGTAGCTGCTGGTGCAGATGTGATTCAAACAAATACGTATGGAGCAAATGAGGCGAAATTACGTATGTATGGTTTAGAAAATCAAGTTGTTCAAATTAATAAAGCGGCAGTGAAGATTGCGAAAGCATCTGTTACAGAAAGAAATGCAATTTTAGGAACAATCGGTGGTATGAAACATATCGGAGCTGTTACAACAACTGATATGGAAAGGGAGTTTATGCTACTTGAACAGGCAGGTGCTTTACTAGAAGAACAGGTTGATGGATTACTATTAGAAACTTTTTACGATGAATTTGAATTACTTCATGCCGTTAAAGTATTGCGTAAGCAAACAAATATTCCGATTGTTGCTCAATTAGCGTTACATGAAGCAGGTACAACTCAAAATGGAAATGATGTCAATGAAATATTAAAGCAGCTTATAGATTACGGTGCAAATGTTGTTGGATTGAACTGTCAACTAGGACCACTTCATATGACGGAAGCTTTTAAAATGATATCGATTCCGCAGAATGGCTACTTGTCAGCATATCCAAATGCAGGTCTCCCGAATTATGTGGAGGGACGTTACGTATATGAGGGAAGTCCGGCTTATTTCGAAGCGATGACACTGAAATTTATTGAGCAAGGTATTCGGTTATTGGGTGGTTGTTGTGGTACTACTCCAGAACATATTGAAAGTATGAAGCGTGCTACTCTAAATGTTACGCCTGTAATAGAAAAGGACACGATTCAAAGACCGAAAGTAGTTCATACACACGAGAAACGTTCGAAATCTCACGTCACTCTAGCAGAGAAAGCAAAGAAACAAACGACAGTTGTAGTGGAACTAGACCCACCGAAAACATTAGACACGCAGCGTTTTTTTGAAGGGGCAAGAGCACTGAAAAGAGCTGGGGCAGACGCTATTACTCTAGCAGATAATTCATTAGCATCGCCTCGCGTTTCTAATATGGCAATGGGTGCATTATTAACGAAGCATGATATTCCGGTATTGACTCATTTAACGTGTAGAGACCATAACGTCATTGGGCTACAATCTCATTTATTAGGTTTATCGGCGTTAGGGATGGAGGAAGTGCTAGCCTTAACTGGTGATCCAGCGCGCGTTGGTGATTTTCCGGGAGCAACTTCTGTATATGATCTGTCCTCTATAGAGTTAATTAAAATGATTAAAGAAATGAACGATGGACGTTCCATTTTAGGGAAATCCATTGGACCGGCAACAAGATTTTCTGTAGGCGGCGCATTTAATCCCCACGTAAGGCATTTAAAAGCAGCGGTAAAGCGAATGGAACGAAAAATAGATGCTGGGGCTGAATATTTCTTAACACAGCCGATATATGATGTTGCTTTAATAGAAGAAGTATATGAAGCAACAAAACATTTGGAACAACCTATTTTTATTGGAATTATGCCATTAGTAAGTAAGCGGAATGCAGACTTTCTCCATTTTGAGGTGCCGGGTATTACCCTTCCTGAAGAAATAAGAGAGAGAATGGATGGACACGAAACGAAAGAGGCAGCTATTGAGGAAGGGATTCGTATTTCACAAGAGTTGATCGATGCGGCGATGAAATATTTTAACGGTATCTATCTAATTACACCATTTCTAAAATATGAAATTACAGAACATCTTGTTAAATATGTGAGAGAAAAGCAAGAAGTGAAAGAAGGTATTAATTGATGAAGTGTATAGAAGAAAAATTAAAAAATAACATTTTAATATTAGATGGTGCAATGGGGACAATGATACAACAAGAGGACTTAACTGCGGAAGATTTCGGAGGAGAAGATTACGAGGGGTGTAATGAATATTTAGTAGAAACAAGGCCGGATGTTATTTTAAAGATTCATAAAGCTTATATTGAAGCTGGAGCTGACATCATTGAAACAAATACATTTGGGGCGACAAATATCGTATTAAGTGATTATGAGCTGTCTCATTTAGATGAAGAACTAAATGAAAAGGCAGCACTATTGGCGAAGCAAGCTGTTAAAGAAAGCGGGAAGGAAGTATATGTTGCAGGTGCGATGGGGCCGACAACGAAAGCAATTAGTGTTACAGGAGGAGTTACATTTGAGGAACTGATTGAGGCCTATACAAGGCAGGCGAGAGGGTTATTGAAAGGTGGAATTGATGTATTACTTGTGGAGACGAGTCAAGATATGCGTAATGTGAAAGCTGCTTATATTGGAATTCAAGCAGCTTTTGATGAACTAAATAAAACGGTTCCTATTATGATTTCTGGAACGATTGAACCGATGGGAACGACTTTAGCGGGGCAAACGATAGAAGCCTTTTATTTATCGATAGAGCATATGAAGCCGTTATCGGTTGGATTAAACTGTGCGACTGGTCCAGAGTTTATGAGAGACCATATTCGTTCCTTATCTGATTTATCGGAGTGTTATATTTCTTGTTATCCAAATGCAGGTCTTCCTGATGAAGATGGACATTATCATGAATCTCCATCTTCTCTCGCTGAAAAAGTGAAGCGATTTGCTGAAGAAGGATGGATTAATATTATCGGTGGTTGTTGCGGGACAACACCAGAACATATAAGTGCAATGAAAACCGCGTTAGCATCTCTTAAGCCGCGTGAGCAACATGAACGAGAGGGGCATGGAGTTAGTGGATTAGAGGCGTTGCAATATGATGACTCTATGAGACCGTTATTTGTTGGAGAAAGGACGAACGTAATTGGATCACGCAAGTTTAAAAGATTAGTAGCAGAAGGAAAATTTGAAGAGGCAGCTGAAGTGGCAAGAGCGCAAGTGAAGAAGAATGCTCATATTATTGACATTTGTATGGCAGACCCCGACCGTGATGAAATAGAAGATATGGAAAGATTCTTGGCAGAAGTTACGAAAGTATTAAAAGTACCGATTATGATTGATTCAACAGATGAAAATGTTATGGCAAGAGCTCTAACTTATATTCAAGGAAAAGGTGTTATCAATTCTATTAATTTAGAAGATGGAGAAGAACGTTTTGAAAAAGTGACACCTCTTCTTCGGAAATACGGTGCCGCTATAGTTGTAGGAACAATTGATGAAGACGGTATGGCAGTTAGTGCAGAACGAAAGATAGAAATTGCGAAAAGAAGCTATGAGTTACTAACGAAGAAGTATGGTATACGTCCATCTGATATTATTTTTGATGCGCTTGTGTTTCCTGTAGGGACAGGTGATGAAGAATATATAGGTTCAGCGGCAGCGACTATAGAAGGAATTCGTCTTATTAAAGAAGCGTTACCAGAATGTTTAACGATTTTAGGTGTAAGTAATATATCATTTGGTTTACCGCCCGCGGGCCGTGAAGTATTAAATTCCGTCTTTTTATATCATGCAACGAAAGCAGGATTAGATTATGCGATTGTTAATACGGAAAAATTAGAACGCTATGCGTCAATTCCAGAGGAAGAAAAACGTCTTGCAGATGCATTGTTATTTGAAACGACGAAAGAGACGTTAGAAGAATTTACAAACTTTTACCGTGTTGCCAAAAAGAAAGATGTCGTTGTACAAGAAACACTAACGCTTGATGAACGACTAGCAAATTATATTGTAGAAGGTACGAAACAAGGGTTACACGAGGATTTAAGTCTTGCGCTTACAGAAGGAAGAAAACCTCTTGATATTATTAATGGCCCACTTATGACAGGAATGGACGAGGTGGGACGATTATTTAATAATAATGAGCTTATCGTTGCTGAAGTATTGCAAAGTGCCGAAAGTATGAAAGCTTCCGTAAGCTATTTAGAGCCACATATGGAGTCTAGTGATAGCGCGAAAAAAGGGAAAGTATTATTAGCGACTGTAAAAGGTGACGTACATGATATTGGGAAAAATCTCGTTGAAATTATTTTATCAAATAACGGATATGAAATTATTAATTTAGGGATTAATGTTCGTTCGGATCGAATTGTTCAAGAAGTACAAGAGAAGAAGCCTGATATTATTGGTCTTTCAGGCTTGCTAGTAAAATCAGCCCAACAAATGGTAACAACTGCTGAAGATTTAAAAGCGGCAAATATTGATATTCCAATCGTTGTCGGTGGTGCAGCGCTAACGAGAAAGTTTACAGATAATCGTATTTCTCCATCATATAAAGGGCTTGTATGCTATGCGAGTGATGCGATGACGGGGCTTGATATTATTAATAAGCTTCAAAAAGAAGAAGAGCGTGAGAAGATGAAACAGGATAAAAAAGAACGTCATCTTCATATCGTTAAAAAAGAGGAAAAACAAGTGGAAATTCCAGCAGTAATTGAGCCATTACCGAAGGCGGAGGTTATGATACCTGATTCAACAAAACGAATTGTATTGCGCGATATTCCAGTTGCACATCTCGCACCGTTTTTAAATAGACAAATGCTACTTGGGCATCATCTTGGATTAAAAGGAAATGTAAAAAAACTCCTGCAAGAAGGAGATAGAAGAGCGCACGAATTAAATGATTTAATCGATGAATTATTACAAGAGGGACAATCTTGGTTACGCCCGAAAGCAGTGTATCAGTTTTTCCCAGCACAAAGCGACGGACAAAACATTGTAATATATGATCCAGAAGATCATACGCGTATTATAGAGCGTTTCACATTCCCTAGACAAGGAAAGGCTCCATACCGTACTTTAGGTGATTATTTACGTCCGATTGGGGATGAAATGGATTATGTTGCTTTCTTATCTGTTACTGTTGGGGAAGGAGTTCGGGACATTGCTGAAGAGTGGAAGGCGAAGGGTGATTATTTACGCAGTCATGCCATTCAATCGTTAGCGCTTGAATTAGCAGAAGGACTTGCTGAAAAAACACATATGCTCATTCGTGATCGTTGGGGCATTCCAGACTCACCTGAACTGACGATGGAAGAACGTTTCCGCACGAAATATAGAGGAATACGTGTTTCCTTTGGTTATCCAGCTTGTCCAGAACTTGCTGACCAAGAAAAATTGTTCCGTTTAATTCAGCCGGAAGAAATAGGTATTTCATTAACAGAAGGATTTATGATGGAGCCAGAAGCGTCTGTAACGGCTATGGTATTTTCTCACCCTGAGGCAAGGTATTTTAGTGTACTATAGTGTAGAAGGGGGAGACGTATGAAAAAAATAGTCTTTACAGGTGGCGGTTCGGCAGGACATGTAACACCTAATTTAGCAATTATTCCACATTTACAGGAAAAAAACTGGGACATTTCTTATATCGGTTCTCATCAAGGGATTGAAAAAACGATTATAGAAAAGGAAGGGATTCCGTACTATAGTATTGCAAGTGGGAAGCTACGTCGTTATTTTGATTTAAAAAATATAAAAGACCCTTTTCTCGTAATGAAAGGGGTTATGGATGCGTACTTAACAATTCGTAAACTAAAGCCGGATGTTATTTTTTCAAAAGGTGGTTTCGTATCTGTACCAGTCGTAATTGGAGGATGGCTAAATAGGGTGCCAGTTTTGCTACATGAATCTGATATGACACCTGGACTAGCAAATAAAATTGCGCTCCGTTTTGCCTCGGAAATATTTGTTACATTTGAAGAAGCTGCGAAGCACTTACCGAAAGAGAAAGTAGTATATACAGGATCACCAGTACGTGAAGAAGTACTAAGAGGAAATCTTGAAAAAGGTTTAAAGTTTCTAAGATTTTCCCGTAAGAAGTCAGTTATTACTGTTATGGGAGGAAGTTTAGGAGCAAAGAAAATTAATGAAACTGTTCGATCGGCACTTCCAGATCTTCTGAAAAATTATCAAATTGTGCATCTTTGCGGAAAAGGAAATCTTGATGAATCCTTACAAAATAAAGAAGGATATAGACAATTTGAATATGTACATGGGGAGTTGCCAGACATATTAGCGGCAACAGATTTTGTTATTTCGCGTGCGGGCTCCAATGCAATTTTTGAGTTTTTAACATTGCAAAAGCCAATGGTTTTAATTCCGTTATCGAAATTTGCAAGCCGTGGAGACCAAATTTTAAATGCGGAATCCTTTGAAAGACAAGGGTATGCATCGGTATTGTATGAAGAGGATGTGACGGTGAACTCGCTTATAAAGCATATAGAGGAGCTATCTCATAATAATGAGACGTATAAAACAGCATTAAAAAAATATAATGGAAAAGAAGCAATTAAAACTATCATTCAACATATTTCAGAGGCATGATTATATAATCATGCCTTTTTTACTAGGATGAAAGATTCCAAGAATTGATATTTTTATGTTACAATAAAGTGAAACTTTAATCAGTGGGGGAGGGGTTCATCCCTCACTGATTATTAGTTGAACCAATCGGGCTTTTACGGGCAGTTAATCCCCACCTAACTTCTTTGTTTTCGCTGAATTTTGAGGTGGGGGTCTTACTGCCCGTTAATGCGGGGTAACAAATGGTTAGTAGGGAAATTCCAATTGATTAAGCGTGAAAATACGAATGGATTAGGAGTGACTGTGTTGGAGCTAAGTCTCTATGAAAATACTGCACTTATTATATGCTTTGTGTTGTACGTTGGTAGTGTTATTGTTTATATTTCACGGAAATTTTCACAAGAACGAGAGCTTGAAAAATCAGAGATAACAGCTGAACTAGAAATGTTAGCTGATGAAAGTTATAAAAAACAAAAAATAAAAGAAGACCATGAAGCACCCCATCATTTAAACGCAAATAAGTTCTAAAGATGGGGATTTTTTTTGCAGTCTTCCTTAATTATTTCTACAACCATTAACGCTAAAAAGGAGTTTCCCCATACGTATTTAAAGGGTGGACATAAATGAAATTTTATATTGCCTCGGGATTTCAAAATAAACATATTGTTCGTTTTGTATCAAGCCAGTTAAAAGAAGCAGGATGGTACCATACATATGATTGGACCCAAAATGAAAGAGCAGTTAATCAAGAACAATTAAGAGGAATTGGTCAAGCAGAAAAGAACGCTATTAAAGAAGCGGATGTATTTTTACTTATATTAGATGGCGGAAATGGAAGCCATACAGAGCTCGGAATGGCGATTGCGCTAGAGAAAAAGGTATATATGTATCATGAAGGAAACCCGCTCCAAACAACGTTTTACCATTTGCCAGAGGTTAATATTTTTGAAGGAGATGCAGATGAGTTTGCATCTTATGTTATAAATCATATGGAATAATAGTAATTACCTAAAGGTTATAAAAGTGATCTTTTGGGTACAGTGATGATAAGAAAAGGTCATAAAGGAGTTATGTTATATGAAATTAGAAAATGGATGGGAAACAAGTTTTTTAGAAGTTGTACAAAACAGTGAATTTAAGAAAGATGCACTTCTTAGCCAATTGCTTTTTGCAGATGGTGAAGAAGTAGAAGAGCTTGTTGATGATTACGGTTACGAAGAGATTATTGAACGCGAACATGATGATGAGTTAGCAGGAATTTTAGGAGAAGAACTATTTAGTGAGATGGAGCGAAACGTATTCTTATCTCCACAGTCAGAAGAAAAACTTATTTCATTCGTAAATGGATTAGGTTTTCATGTGTTAGATTGGATTGTGCTTCTTGAAACAGAATTTGGCATTGATAGCGCAAATTTCACATCGGATGCAGTGAAAATGTTAGAAAAACGTTTTAGACAATTCCCGTACATAGAAGATAAAACGATTTTTGATATGACTTTTGGAGAGGTAATGGATGTATTACAATCTGTTACAGGATTACAACTGAAAGAAAAAATGAACATATAAAGAAAAAGAACGTGAGGATATCACGTTCTTTTTCTTTACATAATAATAATTTTATCATCTAGCTTTGTTTGTCCAGTAAGAAGTGCATTTAAATACTCTACTTTTCGTATGCAAGCTTGTATATGTCTTTCAACCTCTTGTAACTCTGCTTGGTGATGTGTTTCAATTGGATGAATTTGTACGTTAAATTTTTCGAATTGACTACTATATGTTATTTTTGCATAGCCGCTCATAATATCGGTTTCGTTATGAAATAAGAATTGCTTCGTTTCTTCACAGAATGATACATCCTGAAAGCCATATACTTTTAATGCTTCAATTACTTTTTTAATCATGTTTGTATTCATTTTTTAACCCTCTTTACGAAGTTCTACTTTTATATTATAACATAAAAAATTACACGGAAAGCGCTTCCAAGTGTATTTTATTATAAACTTTACGTTTCAATCATAAAAATGAAACAAAGAAAAAATAATTGTAAAGAAGGAAGGACTCTTTTATTGTTTCGTCATATATATAGAGAAATAGTGCAATGAAAGGAAATTTTTCGAGGTGGAGATTGTATTTCCAATTTGAGCGCAGTAAAAGAGGTGAGAATCTTGAACTTTGATATTGTAGGACAAAAAGCATATATAAAAGACGGACCGTATCGGAACCGAATTGGAACTGTAAAGAAAAACGAAAAACAATTAGAATCCCACTTTGCTATTGTAATTGGAGAACAAATTATTGCTGTAGAGCTAAAGGATATCGTGTTAGTTGGAGTAGACGTAGGACAATTTCATACATGGTGCGAGCAAAATGGTTATTTGTGAAAGGGACGGGCTGTGACATAATGAAATATATTTGAGAAAAGAGAATATGTTATTGTATTCTCTTTTTCTATGTTTAAGGAGACGGAAATGAAGTATAAAGAACGAGATTTCACATTGGAATTGAAAGAGAAAATTCAATGTATGGAAAAGGAAATAGAGCGAATATCACTTAAACTTTTTGAAGAGTATTCATATTTATACATAGAGAAAAACATGGAACTATCTATGGAACTTGTTAAAGATAAAGAGCATCCTTTTGAGGTGGGTTATTATTCATCAGCTGCCATAGCTATATTAGATGAAGAAAAAGAGATGATTGGATTTCACAATATACCAATTTGGAAATGCGAAAGAATCTTTTTAGGAATGCCAATTCAATCAAACATTTTGGGGAGTAAGAAAGTAGGGGAACTTGTTGATGAATCTTGTTATGAGATTGAGGAGGAGTTAAAAGAGCAACTAGAAGAGTTTTAGTAGAAGAATAAAATTCGGAGTGTTTTTGTAAAACATTATAAAAAATGTAATTTTTATAAAAAACTGAAAAGATAGATAATTTGTTTATAATTATCTATTCTAATATACAGGTGGTGTTTTACCATGGCTGAAGTAATCGGTAGAGCTTTATACATAGTGTTTGAAACAATATGTTATGCCTTATGTTTAAAAGACAAAGAGGAAGATGAAAAGAACTAAAAAAGGACGCTAACATTTTTGTTAGCGTCCTTTTTTATTATGAAGCAATCTCACCAGTTTTTACATCATCTTGATTGTACGTATCGTGATCTAATTCTCCAAGCCATTTACTAGAAATAAGACCTGCTGTCATAGAACCACTTACGTTAAGAGCTGTACGACCCATATCGATTAATGGCTCAACTGAGATAACTAGAGCAACAATGCCGATTGGTAAGTTCATTGTAGATAATACGATTAATGCTGCGAATGTTGCACCGCCACCAACGCCGGCAACACCGAATGAGCTAATAGCAACGACAGCGATTAAAGTTAAAATAAATTGTGGTTGTAATGGATCAATTCCTACAGTTGGAGCGACCATCATAGCAAGCATTGCTGGGTAAATACCTGCGCAACCGTTTTGACCGATAGATACCCCAAAGGATGCAGCGAAGTTAGCGATTCCTTCAGAAATACCAAGTTTTTCTTTTTGTGCTTCAATATTTAATGGCATTGCACCAGCACTAGAGCGAGATGTGAATGCAAATGTTAATACCGGGAACACTTTTTTCAAATATTGAATTGGATTTAAACCAGATAGTGCGATTAATAATAAGTGAATGATAAACATTACGATAAGTGCTACGTAAGACGCTAACACGAAGTTACCAAGTTTTAAAATAGCATTTATATCGCTACCAGCGACTGTTTTTGCCATAAGAGCTAACACGCCGTATGGAGTAAGACGTAAAATTAATGTTACCATACGCATTACAATTGCATATACAGCATCAAGCATTTTCTTAAATAGCTCTGCTTGTTCTGGATATTTTCGTTTTACACCTATAAAGGCGATACCGATAAATGCTGCAAATATTACAACAGAAATTGTTGATGTTGGACGAGCACCTGTTAAATCAAGAAACGGATTTGTAGGTAACAGTTCTAATAATTTGTCTGGAATTGTTGTCTTTTCAATAGAAGTAAATCTTTCTTCTACTAATTTCAGACGAGCAGATTCTGCATCACCTTGTTGTAATCCTGTTGCTGATACATCAAATCCTGCGCTTGCAGCGATACCGACAGCTGCAGCAATTCCTGTAGTAAGAATTAAAATGCCAATAATAAGACCACTGATTTTACCAAGGTTTTTCGTTAATTGTAATTTTGTAAATGCTGAAATAATAGATACTAAAATAAGTGGCATAACAATCATTTGAAGCAATTTCACATAACCGTTACCGATTAAGCCAAACCAAGTATTTGATTCAATAATTACTTTAGAAGTTGGCTCATAAATAAATTGTAATATAAGACCGAATATAATTCCGACTCCTAAAGCAGTAAATACACGTTTATTAAAAGATACATGCTTACGTTGCATATAATATAATACGCCAACTAAGATGAGCATGACTGCAACGTTAATTCCGACAAGCAGTGTATTCATGATAATTCCCCCTAATTCCAATCTGTTATATAGAATATAAGGTAATAAAACCTATAAGTCAACTAGGGAATTGCGGAATTAAAAAAAAGATGGCAAAATGCCACCTTTTAATGTCCAGCCCCAGGGACAAGTAAGAATGTCGTGTAGTATGTAAATCCTATGAAGAAAACAGTTAAATATGCCCCGAATACGTATATATACATACGCTCTGTTAATTTTAAATAGCTTAAAAGTACGAAGAAACCTGTTTGTCCTAAAAATAGTAGTGCAGCCTGTTGCATATCACCTACGTAAAACATAACCGAGAAAATTCCAGTCCAAAAGCCGAGAACGCGAAACATGCGCTCCATGCCATCTCCCTCCTTTTCTAAAAAAGTAAAACCTCTCTTCATTATAGTTTATTTTTCTAACTATTGTAAATATTCATTCATATAAAAGAAAGAAGCCAATTATAATATTGACTTCTTCTTAGTTGAAAAACTAAATTTGAACCTTATAGTTACAAGATTTGCATCCATCTAGTAGACTATCGTTCCGTGTTAATTCTACGTTCGGGAATAGGATTTCAAAAATCCCCTTCATCATATCTCCGTGCATATTACAAATTTCAGTCGGATGATGCGCAGCAACTTCTTTAAATGGGCAATTGTGTACATCATAGAAAATTTTTGTACCATCCGTACTTATTTCAAAAGCAGGAGATAAACCAGCTGTTGAGAATGCTTCTTTTGCGATTTGCATTTTTTGTTCTATCGTTAATGCTTCTGCACTTACATTTAAGCGATGCATATGTTGTTGCATTAATTCTTTGCCGAATTGTTTCCCTGTTTCATATAGCGCTTTTTCACCAGCGCTACCTAAGCTTAGCAGTGAATTAAATGCTATCTGTGCTAATAATTGATAATCGCGAAATGGGAATTGTAACTGGATGACATCTTGAGAAAGGACGTATAGTCTGCTTGGTCTGCCGCCTTTCCCAGTTTTTTTTGTTTCTGATTTTAGCATATTAACATCTTCTAATTTAGATAAATGTAAACGCGCTACGTTTGGATGAATATCAAACTCATCTGCAATTTCTTGTACAGTTACGTAACTATGCTTTTGAGAAATATATTTATAAATGTAATAACGAGTAGGGTCAGATAACACACCTGTAATTTTTAAAGCTTGTTCCATTAGGATCTCCACCTTTATCACTTTATCCAAGATATTAACATTATAATACAGATAAACTTCTATATAGGTAATTTCAGACAATAATTCGGAAATTGTTCATAATTTCACAAACATATTTTCCCTTTTTCTCTTAGTGAAAATAAAAAATTGCTAATTTTTGTTTTGCAGTTTTTCATGATATATACATGGTGAGGAGGGAAATTTGATGAATAGTGTCGAGCTTTTTGCAAATATGATTATGAAAGAAGCTTGTGGGGTGCAAGCATCGGACTTACATATTGTGCCCAGGCAGAAGGATATGGCGATTCAATTACGTATAGGAAAAGATTTAATTATGAAACGGTGTATTGAAAAGGAATTTGGAGAAAAGCTTGTTTCGCACTTTAAATTTTTAGCATCAATGGATATAGGAGAGAGGAGAAAACCTCAAAATGGTTCGTTGTACTTGCAAATTGATGGACAAGAAGTGTATTTACGCCTTTCAACACTTCCAACAGTATATCAAGAAAGTCTCGTTATTCGCCTCCATTTACAAGCATCTTCTCAGCCGTTGTCTCACCTTTCGTTATTTCCAAGTTCAGCGGAAAAATTACTCTCTTTTTTAAAGCATTCACATGGGTTACTCGTATTTACTGGGCCGACTGGTTCTGGAAAAACAACAACAATGTATGCGTTATTAGAAGTAGCTAGAAAATGGCAAACACGTCGCATCATTACACTGGAAGATCCAGTTGAGCAAAGAAAAGACGATTTATTACAAATTCAAATAAATGAAAAAGCTGGTATCACATATAAAACGGGATTAAAGGCTATTTTGCGTCATGATCCAGATATTATTTTAGTTGGCGAAATTCGTGATGAAGAAACAGCAAAAGTAGCTGTAAGGGCCAGTTTGACGGGACATTTAGTAATGACAACCTTGCATACAAATGATGCGAAAGGAGCGATACTACGATTTATGGATTATGGTATTACAAGGCAAGAAATTGAACAATCATTATTAGCAGTAGCTGCTCAGCGGCTCGTCGAATTAAAATGTCCATTTTGCAGAGGGAAGTGTTCAACTTTATGTAAATCAATGAGGCAAGTGAGACAGGCAAGTATTTATGAACTGTTATATGGATATGAATTAAAACAAGCGATTAAAGAAGCAAGTGGAGAAAATGTTACGTATCACTATGAAACGTTGGAATCGTCGGTTCGAAAAGGGTATGCTTTAGGCTTTTTAGAAGACGATGTATATGTTTAAGAGGAAATGGGGTTTAAGTGATCAAGCGTTATTATGGAAAAGATTAAGTGATTTATTAGAGAAAGGTTACTCACTTTTGCAGGCGTTAGAATTTTTGCAGTTGCAACTACCATTAGGGAAGAAATTACAGCTACAGCGTATGATCGAGGGATTGAAGAATGGACAAAGTTTGCACGCCTCTTTTCACCAATTAATGTTTCACCCTGAGGTGTTAAGTTATTTGTTTTATGCAGAGCGACATGGTGACATTTCTTTTGCTTTGCAACAAGGGAGTGTACTTCTTTACAAGAAGGATAAATATAGGAAAGATATGATGAAAGTAATGCGATATCCTATGTTTTTATCGTTCTTTTTAATGATTATGCTTTCTGTTTTTAACCTCATTTTATTGCCTCAGTTTGAAATGATGTATAGTTCTTTACATTCTACAGCACCACCACTTACGGAGCAAATTTTAGTTGTAATTAAATTATTACCCTACTTCATTTATAGCATTTTTCTTATCGTTATAACGGGCTTTAGTTTATATATATTTTATTTCCGAAAACTTCCGCCTACTCAAAAGGTAAAGATTATGATCCGTATACCCCTTATGAAAACATTTCTTATTTTAAATCATTCGCATTATTTTTCAGCTCAATTAAGTGGTTTATTACACGGTGGATTGTCAGTACACGAAGCATTAACAATAATGATGAAGCAAAAGTATCATCCGTTCTTTCAGTATGAAGCAGCCCGAATTGAACGGCAATTAATTGCAGGAGAACCGTTACAATCTATTATTGATAAAAGCGGTTGTTACGAGAAAGAACTTTCTTATATCATTACGCATGGACAAGCAAACGGTAATTTAGCAAATGAGCTTGGTGATTACAGTGAGCTCATTATTGAAAAGGTAGAACAAAAAATTAAACGCATGTTATTTGTGATTCAACCTATTTTATTTACATGTCTTGGGGTTATAGTCATTCTGATGTATTTAGCGATGATTATGCCGATGTTTCAAATGATGAATTCTATTTAGGGGGCATTTACATGCAGAATGAAGAAGGTTTTACTCTTTTAGAAATGTTGTTAGTTATGGTTGTCATCACTGTATTATTACTATTAATTATTCCAAATGTAGTTAAGCAGCGATCCTCGGTGCAGGAAAAAGGGTGTGAAGCCTACATAAAATCTGTAGAAGCACAAATACAGGCATATCAACTCGAAAATAATAAAATACCTACAATCGAGGAATTAAAAACTAAAAAATATATTGCTGTTGATGAATGTCCGAAAGGTAAACCAATCCATATTTCTGATGATGGCACGGTATCAGCAGGGAAATCGTGAAGCAAAAAGGTTTTACTCTTTTAGAGATGCTACTTGTCTTATTTGCTATTTCTGTACTGAGTGTTGTTACGCATTTTAACGTTACTTCATTACATGAAAAACAAAGAGTTGAGCAGTTTTTAAAACAGTTTTCAAATGATATTTTGTATATGCAGCAGTTGGCAATTAAGCGTCAAAAACATTATACGTTACGCTGGTTTAAAGGGAAACAGATGTATTATATTTCGGAATCAGAGACGGATTTTTTAATTGTTAAGAGGGAATACAATAAAGATATCCAATTTGATTTGCATACCTTTCCAAATCCAATGACATATAATCCGAGCGGAAATATTAATAGAGGTGGTACGATTTTACTTTCCTATCAAGGGTATAAATATGAAATTGTATTTCAGCTTGGAAGAGGGAGATTTACGTATCGTGAAGTGTCAAAAAGGATCAGTAATGGTTGAAATGGTTGTAGCGTTAAGTTTAATAATGATGGCAGTATCGTTATTACTCCCGCAAACATTATTAATTATGCAGGAAAGAAAAAATATAAAAATGAGCTATAAAGCATTAATATTATTAAAAAAAGAAGCGGCCTTGTTTAAGTATGAGGATGAGGAAAAGCGAGAAAAAGAGCAAGTCATAAAAGGGATTGTATATTACACATATTGGAGAGGAGATGAAGTTTGTGCGGTGTGGAAAGATATGAGAGGAAAAGCGATGGAGCAATGCCTTTATGCAGAGAAAAGATAAAAAGGAAGCGGGATTTACCTTAATAGAAATGATTGCATGTTTTTTACTTTTATCAATGTTCTTTTTACTTTTACCGCGTCTTCATATTATGGGGATAGAAAATACACATTCAAAAGGATTAAATGACTGGGAGTGGGATGTGTTTTTAGGACAAATGCAATTAGAATTTCGTGAAGTAATAAGTGGGAGGAAGATAGAACGAGAAAATGATTGGAATATTTTGCGTTTCCAACTTCGTAATGATGATGAGGTGACGTATGAAAAAGTGAATAGTAATTTAATAAGAAAAGTAAACATGCGCGGAAGGGAAGTTATATTACAAAGGATTGAAGCGATTTCGTATAAATTAACACCTCAGTTGCTATATATACGTGTGAAAGATATAGGTGGTGAAATATATGAAGGCGTGGTTGTACGCTATAGTGAAATTGAGATAGAAACATGAGAAAACAAGACGGATTTGCAATGCCAGGAACAATTATTTTTCTTATTTTATTAATTTCTTTTTTGATGTGCGAAACGAATATGTTACTTTTGGATAAAAAATTTTATGCTGAAATAGAACGGAATTTTTTCATGGAGGAACTTATTGATCGAGCTATTTCAGATATAAAAAGAGACTTACAGCAAAAAGAAAAAGAGGATATTTTTTTGTTCCAGTATGAAAGAGGAGAAGTTAGTGGAAAGTACGTCTTTGAAAATGATGTTATTATCATTTCGTTGCAATGTGTTACAAAGCAGAGAGTTTTCTATACAGTGAGCTTTCGCTATAGGAAAAGGGATAATAAAATATTTGATTGGGTAGAAGGATAGTGTGTAAAATACGCGGGAGAGAACCACTAATTCCTATTGTGGAGTGATTTAATTTCTTTGAGGAAAGGGATAAAATGATAGTTAAAAGTTTAAATTTTCTCAAAAAAGAGAAAGGTAGAAAGAATATGATATATTCATGCTATCCAATCATTTTTTTCTAGGGAGATAAGGAAATGACAAATAACAATCAAATAGGTGAAAATAAGGAACAAACTATTTTTGATCATAAAGGAAATACGATTATGACAGAGGATAGGGAAATACAAATTATTTCAAAATTCGAAGAACCTCTTATTGTCGTATTAGCAAATGTATTAAGTGATGAAGAGTGTGACGAATTAATTGAATTGTCTAAAAATAATATGAAACGTTCTAAAGTTGGTTCATCACGTGATGTAAATGATATTCGAACAAGTAGTGGTGCATTTTTGGAAGAGAATGAACTAACTTCGAAGATTGAAAAACGAATTTCATCTATCACGAATGTTCCTGTAGCGCATGGAGAAGGATTGCACATTTTAAACTATGAAGTAGATCAAGAATATAAAGCGCACTATGATTATTTTGCGGAACATAGTAGATCAGCTGCTAATAATCGTATAAGTACTCTTGTGATGTACTTAAATGATGTAGAAGAAGGCGGAGAAACATTCTTTCCGAAATTAAATCTTTCTGTACACCCTAGAAAGGGAATGGCAGTATACTTTGAGTACTTTTATCAAGATCAATCACTAAATGAGCTTACGTTACATGGAGGGGCACCTGTTACGAAGGGCGAGAAATGGATTGCAACGCAGTGGGTGAGAAGAGGTACTTATAAGTAAAAGTGATCAGCTTGTTTGATTGCAAGAAAATAGCGAGTATGTTACGTTTTGTTCTTCATAGCATAAGAAGAACAAAACGTTTTTTTTATTAAATAAAGCAACAACTTTCGTTATAATAACAAATAATAACGGATGATTGAGAGGAACGAAAATGAAATCTATATACATAACTGGCTATATGGGAGCCGGGAAAACAACAATTGGAAAAGTGTTAAGTAAAGAACTTCATATGGATGTTGTAGATACAGACCAAAAAATTGAAGAGAAGCAAGAGAAGGCAATTCGTGATATTTTTGCCGAAGAAGGCGAAATGGCTTTTCGGGAATATGAAAGTGAAATGTTACGTTCACTACCGGTTCAGAATGTAATTATTACAACTGGTGGAGGGATTATTGAACGAGCGGAAAATCGAAAGTGGATGAAGGAAAATGGAACTGTCGTGTATTTATATTGTGATCCACATGTAATTGCAGAAAGGCTTCGTGAAGATACGACACGGCCACTATTTCAGAAGAAAGATATAGATGCATTTGTAACGAAATTCGAATCGCGTCGAGCTTATTATGAAGAGGCACATATTCATATCGATACGACAAGTAAGTCGGTAAAGCAAATCATGAATGAATTAAAGGAAAAGATTAATGAATAAAAAAGTGGACATACTAATCAAGTAGAGGTGATGATAATATGTCTACTAATGATTATGTACGCTTTGTGACACAGCAATTTGTGTCGTATATGGATGCTCCCAAAGAGGATCGAAAACAAAAGAAAGAACAACGTCGTGCTGAAAAAGAGCCATTTATGAATAAGTGGTTTGGTGTTATGCCACTTAGTGCTGCTTTGTTTTATCGAAATGTAAAAAATAAAAGAAAAAAATCAAGTTAATCATTCTTCGTTCACTTGTGAGGCGTATAGCCAATAAAAATCCCCTAGTATAACAAGATGCTAGGGGATTTTTTGTTTATCCCGCATTAACGGGCAGTAAGGGAAGGACAAAACCCCCACTGATTAAAGTTTAACTTTATTGCACAGATTCTTTTTCTTCAGTAACGGCATGTATTTTATTGTTTACCCATACAAATCCAATTCCAATACAAATAGAAATGCCCCACCCAACAGCGGTCATAATAGCTCTCATTTCACCATATCCATCTACACCGAAAACAGAGATGAAATAGATTTTTAAGAAACTTTTTAATATAAATTGAAGACCGAAAAATAGTGTTAAATATTGCAGTGCTGGATATATACGGCTATCTCGGTAAAGCTCACGACTTTTATCACGGTCATGACCTTGCAATGCAGCAATGTCTGCTGCGAAATATAACATAAGTGGTTTTTTTATAAAAATTGTACATATGACGATAATACCGAGTACGATGTGATAATACGCATCGTTCCACAACATTCGTTCTGCTGATCCAGATAATAAATCTACCGTTGTATTAGAAATGAGTGTAATTAAAATAAAGAACCCTGTCACGTTAAACTGTTTTTCTTTCTTAAAGGTATACAGTGTATAAATAATCCCCGGAACAGAGGAAAGTAACATCGCGTAATAAGGATCGATATAAGGTTTTGCAAATTTCCAAATGAGGAATGGGATTACGAGATAAAAGACAAGATCTAATATAGCTTTTTTATTTTGATTCATATAAATCCTCCTTAAGTCATACATATATTTTATAATATAATTTCTGAAAATTGTATAAGGTTTAATGAAAAAAAGAAAAGTAGATGATTAGTAGATTAAAAAAATTGTCCCTAGCGTAGTAAGTTTTTTTAGTATATAATAAAGGAAACGCTTTCATTTTTTTGTTTTGTTCACAAAATGGACGGAAAATCACATATTTACTATCGATATGTTGCTTTATAATGAAACTAATTAAATATACATGCATACAATATTGTGAAATAAATAACATAAATAATCTATATAAATGTAAACGTTACCAAAGGGAGAGGTGGAGACAATGAGTAAATTTTTCTTCAATCATAATCCAGCAACAGTAGAGGATGGTAGGCTTGTTAAGTATGCTGAAATTATTTATGGAGAAGGTGGCCGTTCTGTATTAGAAAATTTAATGGTGAAGGCATCTATCAGATTGCGTGATCGTTATCCGAATAAATCTGATGAGCAGATCTCGAACCTCGTAAATAAAGGCATCCATGATATGTTTCAAAAATATGTGAGTGAGTAAGAGTAGCCAATGGCTGCTCTTATTTTTTGTATAAGGATTGCGCCTCTAGCTGAAAATAAGGGTGTATTTTGAAAGACTTAAAAAGGAGTGGAAAAGATGAGCAATGGAATTGGACGTTCAAAAGAAAATCTGCCGACTGATGCAAATCATGTAAGTGCGAAGGATCGCGCATATCAAAAACGTATGACAGAGAAAAAACAACGAGAGCGTAATGACGATAGAGAATAGGATGGTAAAACATCTTAAAAAAAGCTCCTTCTACAGTTGAAGGAGCTTTTTTTAAGATAGAAAATGATTTGCGGTAATATAAAAGAGGCCGCCGTTTATAATTTGCATTGTAATGCGTGGTTCGTATTGTTCTTGTAATGCTTGCTTTTCAATTTCATAGCTTTCTGGAAGCTCATCGCTATCTTCGTAAAATCGATTTAAAAGGTCTAAATCGTGATTCCAACGCACTCTTGCTTCTTTTGCCCACGTATGGTCATCTTCTGCGATTATATGTTTTAAAGCGTCCTCTATACGTTGTAAACCACTTTGTGGCTTAATGATAGGGGAAAGCGTAAAACAAAAATCAGGTATTTTTGGGGTGACTTTTATCTCTGTTAAAGTGTCATGGAAGTTTGCGATCATTGTTCCAGAAATAAGGTGAATACCGATGGAATGAAGGATGTCTTTTTTTCGATCGCATTGATAAGATACTTTTATATTTACACCAAGCCAAGGGTGGAGCGGAGTATGTGTTGCCCCGTTATGTTTCACGTCCTCGTATAACCGTATGTATGAGCCTAGTTCTTTTGTCGTTTCAAAGATTTGATGCAAACGTGGTGAACCGTAATGAATAAGTTCACCATCGTTTTCTTCGTTTTCCGGATTTGTAATAAGAGTAAGGCGCATCGGATTCGGAACGCCTCCTGTTTTTTCAAGATAGTGCCAATAGAAAGGGCGATTCATTAATAGCTTATCCATTTCAATTGTCAACTGCACGTCTAATAGGTGAGGGGAATGTTCTAAAATTTCGCAGTTATTCGCCTCAAAAAAGTTATATAAGTAATTATGAATTTCATTTTGCTGCATAGCCCTGCACCTCTGCTTCATTGCGCTTCGCAAAATCGATAATAGATGTTAAATTTTCCATTTTGATTCGAATTTCTCCTTCGCTTTTTGACTGTGCAAAAATTTCTTGAATATGCGCATCGATATTTTTCATGTTGATTCTCGTTAAAATTTCATCAAGTTCGCCGATTACCCGTTCAAATAAATTAATTTTTTCATACAGCAGTTTTAAAATATGCTCTTCAACAGTATGCTTGGTTGCTAAGTTATAAATATGAACATCATTTTTTTGTCCAAGACGATGAATACGCCCAATTCTTTGTTCGAGTCTCATTGGATTCCACGGTAAGTCATAATTAATCATATGGCTACAAAACTGTAAGTTAATTCCTTCACCGCCAGCTTCGGTCGCGATTAACACTTGAGCACGATTTTGGAAAAGTTCCTTCATCCAATCTTTCTTTCCTCGTTTAAATCCACCACGAAATGGAACAGAGGAAATTCCATGTTGTTGTAAGAACCATTGTAAATACATTTGCGACGCTCTATATTCAGTGAAAATGATGACTTTATCGTCAATTTCTTTTATAAGCTCTAGAGCTTTATTTGCTTTTGAATTGAAAGGAATATGATTAATTTTGTCCATTAACACATCGATATGTGGTTCCTTTATGTAGTGCTCATTTTCTTTCTGTCTTTTTTCTACATGTTTTTTTAATGAATAGTAAACAGCTTCGCGACTACTACATGCTTCCCGTTTTAAAGTTAAAGATGAGAAAGCAGACGTGAAGGCATCTTGTCCTCGCCAATTTTCAATCGCGTTATATAACGCTTGTTCTTCTTCATTAAACTCAACAAAAATTGTACGTACATGCCTTTTGGGCCAATCAATTCCAGTATTATGACGTCGATTTCGGACCATTACTTTGTTGATGAGAGCTTTTAAATCTTCATCAGATTCAGCCGAACGATTTTTTGAAGCATAATATTCTTCAAAATTAGATTGGTTGCCTAAATGACCTGGTTTTAATAAAGAAACGAGGTTGAAGATTTCATCGATTTTATTTTGAACAGGAGTAGCGGTTAGTAATAAACAAAACTTCTTTTTTAATCGTTGTGCAAATTCATAGTTTTTTGTTTTATTATTTTTTAGTTTATGTGCTTCATCAATAATAATAAGGTCATATTCTAAGTTTAAAACGATATCGCGATGCGGCGATCGTTTCGCAGTATCGATTGATGAAACGATGACATCAGCTTGTTCCCAAGAATAACTTTTCTTTTGAGCGACCGCAGGAATAAAAAATTTTGTGTTTAGTTCATATGCCCACTGAGACACGAGAGAAGCTGGAACTAGAATGAGTACCTTTTTTACAAGTCCTCGCACCATATATTCTTTTAAAATAAGACCAGCTTCGATTGTTTTTCCAAGTCCAACTTCATCTGCCAAAATTGCTTTACCATTCATTTGTTCAATAACATTTTGAGCGACTTCTAGTTGATGCGGAAGTGGCGTGAAATGTGATAAGTGTTTTGGTGCTTGTAATCCATCAAAAGTAGGGACGAGTAATGATTTTTCAGTTTTATAAGCTAATTGATATAAATCCCAATTTGTCCAAGGGCCATCTTCATCAATTCTTTTTAAAAAATTATTTTGCCACGTTCGATCTACGGAAATATCGACATTCATTCAGACGCTCCCACCTTTTATAAACTAAAGTGATTATTAAAAAAATCTTTATTATAAGCCTTGTTATAAGGCATTATCACAATTACTAAAAATTAAAGAATAAGCAATGATAAAGTGAAACTTTAATCAGTGGGGAGGGTTCATCCCCACTGATTATTAGTTGAACGAATCGGGCATTTACGGGCAGTTATCTCCCACCTAACTTCCTCGCATTCGCTGAATTTTGAGGAGGGAGTCTTACTGCCAGTTAATGCGGGATAAAGGGATAAATCTCAAAAGTTGTATTTAATAAGAATAAGAATAAAAAATTCTAAATTATTTTTTATGCTAGAATATTGATGAAATATAGCGAATGATGTTAGGATAATGGTGTGAAATGTGTGGAATCTTTCGTATTTTATCCAAGAAAGTACTTTTTTATTTACGCTTTCATAAAAAAATATAGTGAGATTCCGTATATCCTATCTTTTCAGAATGAAAATGTTTAGATATGGGAAGCAACTTTTATTGATTTGTCAGAGCATAAGGGGGAAAGAGCATGATTACATTACAACGTACACCGTTATTTGATGTATACGCGAAGTATGGTGGGAAAACAATCGACTTTGGTGGTTGGGAATTACCAGTTCAATTTTCAAGCATTAAAGAAGAACACGAAGCTGTACGTACAGCGGCAGGTTTGTTCGATGTGTCTCATATGGGAGAAGTTGAGGTAAAAGGTGTAGATAGTTTAGCATTTTTACAACGTGTTGTTACAAATGACGTATCTACCTTAAAGGTAGGAGGCGCACAATATACAGCTATGTGCTACGAAAATGGTGGTACAGTAGATGATTTATTAATCTACAAACGTGGTGAAGAAGACTATTTATTAGTAATCAATGCATCCAATATCGAGAAAGATTACGAATGGTTAGCAAGTCATGTAATTGGCGATGCGAAAGTAGTCAATGTTTCTAGTGAAGTTGCGCAGCTTGCAATTCAAGGACCAAAAGCAGAAGGCATTTTACAAAAAGTTGTGTCAGAAGATTTGAAAGAAATTAAGTTCTTTAAATTTAAAAACGATATTCTTGTAGATGGAATTCCTGCACTTGTATCTCGTACAGGTTACACAGGTGAAGACGGATTTGAAATTTACTGTAAGAGTGAAGATGCTGCAAAACTTTGGGAGAAACTTCTTGAAGTTGGAGCAGAAGAGGGCTTAAAAGCATGTGGTTTAGGTGCTCGTGATACACTTCGCTTTGAAGCAACACTTCCGTTATACGGACAAGAATTATCAAAAGATATTACACCGATTGAAGCAGGAATTGGCTTTGCGGTAAAACCAAACAAAGAAGCAGACTTCTTTGGAAAAGAAACGTTAAAAGAGCAAAAAGAAAACGGTGCATCTCGTAAATTAGTCGGCATCGAAGTAATCGAACGCGGTATTCCTCGTACGCATTACCCTGTATTTGTAGGAGAAGAAAAAATCGGGGAAGTAACGAGTGGTACACAATCTCCAACGTTAAAGAAAAGCATTGGTTTAGCACTAATTGATGTAAAATACGCAGCAGTTGATACAGAAGTAGAAATTGAAATTCGTAATAAACGCGTCAAAGCAGTAGTTGTTCCAACACCATTTTATAAACGTTCTAAGTAACGGGGAGAGGGGTAGATTTCATGTTGCATCGTTATCTTCCAATGACAGAAGAAGACAAAAAAGAAATGTTACAAACGATCGGCGTTCAAACGATCGACGAATTATTCTCTGATATTCCAGAGAGTGTTCGTTTTAAAGGGGATTTAAAAATTAAAGAAGCAAAATCAGAGCCAGAGCTTTTAAAAGAGCTATCTCAAATGGCTAGTAAAAATGCTAATTTAAAAGAATACGCTTCTTTCTTAGGAGCAGGCGTATACGATCATTACGCTCCAGTAATTGTTGATCATGTTATTTCTCGTTCAGAGTTTTACACAGCTTACACACCATACCAACCTGAAATTTCACAAGGGGAATTACAAGCTATTTTTGAATTTCAAACAATGATTTGTGAATTAACAGGAATGGATGTAGCAAACTCTTCTATGTACGATGGAGGTACAGCTTTAGCTGAAGCGGCAATGCTAGCAGCTGGCCATACTCGTAAAAAGAAAATTCTTGTATCTAGTGCAGTTCATCCAGAATCAAGAGCAGTACTTGAAACGTATGCAAAAGGTCAACATCTTGAAGTTGTTGAAATTAATCATAAAGATGGTGTAACAGATTTAGACGTATTACAAAGTGAAGTAGATGATACAGTTGCTTGTGTAATCGTTCAATATCCAAACTTCTTCGGACAAGTTGAGAAATTAGCTGATATTGAAAAAATCGTTCATCAACAAAAATCATTATTTATCGTTTCTTCAAATCCATTATCATTAGGCGCATTAACACCACCAGGAAAATTTGGTGCTGATGTTGTAATCGGTGATGCACAACCATTTGGTATTCCAACGCAGTTTGGTGGACCACACTGTGGTTACTTTGCAACAACGAAAGCATTTATGCGTAAAATTCCAGGACGTCTTGTTGGACAAACTGTAGATTCAGATGGTAAACGTGGGTTTGTATTAACGTTACAAGCGCGTGAACAGCATATTCGCCGTGACAAAGCGACGTCTAACATTTGTTCAAACCAAGCGTTAAATGCATTAGCAGCATCAGTTGCAATGACGGCACTTGGTAAACAAGGTGTGAAAGAAATGGCACGTCAAAACATTTCTAAAGCACAATATGCAAAACGTCAATTTGAAGCGAAAGGCTTCACTGTAACATTTGCTGGACCATTCTTCAATGAGTTTGTTGTAGATTGCAAGCGTCCAGTGAAAGAAGTAAACGATGCATTATTACAAAAGAATATTATCGGTGGTTACGACCTAGGCCGTGATTATAAAGAGCATGAAAATCATATGCTTTTAGCAGTAACTGAGCTTCGTACAAAAGAGGAAATTGACACACTTGTAAACGAAATGGGGGCTATCCAATGAAGAACCAAGACCAAGCACTTATTTTTGAAGTGACTAAAGAAGGACGCGTAGGATATAGCTTACCCAAATTAGATGTAGAAGAAGTGAAACTAGAAGATGTATTTGAGAGCGATTATATTCGAGTAGAAGATGCAGAGCTACCAGAAGTATCTGAACTTGACATTATGCGCCACTATACAGCACTTTCAAACCGTAACCACGGCGTTGATTCTGGATTCTATCCACTTGGATCTTGTACGATGAAGTATAATCCGAAAATTAATGAAAACGTAGCTCGTTTCGCAGGATTTGCAAATATTCATCCACTTCAAGATGAAAAGACAGTGCAAGGTGCAATGGAATTAATGTACGACTTACAAGAGCATTTAATCGAAATTACAGGTATGGATACTGTTACATTACAACCAGCAGCTGGTGCACACGGAGAATGGACAGGTTTAATGTTAATTCGTGCATACCATGAAGCAAATGGTGACTTTAACCGTACGAAAGTAATTGTTCCTGACTCTGCTCACGGAACAAACCCAGCATCTGCAACTGTAGCTGGGTTTGAAACAATTACAGTAAAATCAAATGAACATGGTCTTGTTGACTTAGAAGACTTAAAACGTGTTGTAAATGAAGAAACAGCGGCACTTATGTTAACAAATCCAAATACATTAGGCCTATTCGAAGAAAATATTTTAGAAATGGCAGAAATCGTCCATAACGCAGGCGGTAAATTATACTATGATGGTGCAAATTTAAATGCGGTATTAAGCCAAGCACGCCCAGGAGATATGGGATTTGACGTTGTGCATTTAAACCTTCATAAAACATTTACAGGTCCTCACGGCGGCGGTGGTCCAGGTTCTGGTCCAGTAGGTGTGAAAGCTGATTTAATTCCGTACTTACCAAAACCGATTTTGGAGAAAACGGAAAATGGCTATCACTTCAACTATGATCGTCCAGAAGCAATTGGGCGTGTGAAACCATTCTATGGTAACTTCGGAATTAACGTTCGTGCATACACATATATTCGTTCTATGGGTCCAGATGGCTTGCGTGCAGTAACTGAGTATGCTGTATTAAATGCGAACTACATGATGAGAAGATTAGCACCATTCTATGATCTTCCGTTCGATAGACATTGTAAACATGAATTTGTATTATCAGGTCGTCGTCAAAAGAAACTTGGTGTACGTACGTTAGATATTGCAAAACGTCTGCTTGATTTCGGTTACCATCCACCAACAATTTACTTCCCATTAAATGTGGAAGAATGTATTATGATTGAGCCAACAGAAACAGAATCAAAAGAAACGTTAGATGGTTTCATTGATAAGATGATTCAAATCGCTAAAGAAGTAGAAGAAAATCCAGAAGTTGTACAAGAAGCACCGCATACTACAGTCATTAAACGTTTAGACGAAACGATGGCTGCACGTAAACCTATTTTACGTTATGAAAAGCTAGCTCCTGTACAAGTTTGATTAGAATAAAAAAGAACTCGCTATATGCGGGTTCTTTTTTTTGTGCAGGTAGGATGAAAAAAGTGTTAAAAATTATTATTTTTTGTTTCATATTGCTGTAAAGAAGCAGTTTTATAGGTGATTTTGTTGAAAAAGTAGGTTTGATAAAAGTATTTATTTTTGTTAGAATTTTATTGAAATTAAGAAGATGTGATGAGGCAAAAATTACTCATTTTTATGTATATGTGAAAAAACGAGCAATATGGGGGTGAAAGTGTGGGATATCGATGTTATAGAATGGTATACCATTTAGAAAATGGAGAAACAATTAAAGATATAAAAGAATTTTGTTACCGAGACCAAGGGAAAGTGCTAGAAAGAGTAGCTCATCGTGTAATGGACAATAGAGAAGTGACAGTGATTGATAAACAGGGAACGATCATTTCAATAGCGTGTGAGGACATTGTAAAGGTAGAACTTGATTACATAACAGAAAGTTAACCTTGAGTCATATCGAATTATTCGATAAAATATACTGTTGAATGGTGAAGAGAGCAGAGAGGAGTTTATCATGGGTAGTACAAGACACTTTTATATGTTTATTTTAGCTTTTGTTCTTGTTGTGGCGTTAACAATTTATTTAATTGTTGATAGTAGCTGGTACAATACGGTTCATCCGGCATTCCTTCTATTTATGTATGTAGGAATTGCGGTTGTTAGTTTCGGAATGAGAGACGAAATGTTAGATCGCTTTGAAAAGTGATACATATACGAAAGACCAACAGGAAAATGTTGGTCTTTTTTTCTTGCCAAAAATAGGATGTTCTGTATATACTGTGTATATAAGGTATATACAGTATATACACACTGGAGGAAAACATGAATATTATTATTTCGAATTCTTCCCAAGACCCTATTTATGTGCAAATAAGGAAACAATTAAGCCAGCTTATTTTAAATGGTGGTTTAAAGGGTGGAGATCAATTACCGTCTATTCGTAGCTTAGCGAAGGAATTACAAATTAGTGTAATTACAACGAAGCGTGCGTACGAGGAGCTTGAAAAAGAAGGATATATAGAAACTGTTGCTGGCAAGGGGACTTATGTTTCACGTAAAAATAATGAACTATTAAAAGAACAGCGGCTACGTCTATTGGAAAGTAAAGCGGAAGAGATTGTGAATGAAAGTAAAGTGTTGCAGCTTTCACTTGAAGATTTACAACAGATGATTGCGTGTTTATACAAGGGGGAATAAGAGATGTTAGAGCTGAAAGATGTTTGTAAAACTTATCAAGATTTCTCAGTGAAAAATATAAGTTTTACATTGCCACGTGGATATATTATGGGATTTGTTGGACCGAATGGAGCGGGGAAAAGTACGACGATCAAAATGATTATGAATTTAATTAGAAAAGATAGTGGTGATATAAAAATTTTTGGCAAAGACAATAAGAAAGCCGAAAAGGAAATAAAACAAAATATCGGTTTTGTATATGATGAAAATCATTACTACGAAGATTTAACGTGTGAGCAAATGAAGCGTATTATTGCACCGTTATATAAAAAGTGGGACGAAAATCAATATCAATCGTATATGCAAAGATTACAAGTTCCAAAGTCTAAAAAAATTAAAGAGTTATCAAAAGGGATGAAAATGAAATTTGCGATTGCAATCGCACTTTCACACCATGCGGAATTCATTATTATGGATGAACCAACAGCAGGATTAGACCCAGTTGTTCGAAGTGAATTACTTGATATGCTGCAAGAAATTGTAATGGAAGATGAAGTATCTGTATTATTCTCAACACACATTACAACAGACTTAGAGCGCATCGCGGATTATATTACGTTCATAAATGATGGAGAAATTATATTTACTGGTGAGAAAGATGAATTAATGGAGAACTACGTAATTGTAAAAGGAAGTAATGATTTATTAGATAGAGAAGGAAAAGAATTATTTGTTGGATTACGAAAAAATAAATTTGGTTTCGAAGGTTTAGCAAAGGATAAACAAGCAATTATCGATTGGTTTGGAAATGAGGTTGTACTAGAAAAACCAACATTAGACGATATTATCGTTTACACCGCAAAAGGGAGAGGTGCCTATGCGTCAGCTCATATATAAAGATTTGTTCTTTTTTCGAGTGATGTGGTTAGTTTATCTAATTGTGCCACTAATGTTTTCTTTTATAGAGCCAGTTGGTGAAACGGTATTTTCTACAAGTTGCTTACTTATAACAATTTCCACATCAATGATATTGATAGGGATGGATGAAAAAAATAAAAGTGATGTCATTATGAATAGTTTACCACTAAGTCGAAAGGATATCGTTATGGCGAGATATATTTCCTGTGCGATATTTATCGCTGGAAGTATATTTGTAACGATGTTCGTTATTTTTCTAATAAGAGGTGTTGTTGTCATTAGTGATATTCGTGCATATCATCCGAATTTATATATTGAAATCCCTTGGTATGCAGTAGTCAGAGCGGCGATATGCTCTTTAGTTTATATAGCAGTGCTGTTTCCTAGTTATTACGGAACACGATCTAAAATGGCACTTGGGCTATTTACAGGTGGAGCGGCTATGGTAGCTGTTTTTGCAGGGATATTTATAGGTGATGGCGAAACTGCGGCATTATCGTTTGTTGAATGGGTTATAGTTCCTTCACATTTTATGTGGTTGTTAGTTGGAGGAACGATATTAGCTAGTTTATATATCGCTTCTATGTTTCTTACAATTAGAATTTATGAAGCACGTGATTTATAGAGAGGAGAATTTATATGCAACAGTTGATTTTGAAGGAGTTTTTCTTGCAAAGAAAAGTATTTCCCATCTATTTAATCCTGCCTATTTATGGGGTGCTACAACAGTCTATAGAACCATTTCAGTTGGCGTTTGTTTGTTTTGCTATCTGTCTTTTGATGATTTCAATCTCTTTATCAAATGAAGAGAAAAATAGTACGGAAAAAATATTAGTAAGTCTACCTTTTACTAGGAAAGATATTGTCATTGCGAAATACATATCGACAGTATTTTTTATTGGAGTTAGTCTAATCGTTACATTTGTTTTCTTTGTGCTACCTGTATCTGTATTAAGAGAAAATACAAACATTCCGTGGTATGCACTATTTATAGCTATTTTCTTTTCTATTCTTTATGCTGTTATGATTCTTCCCATAAAATATAGTGTGGATAAACAAACGATTACTATTCTTGGAGCGATTATGCTTTTTCCTATAATAGGTTTGTTAGGATTTATGTGCAATATATTTGCTGAGGAAAGGCTTATGCTAATGTTTTTCAGATCTTCAGATGTGCTATTAGTTATTAGTATTTTAAGTCTAGGAGCGTGTTTAAGTTATTTCGCCTCAATGTTTTTATCGATTGTAAGTTTTAAAAAGAAGGAGCTTTAATACTTATAATTTGTCTAATATAAAAACTAATAAGTGATGTTATGGGATGGGATGAGCTCAAGGAGGTGCAATAAATGATCAAACAATTAGTCTTAAAAGATATGATGTTGCAAAGAAAGTTAGGGTTTGTTGGTTTTATATGCTTGTTTTTCCTTGTAATTGTTGATTTGGGTAGCGACAATTTTCTTATGACGCTTAGCATATCTATACCTATCCTTGGAACAATATGGTCGACGAGTTATGAGGCTAGAAATAAGAGTGAAAAGATATTAAATAGTTTACCACTTCAACGTAAAGAAATTGTCATAGCGAAATACATATTTGTAAGTATTTTAGTTGTTTTAGGTGTGGTTTTCTCACTTTTAGTTGGTCTAATTCAGTTGCAAAATGAACATATAACTGCATTTATGCTGTGGGGAACGATTCTTGGTGGAATAACGGGAGGATTTGTTTATAGCATGATCGTACTTCCAATTGAATTTTCAGTAGAATATAGCAGTACGAAACAGGCCGCTTATTTTATGGGAATCATAATTGGGGGATTAAGTGGAGTGATTGTAAGTAGCGTATGGTTAGATGTAGAGAATGTTTGGAGCACGAGTCTAGTCGTAAATGTTTGCTTTATAGTAGGACTTCTTCTTTTATATATTATATCAATGTTACTCTCAATTAACTTGTATAATGAGCGTGATTTGTGAGGAGAGGGGGAATCACTTTGAAACAACTCATTGTAAAAGATTTCATTATCCAATGGAAATTTTTTATTTGGTACATACTGTATCCTATTTTCTTTTATATGGCCTTAACAGATACGAAAAATTTATTCATAATTATGTCAGTAATTATTACCGTTGGGGCAACAGTAAAAACATTTGAAGCCGATAGAAAAAATGAGAGTGAAGTCATATTAAATAGTTTGCCAATATCGAAAAAACAAATTGTATTTGCAAAGTATATAGTAGCAATTATTATTCTTTTTATAAGTGTAACGGTCGGTTGTTTCGCGATGGGAATGAAGAATGGAGTTAATGTATTTGAATTTATTGAAACGACAGTGGTTACTAGTATTAGTTTTATTTTAGTATATTTAAGCTTTGCATTGCCGTTATCGTTTTGGCTAGCATATAAAAAAATGGTTTTTATTACGATATTAATACTCATAGCACCGATTGTTATTTTCGAGATGATCTTTCAAATCAACCTGGAACAAATTCATCTATACAATAGTTTATTGTTTATTAGTTCAATTTGCATGTTCATAGTATCTATCTTCGTTTCAGTAAAATTGTATGAGAAGAGAGAATTTTAAAAGGTGCCTCATAAAAGGCACCTTCTTCAATAACGGCAATATGAGAGCAAAAGTTTATAAAAAGAAACACTATTAGGCACATCTTTCGGAGTATGTAAGATAAAGCTGAAAACGATGATGAGAATGAGAAAGAGGAAAAATAAAAATAGGATCTGCTTATGTATAGAATTTTGCATATTATTCACTCCTTTTTTAGGTAGTATGTCCAAAAGAAAGGAGTGTATGAAAAATTTTAGGAGGGAGAATGATGAGCAAAAGAAAATGGTTATATAGAATAGGAGTACTTTTATTTTCAATCGGTCTCATATTAGCAAATTTTTACTCAGATATCCCATCACCATTTCCTAATTTGCATAAAGTGATTGGTATAAGTATTGTCATAGCTGGTCTTCTTTGTCTTATCACATCAAATTTCTATAGAAAAGCTGAATAGACATAAAAAAGGACAGTTACTCTTTTTCAGAAGTACTGTCCTTTTTAAATAATTTATTCCATAGTTTGGCGATACTCCATATAATGACGATTGCAATGGAAGCAATAATTGACCAAGCGATAGATGCAAATTCAAGTGCCATGTTAGGAAGGAATGTAAGAATGGATAATACTTTATGAAACAACCATTCTATTATATGAAAACTTATTTGCAATAGAATGATAATCCCGAGTGTGATCCATGCTAACATCTGCTTTCCTTTCTCTTTCCACATGACAGTCACCTCACGTTAGCTTAATAGTTTTAAGCCAACAGCACCGCATAGAATGCAGCTTAAGAAGGCAAGACGACGCCAATCCGCTGATTCGCGGAAAATAAGAATACCTAGAAGTGCACTTCCGGCAGTTCCGATTCCAGTCCAAATTGCGTAAGCAGTTCCCATCGGTAATGTGTCCATTGCAAGGGATAAGAAGAAGAAGCTTACGCCGAAGTTAGCGATTAAAATAACTTTTGGTGCCCAGCCTTTCTTTTCAGTGGCTACTTTCATAAAGAGTACACCAATAATTTCACAAATACCAGCTAGAATTAAAAATACCCAAGCCATTTTATGCGGCCTCCTTCGCTTCTTTTTCTTCTGTTACTCGTTTTAAACCAATTACTCCGAAGAAGATTAAACCGATTAATAATACTTTTACAATAGAGAAAGGTTCTCCGAAGATGAAAATCTCTGTAAGAACGATTCCACCAGCTCCAATTCCTGTAAAGACTGCGTATACAGTGCCGACAGGTAAATCTTTATAAGCTCTAAATAATAAGACGAAACTAATTGTAATTAATAACGCAACACCAGCCCATTCAAGTGGTGCCTCCGCTTTTTTAAGTCCAATCACCCAAAAGATTTCAATAATACCAGCTATGATTACATAAATCCATGCCATATGTCATTTCTCCTTCCTACCAGTCGTTAGGTAAAGGGCTTAAAAACGACGCATTGCAAAGGAGCAATCCGTCAGTTTGAAAGTCCGCGCCAAAATACTTTCCAAGAAGCGTCTAAACGTGTCTCAAAACGATTTAAACCTGCGTATAGTAGTTCAACCATAAGACCGTCAAGTAAGCATAGAAAAGCCTCTAAGGCATCTTTTACTTCAATGTTATGCAGCTCATCTTGCTCGCTTGCCCTTTTAAATACAGGGAATAAAAGTTTTCCAACGTTCTCAATGTGTACATTTGCTTTATCAATAATTTGTTCGCGAAATGCATCAGGCGGAAAATAAGAAGTTCGTAACCAAAACATTGATTCTTCACTTTCACCAAATCGTTTTGCGTAACCTTTTAATAAATGTAAGAGCAATTCTTCAGTGAAAGAATTTGAAAATTTTTCAATATCGTCTGTGAAGCTCTGTACATCTTTTTGAAGAGCAGCCTCTAAACATGTAAAGTACAACTCTTCTTTTCCTTTAAAGTGTGCGTAAATCGATGGTTTTTTAATCCCAACTTCTTGAGCAATATTTGCTAATGAAGTTCCTTCATAGCCGTAGCGTGCGAAATGAGAAAGTGCTACAGCTTTAATGCGGTTTGCTGTCATTTTCATCCCCTACCTACCGTTCGTTAGGTTAATTATATGAGATGGAAAATATAAAGTCAATAGGTGAAGAGTTGAAAAAAAGAGCGCTATAGTTAACGCTCCTTTTTAGACTGTTTCTCGCTCAATTAAATGGAATGAAAGTTCTTCTGCGCTGCCGATAATTTGCTCACTTTGAATTTGTTTATGGAATAAAGAAAAAGCATGTGAGCCCATTGTGAGCCCAGGATGTTCAATAGTTGTAATTTCTAATGCTTTTGAAATTTCATGGTTATCAAATCCGAGGATAGCGAGGTCTTCAGGTATGCGAATGCCATGTTTTCGCGCCTCTGTTAATAAACCAGCTGCAACTTGATCGTTCGCTGTAAAAATAGCGGTTGGACGATTTTTCATGTTTAAAATACGATGAAGTATTTTTGCCCCGTCCTGCATCGTATAACATTGATGAAAAATCCAATCAGGGTGTACTGTTTTTCCTTCGTGACGAAGAGTATCGGCGAAAGCTTTTTTACGCTCGATTGAATTAACGCTTGTTTCTCTTGCTAAACAAATGCCGATTTTTTCATGGCCCTTACGAAGTAAATAGGAAGTACCAAGGCGGAATCCTTCATAATGATCTACAAAGACAGATGAAATGAGCGGATGTTTCGTTTTTTCACATGAAATAATGGGGGCAAATTTTGCGAACGGTTCAATTTGTTCCCATGAACTCGTTCGAGAGCAAATAATCATCCCGTCGAATTGTTTCATTTTCATCATTTCAAGAACACGAATTTCTTCAATGCTATCGTAATTCGTTTGGCATAAATTAATATGATATCCAGATGCTAATGCTTCGTTTCCGATCCCTTCAATAATGGTACTGAAGTATGGAACATTAATGAAAGGGAGCATAACCCCGATTGTATATGTTTTTCCCTTTATTAAGTGAATAGCATTAATATTTTTTGCATAGTTCAATTCTTCAACTGCATCTAGAACACGCTTACGTTTTTCTTCTTTTACGTAAGGGTGATTATTAAGGACGCGGGAAACAGTTGCTATGGATACACCAGCAGTTTTTGCAATCTGTTTTATATTGGCCATATGTATCACCTCTTTACTTAATTATAAAGGGAAAATAATAAGAATGAAAAAATCTTGACCTGAAAAGCTTTTCACAATCTATGTTATAAGCATGACTTCTGTTATTCGCGTAACCTTTTTATTTGGGCGTAAGAATAGCGAGGTCTTTTTTGTATGTCTGCAAAAAAGTTTTGTCAAAATGTGTGAGAATAACGTGGAAAGTTTTCGGAGGAGGCGTTTCATAACGAAGCGAATAGAAGAGAGTATAAACGCTTCGCTCGTTAAGAGAGCGGTATGAAAGGGCGGAAACAAATTGAAAAAAGGAATCATTTGTTTCGTGTTTTCTAGTGTAATACTTAGCTCATGTTCATTTCAGCAAACGATGCAAGAAGAAAAAACATTTGTAGGAACAACAGGAGGGGCTAAGGACCGTGTTACTGATCCGATTCCCCTAAAGGAACTTCCAAAATATTTTCCAGAGAAGTTTAAAGTTCCAACGTTTTTACCTTATGACATTACGAGTGATGTGAAGGGAGAGGTAAGAACGATGGGAAAGAAGAATGCTGTCTTAACGATTAAATATAAGCAACAAGAGAAAGGAAGGCACGATTATATAGAATTAACAGTGGCCAACTTTTCTTACAGTTTTCCATACCTCGTAGAAGAGAATCGATTTCAAGAACAAATGAAATTGAATAATGGAGCACCTGCTTATTTTAAAAATAAGGATGATTACGAGCGAGGGGACGAATTTGCTACGCTTATATGGAAAGAGAAGGGGATTGAATATCAGCTATTATATCGTAATGTAGACGAGAAAGATGGAGATGTGATTAAACAAAATCTACTGTACATTGCGAACAATATGGAATGAAAAAACTAGCTGAATTATACAGCTAGTTTTTGTATGTTATTTCTTTTTAATTTTGCCTGACCAAGATTTAAATCCACCTTTTAATTGGTAGAAATCTTTGTAGCCTTGTTTTTTTAAGTATTGAGCTGCACGGCCTGTACGGAATCCGCTTTGGCAGTATAAATAAACAGGTTGATCTTGGCGAAGTTCTTTGTGGCGAAGGCGGATTTGTGATAACGGAATGTTACGTGCACCTAAAATGTGCCCTGCGCTATATTCGTCTGCTTCGCGAATATCGATAAGCTGTGCTTTACGGTAGCCAGCGCGAAATTCTTCTTCTGTAAGAGTTTTAATTAATTTTTTCTGATAGAAATACATCCATACAGTGTAACCGATGAACGCTACGATTACGGCTAATAAAATAATCCAACTTGTTGACACGGTTCTATCGCTCCCTTTTTTCTAATCCTACTTTCAATATTATAATGCCCATATGTATTTATGCAACAGATTCATTCGCATATATGAAGAAATTTCGTATTCTTTCACAAATTTTGTCGAATTTGGTAGACTAGAGAATGTGAAAAATAATTGGTTATATGAGGTGCAGGATGGGAAAAGAAAAATGGTGTTATATTAACTCTGGTCAATGTTCACCAGCATTTAATATGGCGTTAGATGAATGCTTATTAAATTGGCAAAGTGAAAAGAAAATGCCGCCAACAATTCGTTTTTATGAATGGGAAGTGCCGACATTAACAGTTGGGTATTTTCAGCGTGTTGAAAAAGACATTAATATGGATGTAGTTAACGAAAAGGAATATGGTTTCGTTCGTCGTCAAACAGGCGGCAGGGGTGTATTACATGATAAAGAATTAACGTACAGTGTTATTGTGTCTGAAGATCATCCAAATATGCCAAAAACAGTTACAGAAGCGTATCGCGTTATTTCGCAAGGGTTATTAGACGGTTTTAAGGCATTAGGATTAGAAGCATATTATGCGGTTCCCAAAACAGAAGCGGATCGTGAAAATTTGAAAAACCCACGTTCAGGTGTATGCTTTGATGCACCATCTTGGTATGAGATTGTAGTGGAAGGAAGAAAAATCGCAGGCAGTGCTCAAACACGTCAAAAAGGTGTTATTTTACAGCACGGTTCTATTCCGTTAGAAATAGATTTAGATGAGTTATACGATCTATTTTTATTCCCGAATGAACGTGTAAAAGAGCGTATGAAAAATATGTTTTCTTCTAAAGCGGTAGCGATTAATGAATTAACAGATCGTACATTTACGATTGAACAGTTAATTAAAGCGTTTGAAACTGGATTTGAAAAAGGATTAGATATAGAGCTTGTGCCGTATGAACTAACAGAAGAACAGCTTCATGAAGTTCAAACATTAGCAAAAGAGAAGTATGAAAGTAACGAATGGAATTATAAAAAATAAGGAGATGGCGACCGCCATCTCCTTATTTTTATAGTAAATTAAGTACTTTTTCTACTTTGATTCCTTTATCTTGTAAAGAACGAAGGCGATTTACAACGTCCATAATTTCTTTATCGAATGTAACGCTAATACCTTGGCTTTGTAGCTCTTCTTTTAATCCTTCAATAGAATCATCTATGTCGATGCCAAGCTCGTAATCTTGACAAACTTCAATTGTCTTTTTCACAAGTTTAACATAATTTTCTTGTAATTTTGTATTTGTTTCAGTCAAAGCAGGTTGCTTTGGTTTTGCAGGAGTAACCGGAGCTGTCTCTTGCTTTTTAACTGGAGTAGGTACTGTTTTTTTCACAGGTGCTGGAGTAGATAGTTCTACAGCTGCTTCAACACTTACTGGCTTCGGCGTTGGTACCGGAGTAGGTTTAGGTGCAGTAGCAGGTGTTTCTACTCGCGTAACAGGCTTTGGAGCAGGTGTAACTGCTTTTGGAGCTTCTACAACTACTTCTTTTTTCGGAGTAGCTTCTACAACTGTTTCTTCTTGCTCAGCAGCTTCTTTATTTTCTTTGCTCCACATAACGCGTTCAACTTCTAGAGAAACATTGTTTTTGTTCATCGCTGTTAATGTAACTTTACCAACTTCAGCGTTCCCAGTGAAATCAACAATTTTATAAATAACACTCTTGTTCCAATCCACGTTTCCGCTCAAAAATAATTCTTCGTTACATTTCGGCGTTAAGCCCTCGATTTTAATTTCTGCGTTTACACCGTTTTCACTATATACCATAATTAGCGAAGCATTTACATCTTCGTCTGCTAACATTAGTTCACGTACCATTTTGCCGGTGCGTACTTGCGTTTTCTTCTTAACTGACATCTAATTTCTCCTCTCAAAAATTCAGTAATAATAAAAAAATCGTATAACGAAAAATAATTGCTCACGAAGATTTATGATACCGATAATAAAAGCATCACGTCAACAATTAACTTTAATTATTTTGCATTTTTCTTATTTTCTTTATGAAATTTTTCAATTTGTAAAATTAGACAGAAGAAAAACAGCCTTTTGAAAGGCTGTTAAAATTTAGATGTTTTATATAAAAATTTGTAAAGAGTATAAAAAGAAAGTGTGACAAGAGTGCCTTGCCAAATAGACAAATTATAAAATAAGTATGGTTGTGTTTTAAAAAATACGTTTGAAAAAACTGATAAGACAAAAGGTATGAATACTGATAATAAGAGAAGTGCTTTTTGTTTCCAGGAAACTAGTATTGTAAAAGAAAACCGTCTAAATAACGAAAAAGTTATGAAAGCACCAATTGTTAAAACGATAGCAGATAATATTGTTCCAGGAATACTAAATGGAATTCCTGAAGTGTTTGTATCTGAAAATAGTTTTTGCATAAGAGTAGTGAATGTATCGTATCCAATTTGAATAGCTAATAATAAACTAACTGCAAATCCAATAACGGCAGCTTGTTGGAGAGAATTTTGATGTTCTGAAGAATTAATCAATTCATCGCAGTAAGCTTTTAAATCTTCTCCGAAAATATCATGTGCATTTTTACCATCTTCTTGCGCTTCTAAAAGATGATCCAATATTTCTAAAAGCAATTCTTCCATTTGCTTTTGCGGAACGCTAGTAAAACGTAAATAAATAAGCATATCTCCATAGGCAGCTTCGTTTTCAGCTGTTAATAACTTTCTTTTTTCATTGTTTAACTTAACCATTTCTTTTTCGGTCATAACCTCATTACTCCTTTTTAAATTCTAAGTATTCTTTTTTGAAGAAAAGTTTATATAGTACATAGCAAGAGATGGCTAGTAAAGTGCCGATCCAAGGTGAGATTTGTAATGTAGCATAGGGCTGTTTAATAAATAAAAAGGAAATACCGATTAAGAGTATCCATAGGCTATGGCGTATTAAAAAACTTCCTATATGCCTCCAAATAGTTGTTTTATTTTTAAATAAATCAGTGTTAATAAAATCGAAAACAAAACGTATCATAAGATGTACGGACAAGATAAATGCGAGCAGATAAATGAAATCAATGTGTACAAATTTAAAACGTGCCTCATTTGAAAATAAGGGGAATACAAATGCAATTACGGACGAAATAGTAAAGTATATTGCTAGCAGGTAACAAGTTATAAATAAAGGGATTGATAATTGTTCCCATAAACTTTGCTTCGGTAGGGCAGTAATTAGCTCGTCACAGTACGCCTGTAAGTCGTCGCCAAAAATATCGTAAGCACTTTTTTCTTCTTGCTGGGCTTCAATAAGGTGATCTAGAATTTCAATTAGCAGTTCTTCTGTGTGGTATTCTGGTACTTTAGCTAAGCGGATGTATATTAACATGTCACTATAGGCGGTTTCATTTTCTGTAGTTAATAATTTGCGCTTTTGGTTATTTAATTCGATTAAATCTTTCGCCTTCATCCTCATCACTCCCCTTGTAATAAGTTGTTTACGGTCGTTGAAACCATTCCCCAGCTTTTTTTAAATTCTTCAAGCTGTTCTAATCCTTTATCGGTTACGTGATAATATTTACGCTTTGGACCGAGTGAGGAGGATTTTAATGTCCCTTCAATCAATTTTTCTTTTTGCATACGTAACAATAACGGATATATGCTTCCTTCGCTTACGAATGTAAAGCCGTGTTTATTTAATTTTGTACTCAGTTCATATCCGTACACTTCTTCTTGTGAAATGATGTATAGGATGCAACCTTCTAGTACACCTTTTAACATTTGGCTGTGCATGATTTCACCACCTTTTACTCAGGTAACTTGCGTTGCAAGGTAGCTGTTATCCAAATTATAACATTCAGTAACTTGCAACGCAAGTTACTGAAGTGGAAAACTTTAATCTGTGTTAATTTTACTTTGTTTCCCATACTAACGAGAGGAGGGAAGCATATGAAACCATTTATGCCAAAAATCGTTTACTTTGAACCGAGGGCACTCGAATATCCGCTCGGAAAAGAGCTTTATGAGAGGTTTACGAAGATGGGATTAGAAATTCGTGAAACGACATCACACAATCAAATTAGAAATTTGCCAGGCGAAAATGAATTGCAAAAGTATCGTAATGCAAAAGCGACACTAGTCGTTGGGGTGAGGAAGACATTAAAGTTTGATACATCAAAGCCATCAGCTGAATATGCAATCCCGCTTGCAACAGGGTGTATGGGACATTGTCATTATTGTTATTTGCAAACGACACTTGGTAGTAAACCTTACGTAAGGGTGTATGTGAATCTAGATGAAATATTTGAGAAGGCAAAGCAATATATGGATGAAAGGGCCCCTGAAGTAACAAGATTTGAAGCGGCGTGTACATCAGACATCGTCGGAATTGATCATTTAACACATGCATTAAAGCGGGCGATAGAGTTTATCGGAGAAAGTGAACATGGACGTTTACGTTTCGTTACAAAATATTCGCACGTTGATCATTTATTAGATGCAAAGCATAATGGGAAAACGCGTTTTCGATTTAGTATTAATTCACGTTATGTGATTAAAAATTTTGAACCAGGGACATCGCCATTTGAAGAGCGAATTGAGGCTGCTCGTAAAGTAGCGGGGGCTGGTTATCCTCTTGGCTTTATTGTTGCGCCAATTTATATGCATGAAGGGTGGGAAGAAGGATACCGTGAATTGTTTGAGCGATTGTACAATGCGTTGAAAGATATGGTGATACCAAACTTAACATTTGAATTAATTCAACACCGCTTTACGAAACCGGCAAAAAGGGTCATTCAAGAGCGTTATCCAAATACGAAACTTGAAATGGATGAAGAGAAGCGTAAATATAAATGGGGACGATACGGGATTGGGAAATATGTATATCAAAAGGATGATGCAGAAGTGCTGGAGGTAACAATAAGAAGTTATATACATGAGTATTTTCCTGATGCAGAAATTCAATATTTTACATAAGGGGAATCTGTATGCGAATATGGATTCTTTTTTTGTTTTATATATTTAGGCTCGTTTCTACCTTGTCACGTTATTCTTTCTGGTGTATCATTTTATTGATTGCTTCGTACGGAATAAGCAAAATGAAATTGGATGGAGGAAACCGATGCCTACCCCTAGTATGGAAGATTATATTGAACAAATTTATTTGTTGATTGATGAAAAGGGTTATGCCCGTGTATCTGATATTGCTGAAGCGCTTAGTGTACATCCATCCTCTGTAACAAAAATGGTACAAAAATTAGACAAAGACGAATATCTAATTTATGAAAAATATAGAGGGCTTGTATTAACATCAAAAGGTAAAAAAATCGGAGAACGTCTCGTATATCGTCACGAATTGTTAGAACAGTTCATGCGCATTATCGGTGTGGATGAAAGCAAAATTTATAATGATGTAGAAGGAATTGAACATCATTTAAGTTGGGAATCAATTGACCGTATCGGTGATTTAGTACAATATTTTGAACAAGATGAAGTTCGAGTAGAAACACTTCGTGGTGTTCAAAAAGCAAATGAAGAGAAAAGTAATTAAGGGGAACGTGTGGCGTTTCCTTTTTTATTTCAATCGAAAAGGACGGGAGAATAATGAAAGCGATTATTTTTGATTTTGATGGATTAATTGTGGACACAGAAACAATATGGTTTCACTCTTTCAGAGATGCTGTTCGTGAGTACGGAAGCGAGTTACCTTTAGAGGAATTTGCAAAATGTATTGGAACGACAGATGAAGTGCTTTATGCATATTTAAAAGAGCAATTAAAAGAAAAGTTTAATGAACATACATTAAAGGAAAAAGTAACAACTTTACATAAAGAAAAAATGAAAATACCGAAAGCACGTGACGGTGTAAAAGAATATTTAGAAGAAGCGAAAGAACTTGGATTAAAAATCGCATTAGCCTCTAGCTCATCTAGAGAGTGGGTCGTTCGTTTTTTAGAAGAGCTACAGATTAGAGAGTATTTTGAAGTGATTAAAACGAGAGAAGATGTAGAGAAGGTAAAACCAGATCCAGCTCTTTATAAAGTTGCGATAGAAGAATTAGGAGTTGAACCATCGGAAGCTGTTGTATTTGAAGATTCATTAAATGGATTGAAAGCAGCAATTGCAGCAGGATTAAAATGTGTCGTCGTACCTAATGATGTGACAAGAAATTTACAATTTAAAAACCATCACCTTCGTATCGAAAGTATGAAAGAAAAAAGTTTGAAAGAAGTACTTCAACATATAAAGTGAGACTTTAATCAGTCGGGGCTTTTTTCATCCCCACTGATTATTTGCCTATACTAATTGAGATAAAAAAAAGACCGTATTTCCTAAAAGGAAGCACGGTCTTTCTTTTTGTTTTTTTTACCTTCAATGACAGTTAAATGAGATTGTTTTCTTTTTCTTTTCAACGATGGAGAATTACCCTTTTTCCCCTTGTCATCAGAAGCATTTCGTTTCAAGAAAGAATTGCTTAGGGGTGCTACATTTTGTTTCCCGTGTTTGCGGTTCGAGTGTTTCGCTGCACGCTTATATGAGCTTTGCGAATTTGCAGAACCACTAGAGTTTGTAAACATTTTGTAGAGTAAGTAAAAGATACCGACGACAGCTAACATGATACCAATGTTTTTCAATACTCCCATTGGATCTGTAATAACAGATGAAACAAGGCCGAATATTGCTAATCCGATAATAAGCACAAATATAGCGAATGTAAACGAACGACCGTTCATAAGGGACACCTCCTAAAAACATATATTAAAATTAGTATATTAACGATGAGGAAAGGAGTTGAACACCATTTTTAAATAATTATTGTTTGTTTTCTAAACGTAATAATTCTTCAAACGATGCGATTGCAACTTCAGCTTGATCATCTGTTGGTTCTTTCGTTGTTAATAGTTGCAGCCATAATCCTGGATATCCAAGTACTCGCAAAACAGGGACATCTCGTAATCGATTGGTAAATTGTAATACTTCAAAAGAAATGCCGAGAACAACTGGAATTAATAAAATTCGGTTTACTACCCTTGCCCAAAGTGGATCTGTAGGAACTAGGAAATAAACAAACATTCCAATAATGACTGTAAATATTATAAAGCTACTGCCACAGCGATAATGGAGGCGAGTTTGCTTTTGAACGTTGTCTACAGTTAGTGGAAGATTATTCTCATAAGCATTAATTACTTTATGCTCTGCACCGTGGTACTGAAACACCCTCTTAATAAGTGGGGTTAAAGAAATAAAGTATATATAGCTCAATAATAACATGAGCTTAATGACACTTTCGACAATGATTTGCCCTGTATGAGATGGGAAAATCGGTCTTGTTAGTTCAGCTAATAGTGCAGGAACTGCTGTGAAAATTACTTTACCGAATATGAACGATAAAACGCCAACTGCTGCAACCCCTAATACCATCGTTAATTTTGATTGTTCTTCTTTTTTATTTGCAATTTGTTCATCTTCTTCTGGGTGGACATCAAATCGTTCTGAAGCAAAGTTTAAATGCTTCGCTCCATTCGCACTTGCGTCCACGATAGCGGCAATACCTCGTATAAATGGAATCTTCTTTAGGATAGATAATGCTTTATTACGAACGCGTGGTAATCGATAAAATTCAATCGATTTATCTTTACGACGAACCGCTGTAACAGTATATTCTCTACCGCCAAACATAACTCCTTCTATGACTGCTTGCCCGCCATATATTTGTTTTGACTCTTCTGCCATGTTAACACCAACCTGTATTTGTTTCTCTCTTATGTAGAAAAAGAGGTAATTGTCATACTTGGTCCTGCCATTTTGAAATGAGACAATCACCGAGTTTCCTTTATTTTATCGACAAATACAAGCAGATGACAAGGGGAAATGTTACGAGAGTAGGACATTTCTTATTCTTTTTATAGACAAATTTCGCAGAATTTAAACATGCTTCAAAATAGTTTCGGGCATACTATTGAGCGGAGGTGTCAATGTGAATCAAGAACAATCAACGATAAGGAACTTTGTACAAATTGGTTTATTTGGTGGCTTATTTTGGGGAAGTATATGGTATTTCCTTCATATATTCTCGTTTACAGAAGCTGGACCTAATTATTTCCTTTTACCGTTTGCATTTGGAGATTGGAAAGAAGGGGTTTGGGGAAATGTGCTAGGCATCGTTTGTATGGGATTTCTTTCAATTTTAGTGGCCTTGCTCTATAAAGCTCTTTTTAAAAAGTTTGAAGGTGTATTACCTGGTATACTATACGGTTTATTTTGGTGGGCATTATTATTTTTGGGAATGGGGATAATGGCACCAGTTATTAAAAGTGCACTTCATTTACCGAAAGAAACAATCATAACAACAACATGTATCTTTATATTATATGGTGTCTTTATTTCATACTCTGTTGCATTCGAAGCGAACAATACAAATAGAGGAGAAGGGCTCGAGAAGACAAACTATTCAAACAAGTGATTCGTATGTTAAAATGTCGTATAGACATTCTTTAATATTAAGGAGTTTTAAGAAAATGAAAAAGTTACTCCTCGTAAATGGTCCTAACCTAAATCGCCTTGGTGTCAGAGAGGTAAATGTATATGGAGAAGGAACGTTAGCGACGCTTGAAACAGATATGAAACAAGAAGCAGAGAAAATGGGAGTGGAGTTAGAATGTTTTCAATCGAATCATGAAGGAGCTATTATTGATATTATTCATGAGGCTGATGACATATATGAAGGAATCATTCTAAATCCAGGTGCATTTACGCATTATAGTTATGCGATTCGGGATGCTATCGCAAGTGTTTCGATTCCAGTTATTGAAGTACATATTTCTAACATTCACCAGCGTGAATCGTTCCGTCACGAATCTGTGACGGCGGCTGTTTGTGCAGGACAAATTGTTGGATTTGGTTTTTATGGCTATAAGTTAGCGTTATTTGCATTAATGGAGAAATTGAGGGAGGCATAAAGTAATGGGAAAGATCGAGAGATTAAGAAGCGCATTTGCTGAGGCTGGTATTGACGGTATCGTATTAACGAATGAACATAGTCGTAGATATATGGCGAATTTCACAGGAACAGCTGGTGTTGTACTAATTTCAAAAGAACGTGCTCTATTTATTACAGATTTCCGTTATGTAGAGCAAGCTAGTAAGCAAGCGGTTGGATATGAAATTGTACAGCATGCAGGATTAATTCTTGATGAAGTTGCGAAACAAGTTAAAGAACTTGGAATTCAAAAACTAGGATTTGAACAAGATACTCTTACATATAGCTCTTACGTAACGCATAATGAAGCGATCGATGCTGAATTTATCCCAACTTCTGGGCTTGTAGAAAAGTTACGCTTGATAAAGACTGATTCAGAGATTAAGATATTAAAGGAAGCTGCACAGATTGCAGATGCTGCCTTTGAGCATATTCTATCATTCATTCGCCCGGGAGTATCTGAAATTGAAGTGTCAAATGAACTTGAATTTTTCATGAGAAAACAAGGAGCAACATCTTCTTCTTTTGATATTATCGTTGCTTCAGGTCTTCGTTCGGCATTACCGCACGGCGTGGCATCTGAAAAAGTGATAGAAACAGGAGATTTCGTTACATTAGACTTCGGTGCTTATTACAAAGGATATTGCTCTGATATTACTCGTACAATTGCAGTCGGTGAACCATCCGATAAATTAAAAGAAATTTATAATGTCGTTTTAGAAGCACAACTACGTGGTGTAAACGGTATTAAAGCTGGTTTAACAGGCCGTGAAGCGGATGCGTTAACGCGTGATTACATAACGGAAAAAGGATATGGTGAATACTTCGGACACTCTACTGGTCATGGAATCGGTCTTGAAATCCATGAAGCACCAGGTTTAGCGTTCCGTTCTGATACAGTACTTGAACCAGGTATGGCTGTAACAGTAGAACCAGGTATTTATATTCCAGGTATTGGCGGCGTACGTATTGAAGATGATATCATTGTAACAAGTGAAGGTAATGAAGTAATTACGAAATCACCAAAAGAACTTATTATTTTGTAATACACAGGAGGATTTTTTTACATGATTTCAGTAAACGATTTTCGTACAGGTTTAACAATCTCAGTGGACAATGCCCTTTGGCAAGTAATGGATTTCCAACATGTAAAGCCAGGTAAAGGTGCTGCATTCGTTCGCTCTAAACTACGTAACCTTCGCACAGGATCTGTTCAAGAGAAAACATTCCGTGCAGGCGAAAAAGTAGAAAAAGCACACATCGAAAACCGTCGTATGCAATACTTATACGCGAGTGGTGAGTCTCACGTATTTATGGATAACGGAAATTATGAGCAAATCGAACTTGGTGAAAACCAAATTGAGCGCGAATTAAAATTCCTAAAAGAAAACATGGAAGTATCTATTATGACATACCAAGATGAAGTACTTGGTGTTGAACTTCCGAATACTGTTGAATTAAAAGTGTCAGAGACAGAACCTGGTATTAAAGGTGACACAGCTTCTAACGTAACAAAACCAGCTACATTAGAAACTGGTCTTGTTGTACAAGTACCAATCTTCATTAACGAAGGCGAAATGCTTATCATCAACACTGGTGAAGGTAAATACGTTTCTCGTGCATAGTAGAAAAGCACTCGTGATTATCACGAGTGCTTTTTTTATAGAAAGTAGGGTAGATAGTAAATGGCAGTTATAACAAAACTAACTGTGACGAGTGAAAGGGTACCCATAATATATGGAGTCAAAACAATTTGAAACGGGCGTATTTCTCCAGTTTCAACACCGGTAAAAGTTTTATTCATTGCATGATCCATATTGTTATTTCTAAAGTTACTCATAATAATTAACCATGTAATCGCAAATATTGCTAAGCTACCAAGGAAAAAGCTCTCCATAAATGACCAACCAACGAATTTTGAAAAAAGATAAATAATAGCTAATTCTACTACAATTGTTAAACTAATTTTTAATGCTTTCATATTTTCCCCCCTCATTTTGTACGTCCAGCCAATTTAAAAAATTCTTGCGTGATACGACATGTAGTGAGCAAGGTGACTTTACTTCTTTCTCAAGTGCAGCATGTTCGCCTGGAAACTTGTTTTCCACATGTAATGAAATATAAGGTAGTTTCTCCTGCGCCTTTAAAGAGCGAATGTTAGTCGTTTTAGCACCAGCGAATACGTATGTGAGTTGTAAGTCTAAGAAAGCAACTTTAAAGATTTCTTTTTTAGCGGCCTCATTATATCCTTTTCCCCAGTATGGATAGCCGATCCAACTGCCAATGTGAGATTGCTTTTTCTCATAATTAATATGTTTAAGCGTGGTGAGGCCAATTATTTCATTTTCTTCATTTACAATCACTCTTGATAAGGAGTGCTTTTTTCGTTCCTCTTCAATTGCAAAAAGAATGAATGCTTTTGTATCTTCCACTGATTCTACTTTTAGCCCTAATGCATTTTTTACATGTGGATTGCTTGATAGCTCGAAAATCACATTTGCATAGCGAAAATCGAGTGGTAATAAAGTAACGTGCTGCATCGTCCATACTCCTTTTCTATTAAATATATCATAAAAAATAAGAATATTCAGATTTAAAAAAGGTCGGAATAGGAAAATTATGTTTTTACTTCTGAAATAGACAACCTCTGCATATGGTTGTACAAATATATTCTTTTTTAGAATAAGGAACTAGTAACCGTTATGGGAGAAGGTGAGAGAATGAAACAGTGGCTAGCGGCAATGGAAACATCCGTACTTGTGATGGGGTTACTTCGGTTGTTTTCAGGTAGCGCGGAAATATTCGCCGCTTTGCTTATGCTTTATGTGAATGATGCGAAGAAAGCATTGTTTATAAATGGTATGTTGGCGTTTGTTGGACCGACCGTATTAATTTTAACAATGACAATTGGCATAGCGAGTGTAGCAAGTGAAATTTCTTTCTTGAAACTCTTTTTTCTAGCGCTTGGAATTGGCTGCATTTTTATCGCGTTGTTGAAATAGTAAGTCGAGTATAGTGGGGAGAAGCTTATGAAAGAAGTATTAGAGGTATTACCGAAAACGATGAAACAGTTAGTTGAAGGTTGTAAGCAATACGATGCTCTAGAAGAAATTCGCGTTCGAATTGGAAGGCCGCTAGAGTGCATCGCGCATGGAGAAGTGTTCTTTTATGACTATATCGCTACAGCGGAAGATGCACTCTACTTATTGAATAAATTAAGTCAATTTTCGATTTATACGATGGAAGAGGAATTGAAACGTGGATATGTGACACTACGAGGAGGACATAGAATTGGTCTAGCCGGAAAAGTCATTACAGAAAAAAGTGCGGTGAAAATGATTAGGGATGTCTCTTCTTTTAATATTCGTATTGCCCGTCAAAAAATAGGGATTGCTGAGCCGCTTCTGCCATATCTTTATGAATCACGATGGTTAAACACGATGGTAATTGGCCCACCGCAAACGGGGAAAACAACACTTTTAAGAGATGTAGCACGCTGTATGAGTCAAGGTGTGAGTGCTTCGAAAATTCCTTCATGTAAAGTAGGAATTGTTGATGAACGATCAGAAATTGCGGGCTGTGTGAAAGGGATCCCGCAATATGATTTTGGCACGCGAGTAGATGTATTAGATGCTTGTCCAAAAGCTGAAGGAATGATGATGATGATTCGTTCTATGAGTCCAGACATATTAATCGTAGATGAAATTGGACGTAAAGAAGATAGTGAAGCGATTATGGAGGCGGTGCATGCTGGCGTTCAGCTTTTTATAAGTGCACACGGATTTTCTTATGATGATGTTGTGAAACGTCCATCGTTACAGGCGGTGCTGGAACTTGGTGTATTTGATAGGTTTGTGGAATTGTCAAAAGCGAGAGGACCAGGAACGGTTATGCAAGTGAAAGATAGAGATGGAAAACCAGTATTAGCGCATAGAAAGGCTCAAGGCGTATGGTGAAAATATTTGGTGCGGTATTAATAGTTGCTGTTAGCACTTTTTTTGGATTTTCATACGCTAAGCGGTATAGTGAGAGACCGCGGCAACTTAGGTTATTGAAGGCGGCATTACAATCATTAGAAGCTGAAATTATGTATGGGCACACACCTTTATCTGAAGCTGCAGAGCGATTAGTTAAGCAAATGCCCAAGCCATTAAATTGGATATTTCAAAGCTTTTCGAAACGTCTAGAAAGCGGGGAACAAACAGTTAGAGAAGCTTGGATTGATAGCTTGAAGGAGAACTGGTCATTAACAGCGTTTAAACAAACTGAGTATGAGATTTTGCAACAATTTGGTGAAACACTCGGACAACATGATCGTGAATCACAACAAAAACATATTCGCTTATGTATTACTCATTTGGAAAGAGAAGAAGGGGAAGCAAAAGCCTTACAACTACAATACGAAAAAATGATAAAGAGTTTAGGGGTACTAGCAGGGCTACTTATCGTAATTTTACTGCTATAAGGGGGAGAAAGGCGATGTCTATTGATGTTGGATTAATATTTCAAATCGCCGGAATCGGCATTGTTTTAGCTTTCATTCATACCGTACTAAAAGAATTAAAGCGTGAGGATATTGCAAATTGGGTTATCCTTGTCGGTTTCGTCGTCATTTTATTTCATGTTGCATTTTTAATTAATACTCTGTTCGACAAGATTAAAAGTGTCTTTCTCTTCCAATAAAGGAGGCGGTTCGAATCGAAATTATACAAATTGTCGGATTAGGCCTCGTTGCTACATTTTTAGCTGCTGTTTTGAACCAGCATAAATCTAGTATTACATCGTTATTTATTGTGTTCATTGGTAGCATGATGTTTCTTCTGTTAATTGATCAAATCCACTCTATTTTACAAATGATTGAGAGAGTGGCGAGTGAAGCGAAAGTTAGTAACGTATATGTAGAAACGTTATTGAAAATTATTGGGATTGCTTATATCGCTGAGTTTGGAGCGCAAATAACAAAAGATGCTGGTCAAAGCGCGATCGCTTCAAAAATTGAATTAGCTGGAAAAATCTTAATTCTCGTTATGGCGATTCCTATTTTGACGGTTGTAATTGAAACCATTCTCGGATTTTTACCTACGGGATAAGGGGGAGTGAATGTTGAGGAAGTTCGGAGCTAAGCTGCTATTTGCTTGCTTCCTTTTCTTTTCTTTACCGATTGTTGTACAAGCTTCTCCTATAGAAACAAACGTCATGGATCAACAATTGGATAAGCTCGGAATTGAAGATGTGAAGCAATTTTGGGACGGGCTTGTTACAAAGTATGGAGGCTATTTACCGGAGAGTCAAAAAGGAAGTTTTATGGAGTTTGTAAAGGGAGAGAAAGAATTCTCCATAAAAGAGTGGATGTTAGGGTTATTAAAATATTTATTTCACGAGCTCGTTGCAAATGGAAAATTACTTGGAACGCTCATTATGCTCACAATTTTTAGTGCATTGTTACAATCACTGCAATCTGCTTTTTCGAAGAGTAGCGTAAGTAAAATTGCTGATGCCGTCGTATACATGGTACTTATTATTTTCGCCTTAAATAGTTTTTATGTTGTTATGACATATGCAAGAGAGACGATACAAACAATGGTAGATTTCATACTAGCATTATTACCAATTTTACTCGCACTCATAGCGACTGGTGGTGGTGTCGTGTCTGTAGCATTTTTCCATCCAATCATCATTTTCTTAATGAATACGAGTGGGCTTCTTATGAATTATATCGTTCTACCACTTTTATTACTTGCAACTATATTAAGTATTGTAAGTACGATGAGTGATCAATATAAAGTTACGAAATTGTCCAAGCTTTTGCAAAACGTTAGCGTTGGGATTATGGGTATCTTTTTGACGGTTTTTTTAGGGGTATTATCTGTACAGGGAACCGCTTCAGCCGTTGCTGATGGCATAGCTGTGAAAACTGCTAAATTTGTAACAGGAAACTTCATTCCTGTAGTAGGAAGGATGTTTACTGAGGCAGCGGACACCGTTATTAGTGCATCTGGATTATTAAAAAACACAGTCGGGATTATCGGGCTCGTCATTCTGTGCCTAATTGTCGCTTTTCCAGCGATTCAAATATTTTGTATCGCATTTATTTATAAATTCGCAGCGGCAGTATTGCAACCAGTTGGCGGAGGAGCAATTATTCAATGTTTAGATATTATCGGACGAAGTATCATTTACGTATTTGCTTGTTTAGCTATCGTGTCGTTTATGTTCTTTTTAAGTATCACGATTATTATTGCTGCGGGGAACATTACGCTCATGATGCGATAGGAGGTGAAGAGTATGCAATTTGTTACAGAGTGGATTAGAAATATTATCGTTTTTTTACTCTTAGCGACAATGCTTCATCTTATTCTTCCGAATTCAAATTTACAAAAGTACGTTAAATTCGTTGTAAGTCTATTGTTAGTTGTATTAATTTTAACGCCTCTATTTAAGTTGTTACAAACAGATGTAAATGAAGTTATCGCAAATTTCAATGAAGAAAAGTACGTAGCAGATGGATCAGTAAAAAATTCGATAGATTCGAAGAAAAAAGAAATACAAGCTCTAACACGTGCATATAGTTTAGAAGAGATGGCTACCAAAATGAAAAAAGACGTAGGAAAAGATTTTGAGAAAAAGTATGGTATGACAGTCTCTGAAATACAAATAGTCGCAGTGAAACATGCAGAAGAAGTAAAGTCAGCGAAAGATATTCAATCTGTTGTTGTGACGTTGAAAGAAAAAGAGCGTAGTAAAAATGATGCAATCGAAACAGTAAAGTCAATTGAAATTAATACGAAAGAACCACCAAAAAAATTAGAAGAAACGAATGTAGAAATGGAAAATTTCTTTTCAAGCAGGTGGCAACTAGAGGATAAACAAATCCAAGTTCAGATGGAAGGGAGGACAGGTAGCGTAAATGGACAATAAAGATAAAAATTCGAGGTTCTCATTTTTTCGAAACTTATTGAATGGGGATGAAAAAGAAAGTAATGAGAAGGGGAAAAAAGTAACACCTAAGTTTTTGCTTGTCCTACTCATACTTGGGATTGCGCTTATGTTTTCTAGTAATTTCTTTGCACCTAAAAAAGAAGAAGTGCCTGTGTTTAAAGAAAAGACAAGTCAAAACCAAGATAAAGATGTACCAACTTTCGGACAAAAAAACAATGATAATATGTCAAATGTAGAAAAATATGAAAAAGCGTATGAACAAGAATTGAAAGCTTCTTTAGAAGAGATAGCTGGAGTAAAAGACGTAACTATTAAAGTGAACTTAGATTCATCTGAAGAGAAAATACTCGAGAAAAATACAGTGAAACGCTCGCAAACAACAGGTGAAACTGATAAAGCAGGCGGTAAAAGGGAAGTAGAGGACGAGTCTCTTGATGAAAAGACCGTCATTATACGTGAAGGTGATAAAGAAACTCCAATTGTTTTGCGAACAGAGAAACCGAAAGTACGAGGTGTTCTTGTCGTAGCAAAGGGAGTGGATAATATACAAATAAAAGCAATGGTAAAAGAAGCTGTGACGCGATTGTTAGATGTACCATCTCATCGCGTTTCAGTATCACCGAAAAATTGATAGGGAGGAAATAAAGTGTTAAAAAAACAAACGGTTTGGCTATTAACGATGTTAAGTTTAGTGGTTGTACTATCTGTTTATTACGTAACAACTCCTGAAAAAATGAATACAGCAGCACCGGCAACGGGTGAAAAGATGGGGCAAGAAAAGCAAGGTGCTGATAAAGCAGTTACAAAAGAAACAACGAAAGAAACTACAAATAAAGAGACAACAAAAGAGAGTACAAGCAAGGAAACTACAAATAAAGAAACAGACAAAAAAGAGAATGACAAAAAGGAAACAAGTAAAAAAGAGGCTAGCGTAACAGTTCAATCAAGCGATGAGAATTTCACAGCGCTACGTATGCAAATGGAAGATCAGCGTAGTGTAGAGAAAGAAAAGCTACAAAATGTAATGAAATCATCAAAATCTTCAGCAGAAGAAAAGAGTAAAGCGAAAGATAATCTTGATGCAATCACTACAATGGAAACGAAGCAACAATTACTTGAGACAGTGATTAAATCTCAAGGCGGATATAAAGATGCTCTTGTAAGAGCTGATGGAACAGACATTAAAGTAACGGTTAAATCAGCAAAGCATTCACAAAAAGAAGCGAATAAAATTATTCAGCTTGTAAGAAGTGAAGGTGGTCCAAAAGATGTAGGTGTGAAATTTGATCCATCAGTAAAATAAATTATAATAGGTGTTGCTGCTTCAAATGGGATAAAAGATGCAATAGAAAAAAGCTATCGATTTCGATAGCTTTTTTCTATTGCATCTTTGTTGTTGTATTTAGTCTTTTCAATTGGAAACGGGGAAATACGCTGTGAGTAAAAGATTAATGGTTCATGATAATGGTGATTACTTTTTCCAGATTTGACGTGGATGAAGAGGACCAATGCCCAAATCACTACGGCAGGCAAGAATAGAATGAGCCATATCATATGTCCACACCTCACTACAATAAATTTTATACACTTTGAACATACTATTCTTATATGAAGGAAGAATGAACGGCACGTAAACAAAAAAAAAATATTTGGTAAAAATATGTTTTTTATCTTAGAAAAAAGAAGAGTGGTTAGGGAATTACGTGTTTACAATGTGAAGTTTTGAAAAAGTGAAAAATGTTTTTTTTGGGAAGTGGTCTTGCCAATTTTGTGTGAAACTTGGTATTATTACTAGGTAATAATTTTTTAGTGGAATAATATTTTTACAGGAGTTTCGATTTATTATAAAGAAATATAAATTGGAATGTTTAAAAAATTTATCGTAAGATGGGAATAGTAAATATTTCTATTAGTAAATGAAATAAATTTTCTAATAGAATACATCGTATTTTTACAGTCAATCTAGTTTTAGTGATGAGAATCTGTAAAAACGGGACAAACAAGAGTATGGGAGTGGATTTTACATGTTTAAAATTCAAGAAGTTCGTGAATTAATTAAATTAATTGATAGCTCTAATATTGATGAATTTGAATACAAAAAAGACGGTACAACAATTAAAATGAAAAAACGTGGTAATGAAGTAGTTACTGTGCAAGCACCTGTAACGAAACAAGTCATGCAACCAGCAGCACCTGTTGAATTAGAAACAACAGTAGCGGCGGCACAAGTAGAAGTGCCAAAACAAGAAGAGAAGACAGCTGTTCAAAATGAAAACCTGCATAAAATCACATCACCGATGGTAGGAACATTTTATTCCTCTTCTTCGCCTGATACACCTCAATATGTAAGTGTTGGGGACAAAGTATCGAAAGATTCTATCGTATGTATTGTTGAAGCTATGAAATTATTTAACGAAATTGACGCAGATGTAGAGGGCGAAATTGTTGAAATTCTTGTTAATAACGGACAGCTTGTTGAGTATGGACAACCGCTATTTCTTGTAAAAGCGTAATAAGGGAGTCTTTGTGATGATAAAAAAAGTATTAATAGCCAATCGTGGGGAAATTGCTGTACGAATTATTCGTGCTTGTAAAGAAATGGATATTGAAACAGTTGCAATTTATTCAGAAGCAGACAAAGAGTCACTTCATGTGCAAATTGCAGATGAAGCGTATTGTGTTGGACCAACGATTTCGAAAGAAAGCTATTTAAATTTGACGAACATTATTAGTGTTGCGAAATTAACAGGTTGTGATGCAATTCATCCAGGATATGGATTTTTAGCAGAGAATGCGGATTTTGCAGAATTATGCCGTGAGTGTAACTTGATTTTTATCGGTCCAAGCCCAGAAGCTATTTCAAAGATGGGCACAAAAGACGTTGCACGTGATACAATGAAAGAAGCAGGGGTTCCGATTGTACCAGGTTCACAAGGGATTATTAAAAATACCGAAGAAGCGATCGAGCTTGCTAATCAAATTGGATATCCAGTTATTATTAAAGCGACTGCAGGTGGCGGCGGAAAAGGTATTCGTGTTGCACGCCATGAAGAAGAGCTTGTAAAAGGAATTCGAATTACACAGCAAGAAGCTAGTACCGCTTTTGGGAACCCTGGTGTATACTTAGAAAAGTACGTTGAAGATTTCCGCCATGTTGAGATTCAAATAATGGCAGATACACATGGAAATGCCATTCATTTAGGAGAGCGTGATTGTACAATTCAGCGCCGTTTGCAAAAACTATTAGAAGAAAGTCCATCACCTGCACTTGATGAAAATGTTCGCAAGCAGATGGGTGACGCAGCAGTTAAAGCAGCGGTAGCGGTTGATTATACAGGTGCTGGTACGGTTGAGTTTATTTATGAATATAAAACGAAAAGCTTTTATTTCATGGAGATGAATACGAGAATTCAAGTTGAGCATCCAGTTACAGAAATGGTAACAGGGATGGATTTAATTAAAGAACAAATTCGTGTTGCTTCTGGAGAAAAGTTATCGTTACAGCAAGAAGAAGTACAATTTAATGGCTGGGCAATTGAATGTCGAATTAATGCGGAAAACCCTGCCAAAAAATTTATGCCATCTCCAGGTAAAGTAGAAATGTACTTGCCACCAGGCGGATTTGGTATTCGCGTCGATTCAGCTGTATATCCGGGATATTCAATTCCACCTTTCTATGATTCGATGGTTGCTAAATTAATTGTTCACGGAAAAACACGTGAAGAGGCAATTGCAAAAATGAAGCGAGCACTCAGTGAGTTTGTCATTGAAGGCGTACATACAACAATTCCGTTCCATTTGCAATTGCTAGATCATCCTGATTTTGTAAAAGGTGAGTTTAACACGAAATTTTTGGAAGAGCATGAACTTGTGACGCAGTGATACATTAAAGGAGGTTTTTTTCATGGCTGAACATATGTTAGATATGGGTCAAGATACAACTCTTGGAAAAGTAGAAATTGCACCAGAAGTAATCGAAGTAATTGCAGGTATTGCAGCTGCTGAAGTAGAAGGTGTAGCGGCAATGCGTGGTAATTTTGCTACAGATGTTGTTGAGAAGTTAGGTAAGAAAAATCACGGTAAAGGTGTAAAGGTTGAGCTAGCAAACGAAGATATTATTGTTGACCTTTATGTTGTTATGTATTTTGGTGTAGCAATTCCAGTTGTTGCACAAAAAATTCAAGACAATATACGCCAGGCACTCTTTACAATGACAGGACTTGAGCCAAAAGAAGTGAATGTTCACATCGTTGGCGTAACATTCGAAACACAAAAAACAGAAATCGAACCAGTGTAAGAGTGAAAAAGGTGCCTAGTAACATAGGCACCTTTTTTATCGTTTCATTTCTTCACAAATTAAAAACCTCTAAATTATTATACTATTTCAAAAAATAAGAAATATAAAAGGGAATGTTTCATTTTTCCAAAAAACGTACATTGTGATAAGATATGGAACTTGAAGTTAATCTTTTTATTATTTTTCAGCCTTGTACCCCGTGTGTGAAACGATAAATTGTGTTATTATCATTGTATTATAAGGTTGGAAAATCAATGAAAACTACAAGAGTAAGTGAATTGACGGCTTATAAATTATAATAATATAACAAAGCATAAGGAAAGACTTGAAGTATAAAGGAGAGTTACAATGAAACGTAGGACGGCTAGAGAAAGAGCTATGCAAGCATTATACCAAATGGATATTACAGGTGAATTAGAACCAAAAGTAGCGGTGGAAAATACGCTAGATGAAGGTGAAGAAACAAATGAGTTTCTAGAATCACTTGTTGTAGGATTTGTAGACAACAAAGAAGAGATTGACGCAGCAATTCGTCAAAATTTAAAGAAGTGGAAGCTTGAGCGTATTAGTATTGTTGATCGCAGTATTTTACGTGTAGCTGTGTATGAAATGAAATACATGGAAGAAATTCCACACAATGTAACAATTAACGAAGCGATTGAAATTGCAAAAACATTTGGGGATGAGGAATCTCGTCGTTTTATTAACGGCGTTTTATCTAATATAAAAGATACACTGTAATTTCTTTAAGGGGGAATCTTAAAATGGTAGCAGTAATCATCAAAGGAAATGAAGTTGCGGAGAAAAAACGAGCACAATTAAAAGAAGAAGTTGTGAAGTTAAAAGAGCAAGGGATTGTACCAGGATTAGCAGTTATTTTAGTTGGAGAAGACCCAGCATCGCGTTCTTATGTAAAAGGAAAAGAAAAAGGCTGTGAGCAAGTAGGAATTTATTCAGAGCTAATTGAACTTCCTGAAACGATTACTGAGGAGCGTTTGCTTGCTGAAATCGATCGCTTAAATGGAGACGACCGTATTAATGGCATATTAGTACAATTACCTTTACCAAAACATATTGAAGAAAAAGCTATCATTGAAAGAATTTCACCTGAAAAGGATGTAGATGGATTTCACCCAATCAGCGTAGGACGTATGATGACGGGACAAGATACATTCCTTCCATGTACACCGCACGGTATTGTGGAATTAGTAAAAGAAACAAATCTTGATGTTTCTGGAAAACATGTTGTTGTAATCGGAAGAAGTAATATTGTTGGTAAACCGGTGGGACAACTGTTTTTAAATGAAAATGCAACTGTCACATATTGTCATTCAAAGACGCAAAATATTAAAGAATTATCGAAGTTAGCTGATATTTTAATCGTAGCTGTTGGAAGAGCGAAAATGGTAACAGCTGATTATATTAAAGAAGGTGCAGTTGTAATTGATGTTGGTGTTAACCGTTTAGAGACAGGAAAACTTTGTGGTGATGTTGATTTTGACAACGTATTAGATGTTGCGGGATACATTACGCCTGTACCAAAAGGAGTCGGCCCAATGACTATTACAATGCTTCTTCACAACACTGTTGAGTCTGCAAAGCGTGCAGGTGTTGTTTGTCAATAAGTTGAATCGGCTATGAGGAGAGAGCAATGGAGAAACAATATTTAACCGTTACAGCATTAACACGCTATATTAAAACAAAAATAGAGTATGATCCGCATTTGCAGTCTGTTTGGTTAAAAGGAGAAATTTCCAACTTTAAATATCATAGCCGTGGTCATATGTATTTTACATTGAAAGATGAAAATGCAAGAATTGCAGCGGTTATGTTTGCGGGTCATAATCGTAATATTAAATTCAAACCGGAAAATGGAATGAAAGTACTTGTAAAAGGAAAGATTTCTGTTTACGAGGCGAGTGGGTCTTATCAAATTTATATTCAAGACATGCAGCCTGACGGGATTGGAAACTTGCATTTAGCTTATGAGCAGTTAAAAGTTCGTTTAGAGGAAGAGGGCTTGTTTTCTCAAGTTTATAAAAAAACAATTCCTCCGTACGCTAAAACAATTGGTGTAATCACGTCACCAACAGGAGCAGCAATTCGTGATATTATTACAACAATTAAACGTCGTTACCCAATTGGGAATGTTATTGTGTTTCCGGTACTTGTACAAGGGGAGTCAGCAGCTCCCTCGATTGTACAAGCGATTCGTACAGCGAATGAAATGGAAGAGATAGATGTACTAATTGTTGGTCGCGGAGGAGGCTCTATTGAAGAATTATGGGCCTTTAATGAGGAAGTAGTTGCAAGAGCAATTTTTACAAGTGAGATTCCAATTATTTCGGCTGTAGGTCATGAAACAGATTTTACAATCGCAGATTTTGTTGCGGATTTACGTGCACCAACACCGACTGCAGCAGCTGAGCTGGCGGTACCTAATGTTATAGAGTTACAAGAAAAGGTATTACAAAGAACTCTGAGATTGCAAAGAGCAATGAGAGAGAGAGTACATAAAAAAGAAGAAAAACTGCAAGTGTTACAAAAATCTTATGCGTTCCGTTATCCAAGGCAAGTGTATGAACAAAAAGAAGAGCAGCTAGACAGGGCTCTTGAACAACTTGTTTTAGCGAAAGAGCGTTATATAGATAAAAAAGTAAATCAATTAAAGCAACTTTCATTTTATTTAGAAAAGCACCACCCATCTCAAAAAATCATGCAAACAAAGGTAGCGATTGAAACGTTGCAAAAGCAATTGCAACGTGAAATGCAAACCTTACTTCAGATGAAGGAGTTTGCATTTGTGAGAGCTGCTCAAAAGCTTGAAGCACTAAGTCCACTCAAAGTAATGATGAGAGGGTATGGGCTTGTATATGATGAAGAGAAGCAAGTATTAAAAAGTGTGAAAGATGTTAGCCTTGGAGATGCTGTTTCAGTTCAATTACAAGATGGAATACTAGATTGTAGCGTATCAAGCATAGAGGAGCGTGAATTGAATAGTGGAAAATAAGTTAAGTTTTGAAGAAGCAATTTCGCAACTTGAGCATCTCGTTTCTAAGCTTGAACAAGGTGATGTACCTTTAGAAGAAGCGATTTCTTACTTTAAAGAAGGTATGGAATTATCTAAGCTTTGTGATGAGAAATTGAAAGATGTACAAGAACAAATGGCAGTTATCCTTGGGGAAGATGGAGAGCTTAAACCGTTTACTGCTTTAGGAGATGAAGCATAGTGACACATTTAGCTTTTGATGCTTTTTTGAAAGAGAGTAAAACTTTCGTAGAAGAAAAGCTTGTAAGCTATGCAAATGAATTACAATGTCCAAATGTGCTTCGTGAAGCGATGGCATATTCTTTGGAAGCGGGTGGGAAACGTCTCCGCCCGTTACTTTTATTTGCAACGTTACAAGCGTTTGGGAAAGAAAAAAATCTTGGAGTGGGTGCAGCTTGTGCCCTTGAAATGATTCATACATATTCGTTAATTCATGATGATTTACCTTGTATGGATGATGATGATCTAAGACGAGGAAAGCCTACAAATCATAAAGTATTTGGTGAAGCAATGGCAGTTTTAGCAGGTGATGGTTTATTGACATATGCTTTTCAAGTTATTATGGCATATGAGCAAAAAGAAATCTCTGCTGAAAAGAAAGTAAGACTTGTACTTGAGCTTGCGAAAGCAGCAGGACCTGAAGGAATGGTTGCTGGACAAGTGGCAGATATGGAAGCTGAAGGAAAACGACTTACAATTAATGAATTAGAGTACATCCATAAGCATAAAACAGGTAAACTGCTTGAGTTTGCTGTACTTGCAGGAGCGATACTTTCTGATGCTACAGAAGAGCAAGAAGAGAAGTTACTTGCATTTGCGAAATATATCGGTCTAGCTTTCCAAATTAGAGATGATATTTTGGATGTAGAAGGAACAGAAGAAGAGATTGGAAAACCGATTGGTAGTGATGCTTCCAACGAAAAGAGCACATATACGACGTTATTTACTGTAGATAGAGCAAAATCTATTTTAGAGGAGACAATTGCAAAAGCAAAAGATTCTATTAGCTCCTTGCGATTACAAGATGAATATTTACTATCTATTTGTGATTTAATCGCAAAACGTAATAACTAATATAACAGCGTTTTCATTTGTTGAGTCATTCATCATTTTATGATATAAATGTAGGAAAAGGTTTTTCTTTTCTTGTTATTGGCAAAAATATATGTAGATTACATTGCCGTTATCACTTCGTGTTAGCGGCTATTTTTTTCATCGCGTAAAGAAATATGATGTATAATATGATAAGTGAAAAAAATGGAAGTGTTTTCTGAAAGCAGGACAAGATAAAAAGAATAGAAAGAGAATTTCTTGTGTTGTGTAAATGTTTCTTATAATATTTGACATGTTGACAGATTATGAAATGAAAGTGAGTGATCCATGTGGATCTAACGCAAATTCAAAACCCTAGTTTTTTGAAAGATATGTCTATTAGTGAACTAGAGGGATTGAGTGAGGATATTCGTAAGTTTTTAGTTGAAGAGCTCTCTCAAACAGGTGGACATATTGCACCTAATTTAGGTGTAGTAGAACTCACAATTGCTCTGCATAAATTATTTGATAGTCCGAAAGATAAGTTTTTATGGGATGTAGGACATCAATCCTATGTACATAAAATTTTAACAGGGCGTGCGAAAGAATTCGGCACATTAAGGCAATACCAGGGTCTATGTGGTTTCCCAAAACGCTGTGAGAGTGAGCATGATGTATGGGAAACTGGTCATAGCTCGACGTCATTATCTGCTGCAATGGGAATGGCTCTAGCGCGGGATTTAAAGAAAACGGAAGAATACGTTATACCAATTATTGGCGATGGTGCATTAACAGGCGGAATGGCTTTAGAGGCATTAAACCATATTGGTCATGAAAAAACGGACATGATTGTTATTTTGAATGACAATGAAATGTCAATTGCACCAAACGTCGGTGCGCTTCATAATGTACTTGGTCGTTTACGTACCGCAGGGAAGTACCATTGGGTAAAAGATGAATTAGAGTATATATTGAAGAAAATCCCAGCAGTTGGCGGGAAAGTTGCTGCGACAGCAGAAAAAATAAAGGATAGTCTAAAATATTTACTAGTATCAGGCGTCTTTTTTGAAGAATTAGGCTTTACATATTTAGGTCCGGTCGATGGGCATGATTATGAAAAGTTATTCGAAACGTTGCAATATGCAAAGAAAACAAAAGGCCCAGTACTTGTTCATGTAATTACGAAAAAAGGAAAAGGTTATAAACCAGCTGAGAGTGATGTTATTGGAACTTGGCATGGAACAGGACCGTATAAGATCGAGTCAGGTGACTTCGTTAAACCGAAGGAAGTTGCACCAGCATGGAGTGCTGTTGTTAGTGATACTGTACTTAAGCTAGCAAGAACGGATGAACGTATCGTTGCGATTACGCCTGCAATGCCTGTTGGATCGAAACTTGAGAAATTCCAAAAAGAATTTCCAGATCGCATGATTGATGTAGGTATTGCGGAACAGCATGCTACCACAATGGCGGCTGGTATGGCAACACAAGGGATGAAGCCATTCTTAGCAATTTATTCAACATTTTTACAAAGAGCATATGACCAAGTTGTTCATGATATTTGTCGTCAAAATTTAAATGTTTTCATTGGAATAGATCGCTCTGGATTAGTAGGAGCAGACGGTGAAACGCATCAAGGGGTATTTGACATCGCGTTTTTACGTCACTTGCCGAATATGGTGCTTATGATGCCGAAAGATGAAAATGAAGGTCAACATTTAGTCTATACGGCGATGCAATATGAAGATGGACCGATTGCTTTGCGTTATGCGCGCGGTAATGGACTTGGTGTTCATATGGATGAAGAATTAAAGGCGATTCCAATTGGTTCATGGGAAACGTTAAAAGAAGGTAAACAAGCGGCTATTTTAACGTTTGGTACGACAATACCAATGGCAATGGAAGCAGCTGAGCGTCTTGAAAAGGCTGGAGTTTCAGTCAAAGTAGTGAATGCTCGCTTTATTAAACCAATGGATGAAGCATATTTACATGAGCTTTTAGGAAAAAACATACCGATTTTAACGATTGAAGAAGCTTGTTTAATCGGAGGTTTTGGAACAGGAGTAGTTGAATTTGCATCTGAAAATGGATACCATAGTGCATTAATTGAAAGAATGGGTATTCCAGACCGTTTCATAGAGCACGGTAGTGTAACAAAATTATTAGAAGAAATTGGTTTAACGACAGATGCTGTTGTAGACCGTATTCATACAATGATTCCATCAAAACAAAAAAGGGCGTAACAAATGAGCGTAAAAAAAGAAAGAGTAGATGTACTATTAGTAGAGCGAGGACTTATAGAAACGCGCGAGAAGGCTAAACGTGCTGTTATGGCAGGGCTCGTATATGCGAATGAAATGAGGCTCGATAAGCCAGGAGAGAAAATCTCACAAGATACAGAGATTACGGTGAAAGGGCAAGTTATGCCATATGTAAGCCGTGGTGGTTATAAACTTGAAAAGGCATTAGAGACATTTCAACTTGATTTACAAGATAAAGTTATGATAGATATTGGTTCATCAACTGGTGGCTTTACAGATTGTGCGCTTCAAAATGGAGCGAAGTTATCTTATGCATTAGATGTAGGATATAATCAACTTGCGTGGAAATTGCGTCAAGATGAGCGTGTTGTTGTGATGGAACGAACGAACTTCCGTTACGTGACACCGGCAGACTTAGAGCGTGGTTTACCTCAGTTTGCAAGTATCGATGTTTCATTTATATCATTAAGGCTAATATTGCCGGTTTTAAAAACAATGCTTATGTCAAATGGTGACGTAGCTGCATTAATTAAACCACAGTTTGAGGCTGGACGAGAACAAGTTGGGAAAAAAGGCATTGTTCGTGATAGAAAAGTACATGAAGCTGTCGTGGAAATGATTGTCGATTTTGCTCTGAAGGAAGGCTATGATGTCGAAGGTTTAACATTCTCACCAATTACGGGCGGGGATGGTAATATTGAATTTTTAATCCATCTAAAATGGCATGGAGAGCGTGAGAATGGCGAAAATCATTCGCCGGTTTCAATTGAGCAAGTTGTTACAGAAGCGCATGAAGTTCTAAAACAAAAAGGGAAAGGGGAATAACATATGTTGTTCCTCTTTTTGTTGTAATTGTATAATGATTGTAAAAACAATTGTGTACAAGAAACGAATTATACGTTAACATAAATAAGTGAAGTATACCAATGTTTAAACTATGGTAAGAGATAGTGTGAGGTGCAAATGTATGAATAAAGGTCAGCGCCATATTAAAATCAGGGAAATTATTGCAAACAAAGAAATTGAAACACAAGATGAACTAGTTGATATTTTACGTAATGTGGGGTTTAATGTAACGCAAGCAACAGTATCGCGCGATATTAAAGAACTGCACTTAGTTAAGGTGCCATTACATGATGGACGCTATAAATATAGCTTACCAGCAGATCAACGATTTAACCCGTTGCAAAAATTAAAACGAAATCTAGTGGATTCATTTGTAAAATTAGACACTGCAGGACATATGCTTGTGCTAAAAACATTGCCTGGTAACGCTCATTCACTTGGGGCACTTATTGATCATTTAGAGTGGGATGAGATTATCGGAACCATTTGTGGTGATGATACTTGCTTAATTATTTGCCGTACACCTGAAGATACAGGTGTTGTCTCTGATCGTTTCTTAAATATGCTGTAACAAAAAAATCTTGTTTACTTTCCTCTGTAAAGTGGAAAGTAAACAAGATATTTTTATTGGTTAAAAATATAAATTATTAAATGCAATATAATATTTTCTTTAAATAAAGTTAGAAAATAGGTGGATTGACCCGTAAAACGAATGTTTGGTACAATGGAGCGGGTTAGATGAGTAATTTATACATATTATAGTATAACTATTTGAATGAAGAGTACCTAAAAAAAGCCCTTAGTAGGGGATTAGTTTATAACGAGGTGAATGGGGCATTGTTATCGGAATTATCGATCAGAAACTTTGCTATTATTGAGGCATTAAATATTTCTTTTCAAAAAGGTTTAACCGTTTTAAGTGGTGAAACAGGAGCCGGAAAATCGATTATTATTGATGCGATTAGTTTGCTTGTTGGCGGCCGTGGTTCAGCGGAGTTTGTTCGATATGGAACAGAAAAGGCTGAAATAGAGGGTTTATTTTATGTAGAAGATGATAAGCATCCATGTATCGCAAAGGCAGAAGAATTAGATATAGAAATAGAAGATGGCATGATTATTTTGAAACGTGATATCGCTGCGAACGGAAAAAGTGTATGCCGTGTAAATGGGAAGCTTGTTACACTTAGTATATTAAAAGAAATTGGAAAAACGCTTGTTGATATACATGGACAGCATGAAACGCAAGATTTAATGAATGAAGAGCGTCATATGTTTATGCTAGATCATTTTGATGGAGATCGTATTGTTAAACAATTAGACATATATCAGAACGTATACGGAGACTATGAAAGATTAAAAAAACAGCTGAAATCTTTAAGTGAAAATGAACAACAAATGGCTCATCGTCTAGATTTAATTCAATTCCAACATGAAGAAATTCGTAAGGCAGATTTAAAAATGGATGAAGAATATGAATTGACTGAGGAACGCTTGAAAATATCCAATTTTGAAAAGATTTATAAAGCGTTAGGGGATGCGTATCGTTCGTTGAGTGGGGACAGCCAAGGGCTAGATCATGTAAGGAATGCAATGAGCCAAATGGAGAGTATTACGCATTTAGATGAGGCGTATCAAGAAAACCATGATTCAATTGCAAATAGCTATTACTTATTAGAAGAAGTTGCATATCAGCTTAGAGAAAAGTTAGATATGATGGAATATGATCCGAAACGTTTAGATGAAATTGAAACACGGTTGAATGAAATCCGTATGTTAAAGAGAAAGTATGGAAATACTGTAGAAGAGATTTTAGCGTATGCTGATAAAATTGAACAAGAAATTTTTACAATTGAAAATAAAGACGTACATATTGAAACGACGAGAAAGCAGCTAAAGGAATTAGAAGGTGTTATCTTAAAAGAAGCAACGTTGTTAAGTGATATGCGTCATGAACTGGCAGACCATCTTACAAACGCTATTCATCAAGAATTAAAAGAATTATATATGGAAAAAACGAAATTTGAAGTGAGAATAATGAAGAGGGAAGGAAATGCAGAAGAACCTCTTGTAGAAGGAACACCGGTGAAACTTACGGCGGATGGCTACGATCACGTGGAGTTTTATATTTCAACGAACCCTGGTGAACCGTTAAAACCGCTTTCAAAGGTTGCTTCTGGCGGAGAGTTATCTCGTATTATTTTGGCTTTAAAAAGTATTTTTTCTAAGCATCAAGGTGTTGCTTCAGTTATTTTTGATGAAGTGGATACAGGTGTGAGTGGTCGAGTTGCACAGGCTATTGCGGAAAAAATCTATCGTGTATCGGTAAACTCGCAAGTACTTTGTATTACGCACTTACCTCAGGTAGCTTCAATGGCGGACTCGCATTTATTTATTAGAAAACAAGTGGCGAATGATCGGACGATTACATCTGTTACGGTGCTAAGTACGGATGAAAAAGTAACAGAAATTGCTCGGATGATTTCTGGTGTAGAAATTACAGATTTAACGACAGAACATGCGAAAGAGTTACTTACGCAAGCACATCATTTCAAACAGACAGCAGAGGCTATCCAGTAATGGATAGCTTTTTTTCTCAAATGATGATTTCTTAATTCTTCCGGTTATAAATAAAGCACTGCAAGGAGAGATTAAAAAGTGAAGCCAAGAGGCTGAATGTGGGGTAGGAGCGAGGAGAGTGAACAAATTGAAATTAGAAAGATTTCGAAAAATAATAGGCCTTTGTCTCCTTGTTTCTTTAGTTTTTATTGGATGTTTTAAACCGCTTCGAACGTTTATTTCATCCCCGAAGCAACTTGTTGTTTTTGAAGGACAACAATCAGAAATAGCATCATTACCGGTTTTTAAGGCTTCATCTACAAATCGTAATGTATTTACAGTAAGTTCAAATGAACAAGAGCTTATGGTGAATTCTCATCAAAATGGTGAAGCTGATATGGTGTTTCAACTCGCTGGTTTTCCAGTGAAAAAAGTAAATGTAAAAGTATTAAAAGATTTTAAAGTTATCCCTGGTGGACAATCGATTGGTGTGAAATTGAACACAAAAGGTGTACTTGTTGTAGGCCATCATTTAATTCAAACTGAAAAGGGTAAAGTATCTCCTGGTGAAACAGCTGGTGTACAGATTGGAGATATGATTACTGCAATTAATGGGAAAACAATTGAAAGAATGAGTGATGTAGCACCATTTATTCATAATAGTGGAGAAACAGGTGAACCGCTTAATCTTGTTTTGCTAAGAGATGGAAAATACATTCGCACTAAGTTAACACCACAAAAAGACAGCGGGGAATCGTCTTATCGTATTGGTTTATATATTCGTGACTCGGCAGCTGGAATTGGAACGATGACATTTGTTCATCCGGATTCCATGAAATACGGGGCACTTGGTCATGTCATTTCTGATAATGATACAAAAAAGCCAATTCAAGTAGAAGATGGACAAATTATGCGCTCGACCGTAACCTCTATTGAAAGAGGAAGTCACGGGAATCCAGGAGAAAAATTAGCAAGATTTTCACCGGATCGTGAAGTGATTGGTAATATTACAATAAATAGCCCGTATGGCATTTTTGGAAAATTAAATACAAATATGACAAACGGCATAATGGATAAAGCAATGCCTATCGCATTATCCCATCAAGTAAAAGAAGGGCCAGCGAAAATATTAACAGTTATTGATCAAGATAAAGTTGAAGCGTTTGATATTGAAGTTGTTAGTACGGTACCACAAAAGTTCCCAGCTACAAAAGGTATGGTTATAAAAGTGACAGACAAACGTTTACTAGCAAAAACGGGTGGCATTGTACAAGGGATGAGTGGAAGTCCGATTGTACAAAATGGAAAAGTAATTGGTGCAGTTACACATGTATTTGTAAATGATCCAACGTCAGGATACGGTGTTCATATTGAATGGATGTTACATGAGGCTGGAATTAATATTTATGATCAAGAGAAAAAAGCGAGCTAATGCATATTAGCTCGCTTTTCTATTGAAAAATTCGTTGAAATTTTGTAAAAGCTCCGCAAGAGCTGTTTTTTGTTGTAAAATATAAGAAAAGGGTTGAACGTTTCGTTGTAATTCTATGATGGAATGTGTTGCGAAAGAAAGTAAATGGGCGATAAATATATTTTTTTGTGTTTTTATCGGAAAGTAAGAAACTTTAAAAGGGAATTTTCACACAATTGTCGAACAATTCATGTAGCCTAGAAGCTTACACATGTCGGAAGAATCGATTCGGTAAGGGAGGAAAAACTGTGGAGAAAATTAAAGTATGTCTTGTGGATGATAATAAAGAATTGGTATCAATGCTAGAGAGCTATGTTGCTGCTCAGGATGATATGGAAGTGATCGGAACTGCTTACAATGGTCAAGAATGTTTAAACTTATTGACAGACAAGCAGCCTGATGTACTCGTTTTAGACATTATTATGCCACATTTAGATGGTCTAGCTGTGCTAGAGAAAATGCGACATATTGAAAGGTTAAGACAACCTAGCGTTATTATGTTGACAGCATTTGGACAAGAAGATGTGACGAAAAAAGCGGTTGATTTAGGTGCATCATATTTCATATTAAAACCATTTGATATGGAGAATTTAACAAGTCATATTCGTCAAGTGAGTGGTAAGGCAAATGCTACCATTAAACGTCCATTACCATCTTTCCGATCAGCGACAACGATCGATGGAAAACCGAAAAACTTAGATGCGAGTATTACAAGTATCATTCATGAAATTGGTGTACCCGCTCATATTAAAGGGTACATGTACTTACGAGAAGCAATCTCTATGGTGTACAATGATATCGAATTACTAGGATCTATTACGAAAGTATTATATCCAGATATCGCAAAGAAATATAATACAACAGCAAGTCGTGTCGAACGCGCAATCCGTCACGCAATTGAAGTGGCTTGGAGCCGTGGGAATATTGATTCTATTTCGTCCTTATTTGGTTATACAGTATCCATGTCAAAAGCAAAACCTACGAATTCTGAGTTCATCGCAATGGTTGCGGATAAGCTAAGACTTGAACATAAGGCTTCGTAAACGCTGATATAATAGTATCTGACGCGAATTTAACGTTAAAGATCGTTGAGCAATAAATATCTTTTCTGACCAATAAACAACTTGGTCATTTGGTGATAAACACCGTCTTTCAGTAGTTATTAAAACTATTGAGAGGCGGTGTTTTTTTGTTGTCTGATTTTGAGTTTCAAATCGAAAATTTTATGTTGTATTGTTCATCGAAGAATCTGTCGATAAAGACGTTAAAAAGTTATGAGCAGACTTTAAAGTTATTTTCAGCGTATATGAGGAATGAGTTTACTGTTAGGGAAGTCGATAAAGTTAAATCAGCCCATATACGGCATTACATCAAGTATTTACGAGAACGAGGCAAATATACAGTTGCAGTAAATGATAAGTCTTTAAAGGTGAATTTCCCTCATAAGAGAGATGATTACAGCAAGCCCCTAAGTTCTACCACGATAGCGAACTACATTCGGAATATAAAAGTGTTCTTTAACTATTTGTACGATGTAGAGAGAGAGATACGTAAGAACCCTGTGGAGTCTATAGAGAATATTAAGCCTAACCGTAAAAAGAAGCCTTTACTGTCAAAAGAGGAACTACTGGGAGTGCTAGGGGTGTTTGATAATACGACTTTTCACGGGTATAGAGACCTTTTAATTACTCGTCTGATTTTAGATACAGGCATGAGGATAGGAGAGTGTCTATCTTTAACCCCTGAAGTGGTGGATTTTAAAACAAAATCAATCCTTATCGAAAACTCGAAGAATAACCAGCAACGCTACGTATATTTCTCTTTCAGGATGTCTAGAGAGTTGAAAAACTGGTTGCTATATAGAGATCGCTATTCAAATAGTATTTATCTGTTTCCGACAATAAGAGGCACTAATTTAGAAATTCGTAACTTTGAGAGGTCACTTAGAATGGCAGGTAAAAAGGTAGGAGTAGACATACACCCTCATCAATTAAGAAATAACTTTGCGAAGTATTACTTGCTGAATGGAGGGGATTTTGTAACGCTATCACGCATTCTAGGACATTCAAGTGTGGAGGTAACTCAAAAGGCTTACTTAGACTTTACAGATGGTGAGATAGGAAAGAAGTATCAAAGACACTCACCTTTAAATCATTTAGACATTTAATTTAAAAGAAAAGTCCCCAGCGCCAACTGGAGACTCAAAACAATTCGACTCAAAACTAAATAACGGACAAACCGTACATTCAGCACCTTAATTTTATCGAAAAAATTCGAGGAATGCAAGGTCTCTTAAGTGGTGCCTTTTTTAGATGCTGAGCTACAGGATTTCCGAACGTGGGAATGACCTAACACCACGCAAAACACTTGAACAGGTTAGCTAAGCCGATGTCAGAAAGTTAAGCGTATGCCCGCCAAAGTGTTTCCTTGTTTACACTGGGTGTAGTCTAGGTGCGAACGACCATTAAAGGTTCGGTGGCTGCTTGGTGTCCTATGGGACAGGTGGCAACGGATAGATATAAGCTCACAGGACAAGCTTTGTGAGTAGAAAGTCCGTTGAGGGAGAAATCTCTGTGTTTAAACAAGGTGATACAATACGGATACTTCAGCAACTCATCCTAGCTCAGTATTAAGACATCTACTTTATGTTGCTTTAACTTTTGTTTTTGCGATGTAAGGTAGATATTTCCTGTCCAAGCCGTTTCTTAATCAATCTAAGCCATGCTCAGTGAAAGGAAGACCTAAAGTCAACATCTTAAATGCAAAATTGTGGTAAAATTGAATGGCAAAGTTAGGGAATTTTAATACGGAGGTTTTGGGAGTATGGAGGAAAAAGAGAGCCGTGAAGTGACTGATGGGGATGGAGAACAGCTAGAAGAAATTGAATTGAAGGAAACTAAAAAACAAGAAGTGTTAGATGATATAAAAGAGGACGCTGAGAATGATGAGCAAGAAAAGGCGGATACTTTAATAGAAGTTATGATTAGGGCTAATGAAATACAACCTGACTTTATGAGAGAAATTTTAGCTGAAAGAGAACGGGTTGTACAGGTAATGTCTCCTATAGTGCAACAAATAACAAATCAGATGCAGCAGATGATCTCGCCAATAGCAAACCAAATAGCAACTCAGGTGCATGCACTAAGTGATGTCTTTGATTCAATTGGAGCGATTAGTCAAAGCATACAAGACACCTTAAATACTTTTGATTATTATGATAAATTGTCTAATTTGAGAGAGTTAGCTCAAAGACATGAAGAGGCAACATTAAAATTCAAAACAATTATGGTAGAATTAGGTTTTCCTCCTCATGATTTTATGCCAATTAATATTACAGGGCGTATTATTCAATTATATGAGGAAAAAGGCATCGAATACACAAGGATATTTCTTGAGCGCTATATGTGTATGTTTGTTTATAATAAAGACACATTAACTGAGATGCATAACTCTTGGCAACAGACAGAATGGCTAGAAAAGCGATTGCCCATTATAAGCACCGTCATTGAAGGGCATTTGAATGGTTATTATATGTTGACTGTACCCGCTATGCTTGCTCAAATTGAAGGGGTTTTAGTAGAAGGAATACTCAAACTTGAGGCAGTATCCCCTGACGAGCGAATTAACTTTAACCATCAAAAGAGTTTTCTAGGACAATTCTTATTGGGGAATAAGAGTTCATTTTCTTTTGATGAGCAGATTGAGGAGTTTTACTTAAACACTGTATTGGTGAATTTTGATAGAGGGAAAGAAGTTGAATCTGATCTAAGTCGTCATGCTATCTTACATGGTGAAGATGTGAACTATGGGACAAAGGTTAATTCTTTAAAAGGTATTCTAATTTTTGATTATCTTTTTGATAAATTGAATGAGGCTTATAAGGATATTGAAGAAAGTAAGTTAGAGGTTAAACGGCAAAAAGAAATAGCTCAAAGTAAAAAGAGAGCCCGTAATGCTTCGGGGAAAAAACCAAAAGGGCATCGTAAAACAGGTAACAACTAAGTAAATTCTACTTAGTTGTTTTTTTGTTCAAATAACTATTTAAATGTGTCATTAGAGTTGTGTATTCTCCCTAAATAAGCGTTTCATGTGGAATAAACGAGGTTTTGTTATATAGGTGGACATTCCAGTGCTGTTCCTTGATGTGAGTTAAAAAGATAGAATGGAATTATAAGATGTATAAAATTCTCTTGGGAAGGGGAACGTCACAATGCAGAAAAATAGCGAGTTATACAAGCAGTTGCGATTATCGGGGTATTCGAGAAATATTAAACAGCATACTTTGGAATCATATTTTGATTTTGTTTCGGGCGAAGAAGATATAAAGTGTTTGGGGTTGCATCTTGAAATTGTCCGTAGGATTCAAAAGAAATATAAACATAACGATGAAATGATGGTAACGATAATAGATTATGTATTAATTGTATCGAAAGGAGTATTGTATTGTAGATACATAGAGTATATTGCCTGTATGGTGATAGGAGAGGGGATTGATACAATAGTTGATCTTTTGAAGTATTTATATAATGAGAAACCACTATGGCAAGAGATCGAAAGAGGATTGGCGACTAAGTAATTATGAATGCTTAGTCGTCTTTCGTTTTCTGTTCATCATCCTTCGATTGTACAAAAAGAACGGTTGTGTGTACCTCTGAAGGGTGAGAACAACTATGCAAGAATTTGCGCACTTTTGCAAGGTATTTAACTGTCAAAACTATTGAAAAGTGAGCTGATATGCGATATCATGTGCAGACCTCAGAAGTGAGGAAAATATTACTAGAAAGGAAGACTAATATGGAATTAAATATTATAAGTTCCTATGAAAGTGGACAAGAAAGAGTTGTATATCATAAAGTAGATGAAGCAAAGTATCAGGCGTTTAAAAGACTAGCTTCAGAGCTTGGGATGACATTCTCAAATAAGGGAGCGGAGAAGAAACAACACGATAGCCGAGATAAGACGAAGGGCATCAGTCTTCATGAACAAGGATATGACTTAAGACATTGGAGTATTCAACTAGCTACAGGACACCTACAATTGGAAAACGTACCTTTAGAGGTTAAAGGACTTGTGCTTGCTCTTAGTAGTCTGATGAAACCTAAAGCGAAGGGGAAGCTATCAGGTAGTAACCGAGAAGGGTTATCTATAAAGGGGATTTCCGACAAACTTAATTGCAATATCAAAACATTGCGACCTCTATTACAGGATGCCGAATTATACGGAATGATTCAGCTTGAAAAGGTGGGCAAAGAAAGTCATTGTTTTCTAGAAAGTGAGTTTTATCAATGTGGAAGATCTAAAGAAGCTGATGACTTCATAAAAGTATTTCAAGCTAAAATGCTAGAAATTGTCCAGAGCAAGAAACTTAACTTTACAGAATTGGGCATCTTATCCGTTCTACTCAATCACATGCACTATGAGAGTCATATCATTTGTGAAGACCCTACAAGCCCTCTCTACAGTGAAATGAAAGTGTGGCGACCTCAGAACATTGCTGATAAGTTATTGGTGGACATACAAGCGGTACGGCGTACACTTCGAAAGTTTAATCAACAAGGAATCACTGTAGAAATGAAAGCTTACGGGATCAAAACAATTATTCTAAATCCTGAGATGTTTTCTAGACAGAAACTCAAGATTGATATGGACAAACTAAAAGAGGTCGCCAATCGAGAGAAAGGCAACCTCACACGTAAGAATTATTTCAAATAAGCGTTCTAAAAGTCACCGTCTCCTCCTACAGTTTCGGTGGCTTTTTCTTTATAGATTAATTCTAACACGTTCATATTTTGGTGTCCATTCCAAAAAACGTTCATATTTTGGTATCTATTAAACATATACGTTCATATTTTGGTATCTATTGAAAGTAGCTCAATCCTTTGGGAGAGTAAGGTGTAAGTCGATTTTTAACGTAAAATTCCTTATTAGTTATTCTGTTAAGGTTTTTCTTGAAAGATTAGCCGTTAAATTTAATGATTAATCTCAAAGTAAATGCCTAGCTTTAAAGTAATGAGATTGCTACGCTCCCTCAGATACATTCTGCTACGCTACATGGTATCCGTCAATCAATATTCATTCATCAATGAACGGATATACTCATAGTAATAATAGATACGGTAGTGTGAACGTTAGTGAACACAGGGCTTTGCCCTAAGCTACAAGATAGACATGACTGACAACAGTCAAGATAATCGCCTAAGCTATACTTACATGTCTACAACTATATAGATAAATCTAACAATTAGAATATACTGTAATGGTATCTCTAAATAGTACGAGTCATGGAAGTGGATTATCTCCAAAGGAAATCTCCAAGGGGAGTGTCGCTGTCCGAAAGGAATATAACTCCCTATTAAGAGTATCTCGGCTATGCCTAAGAGAATCTGACGTTGTCAAAGAATGAATCTGATTTCGTCAAAGATAAATCCCTCTCAAGTGGGGAAATACATACGGGAAATACCTTGTGAAGCAATTCCTTTATACAGGATTCTATACAAGATTTTCTCTAAAGTGACCATACCTCTCCAAAGTAAACCCCTATGAAATCAATGATGTATAAAATCATGCATAATCACCTCAAAAGTAACCTCTAAAATAATCACTCGGAAGTAAATAAGGGAGCGCTCAAAGGCGTGGTTGTCACGCTTAGTAAAAAGTACTACTGATAATAAGTATTATGTAGAATACAAGTGATATACATCACAATCTTTTGCACATACTAAAGTAGGTCAATCTTTCTCAGATGATAAGCCTGCCTCTACATCATCCCAGATTACCGTAGACGGAAGTATATGCTACATCTACCTCTAAAGTATAGCCCATCATAGCCACCCTTAAATGCTACCCTAAAGTACCACCCTTTACAGCTAGATCATATAGCTATGCTTACACGCTACCTCTACAGCTACCCTACATAGTCTACCTACATATCTACACCACTACTAAGGATACTACTGAGGACACTGTGAGAGAGCACAGAGAGTACAGTACACTGTAGATACCACGCAATACTGTGAATGAGTACCATCACCGAGATACATACACCAGAGGATACACACAGAGGACTGTGAGAGAGTAGCTTATGAGGGAGTGCATCACACAATGAGTGAGACACACATGAGAGAGAGTGGCACAACACACGATGCAACAACACAACAAAGAGTCGATGAGTGAATAAGAAAAGAAAAAGAAAAAGAAAAAGAAAGAACCGAATGAGAAAGAGAGAAGACGGAAGAGAAGATGAACAGATGATACAACCTCCTGAGCTATCTACTCACCGATACAACTTACAAAGAGAAACGACACGAGGGCATGGCACCCTGGGGGCATCAAAGAAAAGGTGAATTGCTCTCAGGGAAGCAACCTACAGAGTATGCCTAATGAGTTCAGGCTCACAAGGGAAAATATCCGCCTACGTGTTTCAGACTTCAGAGTGTTCATACTTTGGAGTATTTCAATTCCTACCAAGCCAATCAACAATGAGGATATAACAAATTCGAATGACTAGTGAACGCACAATGGGGTCACTTAAGAGCTATACATATACTATTAAGATTTAAACCCCTGTGTCTACACTTCGTTACGACACTTTCATCCGTTAATCATACATACGTCATATAGAGAAAGGACAGTATGTATGATAGTGAATACAGAGTCTTTCAGACTCCCTTTAGAGAATACAATCTAAATAGAAATTCAATACAACGGAGCTGATCTTGAAAGAGAATAAATCTCTTATGAGCCAATCTAGATTTTGTAACATAAATGTAACACAAAACAGTATTAAATAAGTGTATAATAGAGAGTTATACTATTGACTTTTGGGTGTCATTTGTGATAGACTAAGAGTATAGGGAAATTCCCTAAATAAATCGTCAAGGTCATTCTAGACGAGGCATTTCTCACTATCTTCCTTGTATGATTTCTTCCGCATAGTAAATGTACATGAGAGATTATCCTTTCTTTTAATTTGGTTTTACATTTCAGATTTAGAATCTCGGATTTAAACGTTTACCTCTGACATGATTAATTTTCCCCACGAATGTGGAGTCCTACTTAACTTGAGAGGTTGTTCATTTCGGTGGACAAACTCTTGAGGTGAGTTGACTTGTAAGCATTCAACCTCCTGAGTGCTTACATCCAGTTCATCTCTCCTTTCACATAGATTACAACACGCATTCTTTTCTACATGTGATTTCTTTTACGTTATTTCTACATTGATTTCATTTACAGTTCAATGCTATTCATTTAGCAACCCCCTGTCCTTAGTTGATGAGCGACGGAAACTCATCTCCTAAGATAAGCCGTCAATGATTCTCTCGTGTTCCATCATTACATGGGAGCTTGGCGGTTTATCTTATGAATTAAATGACTCTTTTAAGACTACACTCCATATTTCCCCCGAAAGGAAGGGTTTCCCCTTATGAAACTAAATGTAAAACTCCCCAACGTAGACAAGCGGTGCCAACGAGAATTGAAATACTTATTGTTCGCGCATATCTTCGGTGATATCTCCATGAAAGGTTTATGTCACTCAGCAGGGATTCAGCCGAGACAACTTTATAGAGCTTGGAATGGTGAATGCTCATATAGGAGCCAGCAATCAGTGGCTCTTACTTTGATAGCAAACTTACCATATGAGGTGTCAGACGAGCTTATCTCCAAAGCGAATGATTTGCTTGATGGAATCGCTGATAGTTTATTAGAAATCTTTAAAGAGGATACAGAGAATTATAAAGAGGACGGTGAAATCTATGAGTAAGCGCATAGATGACTACGTTCAGCCGTATGAAAATAAAGACATTCAGATTATTACTCGTTCAGCTAGCGAACACGACAACCAACGAGAAGGCATGATTACTATTCCAATTGAGTTAACCACTAGAGTTCCCATTAAAGCACAAAACTTCCTAGCTAACCTCCTTAAGACAAATCTCAATGTATCTCAAGCAGCGGAAATGATTGGCATGTCCGAAGGTTGGGGCAGAAAGCAAATGAATAAGCCCGAATGCAGGGCATACTTTACAGCATTGCAAAATAGAGAAAGCTTCTATGACGTAATGAGTTATAACGAGGTGCTCGCCACTCTAAGCGCTATCGGTAGAGCCACTCCTGAGCAGAATGATGAGATGCTAAATGTAAAGACGGGTGAGGTTCATGAGCTTAAAGTTCCATCTAATACGAGAGTGAAAGCTTTAGAGACTTTAGCGAAACACCACAAGATTCTCTTCAATGGTCCAAATGAGATTACTCACAATGCAAATCAAGTCATTGTTGTTGATATCTCGGAAACTGATGCGGAATTGATTGCTTCAAGGGAAAGAAGCTCAGATGTGATTGATGTAGAAATCACGGAATAGAGCGGATGCTCAATCTAAATTAGCAGAATCAAGTACACAAAAAAACCAAAAGAAAAGGATGATTATATTATGACAAATCAATTAGAAAACTTCTTAAGCTCAAATGTTGGGAAACGTATGATGAAACTAGCACAAGCCGAAGAGAAAGCCTTTCAAGATGGAATCGCAGGTATTCAGTTTCAGATTGATACAGTTAAGGAAGATATGAATTTCAACCGTCGAGGAGTTTCGCCCAACTCACAACGTTTAGTATCACTTGACGGTAATCTAGCTTTAGTGACAAGTGGCACAAACTCTGAAGTAACTGATGTAACGGTAATCAACAACGACAACTTTAAAGATTTAGATGCCTCAATTGTAGGAGCTATCAAGAACAATCACGGAGTTGTATTCCAGAAGTTGAAACATGGAGCCTATGAGCTAAACACTTCTAATAGGTACTTTGAACTATTAGATACGGCTGAAAATGGTGCGGACATTGACGTATTAACAGGACTAGCTGAAGCTCCTCAGAGTGACAATCCTTATAAAGCAGGATTCGATAAGGAAGCTTGGAAGCATTACGCTACAGCAGAGGATAGAGCATCAATGGTACCTTCAGGAGTTCGCAACCATATGAAGAATCGCTCAGAGGAAACATATGTGGAACTATCTAAGAAGCTATTTGCTCTAGAGGATCAACTACAAGCAAGCATCAACTCAAATGAGATTGCACCATATGTAGAAGTGGTAACTGGTGTGGATGCTCTTGCTAACTTAGGACAAGCTTCAGAGGGAGATTCAGCCGAATGATTACCGTAAATAACAATGATAATAACAACGTAAATGAATTACTCTTCCCTGTACAATCAACTGAAGGCTATAACTTTATAGTTCCTCAATATGAATACCTCAAATTGAAACCTTCCATTAATTCTTCAAAGACATTCTCAGAGCTTCTATTCTACAGAGATATAATCCTATCAGATCGAAAACGGATGAGCCGAGAACTTAAAAGAGGGTACAAGCCTTTAAGGGTTCTAGAGGAGAATGATTTACTCCTATGGTTTGTACGCAAGGAACTCTTTAAAGAGACTGTAGCAGTTGATATCCGAGAGCGAATTGATTTCACTTATGAAGATAGATTAATTCTTGCAGGTGTCATGGATGAGCAAACAAATAAAATACTCTCAAAAGGTCTCCAGTAATGGAGGCTTTTTTTATAGACAAAGTCAAATTGCATTTAAATAGGAAGAAACATGATTAAGTAAATTAATCCCGCAAAAGGGGTTGTAATGGTTTGCGAAATACAATATTGATATCTTATAAAGTAAATATACTAAGCCTTCAAAGGAAAGCGGATCAGGAAGATGTGTAGCGACCCTTGAAGCTAGTGGCACACCCGATCATCCCTCATCCTCCTTTTGGTTTATATTATGAATTCTAACAGTTAAAGAAGAAAGAGAATTTGAGGAAGTCTTAAGAGAGTGCTTTGTGTGAAAATTTGAAACATATAAGTATTGACTCATTAGTAATAGGGAGTTAAACTGTTTTTAACGGGTAGAGAAAGCTAACCTATAAAGTATAAAGTTGTAAGCTGATAAACTACTGAAAGAACGGAAAAGATAAATTGCTTGAAAACGTTAATGTAACAATGCCTTATACAGTATCCATGTCAAAAGCAAAACCTACGAATTCTGAGTTTATCGCAATGGTTGCGGATAAGCTAATACTTGAACATAAGGCTAGTTGAGAGTAGTATATTCAAAATAAATTTTTTTTATAAAAGATCAAGGAGTTTAAAACACTCGTTGATCTTTTATTTTGTTATAAGAATAATATTGAAGTCGTATTTCATAAGAAATATGATTATGACACATTCAAAGGTGATTTATTGATTTATATGGAAAATAAAACATATATTTAGTAAAATTATCTATAAAGGGATATTTCTTGATATAGAATTTGTTAAGGAACAAACTAGAAATATTTGGGGGTATTTATATGAAAAAGAAAATTTTAATTTGGATTGGATGTGCAATAGGCTTAGTCGGGCTTACTGCTGGTATAACTTTTGGAATGTTGGAACTTGCAGATAATCCGGCGGAAAAACAAGCTAGTGCTGAAATAGATACAAGCGAATATAAAACAGTTCCAAAAGAAAAAGAAGCGCAGTTTGGTGAGATTGGTGGTGCAAGTGCGAAACTCCAAATTACAAAAGATTCTACTGAAGAAGAAGTAGTTAAAGCGATGCACAGTATGACCCACCAAAAAGTAATAGCTGAGCAAAAATGGGGAGCAATCCCGATGTCTAAAGAGAATGCTGAAAAAGTAAGAAGTATCTTAAATGAGAGTGCTTTTGAAACGAAAGAAGAACTTTTAGCGATTGCTGAAAGATGGATAAACAAAGATTTTAGTAAAGTTGTGGACGATCATAACTACTTTTGGAAACTGCAAGGTGGTAATATCGGAAAAGCGATAGGAGTTATGGACTCGCTAGAAGAGCAAACTTTTTCTTTAAACAATTTTGGAGATGTAGTAACAGGTGAATTACATAAATCTGGAGACCTTCAATAGATTGGTGGAACTTAAAATTGCAATTTGTGGAAAAAGGCTTCTCTATAGAGGCTTTTTATTTTGTTGTTCCATGCATTCATAATTTTAGTGGGTAAGTTATCCATGATATAATAGATGATAATAAAAAGCCCTGCAAAACAGGACTATATTATTCTTCGTCTTTATTTTGTTTTTCTAATTCAACTAACTTTTGGATTAAAATATGCTGTGGCATATGCATAAGTTGTTCAAGTGGAACACCTAACGCTTTTGATAGGCGGACTGCAGTGTCTGGAGAAATTTGTAATGGTCTCATAGAAGTACCTCCTTTTTCGTATAGTATAGCATAAGATTGGGGGAGTGAGGATGACTCTTATATTTGCACATCGTGGTGCAGCGGGAACATATCCGGAAAATACAATGATTTCATTTGAAGCGGCGGAGGCTTTCGGAGCAGATGGAATTGAACTCGATGTTCAATTCACGAAAGACGGAAAAGTTGTCGTCATTCATGATGAAACGGTGGATCGGACAACAAATGGAAAAGGTGCGGTTCGAAATTATTTATATGAAGATTTATGTAAGTTGGATGCGAGTTATAAATTCGGTGACAAAGTAGGTTTTTGCAAAATACCTCTTCTAGAAGAGGTGTTAGAATGGCTCGCAAAAACGACATTGCTACTCAATATTGAACTGAAAAATAATAAAATCCCATACAGAGGTTTAGAAGAAGAGGTTATAACACTTGTACGTAAGTTTAGTCTAGAGGATCGGATTGTATTTTCTTCTTTTAATCACTACAGTATGAAGCGATGTCATATGATGGCTCCTGATATTCAAACAGCTATTTTATATCGTGAAGGTTTGCATAGCCCGTGGGCATATGCAAAAAAGATGGGTGCTACTGCAGTACATCCGAATTATCGTTATCTTCAAGATGCTATCGCTGAATTAACGATGGAAAGTGGTGTGGAGGTTCGTCCTTACACGATAAATGAAGAAACGCTTATGCGTAAATATTTTGATATGAATATATCAGCGATTATTACTGATTATCCTGAAACAGCAAGAACTTTATTACCGATAAAAAAATGAGACCTAATATAATGGTCTCATTTTTTATTTATGATATGTGAAAACTTTGTTTTATCTTCTGAAGCGTGCTTGTACTTTATTTCTCTTACGATCTCTGTGTAAGACGAAGCCGCCGAAGATATAAAACCCGAGTGCGAAGCAAAGAGCGCCGATTAAAAATTGTAACCATAATATAGGGATTGGGGAGAACAAAATCCCAAATACAGTATCTCTCATTAGTTTAATACCAAGCACGGCTAATGAAATGGGGATGAGTGCTAATAATAGAGCGAGGTAACGCTGCATACATAACGCTCCTTTTCAGATTATTTTGTTTATTTTAATGATGTTATATGGAATGGGGGTTTGTCAAGAGGTTGCTGAACGAGTAAGATAAGAATGTGAAAAATTTTGCAGAGATACTTCGAGAGGAAGTGTAATGTATGAAACAAAAAGTGTTAATTGTTGGAGCGGGTGAAGGTGGGAGTACACTGCTGAGTCTGTTGCAAAATTCGAATATATTTCAAATTATAGGGGTTATTGATATTAATCCAATTGCGAAAGGATTACAAATCGCAAAGGAATATGGGGTTCCGATTGGTGATAGTGTAACTCCGTTTCTTTCTATGCATATTGATGTAATGTTTGATATGACAGGTGATTATGATTTACATAAAGTGTTATTGGGAAGTAAGCATAAAGATACTCTTCTTATACCAGGGGATATTGCGAAAATTGTTACGAGATTAGCGCATGAGAAGGAAGGTTTGATCGGACAGCTAGAGGAACAAACGCAACAAGGGAATTTAATTTTAAATTCAACGCATGACGGTATGATTGTTATAGACCAAGAGGGACAAGTTCGTCTGTTTAATAAAAGTGCAGAGCGTATTATCGGATATAAGAAAGAAGAGGCGATAGGAAAATATATTTTAGAAGTTATTCCAACGAGTAAGTTGCTTCGTATTATACGCACGAAAAAAATAGAAGTGAATCATGAACTGACGTTAGAGAATGAGAAAAAGATTATTACAACGCGTATTCCGATATTAAAAGAAGGCGGAGAGGTTCAAGGGGCATTTGCGATTTTTAAAGATATTACAGAAGTTGTAGATTTAGCGGAAGAAGTTACAGACTTAAAAGAAATTCAAACGCTACTTGAGGCGATTATTAACTCATCTGAGGAAGCGATTTCGGTTGTTGATGAGAAAGGAAGAGGACTAGTTATAAACCCTGCTTATACGAAGTTAACGGGTTTGACGGAAGAAGATATTCTTGGGCAGCCAGCTACAACTGATATTGTAGAAGGTGAAAGTATGCATATGAAAGTACTTCGGACGCGCCGAGCAGTACGAGGGATACATATGAAGATTGGGCAAAAAAAGCGAGATGTAATTGTAAACGTAGCGCCGGTTATTGTTGATGGAATATTGAAAGGAAGCGTCGGGGTAATTCGCGACGTATCAGAAATTCAAAAGTTAACAAATGAATTGAATAGGGCAAGACAAATTATTCGAACGTTAGAAGCGAAATATTCATTTGATGATATTGTTGGCGATTCAGATGAAACGACGGCAGCTATTGAACAAGCAAAACTTGGAGCGAATACACCAGCAACGGTATTACTTAGAGGGGAATCAGGTACAGGGAAAGAGTTGTTTGCACACGCAATTCATAATGGTAGTAATCGAAAATACAATAAGTTCGTCCGAGTAAACTGTGCTGCTATTTCCGAGACGTTATTAGAAAGTGAATTATTCGGTTATGAGGAAGGTGCGTTTTCTGGAGCGAAAAGAGGCGGGAAACGAGGGTTCTTTGAAGAAGCGAATAATGGAAGTATTTTTTTAGATGAAATCGGAGAGTTGTCTGCAAATACGCAAGCGAAGCTTCTTCGTGTACTACAAGAAAAAGAAATTGTGAAAGTAGGGGGAACGAAAGCGATACCTATTAATGTTCGAGTGATCGCTGCGACGCATGTGAATTTAGAAAAAGCTATTTTAGAAGGAAAGTTCAGAGAGGACTTATATTATCGTTTAAATAAAATCCCGATTCAAATTCCTTCCCTTCGTCAGCGTAAAGGAGACATACCAGCGATTGCAGAAAGGTTAATTCAAAAAATTAATCAAGATTATGGTCGTAATGTAGAAGGACTCACTAATTCAGCCATTTCGTATTTACAATCATATGAATGGCCAGGAAATGTTAGGGAACTTGAAAATATTTTAGGACGAGCCATTATCTTTATGAATTATAACGAGATATATATTGACGTACATCATTTACCGCCTTTACATAAAGAAGAACAAGTAGAGACGAAACAAAATAATTTATTACCTGAATTAGAAGAGAAGGCACTTGAACACCTAGTGACAGAATTTGAGGGGAATATTATCCGTGAATATTTAGATAAATTTGATGGGAACAAAACGAAGACTGCAAAAGCGTTAGGAATTTCAGTTCGAAACTTATATTACAAGCTAGAAAAGTACGACTGTGCAAAAAATAGCATGCAATAAATTGCGTACCGTGCAATTTATTGCATGGTATACAAAAAGCGACAAAACAAGACAGAATATTGCGTTGTTTTCCAAAGTATTGATTTTACTGCATTTTGAATGCGTTTTCATTATTGGTAAGACCACTTTGAAAAGTTGGCACGGTATTTGCTTTATAAATAAACGAGGGACGACGGAAAGGGTTGATTACAAAATATGAAGTTAGAACACTTAATTGATCAAGCAGCAGGACAGCCTAAAAAAACTGTAGCTGTAGCAGTAGCTGAAGATCATGAAGTAATTGAAGCTGTAGCGAAAGCGATTAAATTACAGCTAGCTCAATTTCGTCTATATGGAAATCAAGAAAAAATAATGGGGATGCTACAAGAGCATGGATTACAAACTTCAGAACACATTGAAGTGATCGCAGCAGCGTCAAATGCTGAGGCTGCAGAGCTTTCTGTTAAATCTGTGAGAAACGGTGAAGCAGACGTGCTTATGAAGGGCAACATCCCGACAGCAAATATTTTAAAGGCTGTGTTAAATAAAGAGTGGGGGTTACGTAAAGGTAGCGTACTTTCACATGTAGCAGCATTTGAAGTTCCAAATTACGATCGTCTTATTTTCGTTACAGATGCAGCGATGAACATCGCGCCTGATGTAACACAAAAAGCTGCCATTATACAAAATACTGTAGAAGTTGCCCGGGCAATAGGAATAGATTTGCCGAAGGTAGCGCCAATTGCAGCGGTAGAGGTTGTTAATCCTGCGATGCAAGCGACAATTGATGCAGCGATGTTAACTCAAATGAATCGCCGCGGACAAATTAAAAATTGTGTCGTTGATGGACCACTTGCTTTAGATAATGCAGTATCACAAATTGCAGCAGAACATAAAGGCATAGTAAGTGATGTTGCAGGTAAGGCAGACATTTTACTCGTCCCAACGATTGAAGCTGGAAATGTGCTATATAAATCACTCGTATACTTTGCAGATGCAAAAGTAGGAGCTATGATTGCTGGCGCTAAAGCACCGATTGTTTTAACATCACGTGCTGATTCAGCAGAAACAAAAGTATATTCATTAGCATTGGCAGTTGCGACTGCTTCAAAATAAACCAAATAGGGTAAAACAATTAGGGGGAAACGACAATGACATTAGAAATCTTCGAATACTTAGAAAAATATGATTATGAGCAAGTGGTATTTTGTCAAGATAAAGAATCTGGTTTAAAAGCAATCATTGCAATCCATGATACAACACTTGGACCAGCTCTTGGTGGAACAAGAATGTGGACATATGATTCTGAAGAAGCGGCGATTGAAGATGCATTGCGTCTTGCAAAAGGGATGACATACAAAAATGCAGCAGCTGGTTTAAACTTAGGTGGTGCAAAAACAGTAATTATCGGTGATCCACGTAAAGATAAAAGCGAAGCGATGTTCCGTGCATTAGGACGCTACATTCAAGGACTAAACGGACGTTACATTACAGCTGAAGATGTTGGTACAACAGTAGATGATATGGATATTATCCATGAAGAAACTGACTTTGTAACAGGTATTTCACCTTCATTCGGTTCTTCTGGTAACCCATCTCCAGTAACTGCATACGGTGTTTATCGTGGTATGAAGGCAGCTGCAAAAGAAGCGTTCGGTACAGATAACCTAGAAGGAAAAGTAATTGCCGTTCAAGGTGTTGGTAACGTAGCATATCACCTATGCAAACATTTACACGCTGAAGGAGCAAAATTAATCGTAACAGATATTAATAAAGAAGCTGTACAACGTGCAGTAGAAGAATTCGGTGCATCAGCAGTTGAGCCAAATGAAATTTACGGTGTTGAATGTGATATTTATGCACCATGTGCATTAGGCGCAACAGTTAACGATGAAACTATTCCACAACTTAAAGCAAAAGTAATCGCAGGTTCTGCAAATAACCAATTAAAAGAAAATCGTCACGGCGACCTCATTCATGAAATGGGTATTGTATACGCACCAGACTATGTTATTAATGCAGGTGGCGTAATTAACGTAGCAGACGAATTATATGGATACAATAGAGAACGTGCACTAAAACGTGTTGAGTCTATCTATGACACAATTGCAAAAGTAATCGAAATTTCAAAACGCGATGGCATAGCAACTTATGTAGCAGCAGATCGTCTAGCTGAAGAGCGCATTGCAAGCTTGAAAAACTCTCGTAGCACATACCTACGCAACGGTCACGACATTATTAGCCGTCGCTAATCATTCATATATAACTTTTACAAAAGGTGTGGTTACCTCTTATGAGGTTTCCACTTCCTTTTGAATTTATTAGTGGAGGTAGCAACAGTGTCTTTAAATCGAATTCTTGTTATTAATCCGGGTAGTACATCCACAAAAATTGGTGTTTTTGATAATGAAAGACCTGTTTTAGAAGAAACTATTCGTCATGACGAAGAACAAATTGGAAAATATAAACGAATTATCGATCAATATGAGTTTCGTAAAGAAACGATTTTAGAAGTTCTACATTCTCACGGTATTAACATTTCAAAATTGAACGCTGTTTGTGGACGTGGTGGATTACTTCGTCCAATCGAAGGCGGTACGTATACAGTAAACGATTCAATGTTAGAAGATTTAAAAAAAGGATTTAGCGGTCATCACGCTTCAAATCTTGGAGGCATTTTGGCTTATGAAATTGCTTCTGGATTAAACATTCCGGCATTCATTGTGGACCCTGTCGTTGTAGATGAAATGGATCCGATTGCTCGTATTAGCGGTATTGCTGGTATGGAACGTAAAAGTATTTTCCATGCATTAAACCAAAAAGCAGTTGCTCGTAAAGTGGCTGAACAATTAAATCACAAATATGAGGATTTAAATTTATTAGTTACACATATGGGCGGAGGCATTACAGTTGGTGCTCATAAAAAAGGAAAAGTTATCGATGTTAACAATGGCTTAAACGGAGAAGGACCATTTAGTCCAGAACGTGCTGGTACAGTACCAGTAGGACAACTAGTTGAAATGTGTTTCTCTGGTGAGTATTACCGAGACGAAATGGTTAAAAAACTTGTCGGACAAGGTGGACTTGTAAGTCTTATCGGTACAAACGATGCAATTAAAGTAGAACAAATGGTTGAAAAAGGTGATCCTGAAGCAACGCTTATTTATAAAGCAATGGCATATCAAGTTGCAAAAGAAATTGGCGGAGCTAGTGCTGTACTTCACGGGAAAATCGATGCAATCGTATTAACTGGTGGACTTGCATACAGTAAAATTCTTGTCGATGAAATAAAAGAACGAGTAGATTGGATTGCAGATGTTATCGTGCATCCAGGAGAAGATGAATTACAAGCATTAGCAGAAGGGGCACTTCGTGTATTACGTGAAGAAGAAGCTCCAAAAGAATATGTTGTACGTGAAAAAGAAACGGTAGCTAGGGGTTGAGATAATGGCAAAAGAATATGATTTAGTCATCGTTGGCGGCGGTACTGGTGGATATGTTGCTGCTATTCGTGCATCACAACTAGGTTTAAAAACTGCACTTGTTGAAAAAGAAAATCTTGGTGGTACTTGTTTACACAAAGGATGTATTCCTAGTAAAGCTCTTTTACGTAGTGCGGAAGTATACGCAACTGCTAAAAAAGGAGAAGAGTTTGGGGTTATTGCAAGTAATGTAGAACTAAACTTTGCTAAAGTACAAGAGCGTAAAGAGAAGATTGTAACGCAGCTTCATAAAGGCGTTCAACACTTAATGAAACAAGGTAAAATTGATGTGTTTGAAGGTATTGGCCGTATTCTTGGCCCATCTATTTTCTCTCCGATGCCAGGGACAATTTCAGTTGAACTTGCAAGTGGAGAAGAAAATGAAATGTTAATTCCGAAAAATGTACTTGTTGCTACAGGTTCTCGTCCAAATTCATTACCAGGATTAGAGTTAGACGGAGAGTATGTAATGTCTTCAGATCATGCTTTAAAAATGGAAACGCTTCCTAGTTCGATCATTATTGTTGGTGGCGGTGTAATTGGTATTGAGTGGGCATCTATGCTTGCTGACTTCGGTGTAGAAGTTACTGTATTAGAATATGCGAAAAACATATTACCACTAGAAGATAATGACGTTTCAAAAGAAATGCAACGTCTATTCAAGAAAAAAGGTATTAAAGTGGTAACTGGTGCAAAAGTATTACCAGAAACATTGGTAAAAGATAATGGAGTAACAATTCAAGCTGAACATAACGGTGAGAACAAAGCATTTAAAGCAGAAAAAATGCTTGTATCTGTAGGAAGACAAGCAAATACGCAAAATATGGGCTTAGAGAACACAGATATTGTTGTGGAAAAAGGATACATTCAAACAAATGAGTTTTATCAAACGAAGGAATCTCATATTTACGCAATTGGAGATGTAATCGGTGGCTTACAACTTGCTCACGTTGCTTCTCATGAAGGAATTGTAGCAGTAGAACATATCGCTGGTAAAGAAGTTACACCAATTGATTATTCTATGGTATCAAAATGCGTATATAGCAGTCCAGAAGTTGCTTCTGTAGGCTTAACAGAACAAGAAGCGAAAGAAAAAGGCTATAAGTTAAAAGTAGGTAAGTTCTCATTCCGTGCAATCGGAAAGGCGCTTGTATACGGAGAATCAGATGGATTTGTAAAACTTGTAGTTGATGAAGAAACAAATGACATTCTTGGTGTTCATATGATTGGACCACATGTAACAGATATGATTTCTGAAGCTGGTCTTGCAAGAGTACTTGATGCAACACCTTGGGAAGTAGCACATACAATTCATCCGCATCCATCATTATCTGAGGCGATTGGTGAAGCTGCACTTGCTGTAGATGGAAAAGCGTTACACGCATAAAAATGTGGATTTAGGAGGTTATGAAAAATGGCAGAAGTAAAAGAAAAGCGCCATGAAGAGCTTGGCTTAAGTGATGAGCAAGTATTAGAAATGTTCCGTACGATGTTACTTGCACGTAAAATCGACGAACGTATGTGGTTATTAAACCGTGCAGGTAAAATTCCATTCGTAATTTCTTGTCAAGGACAAGAGGCTGCACAAGTTGGAGCAGCATTCGCTCTTGATAGAGAGAAAGATTATGCATTACCATACTACCGTGATATGGGTGTTGTACTAGCGTTTGGCATGACAGCTAAAGAGCTTATGTTGTCTGCTTTCGCGAAAGCTGGGGATCCAAACTCTGGTGGTCGTCAAATGCCTGGTCACTTCGGTCAAAAGAAAAATCGTATTGTGACAGGATCATCTCCAGTAACAACGCAAGTACCACATGCAGTTGGTATTGCATTAGCTGGAAAAATGGAAAAGAAAGATTTAGTAACGTTTGTTACATTTGGAGAAGGTTCTTCAAACCAAGGTGACTTCCATGAAGGGGCAAACTTTGCTGGTGTACACAAACTACCTGTTATTTTCATGTGTGAAAATAATAAATACGCAATCTCTATTCCAGTTGAAAAACAATTAGCATGTAAAAACGTATCAGATCGTGCAATTGGTTACGGTATGCCTGGGTATACAATAGACGGAAACGATCCGCTTGCAGTATATAAAGCTGTAAAAGAAGCAGCAGACCGCGGCCGACGTGGTGAAGGCCCAACTTTAATTGAAACAGTATCATATCGTTTAACAGCACATTCTAGTGACGATGATGATCGTGTTTATCGTGATAAAGAAGAAGTAGAAGAAGCAAAGAAAAAAGATTCAATTATAACATTTGCAGCTTATTTAAAAGAAGCAGGCGTGTTAACTGAGGAATCTGAAAAACAAATGTTAGACGAAATTATGCATATCGTAAACGAAGCAACAGAATATGCAGAAAATGCTCCGTATGCAGCACCTGAAGATGCATTGAAGCACGTATACGCAGAATAGGGGGGAACGTTTCATGGCTGTAATGTCTTATATTGATGCTATTACATTAGCAATGCGCGAAGAAATGGAACGCGATGAGAAAGTATTCGTTTTAGGAGAAGATGTTGGTAAAAAAGGTGGCGTATTTAAAGCGACACACGGATTATATGATCAATTTGGTGAAGATCGTGCGCTTGATGCACCGCTTGCAGAATCTGCAATCGCTGGTGTAGCAATTGGTGCAGCAATGTATGGTATGCGTCCAATCGCTGAAATGCAGTTTGCTGATTTCATCATGCCAGCAGTAAACCAAATTGTTTCTGAGGCAGCAAAAATTCGTTATCGTTCTAATAATGATTGGACTTGTCCAGTTACAATTCGTGCGCCATTTGGTGGGGGTGTTCACGGTGCGTTGTATCATTCACAATCTGTAGAAGCGATGTTTGCAAACCAACCAGGTTTAAAAATTGTTATCCCTTCTACACCATATGATGCGAAAGGCTTATTAAAAGCTGCAATTCGTGATGAAGATCCAGTATTATTCTTTGAGCATAAACGTGCATACCGCTTAATTAAAGGTGAAGTGCCAGAAGATGATTACGTATTACCAATTGGAAAAGCAGATGTAAAACGTGAAGGTGATGATATTACTGTTATCACATACGGATTATGTGTTCATTTTGCTCTTCAAGCAGCTGAAAAGTTAGCACAAGATGGTATCTCTGCACACATTCTTGATTTACGTACTGTATATCCATTAGATAAAGAAGCAATCATTGAAGCAGCTTCTAAAACAGGTAAAGTTCTTCTTGTAACAGAAGACAATAAAGAAGGAAGTATTATAAGTGAAGTGGCAGCAATTATTGCTGAAAATTGTCTGTTTGATTTAGATGCACCAATTGCACGTCTTGCAGGCCCAGACGTTCCGGCAATGCCATATGCACCAACAATGGAAAAATTCTTTATGGTAAATCCAGATAAAGTTGAAAAAGCAATGCGTGAACTTGCGGAATTTTAATCGGGGGGACTATACATGGCTGTAGAAAATATTACAATGCCTCAGCTCGGGGAGAGCGTTACAGAGGGCACAATTAGTAAATGGCTCGTTAATGTTGGCGATCACGTAAATAAGTATGATCCGCTTGCAGAAGTAATGACTGATAAAGTAAATGCTGAAGTACCATCTTCTTTCACTGGTATTGTGAAAGAGTTAATCGCTGGTGAAGGTGATACGTTAGCTGTAGGTGAAGTAGTTTGTGTTATTCAAGTAGAAGGCGCAGATGAAGTAGCAGCAACAGCTGTTGAGGAAAAAACAAAAGAAGAACCAAAGGTAGAAGTAGCTACGCCTGAAAAGGCACCGAAAGCAAGACAACCAACTGATGGAAAACCACGTTTTTCACCAGCTGTGTTAAAACTTGCGGGTGAGCATAACGTTGATTTAGATCTAGTAGAAGGTACGGGAGCAAATGGCCGTATCACTCGTAAAGATATTTTAAAACTAGTGGAATCTGGAAATATTCCGCAAGCTGGTGCGAAAAAAGAGGAAGCGGTAGCAGCAGTAGTAGAAGCGCGTCCAGAAGCACCAAAAGCAGCGCCAGTAGCACAAAAAGTAGAAGCTGCGAAACCAGTTTCTGTACCAACAATGCCTGGCGATATCGAAATTCCAGTAACAGGTGTGCGTAAAGCAATTGCAGCGAATATGTTACGTAGTAAACATGAAGCGCCACATGCTTGGATGATGATTGAAGTAGATGTGACAAACCTTGTGTCATATCGTAATTCAATTAAAGGTGATTTCAAAAAGCGCGAAGGTTTTAACTTAACGTTCTTTGCTTTCTTCGTAAAAGCAGTAGCACAAGCGTTAAAAGAATATCCTCAAATCAATTCAATGTGGGCTGGCGATAAGATCGTTCAGAAGAAAGATATTAACCTTTCTATCGCTGTTGCAACAGAGGACGAACTGTTTGTACCAGTAATTAAACACGCGGACGAGAAGACGATTAAAGGTATCGCTCGTGAAATTACAGAGCTTGCAGGAAAAGTACGTACGAAATCGTTAAAAGCGGACGAAATGCAAGGCGGAACATTTACAATTAATAACACAGGATCATTCGGTTCTGTTCAATCTATGGGTATTATTAATTACCCACAAGCGGCTATTTTACAAGTTGAATCAATTGTAAAACGCCCAGTAATTATGGATAATGGTATGTTCGGTGCTCGCGACATGGTTAACTTATGTTTATCACTTGATCACCGTGTACTAGATGGCTTAATTTGTGGTAAGTTCTTAGGACGTGTAAAAGAAATTTTAGAAAATACGTCAGAAAACAATACATCTGTATATTAATAAAAAGCTCGCTTATGCGAGCTTTTTATCATCTTATTTCTTCATCTGCATCCTACTATATGTACAAAACTTTTCCCAGTAATCTTACAATGAATGATTATGTATTAGGAATTTACGAAAATACATTGCTGATATATGGTATATAGATATAAAATAAGAAAAGAATAATTTTTTTGGCAAATCTTACTGATGAAACTGTAGTATAATATATTGTATTGTATGAAAAAGAGAGTTATTCTATATAAGTGTTTTATAGATAATGTGTAATCAGTCGTCAAAACATGAAGAATGTTGACTCCTGGTTTTTTATTTTGCTGTAACAATGTTTCAGGAGGATGTCATGAAAAGAAGTACCGAGTTTCTAAGAAGTTTAGATGTAAAATTAATTTTAATTCTGTGTGCACTATGTGTTACGAGTATAGCTGCTATATATAGCAGTCAGCAAACTGGACAGTATGGAGAGGCAAACTTTGCTATGAAGCAGGGAGTTAACTACATAATTGGGGTTGTATTGTTACTTCTTGTTGCTAGCATCGACTTAGATCAGTTGCAAAAATTGTCTTGGCCGCTTTATATTGCTGGGTTTGCTTCACTTATTCTTTTGAAAATATTACCACCATCAGGTTTCACACCTGAAAAATTAGGGGCAAAAAGGTGGTTTGTTTTTCCAGTAGCTGGACAAATTCAACCATCTGAATTTTTTAAGATTGCATTGCTTCTCGTAGTAGCAAGTATAGCAGTGAAGCACAATGCACAGTATATGGCAAGGACATTCCAAACGGATTTAAAATTAGTAGGTAAAATTATGCTAGTATCACTTCCGCCTATGGCTGTTGTATATAGCCAACCGGATACAGGTATGGTGTTCTTATATGCTGCTGCCATTGCATGTATTTTATTTATGTCAGGTATTCAGAAGAAATTGATAGCGTTATGTACAGTTATTCCGGTTACCATATTATCCGCGTTAATATTTATTTACGTAAGGTATGAGGATTTCTTCTTTAATAATTTAGTTACTTTACTAAAACCTCACCAACAGTCGCGTATTGTAGGTTGGTTAAATCCATTTGAAAATGCAGATCAAGGTTATCAAACGCAGCAATCGATTTTAGCTGTAGGTAGTGGAGGTATGGAAGGGAAAGGGTTTGGCGAAGGGAACGTCTATATCCCGGAGAAACATACTGACTTTATTTTCGCTACAATTGCCGAAGAAGGTGGATTTATAGTAGCAGCGTTAGTCGTGTTCTTGTTCCTATTACTACTATATCGAACAATTATTATCGGTTATTCTGCTGATAATTTATTTGGTACATTATTATGTGCTGGATCAATAGGAATACTAACGGTTCAAATATTCCAAAATATTGGTATGATTGTTGGATTAATGCCTGTAAAAGGTATCGCATTACCTTTCTTATCGTATGGGGGAAGTTCCTTATTCTCGAATATGATTATGATGGGGCTTATATTATCGGTACGGAAAACGTATAAAAAATATATGTTTTCAGTTAAGTAAAAAAAGCTGGTTCGTTAAAAAACGAATCAGCTTTTTTACATATATGCCCTTAAACGTTGCAAACTAAGACAGAATTGTAGTTTGCGACGTTTAAGGAGTGCAAAGTTATGCATATTTTTGAAGGAGCACGGCATCTTTCTAATGGCGAATGGGTTATCCGAGCGATTATAGCTTATATATTTTTAATTCTTGTTGCGAAAGCGATGGGGCAAAGGTCCATTGCGCAACTAAGATTTTTAGACGTTGTATTAGTGCTATTATTAGGGGGGAATATTTCTAACGCATTATCTGATGAAAAGGTTGGATTACTCGGTTCAATGATTACAACGTTCATACTCGTTGTATTACATATTGTAAGCTCTGTTTTAATGTTGAAATGGGATAGATGGAGACGCTTTTTAGAGCCAGCACCTATTATTCTTATACACAATGGTTCCATTGATTTTAGCAATTTGAAAAAAGCGAGAATTACGGTGGAATATTTATTTTCGGAACTTCGCATGCGAAATGTGAGCGATATTCAAACGATTAAATTAGCATTATGGGAAGCGAGCGGTGTTGTTTCTCTATTTCAGTATCCAGAATATGAAGCAGTTTCGCGGCTTGATCTTAAAGTGGCGGGAAAAAAATCTCCAGTTTCTTTTGTATTAGTAAAGGATGGGAGGATTCAGCAAGATGTTCTTGCTTTATTAGGAAAAACAGAAGAGTGGGCGAGAAAATTTCTAGAGGAGAGTACAGAAGTCGAATCTATTATGTTAGCTACAGTAGATGAAGCACATAAAATAAATATTTTGTTAAAAAAATGAAAAATATACGCATTTTGTCGTTTCATACATATGATACAATAGTGTGGACAACGAAAAAGGAGGCGATACGATGGGATATGTAGAAGAATTACGAAAAATAGTTGGTCATCGCCCTTTAATTTTAGTTGGTGCTGTTGTACTCGTTATAAATGAAAATGGATATGTATTATTACAGCAACGAACAGAGCCGTACGGAAAATGGGGGCTGCCTGGCGGGCTCATGGAACTTAGTGAATCACCAGAAGAAACAGCTTACCGCGAAGTATATGAAGAGACAGGGATAGAAGTGAAGAACTTACGATTAATTAATGTATTTTCTGGAGCGAACTATTTTACAAAATTAGCAAACGGTGATGAATTTCAATCTGTAACGACAGCTTATTATACCGATGAATATGAAGGGGACTTTGTTATGAATAAAGAAGAAGCGGTTCAGCTTAAATTCTTCCCAGTAACAGAACTACCTGACTATATTGTAGGATCGCATAAAAAAATGATTGGTGAATATATGAAGATTATGGAAAAGTGACAAAAAGGTGTTAGAGCAGGACTCTAACACCTTTTCTATGCCTAAATACAAGTAAACTTACTTGTATTTCATAAACATTAACTGGTAAGATACAAATAGGTAGTTTTAGAGGAGGGAAAAGATTGATTAATTTTAACTTTTTTATGAATGATGTTGTCCGCCAAGCGCGTGAAGAGATTGTCTCTGCTGGATATACAGAATTGACGACGCCGGAAGCAGTAGAAGAAGCATTTAAAAGAAATGGAACAACACTTGTAATGGTAAACTCTGTATGTGGTTGTGCAGGTGGCATTGCTCGCCCTGCTGCTGCACATTCCGTACATTATGATAAACGTCCTAACCACCTTGTAACGGTATTTGCGGGGCAAGATAAAGAAGCAACAGCAAGAGCTCGTGAATATTTTGAAGGGTATCCACCTTCATCTCCATCATTTGCTTTATTGAAAGATGGAAAAATTGTAACGATGGTAGAACGTCATGAAATTGAAGGACATGAACCAATGCAAGTAATTGCAAAACTACAATCTTACTTCGAAGACAATTGCGAAGAACTATAAGGAAGAGAAAAAGCGGTACGTTCACGAACAAGTGGACGTACCGCTTTTTTATTTAGTTTTTATAATGATTAGACATGCATAGGATTGTTATTTTATGCATGTTTTTATGCAGCTAAAACGAACTTAATAATGTTTTTGTGTTTATTTTTATTTTAAATGTTGCATAAAAATAAAAGTGCTGATACAATACAAACATCGAATAAATATTCTATTAAACTTTTAAATATACATTATTAGGGGGAAGAAATATGAAGAAGTTATTATCAATATCATTTGCACTTATTTTAATCGTAAGTATGTTCAGTGCTTGTAGTAATGGGGAAGAAAAGTCGGCGGATAGCAAAAATAAAAAAGTACTCGTTATGGGGACTTCAGCAGACTATAAACCGTATGAATACGTGGAAGCTTCAAAAAGTGATGAAATTATCGGTTTTGATGTTGATATTGCCAAATATATCGGAAAAGAACTTGGATACGAAGTGAAAGTGAAAGACATGGATTTTGGCGGATTATTAGCATCTCTTAATTCAGGAAAAGTTGATTTCGTTATGGCGGGAATGACGCCAACTGCAGATCGTAAAAATAATGCTGATTTCACAGATATATATTTTGTTGCAAAAAATATGATTGTTTCAAAAAAGGGCTCTAATATTAAATCGTTAGAAGATTTAAAAGGGAAAAAAGTAGGGGTACAAACAGGGTCAATTCAAGAAGAAAAGGCAAAAGAATTTCAGAAACAAGTCGATTTCAAAGCTGAGGGACGTGACCGTATACCAGAAATCGTACAAGAAATTAAAGCTGGTCGTTTTGACGCTGCAATTATAGAAGACACGGTTGCAAAAAATTATTTAGAAAAAATGAAAGAACTACAAGGAATTGAAATTCAAGAAGCACCAGAAGAAGTAGGTGCAGCGATTGCTCTTCCAAAAAATAGTGATAAAACAGAAGAATTTAATAAAGTAATTAAGAAAATGCAAGAAAATGGAGAAATGGATAAATTAGTGAAGAAATGGTTTGGCAGCGGAAAATAAGCTGCCTTTCACTTTTCTGTGAGGGGAATGAAAAGGATGAATTTAGATTTTTCGGCAATTACGCCTTCAATACCATATATATTAAAGGGCTTAGAAGTTACATTAAAAATTGTAGCTGCATCAGCTCTAGCAGGATTTATTTTAGGGACGTTATTAGCGCTTTGCAAAATTGCTAGAATCCGAGCATTAAATATTGCAGCAGATATATATACTTCAATATTTCGTGGTACACCGCTAGTATTGCAATTAATGATTATTTATTTCGGTGTTCCGCAAATGATTGGATATGAGATACCAGCCTTTTTAGCAGCTGTACTTGCATTTAGTTTAAATTCAGGTGCATATATGTCAGAAGTAATTCGTGCCGGCATTCAAGCGGTTGATAAAGGACAAACAGAAGCAGCTATGGCTTTAGGGATTCCTTACGGGAAAATGATGAGAAATATTATTTTTCCTCAAGCTTTAAAAAATATATTACCAGCACTTGTAAATGAATTTGCGACTCTTACGAAAGAATCGGCTGTAGTAACTGTAATTGGAGCAACAGATTTAATGCGCCGTGCTTATATTGTAGGCGGTGAAACGTTTAAATATCTTGAACCATTACTGTTTGTTGGACTTATTTATTATATATTAGTAATTATTCTTACATTAGTCGGGAAAGCCATTGAAGGGAGAATGAAGAAAAGTGATTAAAGTTGAAAACCTTCATAAGTCATTTGGAAAAAATGAAGTATTAAAAGGAATTACGACAACGATTGAAAAAGGAGAAGTTGTTGCAATTATCGGACCGTCTGGATCTGGAAAGTCAACATTTTTACGCTGTATGAATGTACTAGAAGCACCGACAAATGGTCACATTTGGATTGGAACGGAAGAAGTAACGAATCCGAAAACAAATATTATGCACGTTCGTGAAAATGTCGGAATGGTATTTCAACATTTTCACTTATTCCCTCATATGACTGTATTAGAAAATATTACGTATGCTCCTATTAATGTAAAAGGAGTAACGAAGCAAGTGGCTGAGAAAAAGGCTCAGGAACTTTTGGATAAAGTAGGACTGCTTGATAAGAAAGATTCATATCCAAATCGTCTTTCAGGGGGACAAAAGCAACGTGTAGCAATAGCGAGAGCGTTAGCGATGGAACCAGAAGTGATGTTATTTGATGAACCAACATCTGCGCTAGATCCAGAGATGGTGAAAGAAGTGTTAGAAGTTATGAAATCATTAGTTACGACAGGAATGACGATGGCAATCGTTACACATGAAATGGGATTTGCAAAAGAAGTAGCAGACCGCGTTCTCTTTTTAGATGATGGAAAGCTTGTAGAAGATAGTGCGCCAGCAGAATTTTTTGCAGCACCGAAAAGTGAGCGTGCGCAACAATTTTTACAAAAAATATTGTAATATGTCAAGGTTACGTGAATAATAAGTAGAAAAGGATGACATTGTGTCATCCTTTTTTTATACTAACTGTAAATACGTTTATACATATAGGAGCAATGCTATGTTCAGAATTGGATACCGTACAGTAAAAACAGCAATAGGGACAGGCGCCGCAGTTTTTATTGCTCAGTTATTAGGGTTAGAATTTTATAGTTCAGCGGGTATTTTAGTTATATTATGCGTGCAAAATACGAAACGAAAATCCGTTCAAGTATCGTTGCACCGTTTTTTAGCTTGTGTATTATCAATGGTATTTGCGTTTTGTATTTTTGAAACGATTGGTTATACACCACTTGCGATTAGCGTATTACTACTTACCTTTATTCCGACTGCAGTTATGTGCAAAATTCAAGAAGGCATTGTCACGAGTTCGGTTATTGTTATGCATCTGTATTCATTAAAGCAAATTACATGGTCTATAGTTGGTAATGAAATTGCTATACTAACGATTGGAATTAGCGTCGCTTTATTAGTAAACATGTACATGCCAAGCAGTGAGAATAAACTGAAAGAGTATCAAGAAAAAATAGAAGAGCATTTCAGAACAATTTTGTTTGAAATGGTCGTTTATTTACGAAATCGAGATAGTAATTGGAGTGGAGCCGAATTAATTGAAACAGAAAGGATGCTGAAAGAAGCAAAAGATTTATCATTTAAAAAACTTGAGAATGAGTTTATGCGTGAAGATGACTATTATTATCGTTATTTTGATATGCGCATGCAACAATTTGAAATTTTGGAGCGCATGATACCATTAGCTGCGTCACTATCTTGGACGTATGAACAAGCCGATATGATTGCAGATGTAATTGAGAATATAGGGAACTCTATTCGTCCTGAAAGTACAGGGGTCATTTCGTTAAGACAACTTCAAGAAATGCGAGAATTATTTAGAGACATGCCATTGCCAGTTACACGTGAAGAATTTGAGATACGTGCGAAACTTGTTCAACTTGTGTATGAAATGGAGCAATATTTACTCATTAAAAGTCGCTTTAAGGGAAAGGATAATATAAAAGAACTTATATAGAAGGTAGGAATTACATATGCCGTATCTTCTCTCTTTCATATTATGTCTTTCTTTATCACCGATCTGGCCTCTTGGTGATAATCCGCGTACCGGAGATCCTTTTATTATTGTAAATAAAGCGACGAATAAGTTAGCTTATATTGACGATGGGAAAATCCAAAAGGTTTTTCCAGTAGCGACAGGAAAAACGAATGAATTAACCCCAGAGGGAACTTTTGATATTGTAATGAAAGCAAAGGATCCGTATTATATTGCGAAGGATATTCCAGGTGGATCACCGAAAAATCCACTTGGGTCAAGGTGGATTGGATTTAATGCACGAGGAACTGATGGGAGTAAATATGGAATACATGGAACAAACCAACCTAGTTCAATTGGAAAGTATATTTCACAAGGATGTATAAGAATGAAGAAAAACGATGTGGAGTATTTATTTGATCGTATTCCAATTGGAACGAAAGTATGGATTGTGAAATCGAAAAAATCATTTCAGCAATTGGCAAAAGAAAAAGGAGCCATTGCATATGAAAAAGCCGACACAAAAGTTGGCTTTTTCTTTTATTATAAGTTGTCTTGACATGTGTACATAACCATGCGTTAATGAAAATATAGAAAGATAAAGTGAAACTTTAATCAGTGGGAGGTTATTACCCGCTGATTATTAGTTGAACCAATCGGGCATTTACGGGCAGTTGATCTCTCGCCTAACTGCTTTGCCCTAGCCAAATTTTGAGGTGGGAGTCTTACTGCCCGTTAATGCGGGATAAAAATAGGTAAAGGGGTTGCTCATATGTACTTGAATCCGAGAATTTCTTATATGCAGTTTTTTGTGGGTTTTCTATTTGTTATTACATTCATATTGGCAACTTTTAATATATGTTCTTACGTTGTAGCGATTGTATTTATGGCATTACTCAATCTTACTTTTGTTATTGGGGCATTTCAGCAGAAACAATATACAAGCTTTGTAATAGCGCTTGTAATGGCTTTTTCCTTTAGTATTGTAGCAGTTGTACTATATATAAAATAAAATATTCATTAGAAGATAGACTATCTCGATTTCGAGATGGTCTATTTTGTATGTGTAAAACAGTAAAAAAAGGACGAGTGAATCGTCCTTTTTACCAAAACATACTTGCGCCAGTAAGTAGTGTTGTTACAAGCATAGAAATTAGCATTATATAAACCATAATTTTTTGAGCTTTTTTATGCATCGTTAAACCTCCTTGCAAATCAGTACAATTTCATTGTAACGAGAAATGAAATTGTGGACAAGGGGAGAGAAAGGACAAAATTCGGGAAGGGGGTGCAAAATATAACAGGAAATTTGAGCATACGTAGAGAATATGTTAAAAGGTAGATTATTAGTTTTTGTTATGCGAGCATGAAGAATGGAGATACGATGATGAAAATATACGAAACAGAGCGTTTACATTTAAGGGAAATTGATGAGTCGTATGCGGAAAAAGTTCTTCAATATTACGACAAAAATCGTGATTTTTTAAAAGCGTGGGAAGAGTATAGACCGGATGATTTTTTCACGTTAGATTACCAAAAGAAAAAGTTACAAAAGGATAGAAAAGAGTTCGCGGAAGGTAAGATCATCAGGCTATGGATTTTTAAAAAGGGTGATGATACAAAAATTATTGGATGTATTTCATTTAATCTAATTGTTCGCGGAATTTATCAATCTTGTGTACTTGGCTATAAATTAGATAAGGAAGAATTGAATAAAGGTTACACAACAGAAGCGCTTAGAAAAGCAATTCAAGTTACCTTTAAAGAATTTCATTTACATCGTATAGAAGCGCCGATCATGCCGCGTAATTTAGCATCTATACAAGTAGTGACGAAAATAGGATTTCAATATGAAGGTGTATCTCGAAAAATGCTAATGGTTAATGGTGTTTGGGAAGATCATATGCGCTGGGTGTTGTTAAACGAGTAATAGAAGGCAGATGGGTATCTAGATGTATGAACCATCTGTTTTTTGTCTTGTATTTCGAAACTTTTGCGAAATTCTGTTATAATTAATATTGTTACATACATAATGGTAGTGCAGGAGGCGCAGTCTTATGATTAATCAAGAACGTTTAGTAAATGAATTCATGGAGTTAGTACAAGTAGATTCTGAAACAAAATTTGAAGCAGAAATTTGCAAAGTGTTAACAGAGAAATTTACTGCTTTAGGTGTAGAAGTATTTGAGGATGACACGATGGGCGTGACTGGTCATGGTGCAGGTAACTTAATTTGTACTTTACCAGCAACAAAAGACGGTGTTGATACAATTTATTTCACTTCTCATATGGATACAGTAGTTCCTGGTAATGGAATTAAGCCTTCTATTAAAGATGGATATATCGTATCAGATGGGACTACTATTTTAGGAGCGGATGATAAAGCTGGTTTAGCATCTATGTTTGAAGCAATTCGTGTTTTAAAAGAGAAAAACATCCCTCATGGTAAAATTGAGTTTATTATTACAGTTGGAGAAGAATCTGGTCTTATTGGTGCAAAAGCGTTGGATCGCGAGCGAATTACAGCAAAATATGGTTATGCATTAGATAGCGATGGAAAAGTTGGTGAAATCGTAGTTGCAGCGCCAACACAAGCGAAAGTGAATGCAATTATTCGTGGGAAAACAGCGCACGCTGGCGTAGCACCAGAAAAGGGTGTATCTGCAATTACTATCGCAGCAAAAGCAATTGCAAAGATGCCACTTGGTCGTATCGATTCTGAAACAACTGCAAATATTGGGCGTTTTGAAGGTGGCACACAAACAAATATCGTTTGCGATCATGTTCAAATTTTTGCAGAAGCTCGTTCTTTAATCAATGAGAAAATGGAAGTACAAGTTGCAAAAATGAAAGAAGCATTTGAAACAACTGCAAAAGAAATGGGTGGTCATGCAGACGTTGAAGTAAACGTTATGTACCCAGGTTTTAAGTTTGCTGATGGTGATCACGTTGTAGAAGTTGCGAAACGCGCTGCTGAAAGCATTGGCCGTACACCTTCTCTTCACCAAAGTGGTGGCGGAAGTGATGCGAACGTAATCGCAGGACACGGTATCCCAACAGTTAACTTAGCGGTTGGTTATGAAGAAATTCATACAACAAACGAAAAGATTCCTGTTGAAGAATTAGCGAAAACAGCAGAATTAGTTGTAGCTATTATTGAAGAAGTAGCGAAGTAAGTAATAAAAAAGACGTGTGAACCAATTATGGTTTACACGTCTTTTTTTATTTTGATTCAATTGCTTTCACAAGGCGGATAAGCCAATATAAGAAGACCCACGGAAGTACATAAGTTGTTGTAAAACGTATGAAATGAGAGAAGATTCCTAAAGCGTAAATGTTAATGTTAAAAAGGGGAAGTAACAAATAATTAATCGCAAGGATTACTATAATAGTAATAAATACATAATTGAGTTTATTATGTTGTTTCATAACGATTCATCTCCTTTACAATAATATCCATTTGTTACATACAGTATAACAAAAAATAGATAGAGAAAAGCCAATAATTATTATAACGTGTAAAGAAATTTGATATAATGAAGGAACAAATGTTCTTTAAGGGGTGAGTAGTATGCGAGAAATGTATCCGAAAAATGGTCGTGTTATTTTACATGTAGATATGAATTGTTTTTTCGCATCTGTTGAAATTGCTCATGACCCATCATTACAAGGAAAGCCATTAGCGATTGCCGGGAATGAAAAAGAGCGAAAAGGGATTATCATAACATGTAGTTATGAGGCGAGAGAATATGGAATACGTACGACGATGCCCCTATGGGAAGCAAAGCGATTATGTCCGCAATTAGTTGTGAGGCGTCCTAATTTTACATTATATCGAGAAGCTTCATTTCAAATGTTTCAAATTCTTTCCCGTTTTACAGAAAAAATACAACCGGTTTCTATAGATGAAGGGTATTTAGATATTACAGATTGCTATGCGCTCGGTACGCCCCTTGAAATAGCGAAGATGATTCAAGGGGCGTTATTAACAGAGTTACAGCTTCCGTGTAGCATCGGAATTGCTCCAAACCTTTTCCTAGCAAAAACAGCTTCTGATATGAAAAAACCTCTCGGTATTACCGTGCTTCGAAAACGAGATATTCCAGAAATGATTTGGCCACTTCCAGTAGGAGCAATGCATGGAATTGGAGAAAAAACAGCTGAAAAATTAAATGATATTCATATACAAACAATTGAGCAGTTAGCAAAAGGAAACGAACATATCATTCGCGCTAAAATTGGAAAGCACGGTGTTGATTTGCAACAGCGGGCAAAAGGTATGGATGATAGGGAAGTTGATCCGGATCAAATAGGACAGCATAAAAGCGTTGGTAATTCGATGACTTTTTCAAAGGATATGGACGAAGAAAAAGAATTACTTGATATGTTAGACAGATTATCGAAATCAGTAAGCAAAAGGCTACAAAAACGAACGCTTGTTAGTTATAACATTCAAATTATGATTAAATACCATGATAGGCGGACGGTTACACGGAGTAAGCAATTGAAAAATGCAATTTGGGAAGAACGTGATATTTTTCAAGCGGCATCACGTTTATGGAAGCAGCATTGGGATGGTGATTCTGTTCGCCTGTTAGGTGTTACGGCTACTGAAATAGAGTGGAAAACAGAATCGGTGAAACAATTAGATTTGTTTTCATTTGAAAAAGATGCGAAAGAAGAGCCGCTACTTGCTGTGATTGATCAAATTAATGATAAGTATGGAACACCGCTTTTACAACGTGGTAGTCAATTATTACGTAAGCAAGAGAAGTCTTTTCAGCAAAAATTAGAAAATAAGTTTATGTAGAAGGTGTCATGGATTTAACTTTTCTTTTTTAGATGGAAGAGAGAATTCAACCATGCTTAGAAGCGGTCAAATCTTTTTTCGGGTTCATGCCAAGTTAAAACAAAAAGTATGGATATAAATAAAAAGCACTGATTACAGTGCTTTTTATTATAGATTATGAGATTGTAGCATTTTCAAAAATAACAATTTCTGAACTGTTTGTTGTTGAAACGCGTTGTGCGTAATATGTTAAAGCTGAAGAAATATATGTTGGTAACGAATCATTTGTATGTGTTGTTGTATATTCATGGATTAATTCTTTCAAAGTCGTCCATTCTAATTGTGCTGGGTGATCAGACACGAAAGAACTTACCCAGCGATCAAATGAAGATGAAAAATCAGTTTGTAAACGAAATGCTTCTTTCATAATAAAACGCTCCCTTAAAATGTAGTATAATCATTTTAACATAAAACACGAACGATTGCTAAGTTTTTAAGTGTAACGTTCGTGTTATATAGTTGTCTAGATGATTGGTTATGCAAATTCAATTTGCCATTTGAAATAACATTCCGTAAGATGAAAGGTAGATTATATAAAGAGCTGGAGGAAAGAAAGTGGAATTTGTATTTTTAGGAACTGGTGCAGGTGTTCCTTCGAAAGGAAGGAACGTTTCAGCAATTGCTTTGCAATTGTTAGAAGAACGAGGACAGACTTGGTTATTTGACTGTGGTGAAGCGACTCAGCATCAAATTTTACATACATCTGTGCGCCCAAGACGCATTGAAAAAATATTTATTACGCATTTACATGGCGATCATATTTTTGGGTTGCCTGGTTTATTAGGAAGCCGTTCGTTTCAAGGTGGAACAACAACGTTAACGGTGTACGGACCAAAAGGAATTAAACAATTTATTGAAGTAGCATTATCAGTAAGTACGACACATGTGAAATATCCACTTGAAATCGTTGAGATAACGGAAGAAGGTACTGTGTTTGAGGATAATGAATTCTATGTAGAAACAAAAAGGTTATCACATGGAATCGAATGTTTCGGATATCGTATTGTAGAGAAAGATATACAAGGTGCTCTTTTAGTCGATAAGCTGCTGGAGATGGGTGTGAAACCCGGTCCACTCTTTAAACGTTTAAAAGATGGAGAAGTAGTTGAATTAGAAAATGGTACGATACTAAATGGAAAAGACTTTATTGGTCCGCCTCAAAAGGGAAGAATCATTACTATTTTAGGTGATACAAGATATTGTGAAGCGAGTAGAGAGCTGGCACAAGACGCTGACGTACTTGTTCATGAAGCAACTTTTGCGGCAGAAGATGAACAACAAGCGTACGATTATTTTCATTCCACATCTAAGCAAGCTGCGAGTATTGCACTTCAGGCAAATGCAAAACGCTTAATATTGACTCATATTAGTTCTCGTTATCAAGGAGATACATATAAGGAATTATGGAAAGAGGCAAGAGAGCTATTTTCTAATACAGAAATAGCTACGGACTTGAAATCATTTCCAGTAGAAAGATAATAATGGCGTAAAAAATGGTGACGAAAGGTTGCCATTTTTTTATTTCTAAAAAAATTTTAAAATAAAACTGTTATCATTTTATGTTTATATTGGATGAAACAGAAAGTTTTAATGATGTGAAGAGATAGGATAAAAATACATAAGACCGATTGTTTAGAAAAACTGTTATATAAGTCAGACGACATACGAGTGGTACAAATAGCAAAAACAGATTGTTATTCAGAACTTTTAAAATTCATTAAAAGTAAGCGTTTTATTAAAAACAAGCTATAATGAGGGCAGATTATAATTTAAGTGTAGGCTACATGCGTTTTAGCCATTTGTCGTAACAAGTGAAGTTGACTAAATCGTGAGAGAGCAACATGGAAATTATAATAGGAAGGATATTACTATTATTTGTACTAAGTCTTTTTTCACTTTTTAGCTTTAAAACACCAAAAGGTATGAAAGCAATGGGAGTTTCACTTGTTTATGCTATGCTTGTAAGGGGTTCTGTGTTAAACTTTGGATTGCTACCAGACTTTATTGTGGATTATCTTATATTATTTTTAAATGAAGGTAATGCTAAGTTTCTTATTTATTATTATAACTGGTATTATTTCAGGATATATTGCTTCACTGTTATTCAAAAACTATCCAATTCGTACAGCGGAACAAATTCGTGGTACGACTGGAACAGCAACCGATTCGGTAGCTTAATAGAATAGTAAAAAATTTTTTCATAGAGGTTTAGGGGGAGTTATGATGAAGTATCGCTCAGTATTTGATATTATTGGTCCAGTTATGATTGGTCCGTCAAGTTCACATACAGCAGGCGCAGCAAGAATGGGGCAAGTTGCTCGCCAGCTGTTTCGTCATGAACCAGAAAGAGTAAGCATTTCATTATATGGATCATTTGCAAAGACGTATCGAGGACATGGTACGGATGTAGCGCTAATCGGTGGAATATTAGGATTTGAAACAGATGACTTACGTATTCCAGAGGCGCTAGACATAGCAAAAGAACGCGGAATTGAAGTGGAATTCATTGAGGAAGATGCAAATGCTCCTCATCCAAATACAGCGAAAATTCGTCTGTATAAAGGAGAAGAGGAAATTGAAGTCGTTGCTTGTTCAATCGGTGGTGGTAAAATCGAAGTTGTAGAATTAAATGGATTCGATCTTCAACTATCAGGAACGAGTCCAGCGCTACTTATTGTAAATAACGATCGCTTCGGTGCTATCGCAGCTGTAGCTTCAATCCTTGCAAAACACGAGATTAACATTAGTACAATGAGTGTTTCTCGTAAAGAAAAAGGAAGAAGAGCGCTTATGGTCATTGAAACAGATGAATTATTAGCAGATGAAGTAATCGCGGAAATAAATGGGCAACAAAATATTTGTCAAGTAACTATTATGGATTAATTGCAGGGGGGACACACCATGTTTCGGAACGCAGCGGAACTAGTGGCGCAAGCTAAAGAGCAAAATGTAAAAATCGCAGAAATTATGATTCAATGTGAAATGGAAACAAGAAGTATCACACGTGAAGAAGTAATTGCTGGAATGGAAAAGAACTTAGTCGTGATGGAACAAGCAGTAGAACGCGGTATTCGTGGTGTAAAATCACCAACTGGTTTAACTGGCGGGGATGCTGTGAAAGTCCAAGCGTATAGGCAGAGTGGAAAAGGCTTATCTGGAGATACGATTTTGGACGCAGTGAGTAAAGCTGTCGCAACAAATGAAGTAAATGCGGCGATGGGAATCATTTGTGCAACACCAACAGCAGGATCTGCTGGAACAGTGCCAGGTGTACTGTTTGCACTGCGAGAAAAATTACAGCCGACACGCGAAGAAATGATTGAATTTTTATTTACAGCAGGAGCTTTCGGTATGGTTGTTGCGAATAATGCTTGTATTTCCGGCGCGGCAGGAGGTTGCCAAGCTGAAGTAGGTTCAGCAAGTGGAATGGCAGCAGCGGCAGCAGTTGAGATGGCTGGTGGAACACAAGATCAAGCAGCTACAGCGATGGCGATTTCATTAAAGAATATGCTTGGTTTAGTATGTGATCCTGTTGCAGGGCTTGTAGAAGTACCTTGTGTAAAACGTAATGCAGCAGGAGCTGCGAATGCCATGATTTCAGCTGATTTATCATTAGCTGGTGTAACTAGTACAATTCCATGTGATGAAGTCATTGAGGCGATGTTTAGAATTGGACAAACGATGCCAGTAGCACTTCGTGAAACAGCAGAAGGTGGACTTGCAGCAACACCGACAGGTCGTCGTTTGCAAGAAGAGATTTTTGGTAAGAGTAATAAATAAAAGCATATCATATGATTAAAGTAAAAACGGAGCTCAAATAAAGTTGAGCTCCGTTTTTTATTTTTCTTTTGCTATTTTTTCTAATGTTTTTCCGAGATCGTGTGATCGTTTCGTTGCTTGTGTAATACAGGAAATTAATGTTTGTTGAAAATCATGCTCCTGTAACACTTCAATACCTGCTTCAGTTGTTCCACCAGGAGAAGTAATTTCTTTTCGCAAAATAGAAGGATGTTTTTCGCTTGCTTTTAGCATTTCAGCAGCGCCAATCATCGTCTGAAGAATAAGTGATTTTGCAACATCTTCCTTTAAACCAATTTTATTTGCGGCCTCTTCCATTGCCTCTACTACGTAATAAATATAAGCTGGTCCACTCCCGGATAATGCAGTGACAGCATGCATATCTTCTTCTTCTACAACAGAGACGAGACCAATCGTTTCAAATAACGATGTTGCAATGCGAATATGTTCCTCCGTTGTGTGTTCTGAAGGTGAGATAGCGGTAGCGGATTTTAAAATGGCCGCAGATGTATTTGGCATTGCACGAATAATCGGAACGTCTTTTTGAAGGAGGTTTCTAATTGAATGAGTAGAAACACCTGCTAATAACGAAATAATAAGCAAGTCATTATGTATGTATTCTTTAAGAGGAATCATCGCTTCTGCGACATCTTTTGGCTTCATAGCCAGAAAAAGAATATTTGCATCAGCAAGTAATTCCTTTTTATTATGTGTACCTTTAACACCGTATTTTGTATGTAACTCCTGTAATCTGGTCTTATTAGAACGATTACTTACAGTAATATGTTCCCCTTTAACAACATTTGCGTTTAATAAACCACCAATAATCGCTTCGGCAATAGAGCCTGCACCGAGAAAGGAAATGTTTTGAATAGACATGATGTTCCTCCTTTAAATTTGGTTAGAAATGCTTATAAATGTACATACATTCGTTTTTTTACGGAAAACACCTCTTTTTATCTGAAAATAATGACAAATTTATAGGGAAGTTGTAAACTGAAGAGGTATTCATTTTTGAACCGGAAAAAGACAGGGGGGCTAAGCATGACGGCGATTCATCGAATGGAGATTCCTGTTCCATTTGCAGTTGAGACAGTGAACGTGTTTTTAGTTGAGGGAGAAACATTAACGTTAATTGATACAGGGACAAATACAGAAGAAGCAAAGAAGGCACTAGAAAGTCAATTAGGTGCATTAGGGTATAAGATAGAAGATATTGAAACAGTAGTGATTACGCATCACCATGCGGATCATTGTGGACTTTTAAATACATTTTCTGAAAAAGCAAAGATTATTGGACATCCTTGGAATGAACCGTGGATCACGCAGAATGCCGAATTTTTAAAGAGGTATCATGAATTTTTTAAAGAGACGGCCTTGCAGTTCGGCGTTCCAGCAGCATTTTTGAATGGTGAGGCGTTATTGACGACGAAGACACTTAAATATTCTTGTAATAGGTCGTTAACACATACTGTGAGAGAGGGAGATCGTATAGATTCGTTACCTGGATTTACAGTGATTGAAACCCCAGGTCATGCTTCCACTCATATTTCATTATATAGAGAATCAGATGGAATATTAATTGGTGGGGATGCTCTCATTAGTCATATTTCTTCAAATCCAATATTAGAACCACCATATGAAGGACAAACAGAAAGAGCGCGTCCTTTATTGCAGTACAATCAAACGTTAAAACGTTTAAGTGAAATGAATATTTCACGTATTTTATCCGGGCATGGGGAAGATGTTCTGAATGTGAAACAACTTATTGAAACAAGATTACAAAAGCAAGAGACACGTGCTTTTAAAGTGCTGGAGCTATTAAAGGAAAAGCCAATGACAGCATTTGAAGTATGTGTAAAATTATTTCCGGTATTATATAAAGAGCAATTGCCACTTACTATCTCAGAAACTGTTGGACAATTAGACTTTTTAGCATATAATCAACAAGTGATGATTGATGAATCTTCACAACAATGGATTTATTATGCAAAGTAGGTGACAGCAATGACTGGACGTTTACAAGAAAAGGTAATCGTCATTACAGGTGCTTCAAGTGGAATTGGGGAGCAAGTTGCAATGCAGGTTGCGGAGCAAGGGGCGACGCCGGTATTAATGGCTCGAACAGAAGAGAAGCTACAAGCATTAGCAGACAAAATTAAAGCAACTTATAATACGCCTTGCTATTACTATGTATTAGATGTAAGTGAAGAAACGAAGGTACAATCTGTTTTTTCAAAGGTATTACAAGAAGTAGGACGTATTGATATATTGGTAAACAATGCGGGATTTGGTATTTTTAAAACGTTTGAAGATGCATCAATGGATGAAGTAAAGGATATGTTTCAAGTAAATGTATTTGGATTAGTAGCTTGTACGAAAGCGGTATTACCTTATATGGTAAAAAAGAACGAAGGGCAAATTATTAACATTGCTTCATTAGCTGGAAAAATTGCAACTCCGAAGTCGAGTGCTTATGCAGCAACAAAACACGCTGTATTAGGATTTACGAATAGTTTACGCATGGAGTTATCTAATACAAATGTTTTTGTAACGGCAATTAATCCAGGACCGATAGATACGAACTTTTTTGAAATAGCCGATCAATCAGGTACATACGTAAAAAATATGGGACGTTACATGTTAAAACCAACATATGTAGCAGAACAAATCGTAAAGGCGATGCAAACGAAAAAACGTGAAGTGAATTTGCCGAAGTGGATGGGAATGGGGCCAAAGCTCTACGCATTATTCCCAGGTTTATTTGAACGCGTTGCAGGCAAATCATTAAGTAAAAAATAGGAGATTTCCATATGGAAATCTCCTATTTTTTATTTTCCAGTCACATAATCGTAAACGATATCCTCAACAGCCTCGTATACATCAATTTCAGTATTTGAATGAATTATCATTTGAATATGTTTAATTAGCATTTCCTGATCCTCTTTTGAAACATGATTACATTGATATTGCCGAAAACTTTTTATAATCATTTTCTCAATTAATTTTTTATCCATGTTTTTCCCCGCCTGTATGTATACATGTATTGTTTTATTGTACTTGAAGTGAAATGAAAATACTAATATGCACTGTTTTTGTATAAAAATCCACTTGTATATATTGCTTTCATAGTGAAATTAACATTTTGAAGTTTTTAAAAATTATAAATATTTAATTGACTTTATAATTATGCAATATTATAATCATACTTAATTTAAAGAATAGATATGAGGAGGAGCTTATGAAAGTCGCAATTATTGGAGCAACTGGATATGGAGGTATTGAGTTAATTCGGTTATTAGAGCAACATCCATATTTTTCGATAGCATCTCTCCATTCTTTTTCACAAGTTGGTGAATTTATAACAAATGTATACCCGCATTTTCGAAATATTCTTGTCCATACGTTACAAGAAATTGATGCGGAGAAAATAGAGAAGGAAGCTGAAATTGTATTTTTAGCAACCCCAGCAGGAGTATCCGCAGAGTTAACTCCGAAATTATTAGCAGTAGGTTTAAAAGTAATTGACCTATCTGGAGACTTTCGTATGAAAGATCCTTTGACATATGAACAGTGGTATAAAAGGGCAGCTGCAAAAGAAGAAGTTCTTAGGAAAGCAGTATATGGGTTAAGTGAATGGAAAAGGTCCGAGATTCAAAATGCTAATTTAATTGCAAACCCAGGATGCTTTGCTACAGCTGCATTATTAGCGATATTGCCGTTAGTACGTAGCGGCATGATTGAAGAAGATTCAATTATTATTGATGCGAAATCAGGAGTATCTGGAGCGGGAAAAACGCCAACAACAATGACTCACTTTCCCGAGTTATACGATAACTTGCACATTTATAAAGTAAATGAGCATCAACACGTTCCTGAGATTGAGCAAATGCTTGCAGAGTGGAATAGGGAAACGAAGCCAATCACGTTTAGTACACATTTAATACCGATATCACGGGGGATTATGGTTACACTTTATGCGAAAGTAAAACGAGAAATGGAAATAGAACAACTTCAAAAATTATATGAAGAAACGTATGAACGATCGACTTTCATTCGAATTCGCACACAAGGAGAGTTTCCAAGTCCGAAAGAAGTGAGGGGCTCAAATTATTGTGATATGGGGATAGCTTACGATGAAAGAACAGGAAGAGTGACGGTCGTTTCTGTTATAGACAATATGATGAAAGGTGCGGCTGGGCAAGCGATTCAAAATGCAAACATAGTAGCGGGACTAGAAGAAACAACGGGTTTACAACATATGCCGCTTTATCTATAAGGGGGACATGATGATTAAAGTAGAGTCTATTACAAAATTAGAAAATGGTTCAATTGTAATGCCAAAAGGCTTTTCGGCAATCGGTACTGCAAATGGTTTGAAAAAAGAAAAAAGGGATTTAGGTGTAATCATTTGTGAAGTGCCAGCATCATGCGCCGCCGTCTATACAACAAATCAAATACAAGCAGCACCCCTGCAAGTAACGAAAGATAGTATAGCGGCTGAGGGGAAATTACAAGCAATTATCGTCAATAGTGGAAATGCAAATGCTTGTACGGGAACGAAAGGATTACAAGATGCATACGAGATGCGCGCATTAGGGGCGGGACATTTTGGAGTGAAAGAAAACTACGTTGCAGTAGCTTCAACAGGTGTAATCGGTGTGCCTTTACCGATGGATATAATCCGAAAGGGAATTTCGACTCTTACACCGGCGAAGGCAGTAAGTGAAGCACATTCTTTTTCTGAAGCGATTTTAACGACGGATCTTATAACGAAAGAAACTTGCTATGAGATGATCATTGATGGGAAGAAAGTGACGATTGCTGGTGTCGCAAAAGGTTCAGGGATGATTCATCCAAATATGGCAACGATGCTAAGTTTTATTACAACAGATATCAACATAGAGCATGAAGTATTGCAAACAGCATTATCACAAATAACGAATCATACATTTAATCAAATTACGGTGGATGGAGATACTTCTACAAATGATATGGTCATCGTAATGGCAAGTGGATTATCAGAAACGAAACCAATAACTATGGAACATAAAGATTGGGAAACTTTCGTATTTACTTTACAGAAGGTATGTGAAGATTTAGCCAAAAAAATTGCGCAAGATGGTGAAGGGGCTACGAAGTTAATAGAAGTAAATGTGCTAGGAGCTCTAACAAATGAAGAGGCAAAGAAAATTGCAAAGCAAATAGTCGGTTCGAGTCTTGTGAAAACAGCGATATATGGTGAAGACCCAAATTGGGGGCGAATTATTAGCAGTATTGGACAAAGTGAAGTAGAGATTAATCCGAATACAATTGATATTACTCTTCAATCTATCGCTGTGTTAAAAAATAGTGAACCTCAAATGTTTTCTGAAGAGGAAATGAAAAAGAAATTACAAGAACATGAAATTATTATTGATGTGTATTTACATTTAGGAGAAGAGAACGGATCAGCTTGGGGCTGTGACTTAAGCTATGAATATGTGAAAATAAACGCTTGTTATCGTACATAAGGAGAGGGAAGATGAGCGATTATATTGTAGTGAAATGCGGCGGTAGTATGTTGGATCAATTAAATGATGTGTTTTTTGATTGTATAAAGAAATTGCAACAAAAGTATAAGGTAGTGATTGTTCATGGTGGTGGTCCAGAAATTGATGCCAAATTAAAAGATTGTAACATCAAAGTAGAGAAAAGAGATGGGTTACGAGTAACACCAAGAGAAGTTATGGATATTGTTCAAATGGTGCTATGTGGAAGTACGAATAAAAAACTCGTAATGAATTTACAAAAGCATAATTTACTTGCGGTAGGTTGTTCAGGATGTGACGGCAATTTACTTCAAGTTCAACCTGTCAGCAAGGAGATAGGATATGTGGGAGAAGTAAGTTATGTCGAAACAGCCTTACTAAAAGGGTTAATAAAGATGAATTATATTCCTGTTATTGCTCCAATCGGGATAAATGAAAATGAGATTTATAACATAAATGCGGATAATGCTGCAGCTGGAATTGCGGCAGCATTATCTGCAAAGGAACTCATTTTTATTACAGATGTAGATGGAATATTACATGAAGGAAAATTAGTAAAGAAAACGGACGAATTTGAAATTGATACTTTTATTGAAAAAGGGGTTATTACAGGCGGGATGATTCCGAAAGTACAGGCGGCACTAGCGTCATTAAAAATGGGAGTGCAAAAGGTAAGTGTCGTGAATGGTACAAAAGACTTTGCTGAAGTTACCGGAGAGTGTATTGGAACGACGGTAACGAAAGGAGTGAGTATTGTATGACAAGTCATCTTTTTCAAACGTATGGGAGAAGAACTATTGAGTTTGTAAAGGGAAAGGGAACGAAAGTTATTGATACAAATGGTAAGCAATATTTAGATTTCACTTCCGGTATTGGAGTGTGTAATGTAGGACATTGTCATCCTACTGTGATGAAAGCTGTACAAGAGCAACTTGATGATATATGGCATATATCTAACCTGTTTACAAACAGCTTACAAGAAGAAGTCGCGTCATTATTAACAGAAAATATAGCATTAGATCATGTATTCTTTTGTAATAGCGGGGCAGAGGCGAATGAAGCAGCTTTGAAGCTAGCCCGTAAGCATACTGGAAAATCTCTCGTCGTAACATGTGAGCAGTCTTTTCACGGGAGAACATTCGGAACGATGAGTGCGACGGGGCAAAATAAAGTGAAAGAAGGATTTGGTCCGCTCCTTCCGTCTTTTTTACATATCCCTTTTAACGATATAAAGGCGTTAGAGGAAGTAATGAATGAAGAAGTTGCGGCGATAATGGTAGAAGTTGTTCAAGGAGAGGGAGGAGTCATACCTGCTGATTTATCTTTTTTGAAAGCAATTGAAGCATTATGTAATAAGTTTGGCTCCTTATTTATTATAGACGAAGTACAAACGGGGATAGGAAGAACAGGAACACTATTCGCTTACGAACAAATGGGAATAAAACCTGATATCGTTACCGTTGCAAAGGCACTAGGAAATGGTATTCCTGTTGGAGCGATGATTGGTCGGAAAGAGCTCGGAACGTCGTTCACTGCAGGATCACATGGTTCAACTTTTGGCGGGAATTATATTGCGATGGCTGCAGCGAAAGAAGTATTACAAGTAAGTAAAAGACCATCGTTTTTAAAAGAAGTACAAGAAAAGGGCGAGTACGTATTAGAGAAGTTGCAAGAGGAATTACAACATGTCGAATATATTCAAAATATACGTGGTAAGGGGCTTATGATTGGAATTGAGTGTAAGCATGAAGTTTCAAGTTTTATAGAACAACTAGAAAAATCAGGACTTCTCGTATTACAAGCAGGGCCTAATGTTATAAGACTATTACCGCCACTCATTGTAACGAATGAAGAGTTAGAACAGGCAGTATATATGATAAAAAAAGTGGTTTGTACAAAAAATGCATCAATCATATAAGGGGGAAATTTCATGTCAACTGTACAAGTACCGAAATTAAATACGAAAGATCTTTTAACACTAGAAGAATTGACGCAAGAAGAAATCATTTCTTTAATTGAGTTTGCTATATATTTAAAAAAGAATAAGCAGGAGCCTTTATTACAAGGAAAAATATTAGGGCTTATCTTTGATAAACATTCAACTCGTACCCGCGTATCTTTTGAAGCAGGAATGGTACAGCTCGGAGGACATGGCATGTTTTTAAGTGGGAAAGAGATGCAAATTGGAAGAGGGGAGAGCGTTTCAGATACTGCGAAAGTATTGTCTCATTACATTGACGGGGTTATGATACGTACATTTTCACATGCCGATGTAGAAGAGCTTGCAAAAGAATCGAGCATACCTGTAATTAATGGATTAACGGATGATCATCATCCATGTCAAGCGTTGGCAGATTTAATGACGATTTATGAAGAAGTGAAGACATTTAAAGGAATTAAATTGGCTTACGTAGGTGATGGGAATAACGTATGTCATTCATTGTTGTTAGCGAGTGCGAAAGTCGGAATGAATATGACTGTTGCAACGCCTGTAGGGTATGAACCGAATGAGGAAATTGTAAAAAAAGCATTAGCGATTGCTGAAGAAACAGGAGCTGAAATTGAAATTTTGCATAACCCTGAATTAGCGGTAAATGAAGCAGACTTTATTTATACTGACGTTTGGATGAGCATGGGGCAAGAGGGAGAAGAAGAGAAATATACATTATTTCAACCTTACCAAATTAATAAAAAACTTGTTATGCATGCGAAGCAAACGTATCGTTTCTTACACTGTTTACCTGCCCATCGTGAAGAGGAAGTAACAGGAGAAATTATAGATGGACCGCAGTCTATCGTCTTTGAGCAAGCTGGTAACCGATTGCATGCGCAAAAAGCATTATTAGTAAGTTTATTTAAAAATGTAGAAGAGCCTTCCTAAAAGGGAGGTTTTTTTATATTGAAATGTCGGATGTATATTTAGTTAATTATCTCTATATCATTTATAATAAAAAGAGAAAACTAATTTTATCCCGCATTAACGGGCAGTAAAACTCCCACCTCAAAATTTGGCTGAAGCAAAGAAGTTAGGTGGGAGATCAACTGCCCGTAAACGCCCGATTGGTTCAACTAATAATCAGTGGGGGATGAACAAAACCTCCACTGATTATAGTTTCACTTTATTTTTCATATCATGTAAGGACATACTAGATAAAAAAATATAGTTAAAGAGATGATGAATTTGAAAACAACTAAGAAAACATATTCGTTTTTTCAGCGAATGTGGAGAATATTAAAGTTTCAATATTTTAAGTTGCTTCGATCGCCAGAAGGAGCAAAGAAAGTGTCGTTAGGTTTTGCGATTGGATTTGGTTTAGAAATGTTGGTAATTTATACGGCATCGCTCGTATATTTAATATTTTATCCGATCGTTCGATTAGCAAAGGGATCTTTTCCTGCTGCGGTTATTGGCAATATTATTGGGAAAATATCGTTTCTACCGGTATTTTTATTCCCGTTTGCTTATGCGTTAGGGAAAATGATTTATCCATTTGATGTACAGAAAATACATCATGAACCATTTACGATATCAGATTTGTTTTCGAGCCATATTTTTACGATGTTAAAGAGCTTATTACAGAGTGAAGTATATGTATTAATTGGTATGACGATAATAGGAATTGTGTTTGGGGTAATTTCATATTTCGTTGTGCATTATTTATATGAAAAGAATCGTAAGTTACGTTTGAAGAAAAGAAAGAAACAAGTGAGAGAACCACTTGTGCAAATATAAAGAATGTCACATTCATTTTCCCCTTTGAATATGTTTAAGGAAAAGGGGGAGAGAATGAATGTATTATTACTATGTACCTCAAGTATATCCATATATAAATTATTATCCTGTAAATGATATGAGGCAGCAATTCGGCGTATATCCGCAGCAACAAATACAGCAAATGCAACAGCCGCAGCCTCAACAGCTCGAGCAGCAACCTGTTCAAGAACGAAAGCCGTATTTAATGACATGGCCATATTCAAATGTATACTATGGTAATTATTACGAATCATAAAGCTGCTTCTATTTAGAAGCAGCTTTATGCGTTTGTTTTCAAAATTAAATTTTGAATGGTTTGAAGAGAATGAATGAGCTTTTCGCGCTCTTCCTCAGATAATGTTTGAAAATTTTCTTTTAGTTTGTCTAAAATGAATTGTTGATACTGATTTACTAGTAATTTCCCTTCAGTTGTTAGGGAAATTAAAATGACACGTCGATCCTTTTCGCTATAATGACGCTCTATTAGTTCTTCTTGAATAAGTTTGTTTAATAGAGGGGTCATGTTAGGCCGTGAAATCGCTAGCCGCTTGCCAATTTCTGAAACTGCTAATGTACCATTTTCATGCAAAAGCAGTAACACTTGCGTATGTGATGGCGGCATATGTCTTTGAGAAGAAAACTCTCCAGGAAGCATAAATTTGCGATAAAAAAGAGGCACTAGCGAAAGAAGATGATCAACAATACGTTCCCACTCGCGTGATTCCATATAACGGCCCCCTTCCACTATCATTGTAACAAAAAAGACAAGGTATAAAAATAGAATTGTTTCACGGTAACCTTAATATTTGTAGGATAACACTTGTTTTGTAAATGTATTGGCAATAATCGCATAACCTTTATCATTTGGGTGTACTTGGTCAAATAGTAAATCTTTTTTATCATTCGATATTAATTTGCGAATTGGTAAAACGATCGACGGTTGATTTGCTTTTGAAATAGAATAAACAGAATTATTCCAACCATCTAAAAACATATCTGCATAACTTGAGATGGAGTCATCTAGTTGTAAAGGGTTATAGAGTTCAGAGAGAATGAGTAAAGCATTCGGATTTTGATCTCGAACAGTCTTTACAATATTTTTTACATCCGTTTCAAAACGGGCTTTTTCCTTATTTAAAATTTTAATACCATCTATAACACCTACATCACGATTTAAGCGGAATAAATTATTTCCTCCAATATTAATAGTAATTATATTTGCTTCCCTAATCTTTTGTTGAACTTCTTCTGACTGGACTTTTTTAGCGAGACGATCTGTAGTGAGACCATTTACACCGAGGTTTTCTACCGTAATTGGTTTATGAATTTGTCCTTCAAGTTGTCTAGAGGCTAATTCGGCAAATCCCCCTTGTGTTGAGCCGTATCCTTTTGCAAGTGAATCACCTAATACGAGGTGATAAAAAGAGTCGTTCGTTTGTTTATCAATCCAATTTGGGGCAGATGTTTTTTCTGTTTTTCCTTCATTTTCTTTTTGTTTTGTCTCATCGTTCTTTTCAAAATTAGAATAAGAGATGATTAGAAGGAGGAGACAAACAATTGTTAAGATGACTTTTTTCATAAATTCATCCTCCTTGTAATTGGTAATTGTATCATATTCAGCAGTATAAGCAATGTAAGGGCATAGTATATGTTTATGAAAACTTTACAATAACTTTACAGAAAATTTGTAGAAGTGTGTCAAAAAATATTGACGATATGAAAGTACTTTAGATATGATAATGTCAGATAAGGTGAAGATCATTGCTCTAATAGAAGAAAAAAGGTATGTGGTTAGGGACTGATAGAGATTCACTTCATTATTTTGGGGTAATCGTATAAGGGGGATTTTTTGTGAAAAAGTCAAAAAAAATGTTAGCTGGAGCAACACTTGCTATTGGTGTTATAGCACCGCAAGTGCTGCCAACAACAGCTCAAGCAGAGGAAAAAGCTGGGGAGAGTACAGTTAACTTACGAATTTTAGAAACATCAGATATTCACGTTAACTTAATGAATTACGATTATTATCAAACGAAAACAGATAATAAAGTAGGTCTCGTGCAAACTGCAACACTTGTTAATAAAGCGCGTGAAGAGGCGAAGAACTCTGTCTTATTTGATGATGGGGATGCATTACAAGGTACGCCACTTGGGGATTATGTGGCGAATAAAATAAATGATCCGAAGAAGCCTGTGGATCCGAGTTATGTACATCCATTATATCGTGTAATGAATTTAATGAAGTATGACGTCATCTCTCTTGGGAACCATGAATTTAACTACGGTTTAGATTATTTAAACAAAGTGATTGAAAAAACGAATTTCCCGGTTATTAACTCGAATGTCTACATAGATGACCATGATAAGGATGATACGAACGATAAACATTACTTTGAACCATATCATATTTTTGAAAAAGAAGTAGAGGATGAATCTGGCCAAAAACAAAAAGTGAAAATTGGTGTAATGGGATTTGTTCCACCTCAAGTTATGAACTGGGATAAAGCGAATTTAGAAGGAAAAGTCAAAGCACATGATATTGTTGAAACAGCTGAAAAGTTAGTTCCAGAAATGAAGGCAAAAGGTGCGGACGTTATTGTTGCACTAGCTCATTCAGGTGTTGATAAGAGTGGGCGTATCGCTGGAATGGAAAACGCATCGTTTTATTTAACAGAAGTTGAAAATGTAGATGCAGTATTAATGGGACATTCACATACTGAAATGAAGGATATATTTAATGGAGTTCCAGTTGTAATGCCTGGTGTGTTTGGAAGTAATTTAGGTATTATTGATATGCAATTGAAAAAGGTAAACGGAAAATGGGAAGTACAAAAAGAGCAATCGAAGCCGCAACTTCGTCCGATTGCTGATAGTAAAGGGAACCCATTAGTACAATCTGATCAAAAATTAGTTAATGAAATTAAGGATGATCATCAAGCGACAATTGATTATGTGAATACAGCTGTAGGAAAAACGACAGCGCCAATTAATAGTTATTTCTCATTAGTACAAGATGATCCTTCTGTACAACTTGTGACAAATGCACAAAAATGGTATGTAGAAAAGCTATTCGCTGAAAACGGACAATATAGTAAATATAAAGGAATTCCAGTATTATCTGCAGGAGCACCATTTAAAGCAGGTGGCCGAAACGGTGCTACATATTATACAGATATTCCAGCAGGAACGTTAGCGATTAAAAACGTAGCCGATTTATATGTATATCCAAATACATTATATGCTGTAAAAGTAAACGGGGCACAAGTAAAAGAATGGCTTGAAATGTCCGCTGGTCAGTTTAATCAAATTGATCCAAAGAAAACAGAAGAACAGCCACTAGTAAATATAGGTTATCCTACATATAATTTTGATGTTTTAGATGGCTTAAAATACGAAATTGACGTGACGCAACCAGCGAAATACGATAAAGATGGTAAAGTTGTAAATGGAAATACGAATCGTATTGTAAATATGACGTATGAAGGTAAGCCTGTAGCTGACAATCAAGAGTTCATTGTAGCTACAAATAACTATCGTGGAAGTAGCCAAACGTTCCCTGGTGTAAGTAAAGGTGAAGTTGTATACCAATCGCAAGATGAAACACGTCAAATTATTGTGAAGTACATGCAAGAAACACCAGTTATTAATCCAACAGCAGATCAAAATTGGGCGTTTAAGCCGATTGTTGCAGATAAATTAAATACAACATTTGACTCTTCACCAAATGCACAAAAATATATAAAGACAGCTGGGAAAATATCATATGTTGGACCATCTGAAAATGAATTTGCTAAATATGCAATTGATATAACGAAGAAGAATGATGATAAGGAAACTGGTGGAGAGAATCCAACGACGCCACCAACAGGTGAAGGCAATAACGGAGAGAATCCAACGACACCACCAACAGGTGAAGGCAATAACGGAGAGAATCCAACAACACCGCCAACAGGTGAAGGCAATAACGGAGAGAATCCAACAACACCACCAACAGGTGAAGGCAATAACGGAGAAAATCCAACGACACCACCAACAGGTGAAGGTAATAATGGAAATGAACCAAAACAAGATGGAAATAATGCAGGATCTGGACAAACTACAACGGATAATCAAAACTCAAAAGAAACAACAACTGTAAGTGAAAATAAAGAAGAACGTGATTTACCGAAAACAGGTACAAGTGTTGTTTCTACAATTGGAGCAGGTTTGGCGTTTGTTGGAGCGGGATTACTTCTGTTATTTAGAAGAAAGAAAGCAAATAGATAGTAAAGCATAAAAAAGGATTACCGTAATCGGTAATCCTTTTTTATGTGTATATTATGGAACAGGTACTGCTTTTTCTTTCTTCCACGAAAGACCAAATCCAGTGAAACCAACAATAATTGTTAAGACTGGGCAAGCTAAACAGAAAATTGCGAATGGAAGGTAATCAAATGTCGGAACGCCAAGGACATTCGATAAGAATACACCACTTACTCCCCATGGTACGAGCGGGTTAATAACTGTACCTGCATCTTCTAATACCCGTGATAAATTACGACGTTCTAAACCAATTTCATCGTATTTATTAGCAAATGCTTGTCCTGTTAAAACGATTGATAAGTACTGCTCACCAAGTAAGAAGTTTACACCAATTGCAGTTGAAGCAGTAGAAATAATTAAGCGTGTGCTATTTTTTACAAAGCTAGAGATGATATTCATCAGCTGCGCTATAATACCCATTCCTTGTAATAAACCTCCCATACAAAGAGCTAGGAAAATAAGGGCAATCGACATCATCATACTTTGTAGACCACCGCGAGATAGCAAGCTATCAATGTCTTTAATACCAGTTTTAGAAACGTAGCCGTCTTGCATAATTTTCATTAAATCAGCTAAAGAAGTGCTAGGATTAAAAATAAAGAGAATAATAATTCCTACCACAATTCCTGCAAGCAATGTTGGAACTGCTGGAACTTTTTTAAATGCGAATAGGAACAGTAATAAAATTGGAATAAGTGTAACGATAGAAATCGTTGCGTTTTTTTCTAATGTGCTAATAAAGTTTGTGAAGTCAACATCGCCACTAGTGCCGCTTCCTAAAATGAAAAATGCGATAAAAGCAATAATGAAAGCTGGAACTGTTGTCCAAAGCATGTTACGAATATGCTCAAATAAATCTACACCCGTTACAGCAGGAGCTAAGTTTGTTGTATCAGATAAAGGAGACATTTTATCTCCAAAGAATGCACCAGAAATAATTGCACCAGCGATCAGAGCCGGATCGTATCCGAGAGCACTACCCATGCCCATAAAGGCAAGTCCTACAGTTGCGGCAGTTGTAAAGGCACTACCGATACTTGTTCCAACAATTGCACAAACAACAAAAACAGTTGGAACGAAAATTTTAGGAGATACAAGCTGAAAGCCGTATACCATTAAAGTTGGAATTGTTCCAGCAGCGATCCAAACACTAATTAATACGCCTACAAGTAAGAAAATAAAAATAGATGGAATACCAGCTGAAATACTACTGATCATCCCTTTTTCCATAGTAGACCAAGAGATTTTTTTCATAAATCCAAATGCTAATAAAAGAACGATACCAAATAAAATTGGGATGTGTGGTGAAACTTCTAATTGGATAACACTAAAGCCAATACAGAAAAAGATAAATAATGTTAAAAGAACAGATTCAATTTTTGAAACCATTGTTTTCCCCTCCTAAGTAATCTAAAATAGCTCTTTTTTATATAAAATTCGCCAATATTGTTTATTTCCTTCTAAATTTTAGAATTTTGTGACAAATTACCGGTAATTGTTGGTCCTTCAATATGATACGGAAATGATTGGATAAAAAAACGTCCCTGCATATAATTATGCAGGGACGAAGAAATCGCGGTACCACCCTAGCTTGTGAAATGAATGTATCACAAAATAAAGGGTCGTATGATATGCGCTAATAAAATAAAAACGCCCCTGCAATATATGCAGGGACGAAAAATTCGCGGTACCACCCTAAATTGTGAAACAGTGTCGTTTCACCACTCTTTAGATATAACGGTCTATAACCGTCTTTCACTACTCCGTACGTTTCGCAAAAGAAGCTCCAGGGGGTAATTCATAATTCGCTCTGTACTGGTTCGCACCGACCACCAGCTCTCTGAAATCAGAAATCGAAATACTACTAATCCTATCAATGCCGATTCATATGATGTTAGTTAAATTTTTATCATATATTCGTCTTACATGTCAATAAAAATGTTCAATATTTTTTTAGGGAAATAAAGGAGAAATGTTTTTCATACTGTAAAAATGTGCGTTATAATGAATTTGAAAGGGGAGGAAAGAGTGAAGAAAAAAATAATTCTTTTTACCACCTTACTAGTCGTTGGCGGAAGTGCTGGAATTTACACAGCTTTTGCAGCTGAATCAGAGCAGTCGAAACAAAAGCAAATACAGCAGTCAGAAGTGAAGAAAGTGAAAGAAGCTGAAGAGAAGCAATCGATGGAAAAAGCAACTGAGAAACTAGGAGTTTCTACTGAAGGGAAAACAAAAGAAGAGGTTACGAAAGAAGTAGATAAAGCTAGGTTTGAGCAGCGCCATGATTTATTAATTGAGCATGCTAAGCAACTTGGAATTGATACAGAAGGAAAAAAAGATGAAGAGATTATTTTAGAAATCGGAAAGATACAACACGGAAAGTAGAACAACTTATCGTATGATAAGTTGTTCTTTTTTAAGAACTATTTGATTTAAAAATAATTGACAGTCATTTATTTTTAATGTTAACTATATTTATAAACTAGTTAACATTAGGGGTGACAATTGTGACTGTTAATAGTAATACGACTGAAAAATCGTCTTATACATATGAAGAATTATCAGAGAAAAATAAAGCTTATGTATGGCACCCATTTACACAAATGAAGGATTATTTAGAAGAAGATCCTGTCATTATTGAACGTGGAGAGGGAAGAAAGCTATACGATGTAAATGGAAATGAATATTGGGACGGTGTTTCGTCTATTTGGTTAAATGTTCATGGACATCAAGTACCAGAATTAGATGAGGCAATTCATGAGCAATTAAATAAAATTGCTCATTCTACTATGCTAGGGCTTGCTAACGTTCCATCTATTTTATTAGCAGAAAAAATAATTGAAGTTGTACCAGAAGGATTGAAGAAAGTATTCTATTCAGACTCCGGTTCTAGCGCCGTTGAAATTGCAATTAAGATGGCATTTCAATATTGGCAGCATAAAGGAAAACCGAAAAAACAAAGGTTTGTTACATTAAAAGAAGCATATCACGGTGATACGATAGGTGCTGTTTCAGTAGGAGCAATAGACTTGTTTCACCAAGTGTATAGTTCACTATTATTTGAGGCAATTAAAATGCCGTATCCATATACATATCGTTCTCCTTATGGAGATAATAAGGAACAAATTGTAAAGAAACATTTAGAAGAAATGGAAGAATTGCTACAAGAAAAACATGAAGAAGTAGCAGCTATTATTGTGGAGCCATTAATGCAAGGTGCTGGTGGGATGATTACAATGCCAAAAGGATACTTAAAAGGGCTTCGCGATTTATGTACAAAATACAATGTATTATTTATTACAGATGAGGTAGCGACTGGATTTGGGCGTACCGGGAAAATGTTTGCATGTGAACACGAGGATGTGACACCAGACATTTTAACTGCGGGAAAAGGCTTAACAGGTGGTTATTTACCGCTGGCAATTACGGTAACGACAGATGAAATTTATAATGCCTTTTTAGGGGACTATGAAGAACAAAAAACATTCTTCCATGGTCATAGTTATACAGGGAATCCATTAGGGTGTGCCGTAGCAATTGCAAATTTAGAACTATATGAAAAAACTAATTTAATAGAAGATGTTGCGCATAAAGCAGAATATGTAGCAGCACAATTAGAACCCCTTAATGAATATAAGCACGTAGGAGATATTCGTCAGTGTGGGCTAATGGTTGGTATTGAACTTGTGAAGAATAAGGAAATGAAGGAATCATTTGAATGGACAGAAAGAGTCGGTGTTCAAGTGTGTAAACGCTCAAGAGAGTTAGGGATGATTTTACGTCCACTCGGTAACACTATTGTATTTATGCCCCCTCTTGCATCTACGGTGGCTGAGATTGATGAGATGTTACGCATTTTATATAAAGCAATCTCGGATGTTACGGAGGGAGAGTAATGAGTGGTTTCTTTATAACAGCAACGGATACAGAAGTTGGCAAAACGGTAGTGACAGGAGCATTGGCAGGTATATTTCGAGAGCGTGGACATAATGTTGGTGTATATAAACCGTTGCAAAGTGGACATGTTGCATCAAATCCTGAGGGTGATGCAGCAAGATTAAAAGCGTTATCGGGTGTACCGACAAAAGAAGATAAAATTTGTCCTTATTCCATTGAAGAACCACTTGCTCCGAGACTTGCTATGAAAAGAGCTGGAAGGGCAGTAACGTTAAAAGAAATTACTGATCACTATAATGAACTATTAAAAGAGTTTAATAGCCTATTTGTAGAAGGGGCTGGTGGGCTTGCTGTCCCATATACAGAAGATGCTTTAGTGATTGATTTTGCAAAAGAATTACAGCTTCCTCTTATTGTAGTAGCGCGTCCTACCCTTGGGACAGTTAATCATACTATTTTAACAATTTCTTATGCAAAAGCACATGGATTAAAAGTAGCAGGTGTAATTTTATCTGGATGTAAAGAATATGAAAAAGAAAGAGTGCAAGAAAATAAAATAATGATTGAGGAGCTAAGTGGAGTGCCGGTTTTAGGGTTATTACCATTCCTTGAAGGAGAGTTTACAAAGGAAGAATTATTAGAATCGGCAAAAGAGCATATTATGATTTCAAAATTAGAGGAGCTCATCCAAAATGAATCAAATGTGGCACGCGCATCTTCAATCTAAAGTAGAACAATTAAAGGAGCAAGGGCAGTATCGTAATTTACATGTAACAGAGCAATCCGAAGAGACATGGCTTATTCGAAATAAGAAAAAGATGCTAAATTTAGCATCGAATAATTATTTAGGATTAGCTGGAGATGAAAGGTTGAAAGAAGCTGCTATTGCCTATACAAGAAAATATGGAACTGGAGCGACAGCATCTCGTCTCGTTGTAGGAAATTATCCACTGTATGAAGAGGTTGAGAGAAGTATATGCGATTGGAAAGGCACTGAAAAAGCCTTAATTGTAAATAGTGGATATACCGCGAATGTTGGGGCGATTTCTTCGTTAGTTGGTCGCCGCGATATTGTTTTTAGTGACAAATTAAATCATGCAAGTATCGTTGATGGGATTATATTAAGCGGAGCAGAGCATAAAAGATATCGCCATAATGATTTGGATCATTTAGAGAAGATGTTGAAAATAGCGTCACCAGAAAAGAGAAAATTAATCGTAACAGATACAGTTTTTAGTATGGATGGGGATATTGCATATTTGAGAGGCTTAGTTCAGCTTAAAGATAAATACGGAGCAATCATTATAGTTGATGAAGCACATGCAAGTGGAATATATGGGATCGGTGGAGCTGGACTATCTCATATAGAAAAAGATATTGCTCAAAAAATTGATATACATATGGGGACGTTTAGTAAGGCTTTAGGGTGTTATGGTGCGTATTTAACGGGTGATTCCATTTATATAGAGTATTTACAAAATATGATGAGAAGCTTGATTTTTACTACAGCTTTACCACCAGGAACATTAGGGGCGATGCGAAAAGCAATTGAAATTGTGAAAGAAGATAACGAAAGAAGAGAGAGACTTATAGAGAATGGTGCATATTTCAGGACGCATTTACAAGAAGCTGGTTTTGATATTGGGAATAGCTCAACTCATATTGTACCGATTGTGGTTGGGTCAAATGAAAATACTTTACGGTTTAGTGAAAGGTTACAAGAGGTAGGTATCGCAGCCATTGCAATTCGTCCGCCGACTGTTCCGGTTGGTAGTTCTCGAGTCCGTTTTGCAGTTACGTCACAACATACAATAGCCGATTTAAAATGGGCTATTCAGCATATTATACGCATTGGTAAAGAAGAGGGGTTTTTAGTATGAAAGAGCTAAAACTTATTTTTATTCCAGGATGGGGAATGGAAGAAGGTGTTTGGACTTTAGTTCTGCCGTATTTTAAAGGATATTCTGTTCAATGCATAGATTGGCGTAACGTGAAAGAACAAAGTGAATTTGCGGGGCGAATAATAGATGTAGCGCAGGATGAAAATGTAATTTTAGTTGGATGGTCACTAGGAGCGTTAGCAGCAGTACAAGCTTATAAAAAGATTAAGGCGAAAGGTATGGTGCTAATTGGTGGTACCGCTAAATTTACCAATACAAGTGACTATACAAGTGGATGGAATTCCCTACATGTAGAACGTATGAAAAAGAATTTAACGAGAAAGAAAGAAGATACTTTGAAGCGTTTCTATGAAAATATGTTTACAAAAAGTGAGCTGAGGGAGAATACGAATTTTGAAGAGATTGCGCTGAAGTTTAAAGGAGATTCGATTCAGTCTTTACAATTAGGCTTAGATTATTTAATAGGAACAGATATGAGAAACGAATTAACAAGTGTAAAAGTCCCTTTGTTACTTCTTCATGGAGAACAGGATGTGATATGTCCATTATCCGCAGCTCATAGTATGACAGAGAATACGAATGCTACGTTAAAAGTAGTAAGCGAGGCGGGGCATGCATTATGTGTAACGAATTTTGAATATTGCGCAAATGAAATCATTCAATTTGTAGAGGGGATACGACATGATCAACAAAACGTTACTGCAAAAACGGTTTAACGGGGCGGCTGTATCCTACGATCAATATGCAAATGTACAAAAAAAGATGGCGCATTCGTTACTTTCTACATTGAAGGAACGATATAGTGAAACATCATCGATACGTATTTTAGAACTTGGGTGCGGGACAGGATATGTAACAGAGCAATTATCAAATTTATTTCCGAAGGCGCATATTACAGCTGTGGATTTTGCCGATGAGATGATTGCGGTCGCGAAAACTAGAAAAAATTTGGGAAATGTGATGTTTCGATGTGAAGATATTGAACAATTAAAATTAGAAAATTCATATGATGTCATTATTTCAAATGCTACATTTCAATGGCTTAATGATTTAAAAGGGGCAGTGAAAAATTTATTTAACTATTTGTCTGAAGAAGGAATATTATTATTTTCCACGTTTGGTAATACGACTTTTCAAGAATTGCATACGTCTTTCCAGCGTGCTAAGAAAGAAAAGGGGATACACAATTGTACTTCAATAGGACAACGATTCGTTTCGAAAGAACAGTTAGTGAATATATGCAAAAATCCATTAGGAAATGTACATGTTTCTGAAACGTGTTACATAGAAAGCTTTACAGAAGTTAGGGAGTTTCTACATTCTATTCGAAAAGTAGGGGCAACCAATAGTAATGAAGAGTCTTACTGTCAAAGCCCTTCACTCTTTCGTACGATGATTCGTATATACGAAAGAGACTTCACGGGAAAAGAAGGGATAATGGCAACATATCATGCTTTATTTACGTATATAACAAAAGAGGGGAAGAGATGAAATGAAACAAGTACAAACAAAAAGGGATTGGAAAAAACTTGCATACGACGTAGTTGAAGAAAAAATGATTACGAAAGAAGATGCAATTGCAATATTAGAAGCTGATGATACAGAAGTTTTAGAAATTATGAATGCAGCTTACATCATTCGCCATCATCATTTTGGTAAGAAAGTAAAGTTGAACATGATTATAAATACAAAATCTGGATTATGTCCTGAAGATTGCGGTTATTGTTCACAGTCTATTATTTCAGAAGCACCGATTGATAAATATGCATGGTTAACACAAGAGAAAATTGTTGAGGGAGCACACGAAGCAATTCGTCGTAAAGCAGGTACATATTGTATTGTTGCATCTGGTCGTCGTCCGACAGATAAAGAAGTAAATCACGTTATTGGAGCAGTTAAGGAAATTCGTGAAACGACAGATTTGAAAATTTGCTGTTGTTTAGGATTTTTAAATGAAGATCAAGCAGGTCAGTTAGCAGAAGCTGGTGTGCATCGTTATAACCACAACTTAAATACACATGCAAATAATTACGATAGCATTTGTTCAACGCATACGTATGACGATCGTGTTGATACAGTCCAAAAAGCGAAGCAAGCTGGTATTTCTCCATGCTCTGGGGCAATTTTCGGAATGGGAGAAACGATTGAACAGCGTGCTGAAATTGCATTTGAATTACAACGTTTAGATGCGGATTCTATTCCATGTAATTTCCTTGTTGCTGTAAAGGGTACTCCGCTTGAAGGACAAAAAGAATTAACACCTGTAGAATGTTTAAAAGTGCTGGCAATGATGCGTTTTGTAAATCCAACAAAAGAAATTCGTATTTCAGGCGGTCGAGAACTTAATTTACGTTCTGTTCAGCCACTTGGTTTATTTGCAGCAAACTCTATCTTTGTCGGGGATTATTTAACAACAGCTGGACAAGAGCCGACTGCGGACTGGGGTATGATTGAAGATTTAGGTTTTGAGATTGAAGAATGTGCGCTATAACGTAGATGAAAGGCAAACTCTTTAAAGGGTTTGCTTTTTTTTGTAAATAAAATGTAATAAAAGGCCATTGAGGCTTGATAGTAGTGGCTTTTGAGCGAAAAAAATAATTTTTGTGGACGAATTTTCCAAGCCCAAATTGTACATAGTAAAAATGTAATTTATATCGGGGCGGAGGATTTTACATGTACAAATACATATTAGCCATTATGACTTGTCTGATTTTAATAAAAGCGATAAGTGCTGATCCAGTTAAGGCGGCTGAAAATCCTGAACAAAAAGAAATGCAACAAAGAATTGAACAACATTTTCGAACAAAAGCTGAACATTTTGGGCTTGAAACAGAAGGAAAAGATTTAAAAGAAGTGAGGAAGGAAATTTCTATTATAGAAGAAGCGAAAAAGAGAGAAAATGTGTGGAGAACAGCACAAGCTCTTCGTATAAAAACAGAAGGAAAATCGATGGATGAATTAATAAAAGATGTACGAAAAAAGGTAAAGAAATAAAAAGAGGCCGTAGCCTCTTTTTATTATGCCCATTGTTTTGACAAGTGAGCCATTTCAATTGCAGCAACTGCTGATTCATATCCTTTATTACCAGCTTTTGTACCTGCACGTTCAATCGCTTGTTCAATTGTTTCTGTCGTTAATACACCGAAAATAACTGGAATGTCCATTTGTAGTGATAAAGAGGCAACACCTTTTGCTACTTCATTACAAACGTAATCGTAATGCGTTGTAGCACCGCGAATTACTGTACCTAATGTAATAACAGCATCATACTTTCCGCTACTAGCCATCTTTTTAGCGATTAAAGGAATTTCGAATGCACCAGGAACCCATGCAACATCAATATCATTTTCTTCTACACCGTGACGCTTTAATCCGTCTAAAGCACCGCCAAGTAACTTGCTTGTAATAAATTCATTAAAACGTCCAACAACAACCCCAACTTTTAATCCTGTACCAACTAAATGACCTTCGAATACCATAATTTATCTCTCCCTTAATTATAAGTTTAGTAAATGTCCTAGTTTGCTTACTTTCGTTTGTAAATACGTTTTATTTTCTTCTTTTGTTGGCATTTGCAACGGTACACGCTCGGTTACTTCTAAATCGTAACCTTGTAAGCCAGCAATTTTTCGTGGATTATTCGTTAATAATCGTAAACTTTGTAAGCCTAAATCTTTTAAAATTTGAGCGCCAATACCGTAATCACGAAGATCAGCTGGGAACCCAAGCTTTTCATTTGCTTCTACAGTATCTAGCCCTTCTTCTTGTAACTTATAAGCACGAAGCTTATTAAGAAGGCCAATGCCGCGTCCTTCTTGTCTCATGTAGAGAAGAACACCTTTTCCTTCACGCTCAATTTGAGCAAGTGCAGCATGTAGCTGTGGTCCACAATCACAGCGGCACGAACCAAATACATCTCCTGTTAAACATTCTGAATGAACGCGTACAAGTACAGGTTCGCCTGTTGAAATATCACCTTTTACGAGCGCGATATGTTCTTTCATATCTAATGAGTTAGAATAGCCAATTGCATGAAAAGTGCCGAAATCTGTAGGTAATGTAATTTCCACTTCTCTCGTCACAAGTGTTTCATGATGGCGGCGATAAGCAATTAGATCTTCAATTGTAATCATTTTTATATCAAATTGTTTGGCGCACTCTAGTAAATCAGGTACACGTGCCATCGTCCCATCTTCATTTATAATCTCGCAAATGACGCCAGCTGGCTCAGCTCCGCAAAGTTTTGCTAAATCGACAGCAGCTTCTGTATGACCCGCGCGGCGAAGGACACCACCTTCTTTCGCAATTAATGGAAAGATATGTCCAGGGCGGTTAAAATCAGTTCCTTTAGATGCGGGATTTAATAATTCCTGTATTGTCGTAGCGCGCTCATGAGCACTAATGCCTGTTGTTGTAGAAACGTGATCGATGCTTACTGTAAAAGCAGTATGATGTGAATCCGTATTATGAGAAACCATTGGTTCTAACTGTAGACGTTTTGCGTACCCTTCCGTAATTGGTACGCAAACGAGACCACGACCGTGTGTAATCATAAAATTAATCGTTTCTGGTGTAATGTACTCTGCTAAAGCAATAAAGTCGCCTTCATTTTCTCGGTTTTCATCATCACATACGATAACGACTTTTCCTTGTTTTAAATCTTCTAGAGCTTCTTCAATACGATGAAACATTGTGCTTCCCCCTTATAGAAATCCGTTTTCTTGTAAAAAGCTTTCGGTCATTGAATCAGTTCTTTTTGCGGGCTTTGAAATAAAGCGTTCAATATATTTTCCAATCATGTCACACTCAATGTTTACGATGTCCCCGGCTTTTTTTTCTCCGATGACAGATTCGCTTACTGTGTGCGGGATGAGTGAGATTGTAATTGAAGATTCGTCTATATCAAATATTGTTAAGCTAGTGCCATCAACAGCAACGGATCCTTTATGCAAACAATAGCGTAGTAATTCATCAGAAATTGCTATTTTGTAATAGATGGCATTGTAATGTTGTTTTTTAGTTATAATCGTACCGATGCCATCGATATGTCCGGTGACGAAATGTCCACCGAATCGTCCATTTGCAGCCATCGCCCGCTCTAAATTCACTTTGGCACTGGGCTTTAGCATACGAAGTGATGTTGCTTTCATTGTTTCAGGCATTGCGTCGACAGTGAATGAAGTAGTCGTAAAAGTAGTTACTGTTAAGCAAATGCCATTAACTGCGATACTATCGCCTAATTTGACATCTGATAAAATTTGGTTTGCGTTAATAGTTAGCTTCATTGCTTCACCACTTTGAGTCATGCTTGATATCGTTCCTAACTCTTCTACGATTCCTGTAAACATTCCGTCACCTCGCTTTTTAAGGTTGCAACAATTTTTATATCATTACCGATTTGTTTCATCTCTTGAATTGTTAAGGAAAGTGCATCTTGTAACTTCGAAAAACCAGCTCCGCCAAATAAGGTGGGTGCATCTTTTCCGCCAATTAATTTTGGGCTTATATAGGTCACAATTTCATTAAAACTATTTGTTTTTAAGAAGTTTGCATGCACCGTTTGACCACCTTCAACGAACAGAGAAAGAATTTGTTTCTCACCGAGTAGGGATAGGACATCTTGTATTTCAATTTGCTGTGTTTTCATTTGGAATACAGCTATATTGTTAGATTCATAAGACGCTATTTTCTCTTTGTTTACATCCTTACCGACAATAATCCATGTCGGAGCTAAACCATCTGTTATGACATGAGAAGATGGCGGCGTTCTTAAGTGGGTATCTAAAATAACGCGTATAGGATGTTTACCTCCGTTTGGAATTCGTGTTGTTAAGTGTGGATTATCAGTTAGAACTGTATTCACACCGACTAGGATAGCATCATGCATATGACGATATTGGTGAACATCAGCGCGTGCTTCTTCGCCTGTAATCCATTGGCTTTCACCGGTTACAGTTGCTGTTTTTCCATCTAAGCTCATTGCTGTTTTTATTGTTACAAAGGGACGCTTCGTTTTCATATAGTGAAAAAAGTATCGATTTAATAAAGTGGCTTCCGCCTCAAGAACACCAGTAGTTACCTCGATTCCAGTTTCTTCTAATCCCCTTTTTCCATTGCCGGAAACGAGTGGATTGTAATCAAGAGTAGCAATTACAACACGCTGAACTCCCTTTTCAATGAGTAATTCACAGCAAGGGGGTGTTTTTCCAAAATGGCTACATGGTTCAAGTGTTACATAAACAGTAGCGCCTTTTGCTCTTTCACCAGCCATGTGAAGAGCATGAACTTCAGCATGTTCTTCACCAGCACGCATGTGGGCACCCATTCCAACAATTTTTCCATCTTTAACAACAACGGCACCAACCATAGGGTTTGGACTGGTCTGTCCTGATGTACCTTGTGCTAACTGCAAGGCAAGCGCCATATATTCTTGATCAGTCATTCTCTTCACCTCTCCTGAAAAAATCAAAAAACCCCAAGGATATAAAATCCTTGGGGTTTGGGAGACGTGATTTCTAGAAATATAGTTCGAATACGAAAGTATAGGAAAGAAACCTAACGATGACTGATATTTTGGCATAAGGAAAAAACCTAGCAAAATATCAAATTCTTTCAACGCTAGTCGTATCTTTTTATTTCAGTATAGAAACATAAGTATACAAAATAAAACATATATAAAGATTCAAAATGAAACTTTAAAAATATGCATACTGAAATAAAAGTGTATTCGCTATATAAAATTACTAGAAAACATATCCTTCTCCCATCCAGACTATACTGTCGGCCCTAGAGTTTCACTAGATCCACCGTTTTCGAGTTGAAAACGGGTCACGGACTTAGAAGCTCTCGCTTCATCACCGCCGGTTGGGAATTTCACCCGACCCCGAAGGATGTTGTTTGCTCACATTATAGCACAAAAAAGAAAAAAGCAAAGTGAAAAATATTCGAATGTGAAGAATTGTGTGAAAATACATGTAAGTTGGAATGAGGACAAAAGTATGAGAAATGTTGTAAGGAAAAGGGGGGAGGAGAGTTAATGAAAAGAAAAAACATGCACAAAAAATGTGCATGTTACGTACAAAACTATTCTGCCTCTGGTGCTCTAACAACAGATTCAAATTTGCCTTTATGCGAAGCATCGCAATAAGGCATGTTTTTCGATAAACCACAACGACATAAAGAAAATGCTGGTTTTGCTGGGAATACATTCCCTTGTGAGTCAACTAATTCCACGTCCCCTGTAACGCGAAAAGAGCCATTATCATTTACTTTGATTTGTACTTTTGCCAACCTAATCCCTCCTTCCCAAACGCTTAATCTCATCATATAATCAGGGAGGGTACTTGACAATACAAAAAGAGCACTTTGTTTGAGAGAGAAGAGAGTGTTATAATAGTTTTTATAACTGACTAGAGTAAGGTGACGAAAGATGGATAAAAAATTACGAACACTACAAAATATTGCAAATGAGCGCACATGGGCATCATTTTTGAATGATAATCATCCATATAGTTTACTTCATTGGTCAATCGCAGGTGTAGGACAAGAACCGAAAGATGTTTGGTTACTGCAAGATGAGGTGACCTTTCAAACGACGGAATTTCCGACGCTAGATGAGGCAATAAAGTGGATTTCTGAAAACATGGAACAAGTTACAGACGTTTTAGCGCAGTAAAAAAACAGGCTTATGCAAGCCTGTTTTTTGTTTCTTTTACATATGAGTTTAAAAATTGATCAACGGCTGCTTCATATTCTTCTTTATTTTCGTTATAAGAGCAAGCGTGTGCACCGTGTTCTGCAATATAAAGTTGTTTATTATTTTCTTTCGCTTCATATAACGCTTTCGTCATATCAGCTAAAATATAGTCATCCTCTTTACTGTGTATAAAAAGAACAGGATTATTAATGTTTTTTATACAATCAATTGGTGAAACTTCACGAATTGTATAGCCGTCACGAACTTTTAAAAAGGCATTTGCTAAAGGTAATAAAGGCCATTTTGGCAAATGGAATTCAACTTTTAAACGATGTTGTAATTGTCCGTAAAAATCCGAGAAAGGGCAATCTGCAATATAAAAATCGGCACCATCTTCTACAAGCCCTGCATATTGAAGAAGGGTTGCAGCCCCCATAGATTCACCATGAATTCCAAGGGTAATATTCGTTCCAAAACGACCTTTTAGCCAGTCAACTACTGACTTTAAATCGTGTTTTTCATAGTATCCATAGCTTGTTGTTTTACCACCTGTTTTACCATGGCGGCGATGATCATAAATAAATACGTTATATCCTCTGCTTAAAAATAAGTTTGCATACTTAACGGAATTCATTTTATTTACAGTCACACCGTGGCAAAAAATCATAAATTTATTGGAATGCCCAGCTGGCATGTAGTATCCGTGAAGTTCGTATCCAAATTGAGAAGAGATGTGAATTTCTTCTTTTTGAATAGCGTTAAAATCGTCCAAATGAAAATGCTTTTTCGTTTCGCGCTCTAAAACTTCTTCCTCTGTCTTTTTCTTCAAGTACATAACTTTATTTGTAAAGAAAATCCCAATCGCAGTTATTGCACCTAGTATAGTAAACAATGCTGTAAAAAAACGTTTCATACTTTACCTCATCCTCCAAATACCTCTACATATGATACACTTATATTGTATCACAATGATATAAAAAGGGGAGAAATCGTATATGGTTCATATACAAAAAATTACACCAGAAATGAAAGAAACAATTTGGGGGTTTATGTGTGAAAACTGGGGGAGTTCAATGATGGTCTCGCGAGGCAGAGCACATCAATTAGAACAATTACCTGGTTTTATCGCATTTGAAAATGACAGAATAGTGGGAATTATAACGTGTGAAGTGCTAAAAAACATGTGTGAAATTGTGTCGTTAGATAGTTTTGAGGAAGGAAATGGGATTGGAACAGAACTGGTGGATTGTGTATTGCAAATGGCAAGGGAAAATGAGTGTGAAAAAGTGTGGCTCATTACGACGAATGATAATATGAACGCACTCCGATTTTATCAAAAACGTAATTTCATAATGACGAACTTATACATGGACGCCGTAAAGGAAGCACGAAAAATAAAGAAAGAAATTCCATTTATTGGTCATGATAATATTGCAATTTTACATGAAATTCAGTTGGAGTATATTTTGTAAGCAAAGTGAAAGTTGTGTAACAATTTTCAGAAATATAAAACAATATTCTTGACGAATGTTATATTTTGGTTTAGTTTAAAATTGTAATCTATTACCATATTAAGGGGTGACGATGTGGCAACTATACGTGATGTTGCAAAATTAGCCGGTGTTTCAGTTGCAACCGTTTCAAGAGTTATTAATGAAAAAGGATATGTCCATGAAGATACGGTAAAACAAGTAAAGCAAGCAATTGAAGAGTTACAATATAGACCGAATGCTACAGCAAAGCCTTTATTTAAACAACCTTCAACAATGATTGCATTACTGGTAGATAATTTGCATAATCCATCATACATCACTTTGCTCCGTTTCGTTGAGGAAATAGCATATAAAGAAGGGTATCAAGTAGTAGTTTGTAATATAGAAAATAAGAATAGATACATAGATATGTTGGTGCAAAATAACATTGCAGGCGTTATAATGACGAAATCTGTTTTTCAAAGTATAGGAGAAATCTCACTGCCTTTCGCTGTGCTTGAAGAACGACAATCTCTGACTAGTTATTATGAAAGTGGGCAGAAAGCTGTTTCTTTATTGAAAGAGAAAGGCTGCCGGTTTCTTGCTTATATTGGCGAGGGAGTAGAAAGTGAAGAAATGGAAGAGCATGTGGCAGGGTTTTTAGATACTGCTTGGAAAGAAGGACTTTCTTATCGAGAGGAAATTGTACAAGGGTATACGAATCAACAGTTTCTTGAATTGTTACAAAAACATCCATACATAGATGGGGTTGTAGCTTCAAGTGATAAGATCGCTATTGAGCTAATCAGGGCGGCGAAAACGCTTAATATTCATATACCAGATAAGTTGCAAATCATTGGATTTAACGGGAGTGCAGAGGGTGAATGGATAAGCCCATCGTTAACGACAATTGGAAGTTATATCGAAGAAAATGGGGAAATAGCATTTCAGCAGTTAATAGGAAAAATAAAGAAGAAACAAGTGGGAAAAGAAGAAGTGGAAACAGAATTTAGATGTATTGAGAGAGAAACAACAAAGTAAAAGGTGCGTTTTTAAAACGCACCTTTTATAGTGTAATTGCGGCAATAAATCCGAATATAAGTAACGGTATATTATAGTGTAGAAAAGTTGGTACACATGTATCCCATATATGGTGGTGCTGACCATCAGCATTTAAACCGGACGTTGGTCCAAGTGTACTATCAGATGCTGGAGAACCTGCATCACCTAGTGCACCAGCTGTACCGATAATGGCGATTGTTGCCATTGGACTAAATCCAAGCTGGACGCATAATGGTACGAAAATTGTTGTTAAGATTGGGATGGTTGAAAAGGAAGAACCAATTCCCATCGTAACGAGAAGTCCAATAACGAGCATAAGAAATGCAGCAAGCGGTTTATTATTTCCGATTATATGTGCACTCGTTTGCACAAGAGATTCAACATGTCCAGTTTTTCGAAGAACAGCGCCAAATCCAGCGGCAGAAATCATAACAAATCCGATAAAGGACATCATACGCATTCCGCTCGTTAAAATAGCATCGGCTTCTTTAAGAGGGAGACTACCGCTAACTGATAAGACGATAATACCTGCTAAAGCACCGAAAATCATTGATTCTGTTGCTAATTGAACAGTTAATGTAGCGATTATTGATAATAAACCAAAAGTAATGCTTCTTTTTGTATAGGGAACGATTTCATTATGTGTAGCATGAACTTGTTCCGTTTCATACGTACGTGGTTTTCGATATGTAATGAAAACCGCTACACATAATCCGATAATCATACCGATTGCTGGAATAGTCATTGCTTTTGGAATAAGAGCGACATCAAATGTAAGCCCGCTTTGCGCAGCGTTTGTTTGCAATACGTCATGATAAATTTTTCCGAACCCTGCTGGGACCCACATGTAAGGGGTAATTAATCCAAATGTAATAAGACATGTTACAAGCCTACGATCCACCTTCAGCTCATTTAATACTTTTAAAAGTGCTGGAATTAAGATCGGGATGAAGGCGATATGAACAGGGATAATATTTTGTGAGAAACAAGCCATTGTTAAAATGATAAATAATATGAGTATTTTAGAATAGACTTGTTTTTTCGTGTCTTGTTCGTTGCCGATCCATTTTAAAGCTGATTGGATCATTGCATCAGGAAGTCCTGTTTTTGAAAGTGAAATAGCAAATCCACCGAGCATTGCGTAGCTTAATGCGATAGGAGCACTGTTCCCAAGACCGGTTGTAAAAGTACTAATTGTTTCTGAAATACCGAGTCCGCCGATAAGTCCGCCTGTTAAAGCTCCAACGATAATGGCGACAATGACTTGGACACGTAACAAACTAAGCACTAGCATGACTGCTACTGCGATGAGTACAGCGTTCATAATAAATGTAATCTCCCTAATTTTTATTCTGTTAAGGCAAGCAAATGTTTGCAGTGACATATACTTGCGACATATTATTATAAAATGTTTTTTATGAAATGTAAAAGAGCCTGTCGTTATGCATGTTGAAAAGATAGCTCTTGTTTAATTGATTGTAAAGATTGAGCGAATAGTTCAGGCTCTTCTAAATCTGGAGAGTGTGCCGAGTTTGGAAACCAAATCATTTTTTTTATCGGAGCGTGAATAATATCGCAATATTGTTGAACGAGTGCGTAAGGAGTTTGATAATCATAGCGACCAGAACAAAAATAAACCGGAACAGATAAACTTGAAATAGACGAAAAGAAATCGATTGTTAGCATCTCTTCCCATAAAACTCCTGACTTTAAATTTCCTGCGAGAAATTTGAACCAATCTAATAGCGTATATTCAGGAGAAAAGAAACCTTTTCGTATGAAAGAAAAGGAAGATCCGTTTTGGATTGCTCCGCCGAATGTGCCAAGCCACTTTCTTTGAATGATGAGACGTCGTGTATCTAAAAAGGGCGGTTTCCCTAATTTTAAAAGAGAAGCTAATGCTTTTTTATGGTCATGTTTTTTTGCAGAGCTAATTAAATGTTGATATAGTAATTCTTCGTTTTGCTTCATATGTACGATTTGACCGATGCCGATGTATGCTTCGATATATTCAGGGTATTGACTAGCGACTTTTAGTCCGATAATACTTCCCCATGAATGACCGGCAAGAATTAATTTTTTCTTATTGAACCTTTTAAGAAGATATTGAATGACTTCTTTTGCATCTGAAACAAATTGATCAATCGTAAAATTTGTTTGGATATCTCGCCATAAAAAGGATTTACCAGCCCCGCGTTGATCCCAATTAATAACGATAAAGTGCTTTTCTAACTCTTTTTGAAAATGACGAATAAAGCCAATTTGTGCCATACCAGGCCCGCCGTGACAGCATAATAAAATAGGCTGTTCCACGTTTTGCCCGCGTATAAGGAGAGATTGTTTCCGGTCATTAATCATAACGCTTTCTATCGTAGCGATACTGTTAGGGATTAATTGCTTCTTTTCGTTATAAAACTGAGGTGTATAGCTACGAAAAAGCATATGTAAACCTCCTTTTCTTAAATGGTATGAAGCGCACAGGCTCTTTCTTTTGCATATACTACTAGAAAATCATTGTATCATAACATACTGGTCAGGTTTCAAGTTTAGGCGATTAAGAGAGGAGGGAGAATGTGACGATTGGAGAAATTATTGATTCTTTAAATAGACGCGAATCAATCGCAATTATAGCAAAACGGCTTGAAATGAGCCCATATACATTATCAAAGAAATTAAGAATGATTGGATATGAATATGATGGAGGACAGAAGAAGCGCATCTTTATAGGTGATGGAGAAGAGCCGCGTCATTTACAAATCCAAGAAGCTACTGCCCTTCAATCTGCAAAAATAGATTATCAATTATTAATTTATGAACAATTACAAAGCATTTATGAGTTGTTAAGCAAAAGAGAAGAGGGGCATGTTCAAATTATAAATAAGAGTACGGAGAAAAAGAAACGAACCTTTTCTCTTAATACAGAAGTATTAGCAAGACTAGATACTATATCGGAATCGAAAGGGATTCAAAAATCTAAAATTGTGGAAGAAGCGCTACAGAGATTTTTACAACGGTATGATATAGATGATGAATCACACATAGAGAAATAAAAGAAAGGATACTAAGTTCCTTATAAGAGCGTGTATCCTTTTTAGCTTATTTTTTGTTTTGTTTCGAAAAGTAATATAAGAACCAAACCGCATGATTTTGTTCATCAGCTGCTACACGCCGAAATACTTCTTTTATTTGCTGGTCTGTCGCTTCATCTGCAATTTCTAAGTAAAAATCAACTGATCGCTGCGCATCTTGTATAGCGAATTCTAATCCGTTCAAATAAAGAGTTGGACATTCTTCCGTAATTTGGGGCTGAGGATTTTTACTCGTTAAAAGAGTGTAGATTTGTACAAATTGATGGAAGTGTTTTATCCCGCTATTTGCGGGCAGTAAAACTCCCACCTCAAAATTCGGCTGAAGCAAAGAAGTTAGGTGGGGGGGCGGGCTGCCCGTAAACGCCCGATTGGTGAAGGCTAATAATCAGTGGGGGATGAACAAAACCCCCACTGATTATAGTTTCACTTTATTTCATCTTGCCGGATTTCAAGGATTTGAATTAGCTCATTTATGTCGAGAGCTAAATGAGCTAATTTAGCATAACAATGAATGGCGTAGTATTCTCCATTAATTGCCTTTTCAATATTACGAATGAGTTTGTCGTTTTGTCGATATAAAGCATCGTAATTGTTTGGTTGGAAATACATATGAACCCTCCTAATATATCTTCTATATACTACGAGGAAATAAGGGCTATGTGCTTATCCATTACTACACTAGAAGAATACAAAAATATGAAACTAAAAGAAGAAGCTCATTGTATATAAAAAGAGCTTCTTCTTTCGATTGTTACGCACTAGTTCGCATAATATTTAATTGATTTTTTGAATACGTCCATCAATAATCGGCTGAATTGGTTCTTTTATTTGTTTTACATAATCGACTAACGCTTCAAAATCGTTTGGACCAGTTTCAGCATTTTTTCCATTTTTAAAGGATACAAACCCGTCACCGCCAGAAGCTAGGAAAGCATTTGCAACTACGCTATACGTTTTGGAGGAAACTAATTCTTCCCCATTTGTTAAACGGATATTCGTAACCTTTTCGCCAGTCGGTTTATTTGCATCCCAAGTGTATCGGATACCTGAAATTTGGAGCATTCTCGTAGCTCCTTTTTGCCATTGTTGATTTAAAATATCACGAATATCTTGACCTGTTAAATCTACTTTAATTAATTGATTTCCGAAAGGCTGAATACCATATAATTCGCCCCATGTAATATCTCCAGCGTCTAGATCGTTACGAATGCCACCAGGATTCATAAGAGCAATTTGCGTTTGCATTGTTTGGCGCTGTGCGTCGGCAATTAAATTTCCAAGAGTAGATTCACCAGCGTCGTTTTGTTTCCGGTCGATAGGTGCTGTAGACTTTCCGACTACTTCATTTACAAGTGGTGCAATTTTTTCTTTATATTGATTTAACTTTTGTTGTACTTGTTTATCAGGCTCTACACCTTCATGATATGTTGTAATAACTTCAGCTTTTTTCTTTACAACATCTTTTGTTTTACGATCAATTGTTACATCTACATCTGAGAAAGCCGTTCCGTAAGAGTTCGCTTGGACGATAAGTTTATTATTAACTGTACCATTTACATACGTATGACTATGTCCGCCGAAAATAACATCAACTTCTGGATCTGTTTCATTTGCAATTCGAGTGAGGTCTCCATTTGTTACACCAGACTCATCAGTTGTTCCGCCGACATGTGCAAGGACTACGATAGATTTAACGCCGAGACGCTTTAATTGTTGTGTGGATTTATTAATAGCTTCTACTTCATCAGTGATTTCTACATTTTTAAGCATAGTAGGCATAACGACATTTGGTGTATCCGTTGTAACAACTCCAATGAACCCTACAGGAACTCCGTCAACCATTTTTACAGTGAATGGTGGTAAAAATAAGCGGCCAGTTGATTTATTATAGAAGTTTGCAGCGACATAAGGGAAGTTTGCTCCTTTGAAATTCCCTGTTTTTTCGTGATATCCACCGTAAATGAGGCGTTTCATTTCATCGATACCTTCATCAAATTCATGGTTTCCGATTGTACCAACATCAAACTTTAAGTCATTTAAAAATTCAATTGTTGGTTCGTCTTGTAATAATGCGGAAACTGGTGGGCTGGCTCCGACAATATCACCGGCATGTACGAGAAGTGTATTAGGGTTTTGTTTTTTACGTTCTTTTAAATAAGTAGCTAAATAATCAGCGCCACCAGCTTCTTTATTGTTAACTTTTTTTACAGTATCTAGTTGACCATGTAAATCATTAATACCAAGCATTTGTACGTCTATGTATCGGTTTTGTTCGACAGGAGTCTGAGATGGAGGAGCAGCGAATACGCTTGAAAAAGTAATAGTACTTAAAACAGCAACAGCAGGAATAATTTTTTTCCACATAATTAATTTCTCCTTTTTTTATAATCTGACATCATACGACATAATTTTAATAGATTCATAGGATTATATCTATATAAAAATTTAGTTTTTTCGAAAAATTAACATATTTACAAAAGATGAATAATAGAGTAGGGAACCTTTTTTATTGTCGATTTCCCTATGTATCCTCTATAATGGAGAAAAAAGTAAAAGGTGAGCATTATGAAGAAAAAGAAGCAAAGACAAATGCAAAGACAATCTCAAGTGAATCAACCAGAGAAAGAATCGCTTACACTAGGTGATCAATTGAACGATTCACTCATGCAACAATTAAAGAATAAGAAAAAAGAGTTGCAAGTGAGAGAAGAGAAAAAAGAGGCAGCGGAGCAAGAAAGAAAGCGTAAAGAACAAAAAGAACGTGAAAAGAATAAATCATTTGAAGAACTGTTAAGTGAAAGTAACCTTACTTGGAAAGACTTTAAATAATAAAAAATGATCAGTGAAATGCCACTGATCATTTTTTGACGAGTGTGTGTAAGAAAAGGGGTGCTAAAATGAGGAAAATTGTAGTCGTTCCGTATGAAAATCACTGGAGTGAGAAATTTCAAATGGAGGCCGAAAGATTAAAATTGGCGATGCCAGAAACGGTGAAAATCCATCATATTGGTAGTACATCAGTGCCAGGACTGGCAGCTAAACCAATTATAGATATGATTATGGAAGTAGAGAGTATCGACAGAGTAGATCATTGGAATGAACGTTTTGAAAAGCTTGGTTATATCGTAAAAGGGGAAAATGGTATTTCAAGACGTCGTTATTTTATTCATGGGACGGAGGAAAAACGCTCGTATCACTTACACGTGTTTGAAAAAGGAAATCCTGAGATAGTAAGGCATTTAGCATTTCGTGATTATATGATGGTTCATTGTGAAGAAGCAGAGGCGTATGCGACTTTAAAGAAAGAACTAGCTGAAAAATATACATATGATGGCACGTTGTATACAGAAGGGAAAAATGAATTTGTACGTAATGTTGATGAAAAAGCGAAAGAATGGATAGAAAGTAACGTGAACGATTGAGTTCATGTTACTTTCTAAAGGGGTATAAAATTATTATGTAAACTGTACGTATGTTTTGACATTTTGAATGAATCTTGTTGAAATAAAGTTATGGTTTATAAAAATGTAACAATGAAAGGGAGAAAGACTGTGCATATTCCAACAACTACACTTCATAATGGTGTGAAAATGCCGATGATTGGTCTAGGCGTTTATAAAGCGAAAGAAGGCGACGAAGTTAAACAAGCAGTAAAAACAGCGTTAGAAGTTGGATACCGTTCGATTGATACAGCAACTGTATATGAAAATGAAAGCGGTGTCGGAGAAGCAGTTCGTGAATCTGGAATCCCGCGCGAAGACTTGTTTATTACAACAAAAGTTTGGAACGACGATCAAGGGTATGAGGAGACTCTTGAGGCGTTTGAAAAAAGTTTAAAGAAATTACAAATGGATTATGTAGATTTATATTTAATCCATTGGCCGATAAGAGGGAAGTATGTTGATACGTACCGTGCTCTAGAAAAGTTATATGAAGAAGGTAAAGTGCGTGCCATTGGTGTTTCTAATTTTCATAAACATCATTTAGAACTGTTATTACCAAATTGCAAAGTGAAGCCGATGGTAAACCAAGTGGAACTTCATCCAATGTTAGCACAATTTGAATTGCGTGATTTCTGTCAAGGTGAGCAAATTCAAATGGAAGCTTGGAGTCCTTTAATGAGAGGCGGCGAAGTATTCCAGCATCCGATTATTCAAGATATTGCTACCAAATATGAAAAAACACCTGCGCAAGTTATATTAAGATGGGATATTCAGAGCGGGGTAGTGACGATTCCTAAATCTGTTACACCATCTCGCATTAAGGAGAATTTTACTATCTTTGATTTCTCACTAACGGAAGAAGAAATGACTCAAATTAATACGTTAAATCGTAATTTACATGTAGGAACGAATCCTGATAAATATGATACGCTATAAAAAGACGCTACCAGTATGGTAGCGTCTTTTTAACGATGTAAAGCGTAGGTATCACATTTAGCAATTTGCTGAAGTTGTATATATTCTGCTGTTGTTAACTGTGTTTGTTTACTAGCCTGTACATTTTCCTGCAATTGTTGAATAGAGCTTGCACCAGGTATAACAGCTGCAACAGTTTCGTTATGTAAGCAATATTGAATAGCTGTTCCTGTTAAAGAGCTTTCTTGGGTTATTTCTTTTACACTCGCGAGTGTCGTATATAATTCATCGTAAGAATAAGAAAGGTAATCCTTTTCTTTTACTCTTTCTATCTTTCTTGCATTTTTGTCAGTTAGAATTCCTTTTGCAAGTGGTCCACGAGCAATAATGCTAATTTGATGTTCATTGAGAAGTGGGAACCATTCTTCAGGGCGACGATTTAAAAGGCTGTATTCCATTAGTACACTAACGATATTTGAACGTTTGGCATACTCACGGATGACATTTGGACGTATAGAAGAAATACCGTAATGGCGAATGATACCTTCTTTTTTTAATTCTTCAAAGGCTTCAATTGTTTCATCTATCGGATCTTCAATCGTCCCGCCATGCAGTTGATACAAATCAATATAATCTGTTTGAAGTCTACGTAAACTCTCTTTTACTTCGGCCTTTATGTAAGCTTTAGAAGGATCCCAAGACCAGCCGTTTTTTTCTTCTGTCCATCGATTTCCAACCTTTGTTGTAAGGACAATTTGATCTCGTTTTCCTTTCAGAGCTTTGCCGACAAATTCTTCATTTAATCCATAATCGTATAAGTCAGCTGTATCAAAAAAGTTAATTCCTAAATCGATAGCCTCATCGATAATACGCATAGCTTCAGCCTCAGATGTACCGAGAGACATACAGCCAAATCCAACTTCCGTAACATATAAATCTGAGTTTCCTAATTGACGTTTTTTCATAGGTCAACCTCCTTACCTTTATTGTACGCAAGGGAAAAGAGGTTGACAAACGTTTACTTTTTGCCCCACTGATTAAGGTTTCACTTTATTTGCTGTAATCCACTCTTGTACAGTTGTATACTCTTTTCCGTATTGTTTTAGCTTATGACGAATTTGCCACGCTTTGCCGACTAAAGTGACGCGATTTGGTAAAATATAAACTTTCATTTCTATCACGCTCCTTTCAATGTGGTAAAATGTATGAAGAACGATTAGGAAATAGAACAGGGAGATGAAGTAGTATGAGTAATCTTGCAGAAAGAACAGTAAAAACTGAACCGATTTTTGATGGTAGAGTTATAAAAGTTCGTGTTGATGAAGTAGTATTACCAAATGGAGAAATGAGTAAACGTGAAATCGTAAATCACCCTGGGGCAGTTGCTATTATTGCTATTACTGATGAAGGGAAAATTGTACTTGTCGAGCAGTATCGTAAAGCTCTTGAAAAGGCAATTGTAGAAATCCCTGCTGGGAAATTAGAACCTGGAGAAAAGCCAGAAGTAACAGCAGTTCGTGAATTAGAAGAAGAAACAGGATATGTATGTGAAAATATGGAGCTTATTACATCTTTTTATACATCACCTGGTTTTGCAGATGAGATTTTATATGTATATAAGGCGACAGGATTAAAACAACAAGAAAATAAAGCAGCTTTAGATGAAGATGAATTTGTGGAGCTAATGGAAGTGTCATTAGAAGAAGCGAATGATCTTATGAAAGACCTTCGTATTCATGATGCGAAGACGATGTTCGCTGTGCAATATTTACAATTACAAAAATAAAACACTCGCCTTGGCGAGTGTTTTTTTAATTAATTTTTGCATATACACGTGCATCGCGTAAGCTACCATCTGGTGCTAGGAAATCATTTTCCATAGTACCTTCTAAAATGAATTCTAGACGTTCTGCTAAGTTACATGCGTTCACGTTTGTTGCATCAGTACGAATTTCAATCCTTCTAGCACCTAGCTTATCAAAAGCGAATTGAATCGCACCTTTAACAGCTTCTGTCATGTAGCCTTGTTTTGTATAGGCGCTATGTAACCAGAAGTGAAGTGAAAACTTTGGAATGTCCCAGTTTTCAGGCTTAAGAGTAATAGCTCCGATGAATGTACCAGATACTTTATCGTATAAGTGAAAATCAAGTGTTTCACGAAGTAAAAACTGTCCGTGAGCTTCGCGAACAATTTCTTCCGCACTCTCTTCTGTTTCAGCTGTAATTGGCATCCACGGTAATAAATCTTCTAGAGAAGCTTGGATTGCTTCATATACTTCTGTACCGTCACCCGGAAACGGCTTACGTACTTGCAAGCGCTCAGTTTGAAATAACGTTGGAAAATCTAATAATAATGGTTTCAAGAGAAATCCCTCCTATTCTCTACTATTTAGTTTAGCAAAGTAGAGCGGAATTTCAATGTTAATTCGTCATACTTTTTTTCTTTCTTTCATACATTTTTAGTAAGAGTGTGAACGGAGGGAAGGAAAATGTGGCGAAAAACTTGGCAAGACCGTGTAATGTCTCACATACAGGAAAACTCTTCATTATATATATTTAATGCTGTTTTATTATTGATGGGAGTAATATTTGGAGCGATTCTTGTGAATAGTTTACAAATAAATCAAAAGCAAGATTTATCATTTTATTTACAACGTTTTTTTGGACAAGTTTCTAAAGGAGAATTTGCTATCGCGGGCGAAATGTTTCGAGAAAGTTACTTTTCGCAATTAAAATACATCGGCTTTATTTGGATTTTGGGGATTTCGATTATTGGGTTACCACTCATTTTCATCTTATTATTTTTAAAAGGAGTAGTTGTTGGATTTACAGTAGGTTTTTTAGTAAGTCAGCACGGATGGAATGGATTATTGTTAGCGTTTGTGTCTGTATTGCCGCAAAATTTAATTATAATTCCTGTATTTCTCATTATGACAACAATTGCTGCAAGCTTTTCCTTACGCATGATTAGGCATCAGTTTATTAGGAAAATAACCGAGCCACTATTACCATTATTAATTCGTTATACATGCTTCTTTCTAGTGATCGGAGCGGTATTAGCTCTTGCTTCTAGTGTTGAGGCATATGCATCACCAGTTTTAATGAAAGAAGTCGTGGAGGCTATTAACAAACAATAAATACTTTTTGAGAATAATTATCAATTTGTTTTTATTGTTTTTCTTTTGACAGAAGCCCTTCTTCTGATATAATGGTGTAAGAGTGGCGAGGAGGGAGTAGTACCGAATGGAAGAAAGAATTGAACGAATTAAGAAACAATTACATGCAGCGAGCTATAAATTGACACCACAACGTGAAGCAACAGTTCGTGTGCTGCTAGAGAATGAAGAAGATCATTTAAGCGCAGAAGATGTATACCTCCTTGTAAAAGAAAAGTCGCCAGAGATCGGATTAGCAACCGTCTATCGAACTCTAGAGTTATTGTCTGAGTTAAAAGTTGTCGATAAGATTAACTTCGGAGACGGTGTTTCGCGCTATGACTTACGCCAAGAAGGTGCACAGCGTTTCCACCATCATTTAATCTGTACACAATGCGGTGCTGTACAAGAAATACAAGAAGATTTACTTGGTGAAGTGGAGAATAAAGTAGAACGAGACTGGAGCTTTAAGGTGAAAGATCATCGTTTAACATTCCATGGGATTTGTAAAAATTGTCAAGAAAATGAAACGGATGAAAAATAACCTTTTCCTATTTAACTAGGAAGAGGTTTTTTATTTGAATAAGGTATAAATTGGTGAAAGCTTGGCATATGTTGTAATAACTTATATTTTGGAGGAATTTACAATGCGCCGAGCTTTAAAATTAACTTTTGATGGGATGAAAGTATTTTTATTATTTACGAGTTGTACGATTTTGTTTTATTTCGCTATACTATGGATAAATGAAGAATATGAAAGTTACCATCGTTATGAAAAGCCAAAAGAAGAGACTGTAGAAAAAGTATCAGGGAATGAGGAGCCGGCAAAGGATGCTTTCGTAAATAGAATGATGTTTTTCTATGAAAATGGGGAGTAGTGTATATTGGAAGATCAATTAAAAGATTTTATTCATTATATGATTGTTGAAAAAGGGTTAGCGAAAAATACAGTTGTATCTTATGAACGTGATTTGAAAAGCTATGTGAAGTATTTGCAAAATGTAGAACAGACGAAGACATTTCATGAAGTGATGCGCATACACATTGTTAACTTCTTGCAGTATTTAAAAGAAAACGGAAAATCTTCAAAAACATTGGCACGTCATATTGCATCGATTCGTTCGTTTCACCAATTTTTACTTCGTGAACGAGCGGTGGAGCATGACCCATCGGTACATATTGAAACGCCGCAAGGGGAACGGAAATTACCAAAAGTATTATCGATTGACGAAGTAGAAGCATTACTACAGACTCCGAAAGCGGTGAGTGCTTTTGGGATTCGTGATAAGGCAATGTTGGAGTTATTGTATGCAACAGGACTTCGTGTTTCAGAATTAATTGCATTAAATTTAGAAGATGTACACTTAACTATGGGATTTGTCCGCTGCATAGGGAAAGGGAATAAAGAAAGAATTATTCCATTAGGAAGCTTAGCAACGGAAGCAATTCAAAAGTATATTGAAAAAGGAAGAAGAGAACTAATGGGTAAAAAAGCAGTAGATGCACTCTTTTTAAACCATCATGGTAATCGATTATCAAGACAAGGATTTTGGAAAATTTTAAAACGATTAGCGAAAGAAGCGAATATTGAAAAAGAGCTTACACCGCATACTTTGCGCCACTCGTTTGCTACGCATTTATTAGAAAATGGGGCAGACTTACGTGCCGTGCAAGAAATGCTTGGACATGCAGATATTTCAACGACGCAAATTTATACGCACGTTTCAAAAGCTAGATTAAAAGATGTATATAAACAGTTTCACCCGAGAGCATAGCTACTATGCTCTTTTTTCATAGATTAAGAAGAGGAAACTGTTTCACAGAAACTTCACAAATATTTCGTATATTGTTTTCAGCAGAAGACTGGAATATTACAATGTATTTCCTCTATACTAAAGAAAGTATGAAGGAGGAAATGATGATGAAAAAATTTATTATGACGCTATTTATCGCGATGCTAGCATTGGCTGGCTGTAATACAAACAAAGAAGAACCGAAAAAAGAACAGAAACTTGAAGCTATAAAAGTAGCGGTTCAAACGAATCCGAAAGAAATTAAACCTGGTGAAAAAACAGAAGTACAAGCACTTGTTACACAAGGAAAAGAAAAAGTAACGGATGCTGATGATGTAAAGTTTGAGATTTGGAAAGATGGCGACGAGAAACACGAGATGTTAGATGGTAAGCATAAAGGAAAAGGTGTTTATGCAGTAGAGAAAACATTTGAAACTGATGGAGTATATCATATTATTCCTCATACAAATGCGCGTGAAATGCATGTTATGCCAGAAACAAAAGTCGCTGTAGGAAATGCAAAAGTTGAAGATGCGAAAAAAGAAGAAGGTCATGGAGACCATAAAAGTGATACGATGATACACCTTATGGCTGGGGATATTAAAGCGAATGCTGAATCAACAATGAAAGTTCATTTAAAACAAAAAGAAGAAGCGTTAACTGGTGCTGAAGTACAACTTGAAATTTGGAAAGACGGCGTTGAAAAGCATGAATTTATTCCAGCGAAAGAAGGGAATAAAGGAGAGTATGAAAGTAAACATACTTTCAAAGAGAATGGTGCTTACAAAGTGAAAGTTCATGTAAGAAAAGGCGAACTACATGAACATAAAGAAGAAACAGTAGAAGTAAAATAAAAAGCAGCTCTTTAGAGCTGCTTTTTATTTTTATATTAGGAAATATGTTATAAAATAATTAGCACTTCTTCGCAGAATGGATTACAATAGAAGTGTGAATAAAATAAGAAATTCTACGAAAATGTATTAAAAAGAAAGCGTAAACATGTTATGATATCAATATCAGATGTCTGACATCTGACTTAGAAAAAACTAGAAATGTTTTTGAGTCGTTTCAAGTAAAACGAAATAGGTTAGAGAATGATTTAAAGAAGTACTGTTTGACAATGAGAACGAAAGAGAATTCTTATTGAATAACAGTTTCACTTTATAGCGTTTTGAACATACTACAAGAAGTAGAACTGAACTTATAGGAGGTTGCAGTTATGAATAAATATAAACGTATATTCCTAGTCGTAATGGACTCTGTAGGAATCGGTGAAGCACCTGATGCTGAACAATTTGGTGATTTAGGTTCTGACACAATTGGTCACATTGCTGAACATATGAATGGATTACAAATGCCAAACATGGTGAAATTAGGTCTTGGTAACATTCGTGAAATGAAAGGTATCTCAAAAGTAGAGAAGCCACTTGGATATTATACAAAAATGCAAGAGAAATCTACCGGTAAAGATACAATGACAGGTCACTGGGAAATTATGGGCCTTTACATTGATACACCATTCCAAGTATTCCCTGAAGGATTCCCGAAAGAATTACTTGATGAATTAGAAGAAAAAACAGGCCGTAAAATTATCGGTAATAAGCCAGCTTCTGGAACAGAAATTCTTGATGAGCTTGGTCAAGAGCAAATGGAAACAGGCTCTTTAATCGTTTACACTTCTGCTGATAGTGTATTACAAATTGCAGCACACGAAGAAGTAGTGCCACTTGATGAGTTATATAAAATTTGTAAAATTGCCCGTGAACTAACGTTAGATGAGAAGTACATGGTAGGACGTGTTATCGCTCGTCCATTCGTTGGAGAACCAGGGAAATTCACACGTACACCAAATCGTCATGACTATGCATTAAAACCATTTGGTCGCACAGTAATGAATGAATTAAAAGATAGTGACTACGATGTTATTGCTATCGGTAAAATTTCTGATATTTATGATGGCGAAGGGGTAACGGAATCACTTCGTACGAAGTCTAACATGGATGGAATGGATAAGCTTGTAGATACATTAAACATGGACTTTACAGGTCTTAGCTTCTTAAACTTAGTTGACTTTGATGCATTATTCGGTCACCGTCGTGATCCACAAGGATATGGAGAAGCTCTGCAAGAATATGATGCACGTCTTCCAGAAGTATTCGAAAAACTTAAAGAAGATGATTTATTATTAATTACAGCAGACCATGGTAATGATCCAGTACATCCTGGTACTGATCATACACGTGAATATGTACCTTTATTAGCATATAGCCCAAGCATGAAAGAAGGCGGACAAGAATTAGCACTTCGTCAAACATTTGCTGATATTGGTGCAACTGTAGCAGAAAACTTCGGTGTGAAAATGCCAGAATACGGAACAAGCTTCTTAAACGAGCTAAAGAAATAGGGGGATAAACAAATGAATCGTGAACTTATTACAAAATCAGCTTCATACTTAAAAGAGAAATTTCAAGAAACACCACAAGTAGGACTAATCCTTGGATCTGGACTAGGTGTATTAGCAGATGAAATCGAAAATGCGGTAACAGTGCCTTACAGCGAAATTCCTGAATTCCCAGTATCAACTGTAGAAGGACATGCAGGTCAACTAGTATTTGGTACACTTCAAGGTGTACCTGTAGTAGCAATGCAAGGACGTTTCCATTTCTACGAAGGATATGACATGCAAAAAGTAACATTCCCAGTTCGTGTTATGAAAGAGCTAGGTGTAGAAACTGTTGTTGTAACGAACGCAGCTGGTGGTGTAAATACATCATTCGAGCCAGGTGACCTTATGTTAATTTCAGACCACATTAACTTCATGGGTACGAATCCATTAATCGGACCAAATGATTCTGAAATGGGTGTACGTTTCCCTGATATGTCTACATCATATACGCCAGAACTTCGCGAAATGGCGAAACAAGTTGCAGCAGACTTAAACATTAAAGTACAAGAAGGTGTATACGTTGGAATGACAGGTCCTGTATATGAAACACCTGCTGAAATTCGTATGCTTCGTACACTTGGTGGAGATGCAGTTGGTATGTCAACAGTACCTGAAGTAATTGTAGCTCGTCATGCTGGTATGAAAGTACTTGGTATTTCTTGTATTTCAAATATGGCAGCTGGTATTTTAGATCAGCCACTTCACCATGATGAAGTAATTGAAACGACAGAACGTGTTAAAGCAAACTTCTTAGCATTAGTAAAAGCAATCGTAAAACAAATGAAGGGGTGACTTCACAATGAGAATGGTGGACCTAATTGCAAAAAAACGTGATGGACAAGCATTAACGACAGAAGAGATTAACTTTATCGTTGAAGGATACACAAAAGGTGATATTCCTGATTATCAAGTAAGTTCACTTGCAATGGCAATTTTCTTCCAAGATATGAATGATCAAGAACGTGCAGATTTAACGATGGCAATGGTAAATAGCGGTGATACAATTGATTTATCAGCCATTGAAGGGGTAAAAGTAGATAAGCATTCAACAGGTGGTGTTGGTGATACAACGACACTTGTATTAGGTCCATTAGTAGCTGCTTTAGGTGTACCAGTAGCGAAAATGTCTGGACGTGGTTTAGGACATACTGGTGGTACAATTGATAAATTAGAAGCAGTTCCAGGATTCCATGTGGAAATTGAAAATGATGAATTCATGCGTCTTGTAAATGAAAATAAAATTGCTGTTATCGGTCAAAGTGGAAACTTAACACCCGCTGATAAAAAATTGTATGCACTTCGTGATGTAACGGCAACAGTAAACTCAATTCCGCTTATTGCAAGCTCGATTATGAGTAAAAAAATTGCTGCTGGTGCAGATGCAATTGTTCTTGATGTAAAAACTGGAGCAGGAGCATTTATGAAAACGGATGAAGATGCAAAGCGTTTAGCTGAAGCAATGGTACGCATCGGTAATAACGTTGGTCGTAATACGATGGCGGTTATTTCTGATATGAGCCAGCCGCTTGGTGAAGCAATTGGTAACGCATTAGAAGTACAAGAAGCAATTGATACATTACAAGGTAAAGGACCGAAAGATTTAGAAGAGTTATGTTTAACGCTTGGAAGTCAGATGGTGTACCTTGCTGGACAAGCTTCATCTTTAGAAGATGCGCGTGAAAAGTTAATTGAAGTAATGAACAATGGTAAAGCGCTAGAATCATTTAAAACGTTCTTATCAGCGCAAGGCGGCGATGCATCTGTTGTTGATGATCCTTCTAAATTGCCACAAGCACAATTTAAAATTGAAGTGGAAGCGAAAGAAGACGGTTACGTATCGGAAATCGTTGCAGATGAAATCGGAACAGCAGCAATGCTTTTAGGAGCAGGACGTGCAACGAAAGAGTCTGAAATTGATTTAGCAGTTGGTCTAATGCTTCGCAAAAAAGTAGGCGATAGCGTGAAAAAAGGTGACTCTCTTGTTACAATTTACGCAAACCGCGAAAATGTTGAAGATGTAAAAGCGAAAATTTATGAGAACATGAAAATCGCTAAAGACCACGTAGATGCACCAACTTTAGTACACGGTATTGTAACGAAGTAATAAAAAAAAGCCGAGGAGATTTCTCCTTGGCTTTTTTTACTATTTTTTGTTTATAATAATAATGGGTGAAATTATGATTAGAATTTGTGCAATAACGAAAAAAAATGAAGTTTTATATGATGTTTCGCTGGAAGACACGAAAAAAGAAAACATCGTATGGTATTGGCTTGATTTATATAAGCCGACGAAAGAGGAGTATACATATATTTTACAAGATCACTTCAAGTTCCATCCCCTTGCGATTGAAGATTGTGTAGAGTATGTGCAGAGGCCAAAGGTAGATTTTTATGATGGATATAACTTTTTAGTTCTCCATGCATTCGGAGAAGACGGATTAGAACCGCATGAAATCGATTTATTTGTTAGTGATCGATATATAGTTTCTTTCCACTTCTCTCATAATAATGCGATTGAAAGAGTATGGAAAACGCTCGGTGAGAAAAAACGTATTAAGAAGAGTCCTTTACATGTAGCACATACAATTATTGACCAAATTGTAGATGATTATTTCGCACCTGTTTATTACATTGAAGACCATTTAAATGCAATTGATGATAATTTAACGGGTGAGACAGCAGGAAGCGTGCTAGAAGAAGTATTTGATATTCGTGCAGATTTATCTAAGTTAAGGCGTACGATTATTCCGATGCGTGATTTATTGTATCGTATTTTAAATTCAACTCGTTTTTACGGTATAAGCGATCATGAAATTTACTTTAAAGATATACATGATCATTTGCTTAAACTGACTGAGATGATTGAAGCAAGCCGTGAATTAACAGCAGATATTCGAGATAGTTATTTTTCATTGAATTCCCACCATATGAACAATATTATGAAAACATTAACTGTTTTCTCAACTATTTTCATGCCGTTAACATTTATTGCAGGGGTATACGGCATGAACTTTTCGCATATGCCAGAGCTTGGCGGGAAGTATAGTTACTTTATTTGTCTATTAATTATGGCGTTAATTGGCGGGGGCATGATGGCATGGTTTTATAAAAAAGGTTGGTTTAAGTAAAAAACACCGAGGATTTCCTCGGTGTTTTTTACTAGCCAATAGCGTGTAATACGAACATGGCTAAGAATAAGCATGTAATGATATACATGGACGGTGCGACTTCTTTACGCTTTCCAAGAGCAACTTTCAAGATAGGATAAGCAATAAATCCGAACGCAATGCCATCAGCGATACTATATGTGAGCGGAATCATAACGATAATTAAAAACGCTGGAAATCCTTCTGAAAAGTCGTTCAGAGGAATTTGTTGAATGCTTGTAATCATCAGGCCGCCAATAATAATTAAGATTGGTGCAATGGCACTATCAGGAATTAGTTTGACAAACGGAAGCGCAAACAGTGACGCGAAGAATAACAACCCTGTAACGATAGACGTCAGACCTGTTTTTCCGCCTGCAGTAATACCTGCGGCACTCTCTACTGTTGAAACGGTAGGGCTTGTGCCAAATAGACCACATGTCATTGCTGAAATTGCATTTGCTTGGTAAGCACGTGGGAATTTACGGTCATCTTCTAATAAACCGTGCAGTAGTCCCATGTTCTCAAAAATAAGCACCATGCTTAAGGAGAATGTTGCAATCCAAAATGGTAAGGAAGAAAGTTTCCCGAATGACATAGCTCCAAACACATCGCCGTAATTAGCGAATGAAAATGAACTATTTCCCACTTGACTCGTATCAACAAGGCCAAATAGCCATGCAATACCAGTTCCAATTGCAATCGTCCATAAAAAGTTTCCACGTACGTTACGCACAAATAGCACAAGTGCCACAATAAGAGTAAGTAGTGTTGCAAGAACGACAGGACTACTTAATTTCCCCATTGCAACAGCAGTATTAGGATGCGAAACGACTAAACCACCTTTTTGCAAGCCGATGAAAGCTAAAAATAACCCGATACCGACAGTGATAGCTTCCTTTAATGACTTTGGAATCGATACCGAAAGCACGCGAGCAATCGGTGTAAAAGCAGCAATTGCAAAAATAATACCGGCGATAAAAACAGCTGCTAATGCTTCTTGCCAAGCTAGACCGAGCGTGTGCACAGCAGTGTACGTGAAGAATGCATTTACACCCATACCTGGGACAAGAATAGCAGGTGCATTTGCCCAAAATGCCATAAGTAGACATCCGACAAATGAACTAAAAACGGTTGCTAAAATTCCAGCTTCAAGCGGAATGCCGGCATCTGATAAGATTGACGCATTTACAATCATAATATAAACAATTGTGAAAAATGACGTAACTCCAGCTAAAACTTCTTGTTTTGGTGATGTTTGGTGTAAGTCTAATTTAAATGTTCTTTCAAGTATTCCTTTCATGTTAAACCTTCTTTTTCATATCCCTCTCCCACCCGTGATATCTCTTATATAAGAGCTCACCGTCCTTTATTATATCAGAACATCATGTTTTTACAACAACGAAAATGATAACGTTTACTTATAAACGAAATTATTTATAAATACGTAAAAATGGCTCGTATGGTTGAAATGATTTCTAGTTCTCCAGATTGAATGGGCGGGGCTGCTTGCGCATGTAAAGTAGCATAGGATGCAACCTCCCGTGGTAATTGGGCAGATTCTTCAACGAGTGAGAGGGGAACAGGATTAATGTTTAAATTGTATGTACTCGCAATAGCGCGAGCTTTTTCTACTGCTTGGTGTAGAGCCTGAATGAGAGCTTGCTCATAATATTTATTTGGATGAGATATTCGAAAACGTAACCCTTTTGCAACGTTTGCACCATTCGAAACGGCTATATCATATACTTCCCCTGCTTTTTGCACATTTAAAACGGTAATTTCATACAAATGCTCCACACGGTAGCCTTGCAGTAAAGCTTTATCATTTACATATTCGTACTGAGGGGTAATCGTATAGGAAATGGTTTCTATATCTTTATCGGCAATACCTAGCTGTTTGAGTGCATCAAGCAATTGTTTCGATTGCACTGCATTTTCTTCTTGCGCTTGTTTTACATTTTTACTATCTGTTCGAATGCCTAGTGTTAATATAACAACATTTGGTTTGGCTTTTATAATGCCTTCTCCTTGTACAGTAATAGTAGCTTCTTTACCAGTATTTGTCGTACGGATATTATGTAAATACGGATTCATTCCACTTTGCATTTATGCTCACCATCCTTTTTTACATGTATATGTGTGAACAAAAAAGAAAATCGTATGAAAAAAGTTACATAAATGAGAATGTTAAGGGAAGAAAGCATATACAACATAGGTATTTATAGATTATAATATGTGTAAATATGATAAAAAAGGGACGAGGCTAGTGAACGAAAATAGAGAAACACTGATTTTAGATTTATCTGCATCATTTCGAAAGATGATACGTTTATTACAAAATGATATTAATACACGTTTTTCAGAGCATATGCCATATAATGAATTCTCTGTATTACGTGCGTTATTTTTGAAAAGTCCACAGATGGCTTCGCAAATTGCGAGTGAAGTAAACGTAACCTCCAGTCATATTACAGCTGTAACAGATCGTCTCGTGCGAAAAGGGTTTGTTGAAAGAAAGAGATCAAATTCAGACCGTCGTATCGTATACTTAGAAATTACAGAAAACGGACGAGAAGTAACTGAAAAACTTGAAGCTGTGCGTAAAGAATATTATAAAGAGAGATTTAAAGGTTGGAGCGACCAAGAGATAGAAATGGTTTTAGAACTATTTGGCCGCGTCTTATAATAAATGAGGATAGGAAGCGAGAGCTTTCCTATCCTTTTTCTTTTGAATAAAAATATTTTGAAACTCCGATACTTTAATTAAAAAGATCGGAGGAAAGATTATGAAATATATTGCGGCACTTACCGTTTTACTTGGAAGCTTTTTCTGCTTTCATACGTTCATGTACGCCGATACCCCTATTCAAGTGGTGCAAAAAGAAGTGAAGTACATTGAAAACGATAATACGGTCCTGTATTCGAAATTATGGGTTCGTTCTATGCAAAACGCAGTATTATTTCATCATAGCGATAATGTTCGTAATCAGGACACTTTGCGTAATGTAACAAGTTCATCGCTCGTTAAAGCGAAGCAATTACCATTTAAGAAAGCATCAATGTACATTCCAAGATTATCGCAATACGTATCAAAAGCAGGGAAAGAAAATATTCAAGTGCATTACATTGCGGTGCACTATAATGTAAAAAAAGAAAATGCGTATCAATTAAATGGCATGAACTATTTTTTGCAAGTATTTGTGAAAGAGCGCGGCGAATGGAAAATTGCTGAAAGTGTAGTCGCGCCGACAGAGCAAATTGTGCAAAATGGTGATGGATTTGGGATGAAAGAAGAGATGGTGTATGGAGATAGGAGAGAGAATGTGAAATAACCTCCTCTTAGTGAGGAGGTTATTTTATTTGAAATTCCAAGAGACCTTCAATCTCAATATTTTAGATAGAAGAAAATAGCTAATTATGCTTGTTCCGAATAAACCAACGTAAAAATTAAGCAACGAATGGGTCCCACCAATTATTAAACCGCCGCTAATTCCAATACAGAAAATAGCGCAGACCATAAATGTTTTTTGAAGCTTTGGATATAGTAAGAAACTACCATTCCGCTCATTGGCTGAACGAACATATAAATATATACCGAGTGGTAATAGAATAATTATATTTACAATAGGTCCAATCAATGTTTTTACTGAAGGGATTTCTGTAAAGTTTGGTTCATTATGACGCACTCCATCTTTATCGGTATAAGCATTTTGTGGATCATAATCAAATCTAATATGAAAATTTTCTGCTGGACCCGAAATGCGTATGTTTTCCATAACACGATGAATATTGCCATTGCCCTCATGAAAGTCAGTATTCGAGTGAACAGCGATGACCGCTGAGATAAGGGATGGAAATAACAATGGAAACATGAATATAGCTGCAGTAAGAAGTCCCTGCGAGAGAATATTCCCAGTAATTGTTCCTATACATAATGCGAGCGTATAAATAGCGATTAACACAATTAACATGTATAGAAAATAAGTATGAAATGGTGAAAATATTTGATATTTATTATGAAAAGTTGTTTTTTTCATAATGGCGAATAGTCCCCAGTTTAATACGATGATTGCTGTAATGTTGCAGATCCCAAACAACCACTTTGTTATATAGATGTGTGAACGTTTAAATGGCATAGACCATAGCAAGTCACTAGAGTTATTTTGTCTTTCCCAACCAATTAATGTACAAGCTAGAACGATAAGTACACCACCTAACAGTAGGGCAGGGTCTATAAGTGTTAAATCAAAGTGGTAGTGATATACATAGTTCCACTTTTTAATGTCATTTAGAAAGTATAGCTGTTGAATAGAAGCCATATAGTATTTATAGGATAAAGTATAGAAGCTAACGAACCAAAATAACCACACAACATATTTACTTTGTTGATATGTTCTTAGCCATAGTGCTTTTTGAAACATAGGCCCCCTCCTTTAAAAAACTTTATAATTTGTTAGACGTGATAGTACAAAATAAGTAATGATTCCAGCGAGAAGCAAACTGATATAGTAGTTAAGTAAAAAATTAAATTGATTTATTTTATAGCCACCTAGTAATGCAAAATAAATGGTTGTCCCCCATACCCATATTCGTAAATGCTTTTGGAAAATAAATATCTTTTGAGTGTTTTCATTTGGTGATCGTGTGTATAAATATGTGCCAAGTAGTAAATAGAACATCGTATAGAAAATAGGAACTAGCACTGACTTAGCTGAATAATACGTATGATTTGCCGGATCTCTTAAAGTGGTTGGATCGTTTTCTTTCTTACGTGATTTTGGATCATAGTGGTAACGAATCGCATAATTATATATTGGTGCAACTATATTTGTTTTTTGATTGATTTCATGAAGTTGTTCATACAAGTTGTTATTTCTAGTATCTGTAGCATGTAAATGGTTTATTGTAAAAGTGTACACTAATGGAATAAATGTAAGCCCCATTAGAAGCCACGGAATACAAAAAACGACTTGCGAAACAACGCTTCCAGTAAAAGTACCGATACATAATGCAGCCGTATATACTGCAATATAAGAGACAATTGCATAAAGAAAGTATCGATGAAATGGTCCGAATGATTGATAATCAAAATGAATTGTTGTTCTATAAATAACATACATAAGGATCCAATTTATAAGTAATGAACCTACAATACAAAATGAACCCAAAGCCCATTTTGATAAAAAAACATCTTTTCTTTTAAATGGCATCGTCATAAGTAAAGTATTAGACTGGTTACTACGTTCCCATCCCATCAATAAACAAGCTAAAGCAATGATAAGAACAGTTAACCAAAGGCTATTACTTTCCCCAAATCCAAAATAATAGAAATAATAGTACGTTCCCTTTTCTTGCAAATCGTGATATTCAGCAAGTTGTCGATCGGCTGCTTTATAGTATCCGAAAGATAAAAGATAAAGTGAACTAAAGAAAAAGAGTAACACAGCATATTTTCCGCGCTTCCAATTCCACATCCACAGCGCCTTATGAAACATACTCATCCCCCTCAAGTGTCGTAACGAAGACATCTTCAAGTGACATTGTTAGTTCTTCAATGAGTATAGGTTGCTCTTTATAAAACTTCTCCAGTGTTGTAGCCACATTTCCCTCAATTAAGATTGTATATACTTTTCCTGTTTGGTTTAATATTTTAATATTACTTAAGTTTTCTAGTTTTTGAGGTAGTGATCGTTCGTAAGCTACTTGTATTTTGGCAAATCGTGATTTTGCATCATCTAGTGACGTAATAGAAGATATGGTATGGCCTTTTAATATAATGATTGTATCGGCAATTTGTTCAACTTCATCTAAGTGATGAGTTGAGATGAAAATGGTAATCTCTTTTTCTGCAACTTCTCCAACGAGAAACTGGAGGATTTGCCTTTTAACGATAGGATCCAACCCGTTTGTCGGTTCATCTAAAATGATATATTCTGCTTTTGCAGCAACGGCTAAAATGATCGCAAGCAGTGCTTTCATTCCTTTTGAATAACTACGAATTCGCTTGTTTGGTAAATTGAACCGCTCTAATAATTCGTAGAAATACTGTTCATCAAATGCTGTATAAACAGCTTTATAAAACTTTACAATTTCTTTCACTGTATATCCGTTCAGTATGTTAGTAGAATCCGGAACATATACGATTTTTTGCTTCATTTCAGGATGCTTATGAATATCCGTATCCTCATATGTAACAGTTCCTGCATCAGGGTCTAAAATGCCGACCATCGTTCGTAATAAAGTCGTTTTCCCCGCACCGTTTCTTCCGAGTAATCCGACGATACTACCTTTTTGTAATGTGAAAGAAACATCGTCTAAAATCGTTTGATTATCAATTGTTTTCTTCAGGTTTGTCACTTTCAGCATCTGTATTTCCTCCAATCTCTTTGTAGTATGAATCTATCCAATCGTGAATTTTATCTTTCGTAACCCCGAGATAAGAGGCTTCTAATAGTAATTGATGAAACTGTTTTTCAACCATAGCGATTTTCCTTTCGTCTAATGTTGGGGTAATCGATTGGGATACAAATGTTCCTTTTCCTCGCAATGTTTCAATAATCCCTTGGCGTTCTAACTCTTGGTACGCTTTACTAACTGTATTTGGATTTATAACGAGTAAAGAAGCGAGCTCGCGCACAGAAGGAAGCTTATCACTTGGAGCTAATATGTTTTTTAATACGAGTTCTTTTATACTTTGAACAATTTGTTCCCATATCGGAGTGTTGCTTCTTGGATCAAGTTGAATATGCAAGAGCAATGTCTCCTTCCTGTTATGTATTAGGTGTACTAATGTGTGTAATACACTTAATACAATATAGGCGATAAATGTATTTGTCAACTGAAAAATGATAGAAAAATATGGTATTAAAAAATGAAAAATTGGAAAAAATAGGTTTGATATAGAATGGAGGGTTAGTCATGAAGCGAGTTTTTGGAATACTTGTTTGTTTCATGTTATTTCTTTCTGGTACTTCAGTTAGTTTTGCGCAATCTGAGAAAACGAAGCAGGAGAAAACAGAAGAAACCACGCCGAAGTTAGCGGAACAAGCGTCGTCAGCAATCGTAATTGAGCAAGATACAGGTAAAGTTTTATTTGATAAAAATCCGAATGAAAAGTTACCACCTGCCAGTATGACGAAGATTATGACAATGCTATTAATTATGGAACAAGTTGAAAAAGGAAAACTAAAACTGACCGATAAAGTTAGAGCAAGTGAACACGCAGCTTCAATGGGTGGATCACAAATCTTTTTAGAACCTGGGGAAGAGATGACCGTAAATGAAATGCTAAAGGGCATTGCCATTGCATCTGGAAATGATGCATCTGTTGCAGTAGCTGAGCATATCGCTGGTTCAGAAGAAGGATTCGTAAATATGATGAACAAAAAAGCGAAAGATTTAGGACTGAAAAATACACATTTTCAAAACCCAACAGGTCTCCCGGCCAAAGATCATTATTCTACAGCAAATGATATGGCTATAATGGCGAGAGAATTGATGAAGTATCCACTTATTCGCAAATACACAGGTAAATATGAAGACTATTTACGTGAAGATACGGATAAGAGGTTTTGGCTTGTTAATACGAATAAGTTAGTACGTTTTTATCCTGGAGTAGATGGTGTGAAAACGGGCTTTACGACAGAAGCGAAATATTGTTTAACTGCATCAGCTGAAAAGAATGGAATGCGTGTCATTTCAGTTGTTATGGGAGCACCTACATCAAAAGAGCGGAACAATCAAGTAACGAAGCTTCTTGATTATGCATTTGGACAATATATGACAAAGAAATTGTATACACGTGGTGAAAAAATTAAGACTGTACAAGTAGGAAAAGGGAAAGAAGAAAAAGTAGATTTAGTTGCGTCAGATAACGTATCTCTTCTTATGAAGAAGGGCGAAAATATGGACAAAGTAAAACAAGAAGTAATTGCTGAAAAGAAAGTGAAGGCACCGATTAAAAAGGGTGACGCACTTGGCACACTTGTCATTAAAAAAGATAAAGAGGTTTTATTAAAACAAACCATTGTAGCGAAAGAAGATGTTGCTGCAGCGAGTTGGTGGGAGTTATTTAAAAGAAGCTTTGGGATGTTTTCAACATCAAAATAGCGGCAAAAATTTTGCCGCTTTTCTGTTCATATTTACTGGAATAATTGCTGAACGGTTTCACATTATGACGAAATAGTTCTTCTTTTGTCAGTAGGAAGGATTCTTATTTTATATCACGAAAATCTTATGTTAAAGAGTAAAGTTTGAGCATAAGGAGGAAATCGTGTGAGTCTTTCCATGCATTTAGAAGTAAAACGTGACGTCTTATGTGTGAGGCTGGAGGGTGAATTAGATCATCATACCGCTGAAGAGTTGCGAACGAAAGTAACAGATATGATTGAGACACATGGTGTTCATCATATTGTTTTGAGCCTAGAGAACTTATCATTTATGGATAGTTCTGGTTTAGGTGTTATATTAGGCCGATATAAACATGTAAAAGGATTAGGTGGAGAGATGGTTGTTTGTGCAATTTCACCGCCTGTTAAACGTTTATTTGAAATGTCAGGTCTATTCAAAATTGTTCGTTTAGAAGAAAGTGAAGCGCATGCGCTCGCGACGTTGGGGGTGGCATAGATGAGAAATGAAATGAACCTTCAATTTTCAGCGTTAAGTCAGAATGAATCATTTGCTCGTGTTACGGTAGCTGCTTTTATTGCGCAATTAGACCCGACGATGGAAGAACTAACAGAGATTAAAACAGTTGTGTCAGAAGCGGTTACAAATGCAATTATTCATGGGTATGAAGGAAATGCAGAAGGTGTTGTTTATATTTCAGTGATTTTGGAAGAAGCGATGGTGAAACTCACGATTCGAGATGAAGGGATTGGTATCTTTAACTTAGATGAAGCAAGACAACCCCTTTTTACAACTAAACCTGAATTAGAGCGTTCCGGAATGGGATTTACTATCATGGAAAACTTTATGGATGAAGTAGAAGTTATTTCAAACGAATCTTTCGGGACAACAATCCATTTGACAAAATACTTATCAAATAGTAACGCTCTATGCAATTAAGGAGAATAGCCAATGGACATAGAGGTCAAAAATGAGAAGAAGAAACCTCAGTTAAAGGACCACGAGCTAAAAGCGTTAATTCAAAAGAGTCAAGATGGAGATCAACAAGCGAGAGACACAATCGTTCAAAGTAATATGCGTCTCGTATGGTCGGTTGTGCAGCGATTTCTTAATCGAGGATATGAACCAGACGATTTATTTCAAATTGGATGTATTGGACTCTTAAAATCGGTAGATAAATTTGATTTATCTTTCGACGTGAAATTTTCAACATATGCAGTTCCAATGATTATCGGTGAAATACAGCGATTTTTACGTGACGATGGATCAGTGAAAGTAAGTAGATCTTTAAAAGAAACAGGAAACAAAGTCCGAAAGATGAGAGACGAGCTTTCGAAGGAATTTGGAAGGGCTCCAACGATTAATGAGGTAGCAGAGGCTCTTGAACTAACGCCGGAAGAAGTTGTTCTGGCGCAAGAAGCGAGTCGTGCTCCTTCATCAATACATGAAACTGTGTATGAAAATGATGGAGATCCAATTACTATTTTAGATCAAATTGCAGATCAATCGGAAACGAAATGGTTTGATAAAATTGCTTTAAAAGAAGCAATTAGAGAATTGGATGAACGAGAACGGCTAATTGTGTATTTGCGCTATTATAAAGACCAAACCCAATCAGAAGTAGCGGAGCGCATAGGCATTTCGCAAGTACAAGTTTCCAGACTGGAAAAGAAAATATTGAAACAGATGAAAGATCGAATAGATGAATAGCTATCTATTCGATTTTTTTTATTGTAATGAAAAGGAGAAGATTCCAACTATTGTTAAAAAGTTTACAGAATTTATTGATAATTTAGTTAATTTAAAATATAATCCAAGTATGAACTTGTCACAAAGGGGGAAGGAAACATGGAAACGAGGCAACAATGGGGAACGAGGGCTGGATTTATTTTCGCAGCGGTCGGCTCTGCCGTTGGATTAGGAAACATATGGCGTTTTCCTTATACAGCGTATGAAAACGGAGGAGGCGCATTCTTTTTACCGTACTTATTCGCATTATTAACAACTGGTATTTCATTATTAGCATTCGAGTTTGCTCTTGGGCATCGTCATCGTGGTTCGGCACCACTTACATTCTTCCGTATTCATCCACGTGCTGAATTTATTGGATGGTGGCAAATGTGTGTAACATTTATCGTTTCAACATATTATGCAGTAATTATTGCTTGGTCTATTTCGTATACGTACTTTGCGATTACTGGAGCATGGGGGAAAGACACGCAATCATTTTTATTTAAAGAATATTTACATGTTGCAGATAAGCCAGGACAGTTTGGGGGGCTTGTGCCGGAAGTATTAATTCCGTTAGCTCTCGTTTGGATTATTGTGCTTGGTGTTGCGTTTAAAGGAGTTAAAAAAGGAATCGAAGTTGTTAACCGTATTTTTATTCCTTTACTAGTTGTTATGTTCCTTATTATCGTTGTTCGTGCAGTGACGATGGAAGGTGCGATGCAGGGGTTAGATGCATTTTTCAAACCAGATTGGAGTCGTATTTTTGATGGGAAAGTATGGCTTGCTGCTTACGGTCAAATTTTCTTTAGTTTATCTTTAGCATTCGGAATTATGATTACGTATTCTAGTTATTTACCGAAAAACTCAGATACAACAAACAATGCTTTTATTACAGGATTTGCAAATTCAGGATTTGAATTATTGGCAGGTATTGGTGTATTTGCAGCTCTTGGATTTATGGCGAATAACATGGGGGTACCGGTTGATAAAGTAGCTAGTGCTGGTGTGGGACTTGCGTTCGTAGTATTCCCGCAAATTATTAATGAACTACCGATGTCACCGTTATTTGGAGTATTATTTTTCTTATCTTTAACCGTTGCTGGAATTACATCACTCATTTCACTTGCGGAAGTATGCTTTGCTGCTGTATCTGAAAAATTCAGCTTGAGTCGTCCAAAGACGATTGGAATTATGGGAACACTTCTCGTGTTAGTTTCTCTTGTTTTTGCAACGCGTGGTGGACTTATGTTCCTAGATGTTGTTGATTACTTCGCTAACAATTTTGGATTGATTACAATTGCACTCGCTGAAGTAGTTACAATAGGACTAATCTTACGCCGTTTACCAGTTTATCAAAACCATGCAAACTTTGTATCTGATATAAAGCTAGGAACGTTTTGGAGAGTGAGTTTACTCGTTATTACTCCACTTATGTTAGGGTATATGTTAATTGATGGTACAATCCAAAACATTAAAAAGAACTACGGAGATTATCCGACAGAGTTTGTTGTAACGTATGGTTGGTCGATAGCGGCAGCATTCCTTCTAGTTGCGTTAGTTATTGGTCTGAAAAAATGGAATGCACAAATACATTCAGACTCTGCCCAGCTTGAAAAAGAATGGAAGGATCGAGGTGTTTCATGATGAGCGGATCAGCAATTATGATGATGGTTATAGGTATGGTAGTCATTTGGGGAGGGCTCGCATTAAGCATTGCAAATTTATTTAAGAAAAAGGCTTAGCAGAAAAACATCTGTACCAAAACGGTACAGATGTTTTTTTATGAAAAAATTGTATTAGAAAAAATTCCAATAACCATACTACAACTACGAGGAAGAGTGAAGGGGTGAATGGAAATTGGAACAAACGATTTATATTAAAATGCGCAATCGATTAAAAGTGTCTCCTACGTATGAAGTAAAACTGAGCGATGTAGCTCAACTTGCTGGAGATTCTTTGGTAGTTGAGTCGTTACAAAATGAGATAATTTACAAAATAACAGCGCATGATAAAACACATGTTGTAATTGATGTTATGAAAGTGATTGAGATTGTTCAACAAAAAGCGGCTCACTTACAAATTAATTTACTTGGTTCTGGACAAACCCTTGTTGAAATTATATATGAAAAAAAGAAAGTGCATCCGGTTTTCTTCGGACTTGTATGGTTGTTACTCTTCATTGGAGCAGCACTTGCAATTATTTATTTTCATGAAGATGTAAGTATGCAACAAGTACACCAACGGTTATATTACATGATTACTGGAGAATTTAAGGCGCAACCACTTTTATTTCAAATTCCTTATTCATTGGGTCTTGGAGTAGGTATGGTTTTATTTTTTAATCATGTATTTCAAAAGCGAATTAATGAAGAGCCGAGCCCGTTGGAAGTTGAGATGTTTCAATATCAACAGTCGCTTGATCAATATGTAATTGTTCATGAAAACAAGGATAATATGAAACAGCTTACCGATGATTGAGTCTGGATTCGTGATTTTAATTGGTTTAGCTGGAGGGATTGCTGTAGGTAGCGGATATGTTGCGTTTTTAGCTGTACTTGGTATAATCCCTCGTTTAGCTCAATTAACGAGAAGTGGAAAGCATATTCAATATTTTGAGTGGGCAGTTATTGCGGGTACTTTAACAGGGGCTTGGTGTAGTTTAAAGAACATTACATTTCAAACGTCGCAGTATTGGCTCGTAATATTAGGGTTATTTTGTGGCACATTCATTGGAATGCTAGCTGCGGCGTTAACGGAAGTGTTAAACGTTTTACCTATTTTAGCGAAACGGGTAGGGGTAGAGGGGAAAATTATTATTTTACTTGTTGCTCTTGTACTTGGAAAAGTAATAGGCTCATTGTTTCACTGGATTTATTTCGTAAAGTAGGAGGCAATATATATATGGCAGGGCGAAAACTGAAAGATGATTACATAAATAAAGTGAAAGAGTACCATCCAAAACCGAACTATTTAATAAATTGTGTGAAGGCATTTCTTGTTGGGGGATTCATTTGTACCGTCGGAGAAGTATTGATGAAATTTTATATACATTACTTTCACTTTAGTGAGCAAGAGGCAGGAAACCCTACAGTTGCAACTCTCGTTTTACTATCAGCGATTTTAACAGGTTGTGGTGTTTATGATAAAATCGGGCAGTTTTCTGGAGCGGGCTCAGCAGTACCAGTTACTGGATTTGCGAATTCTATGGCAAGTGCTGCGCTAGAACATAGGAGCGAAGGGATTGTTCTAGGAATTGCTACAAACATGTTTAAGCTTGCAGGAAGCGTCATTGTGTTTGGCGTCGTCGGTGCATACATTATTGGATTAATAAGATATACATTTCAAATTTTAATGTCTTAAAGGAGGGGTAGGTATGAGATTGACAGGAAAACAAACGTGGGTATTTCAAAATGATATCTTCGTGAATGCAACTGGTACCGCTGTCGGTCCGAAAGAAGCTGAAGGCCCTCTTGGAAAGGATTTTGATATTTCATATTCAGACTTACATTGTGGAGAGGAAAACTGGGAACTTGCTGAACGAAGGTTAATGTCAGACTCGATTCAACAAGCATTGCAAAAAGGAAATATAAAACCATCACAAATTGATTTCTTTTTAGCAGGTGATTTATTAAACCAAACAGTGACAGCAAATTATGTTGCTCGAGATTGTGGTATTCCTTTTTTAGGGATGTTCAGTGCTTGTGCGACGTCAATGGAAACTTTGGCGGTTGGATCAGCATTTATAGATGGTGGATTTGCGAATCGTGTCTTAGCGACAGTAAGTAGTCATAATGCGACGGCTGAAAGACAATTTCGTAATCCAACAGAGTACGGAGGACAAAAGCCTGGGACAGCAAACTCGACTGTTACCGGAGCAGGATCCATATTAATTAGCAATGAAGAAAGTGCAATTAAAATAACAGCAGCAACAATCGGAACAGTACAAGATTTAGGAATTGCTAATCCTTTAGATATGGGATCGGCAATGGCGCCAGCTGCTGCTCATACAATTCAACAGCATTTTGAAGATTTAAGAAGAAGTGCCGCTGATTATGACCTTATTGTTACTGGTGATTTATCAGCTGTGGGGACACCAATTGCGAAACAACTTTTATTTGAGGAAGGGTATGATCTTGGACATATATACAACGATTGTGGGTTAATGATTTACAATTCAAATCAAGAAGAAGTGTTTGCAGGTGGCAGTGGTTGTGCTTGTTCAGCTGTTGTAACATACGGTCATTTATTGCGTGAAATGCAAAAAGGGAATTTACAACGGATTTTTGTCGTTGCAACGGGAGCTTTATTAAGCCCGGTGATGATGCAGCAGAAGGAAACGATTCCAACGATTGCGCATGGTGTTGTGTTTGAAAGAGTTAAAGGAGAGTGAATTGTGGATTTTATATATGCATTTCTTGTAGGAGGAGCTATTTGTGTCATTGGACAAGTGTTGCTAGATTTTGCAAAGTTAACACCAGCACATTTAATGGCAACTTTTGTAGTCGTCGGAGCTATTTTAGACGGATTCGGATTGTATGATAAGCTTATAAAATTTGCAGGTGCTGGGGCAACGGTCCCTATTACAAGTTTTGGACATTCACTATTGCACGGGGCAATGCATGCGGCAGAAAAACATGGATATTTAGGAATTGGAATCGGTATGTTTAGCTTAACGTCTGCGGGGATTTCAGCGGCGATATTATTTTCATTTTTTGTTGCACTTATATGTAAACCGAAAGGATAAATCAAATGAGACGAAGGGTTGTTTTGGTCACAGATGGAGATGAATATGCAAAGCGGACAATTGAGCTGTTGACAAAGGAATTTGGGGGAAGGTGTATTTCAGCATCGCAAAGTAATCCGACCAAATTGACAGGGAAGAAAGTTGTTGAGCTTATTATGCAAACGCCATATGACCCTGTATTTGTCATGTTTGATGACAGCGGATTTATAGGAGAAGGATCTGGTGAAAAGGCGTTAAAGTATGTCGCAACACATAAACAAGTTGATGTACTTGGCATTTTAGCAGTAGCGTCGAATACACATCATTGGGAATGGGCGCGTGTAGATGTAAGTGTAGATCGGAATGGGAATTTGACAGAATACGGTGTTGATAAATTTGGACTTCCAGATGGTGAAATTGGGAGGATTAGTGGGGATACGATTTATTGTTTAGATGATCTGAATGTTCCAGTCATTGTGGGGGTCGGTGATATTGGCAAGATGTGTGGAAATGATGAATGGGAGAGAGGATCACCTATTACTAGAAAAGCGATTCAATTAATTTTGGAAAGGAGTGGGTTTTATGACGAAGCCTAAAAAAGTGAATATCCCGATTTCATCTTTTTTAAGTGATAATGAAAATTACTTAAAGCAAACAGTTGGATTGGGTGTCACATACGATGTTGGTATTCGTAAATTTCAAATTTTAAATAAAGAAATTGGTGTGTTATTTGTAAATGGGCTTTGTGATACGAATTATATTATCCCTATTTTAGAAGAAGCAGTGGATACAAATGAAATAAGGGATGTAGAAGAAGATACTGTAAAGCTTTTAGAGAATCGTTTAATTCACCAACAAGTAAGTAAAGTAAAAACGATGGATGAGGTAATGCTCCAAGTATTATCGGGACTTATTGTTATATTTGTAGAAGGTGAAACGGAAGCGTTCGCAATTGATGTTCGTAGTTATCCGGGGCGGACACCGACAGAACCAGATACAGAAAAGGTAGTACGTGGTGCAAGGGATGGCTTTGTTGAAAATATCGTTGTAAATACAGCTTTAATTCGTAGAAGGATACGCGACCCGCGTCTTCGAAATGAAATGGTTCGAGTAGGGGATAGATCGCAAACGGATATTTGTATTACATATGTACAAGATGTTGCAAATCCGGATTTAGTGAAAATTATAAAACAAGAATTAAAAAATATTGAAGTAGATGGGATTACGATGGCGGATAAAACGGTAGAAGAATTTGTAGTCAAACAAGGTTATAATCCATTCCCGCTTATTCGATACACAGAAAGACCAGATGTAGCAGCAAATCATCTGTTAGAAGGACATGTGTTAGTACTTGTTGATACATCACCAAGTGCCATGATCACTCCAACAACATATTTCCACCATTTACAGCATGCAGAAGAGTTTAGACAAAATCCAGCTGTAGGTACATTTTTACGTTGGGTACGTTTTTTAGGTGTTATATTTTCGCTGTTCTTGTTGCCGTTTTGGTTAGTTTTTGTATTTGATCCAACTCTTTTACCGGAAAAGCTTGCTTTTATTGGACCAAACAAGATGACGCATTTACCGATTTTATTACAAATTTTGATGGCGGAAGTCGGACTCGAATTTTTAAGGATGGCTGCCATTCATACGCCGACATCACTGTCGTCGGCAGCAGGATTAATTTCAGCTATATTAATTGGTCAAATTGCAATTGATGTAGGTTTATTTGTACCAGAAGTTATTTTGTATGTAGCGGTTTCTATGATTGGATCATTTGCAACTCCGAGTTATGAGCTTGGACTTGGAAATAAGATCGGCAAATTATTTGTCATTATTTTAACCGGCATCTTTCATGAGATGGGATTTGTAATCGGGATGACGATGTTGATTTTATTTTTAGCGTCTATAAAAAGCTTACAAACACCGTATTTATGGCCGTTTTTACCGTTTGATTGGGGCGCGTTAACGAAAATTTTACTCCGTCCAACTATGTCTAGTTTAAAAGTGCGTCCTAGTATTGTACGACCCCAAAATGTAAGAAGACAAAAATAAACGGGATTATGCTCCCGTTTATTTTTTTATTGAAAATTTATTTTTTTTTAACAAAAACCAAACATTTTTTGTGTACACTTAGAGTAGATATTGTGTATGAGAGGGGAAGAGGACATGATTAAATTATTTGTAAGTGATTTAGATGACACGCTCGTTTACAATGTGAATGATATGCAAAAAGAAGATGAACGTGCACTTTGTTGGCTAGCTGAAAAAGGGACAAATATTTGTTTTGCCTCTGGCCGCTTTACTCACCGAATTGATGAAGTCGTAAAAAGGTTTTCATTCCCGTATTACACAACAGGTTTAAATGGGGCGACAATGTTACTGCCGGACGGTAAAATATTTTATGAATCAAGTTTTGAAGATAGTGTTGCCCAGGAAATATATCGATATATACATAACAAGGGACTAGCAGATATTGTTTGTGCAAATGAGCAGCGATATACAAAAAGAAAGAATGAAAATCATCATACTTTTGAAGAGTATATGGGGGTACATATTGCTGAAATAGAAGCGTTAGAAGAAGAATTTGGTAAGACTGTACATCCAGCGAAATTATTTGTATTTGGAGAAGAAGAGAAAATTGTAGCATTAGATCAAGAGTTACGAGATACGTTTCACAGCGAAGCGGAAGTTTTTATATCAGGTAAACGCTATGTTGATATTATGCCAAGGGGTGTAAGTAAGGGGAGTGCTTTAAGGCGACTAATGGAACATTTAAAAATTGAAGCAAATGAGGTTGCCTGCATTGGAGATTCTTTTAATGACATTTCAATGTTTGAAGTAACCCCGCACTCATTTACTCTTCATCATGCTCATCCATATGTGAAGGAGAAAGCAAATCATGTTGTTCGTTCGGTTGAAGAAGCGGTTATGAAATTACCGTTACTTGTATAAAAAAGAAGCTCGTCACTGACGAGCTTCTTTTTACTTGAATAAAGATTTAACAAAATCAATGATACTAGAGAAGAAATCTTTAACTTTATCTAGGAAACCTTGCCCTTCTTCAGACCCTAAAAAGGCAGAAACGTGTTCTTTTGCTTTATTTAATTGACTGCCAACTTGATTCCAATCGATATTAAGATTTTTCATTTTATCAAATAACGCTACTAAGTTATCCAACTGTTCATCCGTTAATGTAATGCCGAGTTGATCAGCAATTTTTTTAATTAATGAACGTAAATCTTCCGTCGTTTTTGGCTGCTCTTTTGCAATCTCTTCTTTAATTTTTGCAACAAGTTGAACTGCTTTTTCCTCACCAATTTTATCGCCGAGCTGGGCCGTTTGCACCATTTCTTCATTGGCTACTTTTTTTACTTCCTCAGGAATTGCTTTGTTCGATGTTGTTTCATAGGCCTTCATTAAACCTGTTAAAGCAGCAGTTCCTGAGACTTTAAATGGTGCAGTAATTTGAATCTCTGCATCTTTCACGCCTGCTGTAATAAGTGCGTTTGTGTACATTGCATCTGTTATCGAATTAATGTTTTTTGAACGTACAATGAGACCAGATCCTGGCTTTGTGTATGTAATCATAGAAGAGGAAATTGCTCTCGTACCAATTTGTGCTTTTGGAACAATTCCTTCTAGAAATTTATGTTCTTCCGCATTAGACACAGTAATAATTGTAGCATCTTTCGGTGCTTTCATTTCTTTTAACAGATCTTGTTTTTGTTGTTCAGATAAGTTCTCTCCTAGTGTGACAATTGATTCTCCCTCAATGATGTCTGCAAATGAAGCTGTTGGTATCATAAATACGGCTACAGCCAATAGCAGAGCTAGTAATTTCGTTTTCACGAAAAATCGCTCCCTTTCTCTTTCTAAAATTTTCGGGCAACACAGTTATTATAGTATATTTTTCTTATTTGTCACCTAGCTTCTTCCACATTTCAAAAAAGAAGTATGTAGATTGTCGGATTCTTTTTGTTTCTCGTCATGAATATGGTAATATAGTGCTGAGATAGTTGAAAGGAGACATATACGTATGAAAACTTTAGGATACATATTAATGGAAAATGGTGAAAAAATCGATTTAGAATTTTTCCCAGAAGAGGCACCGAAAACAGTAGAAAACTTTAAAAAATTAGCAGAGCAAGGATTTTATGATGGTGTGACATTCCACCGCGTTATTCCTGGCTTCGTAAGCCAAGGTGGAGACCCAACAGGCACAGGAGCAGGTGGCCCAGGTTACTCTATCCCATGTGAAACTGATGGAAATCCTCATAGACATCTTGTTGGCTCACTTTCTATGGCACATGCTGGCCGTAACACAGGTGGTAGCCAATTCTTTGTTGTTCATGAGCCACAACCGCATTTAGATGGCGTACATACTGTATTCGGTAAAGCAACAAGCGGTATTGAAACAGTATTAAACATGCGTCAAGGCGATGTAATGAAAGAAGTTAAAGTTTGGGAAGAATAAGTTACGAGAAAAGAGAGCGATTTTGCTCTCTTTTTTTATTTCGTATAAACAGTAATTGGTATATATTTCGAAATATATGGTGCAAATAGGACGGCTACTAACGTTAAAATATATTGTTCATGAGAACACAATTTTAACAAAATACATAGAATGGAGTACCAATTATATGTTTCAATAAATAGATTTCTCTTAACATATTATTTTTAATAGAACTATTTCGTTCAAAAGTGATTAATAATTAACATGTGATGAGCGGGGGGATTCTCCTTTTAGTTTCTAAACAGTATTGTCTCTATTCTGAGCGGTATAATAGAAAAAATAGCTTGGAAACATATATTTGACTTTCTTCTTAACGCTTTGTATGATTATCAAGTTGTTTCAGCCTCTTCTCACTCTGGTAAAAATATTGTAGAATGAATGTGATATGAAAAGAGTGACTGAGGGGATAAATAGTTTGTAACTTTTGTAAGAAGGGATAAGGGTTATGTTAATTCGTTTTAAAAAAAGTTATGAAAAAATTGCAATGGGGCTTCTTTCATTTATGCCAACTGAAAAAGATGTGAAAACATTACAATTGACAATGAAAGAGTATGAGGCGAAAGAAGATTGGCAATTGTATTTGTGGAAACAAAATGAAGATTTTGTTGGGATAATGGGGATTATAAAAAAAGAAGATCAGGTATTGGAAATTCAGCATTTGAGCGTGAATCCGTCTCACCGTCATATGGGTATTGGGACGAAGATGGTTCAAGAGCTTAAGAGTAAATTTCTTGAGTTTACAATTTGCGGAAATGAGCAAACAGCAAGTTTTTGCAAAAAGTGTAAAGAGCTTGAACAGAATATACATTCATGAAAGCAGGGATAAGTATTTTATTATCTCTGCTTTCTTTTTTGTAGTTGTTCGTGTCGTTCAGAAATGACTTCTGTTCGATCACGCAATGTGTGCTTATTTATGATGTATTCATCAGGAACGACGTTCGCATCTTTCCAAGAGAGGTTTTGTTTCTTACATAACTGTATGCATTGTTTTTCTAACGATACGTCTAATAATGGTAAAAATAACGGGGCGAAAGTTTCCTTTTTGTGGATAGATTGTAATCTTTCATTTAATAAAAATATAAGTTGTTTATGATCTATTCCGAATTGATGTAATTGCGCGCTGTTCTTTTCTAAAATTGTTATTGCGCTTTTTATCATCTTCTCTGCACCATTCCAATTGGATCGTCTATGATGGTATGAGGAAACAGCAATTTGAATGAGACCGACTAAGTAATTGTCACGTTCTCCTCTAGGCTTTAATTTCCAATACTCTTCTAGTATTTCATGACATTCAAAATAATCATAGTCTCCGTGAAAATGAATTAAAAATTGTATGTACTCGGTAGGATACATTTTTTTCGCTCCTGTCTAACGGTTATATGTACAGTGTATCATAGAAATATTAACAATAAGCGACTAGGGAAATATCCCTAGTCGCTTTATTGCTTCATATTAGCAGAAGCAAGCTGCTCCTACAATGATTAGTAAAATGAACAGTACAACAATTAATGCGAATCCACCGCTAAAACCGCAATCAACGTGACCCATAGTTTTTTGACCTCCTACATTGTTCTTACTACATTGTTATCATATGAAGCGGTGGGCATTATGACATGGGCATAGGTCTATTTTTAATTAAATTTCTTAAAAAGGTTGGATAGAACATGAGTATGCTCTATACTTATGTTGTTATAGAAAAAATGTGGTGGGATGCTTTGTGCAGTATAATTTTAAAGTAGAGGCTTTTGAAGGGCCTTTAGATCTATTGTTACACTTAATACATCGTTACGAAATTGATATATATAATATTCCTGTAGCGGAAATTACAGAGCAATATCTATCTTATGTCCATACGATGAAAGAACTACAATTAGATGTTGCCAGTGAGTATTTAGTAATGGCAGCAACGTTATTACAAATTAAAAGTAAAATGTTGTTACCGAAACAAGAAGAAGATGTACCTGATAACGGTGAAGACTTTATAGATGACCCTCGTCAAGAATTGATGGAGAGGTTAATTGAATATAAGAAATATAAGCAAGTTGCTACTGAGTTAAAAGAAAGAGAACAAGAAAGAGCACAGCTATATACACGTCCGCCAATTGATTTTACATCATTTCAACAAGAAGAGGAGACAAGTTTACCTCTTGATGTTACGTTATATGATATGTTAGCGGCATTTCAAAAGCTAATGCGCCGTAAAAAAGCAAAGAAACCCGTAACAACGCGAATTACTCGCCAAGAAATACCAATTGAACAGCGAATGACTGATATTCTACAACAGTTAGAAGTAAAAGGCGGTCGTCAAAGCTTTTATGATTTGTTTGCTGATGAAGAACGTGAAATAATGGTTGTAACATTTTTAGCAGTTCTTGAGCTGATGAAAAATCAACAAATCATAATTGAACAAGAACATAATTTTGATGAAATTTTCGTATCAAGCTCTAGTAAATCCGTATAGAGCCAGCATGTGAAGATGGGATAGAAATATTTTATCTCAAGTTAGGTTTTAATGTATCGTTTGGAACGAGAGAAGAAATATTGAACCGAACGCATTTACTGTGATTCGGTTTTTTTATGTGTATTTTTATAGAAAAATAGGAGGAAGGAGTTCGTAAAATGGATAGAAAAGAACAAAAAGCGATTATTGAAGGGCTTTTATTTGTTGCAGGTGACGAAGGGATTTATCCGGAACAGATAGCTAAAGTTCTGGAAGTTGAAGTGGAAGAAGTAATAAACAGTATAGAGGAAATGCAAAAAGAATGTGAAGGATCGAATCGCGGTCTGCAAATTGTACAATATGCAAAAGTGTATCGTTTTGCAACAAAGAAAGAACATGCGGCATACTATCAAAAGTTAATAGATACCCCAACAACGGCTTCACTGTCTCAAGCAGCTCTTGAAACGTTGGCAATCGTTGCGTACCGTCAACCGATTACAAGGACAGAAATGGAAGAGATTCGAGGAGTGAAAACAGATAAGGCATTACAAACGTTAGTTTCACACTTACTTATAAAAGAAATGGGAAGAGCAGAAGGACCGGGGCGTCCTATCTTATACGGAACGACGAAAGAGTTTTTAGATACGTTTGGATTGAAAACGTTAGATGATTTACCACCTCTTTCGGAAGAAAATGAACAAATGAATGAAGCAGATTTATTCTTCGGTTCTTTACAGGAATTATCAAAATAAAAGCTTAGCATTTTGCTAAGCTTTTTTTGTATATCAATTACAGAGCGTGCCATACTAAATGAAAAAAGGAGACGAGTTATGAGAGGTGTACGGAATATTCTATTGTTGGTTTCTGTTTTATTATGTTTTTCGTTAAACAGCGCATCGGCTAAAAGATATATGATGTCTATTCATACTGCGTCTTCTATACATATGCAGCGGCAACATTTTGGCAAAATGAAAGTGAGTTTTTTAAAAGTTGGACAAGGTGATGCGACACTTATTACATTGCCAAATGGTCAAACGATGTTAATAGACGGGGGTCCTTATGAAGCGGGAGAGGTCATTATTCAAAAACTAATTGAAAAAAGAATTAATCATTTAGATGTAATTGTAAGTACTCATCCTGATATGGACCATATAGGAGGACTTATTCCAATTGTAGAGCAAATGCCAGTTTCCCTCGTATTAGATAGCGGGAAAACATATAGTTCATTTACTTATCATACGTATCGAAATAACATTAAAAAAAGGGGCATTCCTTTCATTTCAGTTAAGGAGGGACAATACATACCGCTAGATCCACATGTTTCTATACAAGTATTGAACAATGGGAAATCGAAAGACGAGAATAACGAGTCTTCAATTGTATTAAAGATTCGATATGGTAAAGCGGACTTTTTATTAATGGGTGATGCTGATATACGGACAGAAAATGAAATATTAAAGCAATTTGATGTACATGCAGATATATTAAAAGTAGGGCATCATGGCTCGTATACTTCAACGAGTGAAACATTCTTAAAAAAAGTAGACCCACAATTCGCTATTCTTTCGTACGGGAGTAGAAATCCATATGGACATCCTCATCAAAGTGTTGTAAGACGATTAAAACAGCGTGGTATAATGATATACGGAACAAACAAGCGTACAGTAGAAATAGAAACAGACGGTGAACATATTACTATGGGGTCGAGTGGTCTTATGCCACTACTTAAGTAATTAATTATATAAGAGGGTATTTTCCATTTTGGAAAAAATGAATAACATATATTATAATGAAAAAGAAATAAATTTCCTTTTTTCTGCTGAATGAAGAGGAAATTTCATTAGAATGTATAGACAACTACTCGTGTGTATATTAAGATGGAATTAGGCGAATAAGGTAATAATAACAAGTAGGTATTTCATGGGAAAGGATCGATGAAAATGAAAACGCAAGTTGTCATCAATGCCAAAATTTATACAGGTACAGAAGTAGTGGAAAACGGATTTATTCGTTACGCAGAAACAATTAAAGAAATTGGTTTGATGGCTCAATATGTATCACAAGAAAATGAAACTGTGTTAGATGCGGCAGGAAAGATTGTGATTCCAGGTATGATTGATGTTCATATTCATGGTGGATACGATATTGATGCGATGGATGCAAATAGCGATGGATTAGTAACTCTTGGTAAAGAAATGTTAAAAGAAGGAGTTACAACTTACTTCCCAACAACAATGACACAAGCTCCAGAAGCGATTGAAGCGGCGCTAAGTGCTGCGAAGGAAGCGAAAGATAAGGGAGCACATTTCGAATATATTCACTTAGAAGGACCATATGTTTCAAAAAAACGTGCGGGTGCACAACCACTTGAACATATTGTTCCTGCGAGTATCGAGCAATTTAAACAATGGCAGGTAGCAAGCGGTAATCTAATTAAATTAGTAACATATGCACCGGAAGAAGAAGGTGCGTTAGAGTTTGAACAGTATCTTGCTGAAACAGGTGTTGTTGGCACAATGGGGCATACAGATGCGATTGATGCACAACTGAAAAATAGAAAAATTACACATGCAACACATTTATACAATCAAATGCGTGGATTACATCACCGTGAACCAGGAGTTGTTGGTCATGTGTTATTAAATCCAGATGTAATGGTTGAAGTAATTACAGATGGTATTCACATTCACCCTGATATGGTGAAATTAGCATATAAATTAAAAGGACCGAAAAAAGTAAGTGTCATTACAGATGCAATGCGTGCAAAAGGTCTTGAAGATGGATTATATGAGCTTGGCGGACAGCCAGTGCATGTAAAAGATGGCAGTGCCCGATTAGAAGATGGAACGTTAGCTGGTAGTATTTTGAAAATGGATCAAGCTTTCCGAAATGTAATTGAATTTACAGGATGTTCAATCGAGGATGCAGTACTCATGACATCGGTTAACCAAGCAGAAGAGTTTGGGTTAAATAATAAAGGTGCGTTAGCGGCAGGTAAAGATGCAGACTTTGTTGTTATGACTGAAGAATTACATGTATATGATACGGTTCGTTTAGGAACTCATATGAAGGAAGGGAAGTAATTAGATGAATATTCTTGTTGTAAAAACTCCAGAAGAATTAGCGGAAGCAGGTTTCAAGTTAATTGAAGAGGTTGTAAAATCAAAAGAAAATCCAACATTAGGAATGGCTACAGGAAGCTCTCCATTAGGTATTTATGCAGAAATGCGAAAAAATAAACTTGATACAAGTCATACAACCACTGTAAACTTAGATGAGTACGTAAATTTACCACACGAAGATAAAAACAGCTATCACTATTTCATGCAAGAACAGTTGTTTGATCATCTTCCATTTAAACAAACTTATGTACCAAACGGGATGGCAAGTGATTTAGAGGAAGAGTGCAAGCGTTATGAAGGCATTCTATCGGCTAACCCAGTTGACTTACAGATTCTTGGAATCGGTGAAAACGGTCACATCGGATTTAATGAGCCAGGAACATCATTTAATTCTCCAACTAACATTGTTGAATTAACAGAATCTACACGCCAAGCAAACCTTCGTTTCTTCGAAAAAGAAGAAGATGTGCCAACTCATGCGATTACAATGGGAATTGGAAGCATTATGAAAGCGAAACAAATTCTACTTGTTGCTATGGGGCCTAAAAAGGCAGAAGCACTTAAAGAGTTATTGCAAGGTGAATATAGTGAAGCGTGTCCTGCTACTGTTTTACAACGTCATCCGAATGTAACCGTAATCGCTGATCAAGAAGCTCTATCTTTATGCAGTGAGGCGATTGCTGATGAACATCGACAAGTATTCACCATTTCCGATCTATTATCAGATTCAAGAGTGGGTGAAACAGCTAATTGAGGACGGCGAATGGAAGCCGGGAGACAAAATCCCATCTGAGAATGAACTTTGTGATAAGTTCGAAGTGAGTCGTATGACAATCAGACAGGCGATTAATAATTTAGTGGAACAAGGCTATTTATATCGGAAACGTGGAATTGGAACGTTTGTCCAACTTCCGAAAGTGGAACAAAAATTGCAAGGAATGACGGGATTCACAGAAGATATGATTTCTCGTGGGATGAACCCAAGTAGTCAATTACTTAGTTTCCGCCTAGTTCCAGCTACTGCGAAAATAGCAGACCGGTTGAGAATACAGGAGGGGGAGTCGGTTTATGAAGTGAGGCGTATTCGCTTAGCTGATGATGAACCGATTGCTTTTGAGACGACATATTTGTCGCCAGCTCTTGTAAAAGATATTAACGAAGAAATATTGCAACAATCTTTATATGAACATTTAGAGAAAAAACTAGGCTTTAAGCTTGTTAGCGCTACTCAATCAATTGAAGCTTCCATTGCAACGGATAATGAAGCTGACCATCTGCATATTCCTAAAAAGGCGCCTGTGCTTGTAATGCGCCAATGGTCATATTCAGAAGGTGAGATACCGTTAGAGTATGTGAAATGTATTTATCGTGGGGATCGTTATAAATTTATTACAAACATCGCACGTAACAAATAATATATTTCAGTTTGTAAAGTACAGTGAATTTTAAAGTGTTTAACATGTAAAGAAATAAAAATACGACTCATCCTTATAAGGAGTGAGTCGTATTTTTATTATGAGCGATTACGTGGTTAACAGCATCTTTAACCGTATTTACTACATAGTGAGCGTGCTCTTTTACTGCGTCATCTGCTTGAGACATAGCAAAACTGTGAGGAGTTAAAGAGAACATTGGAATATCATTATAAGAATCCCCTATGCAAGCAATTTCCTCTGGTTGTATTTGAAATTCTTTTAATAAAATAGAAATAGCAGAACCTTTACTAATATTAGGTGGCATTACATCTAAACATTGTTCTGCTGAAATGAAGGTGCTAACTTTTCCGTGAAATTTTTCATCAATTTTGTTCTGAAGGAGTTGTAAGCTTTCCTTCGTTCCACCGACAGAAATTTTATTTGGAAAAATTGTATCATCAATTTTCTGTAATAGATTAGGTTCTTCAACAGAAGTCATCGTTACTTGTTGTTCAAGTTCATGAATAAACGGTGTTTTTTCTTCAATGTAGTAGTTATGTTCATCACTTACATAACGGAAATAAGGGTCTTCATTTGTCATAGCTAACAAATCTGGAAGAATGCTGGAATCGAAAGTTGCAGATAATAGCTGCTTATTTTCATGTGTATATACAAAAACACCATTTACACTAATGCGATGGAAATTTGTATTAACCGCTCTCATTAAGTCTGCAATTTCATTATCAAGTCTTCCAGAAGCAAAACAAAGAATTACATTTTGTTCAGCTAAGCTGCGTAAAGCGATAACATCTTTTTCGTCGATAAAACCTCCGTGTTGCATCATCGTTCCATCAATATCACTTACAAACATTTTAATCATGTTGCAATCTCCTTTCTATGTACAGTTGCCCTTACATTATACGCATCATATACAAACATGTCTAAAAAATGAATTTTTATTAAATGGTAGATGTTTTATATTGACGAAAAAGAAGAATGTTCTGTAACATAAAAGCAGGCTATTTAAGTACGAGGGTGGTGTTATATGAGTAATTATCTAGAAATTAAAAAAGTTTTAAATAATAATGTCATCATTGCTAGCCATCCTGAACACGAGGAAGTAGTAGTGATCGGTAAAGGAATTGGATTTGGGAAAAAGGCTGAAGATGTGTTGGAGCAAGAACAAATTGAGAAAATGTTTGTTTTAAAAAATGAACGTGATCGAGAACAATACAAACTTTTAGTACCACATGTGAGTGAAAAGCTAATTGAATTGATGAATGATATTATGTTATATATTCAAGAAAAAGCGGAGTCTCCATTAAATGAACATATTCATATCGCTTTAACAGATCATATTTCTTTTGCAATTAAAAGGCTGAAACAAGGACTTACAATAGATAATCCTTTTTTAGTTGAAACGAAAATGCTATATCCAGAGGAATATAAAATTGCTGAAGGCGTTGTGCAACTTTTAAATTCTCGTTTGCAAATTACATTGCCAGAAGGGGAAGTTGGCTTTATCGCACTTCACATTTACAGCTCGCTTACAAACTCTGATTTATCTTCTGTTAATCAAAATTCCCGTCTTATTGCACAACTTGTGTCTTTAATTGAGACAAGCCTACAAATTACATTAGACCAAGAAAGCATTCATTATTTACGCCTTATTCGCCATTTACAATATGCTATTGAGCGGGTGAAAAAAGGAGAAAAAGTAGAAGAAGCACAGAGTTTTGCTGATTTATTGAAGTTGGAATATCCAGTTTGTTATAATTTGGCGTGGAAACTAGTCAAAGTAATGCAGAAAGAATTACAACTTCCTGTATATGAAGCGGAGAGTATTTATTTAACGATGCATTTACAACGATTAGTGAAAGCAGAACATGTGTAAAAAGACATATATTTTTGTCTAAAATGAAAACGTTAAAAAAAATGATTGAATCGCTTACAATAGTTATGTATAATAACTATTGCAAAGTTATACAAAATTCGACAAACACATTAAGGTGAATAACGAAAACGTTTGCCTTAATTATAGTGAACTTATACGTAATCCTATTTTTGACACGTGTTACTGATTCGATCAGGCATGAGTGGAGAAAAGTTGGGAATGTAAGCTAAATAAAGGGACATACTACCCTTTGTATAGCTATCGTTCTATCTTTTTTTTCCTCATGCCTTTTTGGCGTTTGTCGAAAAGTATCAATATAGATAAGAGAGGAAGGGTTTCCATGTTTAAGAAGATCTTTGGTGTTCTTCAAAAAGTCGGAAAAGCGCTTATGCTTCCAGTAGCGATTTTACCGGCAGCAGGTATTTTACTTGGATTTGGTAATGCATTTCAAAATCCACAGCTAACAAATGTTATTCCTGCTTTAAAAGCAGATTGGTTCGTAATGGTTGCAAAAATTATGGAACAATCGGGTGATATTATTTTCGCTAACCTTGCATTATTATTCGCAGTTGGGGTAGCAATCGGTTTAGCTGGTGGAGACGGAGTAGCTGGTTTAGCAGCATTCGTCGGCTACTTAATTATGAACAAAACGATGAGTGTGTTCTTAGAAGTAGATAAGCTAGTGAAAGTAACAAGTTCTGGAACAGATCCAGTGAAAATTGGATTTGCAGATCCAGCATATGCAAACGTATTAGGAATTCCAACGCTACAAACAGGAGTATTTGGTGGTATTATCGTCGGGATAGTAGCTGCATATTGCTACAATAAATACTTCAACATTGAATTACCATCATACTTAGGTTTCTTTGCAGGTAAGCGTTTCGTACCGATCGCAACTGCAACATTCTCTTTAGTAGTAGGTATTATCATGTGCTTCGTTTGGCCATACATTCAAGGTGGCTTAAATACGTTCTCACATCAAATGATTGATGCAAATAGAACGTTAGCAGCATTTATATTCGGTTTAATCGAACGTTCATTAATTCCATTTGGATTACATCATATTTTCTATTCACCGTTCTGGTTCGAATTCGGTCAGTATACAAATGCAGCTGGCGAATTAATCCGTGGTGACCAAAAAATCTTTATGGCACAGTTAAAAGACGGCGTAGAATTAACAGCTGGTACATTTACAACTGGTAAGTATCCGTTCATGATGTTCGGTCTTCCAGCAGCAGCTTTAGCAATGTACCATGAAGCACGTCCAGAAAATAAAAAATTAGCAGCTGGTATTTTAGGGTCTGCTGCATTAACATCTTTCTTAACAGGTATTACAGAACCGCTTGAATTTTCATTCTTATTCGTAGCACCAGTATTATTCGGAATCCATGCAGTATTCGCTGGTCTATCATTTATGACAATGCAAATTTTAGGTGTTAAAATTGGTATGACATTCTCTGGTGGTTTAATTGACTTCATATTATTCGGTGTACTACCAGGTCGTACGGCATGGTGGTGGGTAATTATTGTTGGTCTTGTACTAGCAGTGATTTACTACTTCGGATTCCGTTTCGCAATCCGTAAATGGAACTTAAAAACACCTGGTCGTGAAGTAGCGAATGCTAATGAAGGCGCAGGGAAAACAGAAGCAGGAGAACTTCCACGTGAAGTATTAGTAGCACTTGGTGGTAAAGAAAACATCGCTTCTTTAGATGCTTGTATTACTCGTTTACGTGTACAAGTTAACGAACAAAAGAATGTAAATAAAGACCGCTTAAAAGAGCTTGGAGCAGCTGGTGTACTTGAAGTTGGAAATAACATTCAAGCTATTTTCGGACCGAAATCTGACACATTAAAATCACAAATTCATGATATTATGTCAGGTCGTACACCTCATGTTGAAAAAGAAGAGCCTGTAAAAGTGGAAGAAACTCCTCAACAAGTTGATGAAAATGAAACAATCGTTTCACCAATTGAAGGGAAAATTTTATCGATTACAGAAGTACCTGACCAAGTATTCTCAGGGAAAATGATGGGAGATGGATTTGCGATTGAGCCAACAGAAGGAACAGTAGTTTCTCCAGTTAATGGTGAGATTGTAAATGTATTCCCTACAAAACATGCGATTGGTATTCAGTCTGAAGGTGGAAAAGAAATTTTAATCCACTTTGGTATTGATACTGTAAAATTAAATGGTGAAGGCTTTGAAGCGCTTGTAGCACAAGGTGATAAAGTGAAGCAAGGACAACCATTATTAAAAGTAGATCTTGCATTTGTAAAAGAAAATGCACCATCTATTATTACACCAATCGTCTTTACGAATTTACAACAAGGGCAACAAGTCGAATTGAAAAAAGATGGAAATGTTATAAAGGGCGAAAACGCTATTATTGACATTCAATAGGAATTTGACGCAAAATGTTTATAATTATAATAGGCGATGTGGTTGACCGAACATCGCCTATTATATACAATAGATGATGTAGTACTCACGTCTATACAACTAAAAAAATACGTAATTTAAAGGAGATAAATTATCATGGAAAAAATCTTTAAAGTAACTAGCGATTCAGGAATTCATGCTCGTCCAGCAACTCTACTTGTAAACACTGCAAGCAAATTTGGTTCTGACATTAACTTAGAGTATAACGGAAAAAACGTTAACTTAAAATCAATCATGGGTGTTATGTCTTTAGGAATTCAACAAGGCGCGGAAATTAAGATCACTGCAAATGGTGATGATGCAGCTCAAGCACTAGCAGCTATCGAAGAAACTATGAAAAACGAAGGATTAGGAGAATAATGACTCTTAATATTCAAGGGATCGCTGCATCAAGTGGGATTGCTATTGCAAAGGCTTTCAGACTTGAGAATCCTGAATTTAACATTGAAAAGAAATCAATTACGAACGAAGCTGCAGAAATTGCACGCTTAGACGCTGCGCTTGAGAAAGCAAAATCTGAACTAGAAGCTATTAAGGACCACGCTTTTGCTGAGCTAGGTGCTGATAAAGCTGCTATCTTTGAAGCACATTTATTAGTATTAAATGATCCGGAATTAGTAAATCCAGTAAAAGATAAAGTAAATAGCGAAAAAGTAAATGCTGAATTTGCAATGGATGAAGTTGCATCAATGTTTATTTCTATGTTTGAAAACATGGATAACGAATACATGAAAGAACGTGCTGCGGATATTCGCGACGTAACAAAACGCGTTCTTGCACATTTACTAGGAATTAACTTCTCAAATCCTGGTACAATTTCTGAAGAAGTAATCATTATTGCTGAAGATTTAACACCATCTGATACAGCTCAGTTAAACCGTAAGTATGCAAAAGGTTTCACAACTGATATCGGTGGACGTACATCTCACTCTGCAATTATGGCTCGTTCTATGGAAATTCCAGCTGTTGTTGGTACGAAAGTTGTTATGGAGAAAATCCAAAACGGCGATATCGTAATCATTGACGGTTTAGATGGAGAAGTAATTGTAAATCCATCAGAAGAAACTCTTCGTTCGTTTGAAGAAAAGAAAGCGAAATTTGAAGAGCAAAAAGCTGTATGGGCAAAATTAAAAGACCAAGCTACTGTAACGAGCGATGGACATCACGTTGAGCTTGTTGCTAATATCGGAACACCAAATGATGTACAAGGTATTATCGATAATGGCGGAGAAGGCGTTGGTTTATACCGTACAGAATTCTTATACATGGGCCGTGACAATCTTCCAACAGAAGAAGAGCAGTTCGATGCGTATAAAGCAGTTCTTGAAGGTGTAAAAGAAGGTCAACCTGTCGTTGTTCGTACACTTGACATCGGTGGAGATAAAGAGCTTCCATACTTACATTTACCAAAAGAAATGAACCCATTCTTAGGATACCGTGCAATTCGCTTATGTCTTGATGAGCAAGATGTGTTCCGTACACAACTTCGTGCATTACTTCGTGCTAGCGTATACGGTAACTTAAAAATTATGTTCCCAATGATTGCAACTCTTGATGAGTTCCGTCAAGCGAAAGCAATCTTATTAGAAGAGAAAGCAAAACTTGTAGAAGCGGGTACAACTGTTTCTGATTCTATTGAAGTTGGTATGATGGTTGAAATTCCAGCTTCTGCAGTATTAGCAGATCAATTCGCAAAAGAAGTTGATTTCTTCTCTATCGGAACAAATGATTTAATCCAATACACAATGGCTGCGGACCGTATGAACGAACAAGTAGCTTACTTATACCAACCATATAACCCATCTATTTTACGTCTTGTAAAAATGGTTATCGATGCTGCTCACAAAGAGGGCAAATGGGCTGGTATGTGTGGTGAGATGGCGGGAGATTCACTTGCTATCCCATTATTATTAGGATTAGGCTTAGATGAGTTCAGTATGAGTGCAACATCTATCCTTCCTGCAAGAACACAACTAAGCAAGTTGTCAAAAGCAGAAATGGAAACATTAGCAGAAAAAGCATTAACAATGTCAACTGCTGAAGAAGTTGTTGAATTAGTTAAAAGCATATAATAGTAAAAAAACCTGAGTCGATTTGAAATCGGTCTCAGGTTTTTTTTGTTACATATACCTTAGGTGATTTTATTGATTAAACTTATCTTAAAGAGCAATTGCGATAACATCCTCTGGGCAAACACGTAAAATCCCTTCAAATCTATCGTCATTACGATTGTTTCCATTCTTATCATCTTTGTTGTTGTCTTTGTCTTCATCTTTTCTTAATGCAGAGAATAGAGCAACACCGTTACAGAACCCCTCAAAAACTAAATTGCGGAATGTTCCATTTCCTTTTAGTTTAAGAAGCGAAACCTCAGTTCCTATAGAAAGATTTGCAAGTACGTTACATACAGCATGTCGTTGTGGTCTAACTTCTTCTTTCTCTTTCTCACGACGGTTGTGCTCTCTTTCATGATGATGACAGTCTCTAAAGTTATCACAGCATCCAAATGATCCAAACATAATCCTCATCACCCCCTTCACACTTATAATCTATGTAAGTTCGGTAGTCGGTGACTGGACAGATAATGAAAATTTTTCTAGGGGATTTTCTCATTTTAAATGACTAGATGGGTATTTAGTATGGAATGATGTTTAAAATAGGGGAAATATCACAAAAAAATGTAAAGACCACCGAAATGAATGAAATAGGTAGCCTTTACACTTTTTTACTTTTATATAAAACGATGATATATACAGGAAGAGCTAGGAGTAGCGGTGCAATGGATCGTGCAGTATGTTTTTCTGCTTCTGATTGGAATACTTCTTCTTTTGGGAATTGTAACACTGATATGTTTGCAGCATCGCCAATAAAATATAGCAGTAGTACAGTTACTATGTAACTTAAAAATGCGATAAAGCTTCCGTATGAACTCAATGAAAATCCCTCTCTTGTTATCTATTTGTTATCATTGTATCACAATTGTAACAAAAATACACGGTTATCTTTCGGTGGTTTAACAAATTTCGACACGAAACGCCATATTTATTTATGGAGATAGCATGAAAATTACGATTTTTCTATGTGTAGATGTCGAATAATACATTGTAATATTACGGATGTGTGACAGAATATAAAAAAACGAAGGTAATGAAATTACCTTCGTTTTTTTATTATTTCGCCCATTCACTCACTTGTTCTACGCTCATGCGCGGTGCAGGGTGACCTTTTAAAGTGGATTCACCAATTGTAATAAGCATAATTGGTATGTAACGAGATGAAACATTGAATTCTTCCATTAATGCTTGTGGGTTGAAGCCACCAATAGCGCAAGTATCCCAACCAGTTGCTTTAGCTGCAAGCATAAGTTGCATTGCTGCTAAAGCAGCATTTGAAAAGGCAGCATCTCGTGGGTATTGCTCACGAGTATATGCAGATTCAATGTTTTTAGCTAAGCGCTCTTTTGCCTCTTCTTTCATAAATCCTTGTTCTACAATTGGACCGTAAACAGGTTCAACATTTTTATATGCTTCTAAATCACCTAAAATAGCGACTACGGCAGAAGCATCAAGAATTTGTTGTTGGTTATAAGCAATTGGATGTAATCGTTTTTGTACGTCTTCGCCTTGGAAAACAAGGAATTTCCAGTGTTGCAAGTTCCAAGCAGAAGGTGCTTGTGCAGCGGCTTTTAAAATTTCATGTAATTCTGTAGATGAAATTTCTTTTTCGGGGTTGAATGCACGTGTAGATGTGCGTTCATATAAAACGTTAAAAAAGTCATTGTTTGTCATTATATATCCTCCAAATTACATATCAACTTAATATAAAATAAATGTAATATATTCTACTTACATTTCGTAAGTTATTGAATTTAAGAATATAATAAATTTATTTTAATTGTCAAGTTTTAAGTAACGAGATGGGGCATTCATACAAACGATACAACTCTTATAATCATACACTAAAAAAGGAATTTCTAGAGTAGATAAGCGAAGATAACATTCTCAATTAGCTTGTTAATATGTATTCCTCACTAATCGGATTTTTTTGAGAACTATTTTTTATAAAATGATTGTGAGGAATTCAGTAGAACAAGATATATGAAGTGAGTGAAGACTAGTGATGAACATACTACATTTTTTATTAGAGAATACTGTTTTCCAAAATGTATTACAAGATCTTCAGTTGAATGTCCTTTATATAGAAGATGGATGTACACATCAACAAACGATAGAAAACGTCCATCCAAAATGTATGTTTATAGCAAATAGTTTTGAAGAAGGAGAAATGTTGTTTCATAGAACTAGACCGCATATTGTAATTATGTATGTAACAGATTTTGCTCAAATAAAATATATAAAGAATATATATAATTCACAGAGCACATTCATTATCATTTGGGATCAACAGATAAACAATGAGTTTGCAGATTTACTACTGTTAGGAATACGTAATATTGTTATAGCACCAGTAACCCCACAAGTAGTACTAGAGGAAGTGAATAAGAGTTTATATCAGCTTTCTTTAGTGCGGCAAGTAAGTTTACAACAGGAATTACTTCAAACGATGTTTGATTTTCAAAATGATTTATTATTTATAGTAGAAGATGATGAGATTGTTGATTGTAATACAAATTTTTTAGAGTTTTTCGGATATGATAATTTATTTACCTATCGTGAACAACATTTAGTATTTGCAGAACATCTTATAAGAGAGACCGGATATTATTCGACGACTCACGATGTAACATGGCTGGATGATACTTTATCAAATGGAAGAAGAATTAAGATGCACAATTATGAAGGGGAAGCCTCTACCTTTTTATTACGTGCGACACCATTACCAGAAGACTTATCGCGATTTATAGTAAAATGCACAGAGATTACAGAATTAGATGAAATCTATCAAGAGCAAGAAAGACTGGCTATGATAGATTCATTGACAGAAATATATAATCGTTTGAAATTCCAACAAATATTGGAGACAGAGTGGGAGAATGTAATACGTAATGATGAAAAAATAGCACTTATTTTGTTTGATATAGATAATTTTAAATCAGTAAATGACACATATGGTCATGATTTTGGCGATTTAGCATTAGTACAACTTGCAGATCTTATGAAATCTAAAGTTGAACATCAACATATATTTGCAAGGTGGGGAGGAGAAGAATTTATAATATTAGTGACAGATACGGTAGAGAAAGAAGCGTTTCAAGTTGCGGAATCGTTACGATTTTTCATTGAAACAAAGCAGTTCTCTGGAATTTCGAAATTAACAGCGAGTTTTGGAGTTGCGTTATATGAGCAAGGAATTACTAAAGAGGAATTAATGCAAAGAGCGGATATTGCATTATATGAAGCAAAAAAAAATGGGAAAAATCAAGTATGTATATATAGAAAGGAAAAAATGTGATTTTTCGCAACAAATTGTTGCGATTTTTTTTTATTGCCTGATAATAGAATATGGGGGACCATTCTTCACGAAGTAATTATGGAGGAACAATATGAAAAAAAAAATAATGATTATGGCTTCACTGTCTGCTGTAGTTTGCGGCGGAGTATACTATTTTCTCTATAGTCCCGATCTAAAGGAACAAGCAGTATTAACAACAAAGGTAACTCCCGCTATTGAGTCAGAGGTACAGGATAATATAGAAGAAGTACAAAAAATTGATTATGCTAGTATATCTCAAAAGTTAGATCAATATTTAGTAGGAAAGCAATTTAATGGGACAGTTTTGGTGACAGATAAAGAACATGTTATATTGAATAAAGGATATGGATATGCTGATGTTCAAAATAAAGTAGAAAATACACCTCAAACAAAATATCGTATCGGTTCTATTACGAAAACAGTTGTTGCTACATCCATTTTACAGTTACAAGAACAAGGGAAGTTAAATATCCAAGATAATGTAAATAAATACATTCCTTCATTTCCAGCAGATAAAAATATCACGCTATTTCACTTGTTAACGCATACATCTGGTTTACCGGAAAATGGGAAAGGAAAGGTCAATGTAGCTTCACGTATAAATTTAGTAACTTGGATTGGAAGTCAAAAATTAGAGTTTCCACCAGGAACAGGTTGGAAGTATACGGATTATAATTATATGGTGCTCACTTATATTATAGAAAATATAACGAAAAAGCCTTTAGGAGACTATATAAAAGAAAATATATTTACAAAGGCCGAGATGCATGAATCAGGTATGGGAAATATGGTGCCTGGAGATAAAAACTTCACGAAGGGTTATGTGAAGAAAGATCAAGAGCTTGTGCCAGCACAAAAATTAGGGATGGACTGGTTATATGGATCGGGTGAGATGTATACGACAGTAGGGGATATGAAAAAATTAGATGAAGCGATTATAAATGGAAAGCTTCTTTCTGAACAAAGTATACAAGCGATGTTTACACCTTCACAAGAAAGAAAATATGCATTTAGCTTTTACATATATCCAGATTATTTCCATAACCATGGTGTACTATCTGGTTGGAATACGTTTAATAATTTCAATAAAGAAAAAGGAACGTTTGTTATTTTATTCTCAAATGTGAAGAATGGTTTGGATGATGATTTTAATAAGGAATTTCGAAAGATGGTAAATGATTTATTAGAACAAAGGGGATGAGAAGATGGAAAATAAAAATTTATCAATAGGTTTCATTGGTATTGGTGTGATGGGAAAAAGTATGGTGCGTCATTTAATGCAAGACGGTCATAAAGTATATGTATATAATAGAACGAAAATGAAGACAGATTCTTTAGTGCAAGATGGTGCAACTTGGTGTCATACACCGAAAGAGTTAGTGAAGCAAGTTGATGTTGTAATGACTATGGTTGGATATCCACATGATGTAGAAGAAGTGTACTTTGGGATAGATGGAATTTTGGAGAATGCAAATGAAGACACGATAGCAATTGATTTTACGACATCTACACCAACATTGGCAAAACGTATTAATGAAACTGGTAAAAGTAAGAATATATATACGTTAGATGCGCCTGTATCTGGAGGAGACGTTGGTGCGAAAGAAGCAAGACTCGCAATTATGGTCGGTGGCGAGAAAGAAATATATGAAAAATGTTTACCGTTATTTGAAAAGCTAGGAACAAATATTCAGTTGCAAGGACCAGCAGGGAGTGGACAACATACAAAAATGTGCAATCAAATTGCGATTGCTTCTAACATGATAGGGGTATGTGAAGCAGTAGCATATGCGAAAAAGGCTGGACTTAATGCAGATAAAGTATTAGAGAGTATTTCAACAGGAGCAGCAGGTAGCTGGTCATTAAGTAATTTAGCTCCGCGAATGTTAAAGGGAGATTTTGAACCAGGGTTTTATGTAAAGCATTTTATGAAAGATATGAAGATTGCTTTAGATGAAGCTGAAAAACTACAATTACCAGTACCGGGTTTAACCTTAGCGAAGGAATTGTATGAAGAACTAATCGTAGATGGAGAAGAGAATAGCGGAACACAAGTATTATACAAAAAGTATATAAGGGGGTAAATGAGATGGATCTCCAAAAGTTTGATGAGATGATTGATGCTGTGCAGCAATCAACTTGTATACAGATTAATGATAAGCAAAAAGAAGCATTTAAACAAAAATACGATTTTGAGCCAAGTTTCGAATATGGACGAGATGAGAAAGGGCATTATGTTATACGAACTTCGAAAAAGATGTTAGAGGAAATGGAGTTTTATTTGGCATTGAAATATGATCGAGATGGAATTGCCCTTTATATGCATGCTGAGATTGGAGGGACATGTCACATATCCGTTAGCTATAGTGAAGAGGCACTTCATTTGCAAGAATTGTTTCAATTTCTAGAAGAAAATAAATAAAAAGTCCTCATTTGAGGACTTTTTATTTATTTAGGCAGGCATAATATTTAAGTTGGATAATTTATAGGCTGGAAGCGCGGCGGCATCGTTCAATTGGGAATGGAATAACTTGTGCAATGTGATTAGGACCAAACTGTTTCGCGCGAGCATGGCGTAGTATATAAAATGCGCACAGGAGAGCAACAGGAATAGCGCCGTACAAACCAAAAAATAAAGCGCTTACACAAGATGCAACAAAACCTAATACACCAACTTCTAATTCTTCCATAATAGCTCCTAAAATGACAGGAATAGCTCCACATGAAACTCCTAATATAAGTGCGATAAGTAAACTCATGATTATCCCCCTCTGCTTGCAATATTCTTTTCCTTCTTATTACTTGTAGTATATCATACATAAAACAGAATTTTCAGAAAAAATTCAAAAAAAGTTCAATGAATGTTCAAAAAGTGTTCCGAAATGTACTTGATAAAGTGGAAGTGTGATTTGAGATATTTGATTTGAACAAACGAAAGGGACAAATTATTTTAGTGAATAAAAAATCAGGCTTACTTCAATGTTATGAAATAAGCCTGTTCCATAGGAGGATGTATATATATGTAGAGTCAATAAAAGATTGGAAAAGGGGCTCCAATCTTTTATTCAACTAGCTACCTTAATAAATTGGAACCCAACCTTCTGTTGTAACAAAAATACGAATAGCTACAACTTGGCGATCATCTTGTAAGGTAAAATAATGTCTTGCATTTTCAGGTACAGATATAAGATCACCAGGCTCAAGTTCAACGTCAAAGAATCGACCATCTTTTCCTTCAATAGCGAAGATGCCATGACCGCTGACAATAAAGCGAACTTCATCGTCAGTATGATGGTGTTCTTTTTGGAAATTAATTAATAACTCGTCAAGGTTAGGTGTGCTACTAGAAAGTGAAATCACATCATATGCTTTATAACCTCGGCGCTCTGAAACATCAGCAATTTCTTTTGAAAACACCGTTAATATTTCAGCTTTGTTTTCATCTGTTAAGGAGTAATTTTCTTTTAAATGAGTAGGAAGTTTAGAAATATTCCATTTCTCATATAAAACATCTTCTCCTTGTAGAAAGTTTGATACCTCTACTTCACTTTCAATACGAGTATTTTCCTCATGAATACGAATTTGCGCCATTAGAAACGCCTCCTTGAATTGATAATAGTTTTATATGAAATTGGAATAAAAACTCATAAGCTTCTAATCTTTTCTTTGCATCAAAGCTATCTCGGCCCCATACGGTAATACCATGGTTACGGATTAATACTGCTCCTGAATCTCCCTGTATATGCTTTCGGAAGTTTTCTCCAAGCGTTGGGATATGGGCATGGTTTTCGATAATAGGAATGTGAATCGTTGCACCTTCTTCCCAAATATCGAGAGCTTTAATAATTTCTTGATTTTGAAGGGTGACTGCATCACTATATAAATTTGTGATGACATTATTATCAGTTGTATGAACATGAAGTACGCACCCGGCATTCGTATTGTTATAAATATGTGTATGCAATATTGTTTCTGCTGAAGGGCTTAATTCAGTCTCTAATACGGGAACCCCTAGATGATCTACTAAGAGAAAATCATCTGGAGTAGTTTTTGTTTTATCTTTACCACTTGCTGTAATAAGAAAAGTGAGTGGCTCATGACTAACCTTTATAGAAATATTACCACTCGTTGCTGGAAACCAATTTCGTGTTGTTAATTCTTTTTTTATCTCGCTTAAGTCATACCATTGACGAAAAAGTTGTTTCATAATTTCACCTCCAACAAATGTTTTAATGCAGCTTGAACATCTTGAAATGTTTCAAAGGGTGTATAATCAATATGATTCTCTTCACATTTTGTAATAAGAAAGTCGCGGGCAAATACTTTATCCGCTTGTTTCGCAGCTTGTAAATCAGTAATTGAATCTCCAATCACAATATGAAAATCATTTGTACCACTTAATTTACGGATTAAAGATGATTTACATAATCCGCAATGATTTTGACAATGATGATCACAAGGATGAGGCCACTTAACGGTAATGTATTCACTTGAAAAGTCTGTTTCATTACAGTAAATTTGCTCTTTTGGAATGATTCCTTGTAAGAGTGGATAGACGAAGAAATCCATTCCACCTGATATAACGTAAAAAGAAATGTTATTTTTATTTACAAATTGTATAAATTCATGAAAACCACTACGGATTTCAGCAGTTTCTATTAAAAATTGAATAATATCATCGTGCAAATTAGTAGGTATTAATTGAAATAATTGAGAAACACCTTCTTGAATAGATAGCTCCTGTGATAAAATTCTATTCTTTACTTCTTCAGCTTCTGGTGGTGCGAATTTTTCCATAATGGACATAATGTTATCATTATTTGTAATCGTGCCATCGAAATCACAAAATACTTGAATACTCATAATTTCACCCCATGAGAAGGATTTCCCCATATTTGTAGTGCACTATGCAAATTTATGTCCTCTACTTCATGGAGTGGTTTATTTTGCAAAGTAGCATCAATTGCAGTACGGAAAGCTTTACCGCCACCCTGAGCTCCATTCGGATGTCCATGTATCCCACCGCCAGCATTAATAACAACATCTTTACCGAAATCGCGTAGAATAAAGGGAACGAAACCAGGGTGAATACCAGCAGACGGAACAGAAAAACTCTTCTTGAAAAATGCATCGTCTTCAGTTAAATGTTTTGAGATGGCAAGAGCCTCCTCTTTTTCTAACGCAACACTTCCATATGGAGATGGGAATAATGAAAAGTCAGCCCCAGCATAACGTAGTAGTTTTCCGAGTAATAATGGAGATGAAACTCCATATAACTTGGATGCTGAGTAAGCACCACTTACAGCAGGATGTGCCATAATAGGAATTGGAATTTCATCGTCTTCTACAAGTGCTTGCAGTACATCTAGTCCGTAAGCAAATACGTTAAATAATAGAATATCAGCCCCAGCTTGCACTGCACGTTTCGCATTTTCTTTTAAATCAAAAGTTCGTCCTGTTAAATTTACTGCATATAACGTTTTATGTCCGTAAGTTTCGTATACAGATTGTAAAACTTCTTTCCCAGATTCAATTCTTTTTGTAAGTGGTGTTAATGAGTTTTCGAATAAAATTTCATCATCTTTTACAATATCTACGCCTCCAATTGCCTGATCGCGTAGTTGAGTTTTTAAATATCCAATATTCCGTCCTATCATCCCTTTGAAAATACTCATTAGAAGAGGGCGATCTTGAACTTGTAAAAGGTTTCGGATGCCTTCAATTCCAAATTTTGGTCCAGGAAACTGTTTCTTTAATTCGTCTGAGAATGTTAAATCAATGAGTTTAATTTCTCCATCTAACGAAAGTTTTCCAAATGTTGTTGTCAAAATGGCAGGTAAGTCGGGGCTAAAGTTCAGCGATGGATAATGAATTTTAATGAGTCCACGTGATACTTTTTTGCCAAGGTAAGAGTTAGTATGTTCTTGTTCGTCTAACGCTTCAATATGAATGACATTGCCTTTATGTTGTTTTAATTGTTCTTGCAATAAGTGTGGCAAATGAGTCCAAGAGCCAATTGTTAAACCGAGTGCAATTTGCTCAGCTTTTTTTTCTAAGTTATGTGAATCATCATGGATTAAATATGTCGCTATAATTCCGCTCATTGTTATAACCTCCTAGTTAAATAAAAAAAACCTCTCAGCTAAGGAGAGGTTTTTTTACAACCAGCTCCTTATCTGTCAGCATAATGCTGCGAGAATTAGCACCGTGTCTACAATTGTAGATCGGTTGCCGGGTTTCGTCGGGCTCGTCCCTCCACCTGCTCTTGATAAGAAGTATTTAGAAATGTTTAAATTTTTAAGATAACTGAATTTTGTCAGATATTTTTCATGTTGTCAATTACTTTTTGAAAAAATTTAATTTATCAATTCGATTAATGGCTTCTCGTAATCTATCTTCTGTATGCAAGAGACCAACGCGGACATACCCTTCGCCATGCTCACCAAATCCAACACCAGGAGCAACTGCAACGTGTGCTTTTTCTAGTAAAATATCAGAAAATTGCTCAGATGTATATCCTTCTGGTACAGGAAGCCATGCAAAGAATGATCCTGTTGGAATGTCTACATTCCAACCAATTGAGTGACAAGCTGAAATAAGAGCGTTTCTTCGAGATTCGTAACTATTTACAAGGTCTACTACGCAAGACTGTGAACTTAATAGTGCTTCGCGGGCAGCATCTTGAATTGCACCAAAAATACTAACATACATATGATCTTGCAATAGGTTAATTGTCTCAATCACACTTTCATTCCCCACAGCAAAAGCGATGCGCCATCCGGCCATATTGAAAGTCTTCGATAGAGTGTAAATTTCAATACCTGTATCTTTGGCACCGTCTGCTTGCAAGAAACTAATGGGCTTTTGACCATCGAATCCAATAGCACCGTATGCAAAATCATGAACGACTAATATATTATGTTCATTAGCAAAATGAATGGTTTCATCAAAAAAGTCTTTTGATGCAGTAGCACCGGTAGGGTTATTTGGATAGTTTAAAAACATTAACTTTGCACGCTCGGCAATAGAGTTATCAATTTTCGTATAATCCGGTAAAAAATTATTCTCTGCAATAAGCGGCATTGTTTCAAATTGTGCTTTTGCTAAAGCAACTCCTGATAAATAATCTGGATAGCCTGGATCTGGAACGAGAATAGTATCACCAGGGTTTGTAAAACAAATTGGTAATTCTACTAATCCAGCCTTTCCGCCAAACAAAATAGCAACTTCAGTTTTTGGATTTACTACTACATCATATTCACGTTGATAGAATGTTGCCACGGCTTCTTTTAAGCTTTCGTGTCCGCGAAATGGCGGATATTTATGATGAATGGTCTTTTCAGCAGCATCTTGTAAAGCTTTAACGATATGCTGCGGTGTTGGTTGATCTGGATTACCTTGACCTAGATTAATAACATCGTGACCAGCTGCAACGACTTTGTTAACTTTTGCAACAAGTGAAGCGAAAAATTGTGTTGGCAATGATGTTACTATCTCAGAAGGTTGAAATAATTTCATACTTTCCACCTCTTTTGAAAGTTGTTACAATTCTAGTGACAAATGATATAATCTTTCCAGTATTTTGTAAAGAGAAAAAATGAGAATGGGGCTGAAAAAAATGAAAGTCGCATGTATTCAAATGGATATTGTCTTTGGAGATGTAGAAAAAAATATTGAGAACGCCAAAAATAAAATAAGTGAAGCGATGAAGGAAAGACCAGATGTTATTGTCTTACCAGAACTATGGACGACAGGATATGATTTAACGAGACTTTCTGAAATTGCAGATAGAGAGGGAGTAGAAACGAAAGAAAAGTTGAAAGAATGGTCGAAACAATATGGTGTACATATTGTTGGTGGTTCCATAGCGAAGCAAACAGAACAAGGTGTTACCAATACAATGTATGTTGTAAACAAGGAAGGAGAACTAGTCAATGAATATAGTAAAGTACATTTATTTCAGCTTATGGATGAACATAAATATTTAATCGCTGGAAATAGTACAGGCGAATTTAAGTTAGATGATATAAAGTGTGCTGGTACAATTTGTTATGATATTCGTTTTCCGGAGTGGATGCGCGTTCATACTGCTAAAGGTGCAAAAGTTTTATTTGTTGTAGCAGAATGGCCATTAGTTCGTTTAGCGCATTGGCGTTTGTTGTTGCAAGCAAGAGCAGTTGAAAATCAGTGTTATGTTGTTGCATGTAATAGGGCAGGAAAGGATCCGAATAATGAGTTTGCAGGTCATTCTTTAATTGTGGATCCTTGGGGTGAAGTTGTAGTAGAGGCAAATGAAGAGGAATCAATTTTATTTGGAGAACTTAAATTCGAGAAGATTAAAGAGGTACGTAAAGGAATTCCAGTTTTTGCAGATCGCCGTCCAGAATTATACAAATAAAATGTTGACAAGTGATTTTTATTCTTGGTATAGTCTTCAACATAAAGTTAAAAATTCTAAAAAATTATATAACTCTTATCAAGAGCAGGTGGAGGGATTTGGCCCGATGAAGCCCAGCAACCGACCGTAATACCATTGTGAAATGGGGCGTTTATTTACGCCAAAAGGCACGGTGCTAATTCCAGCAGAAAGTAAATCTTTCTGGCAGATAAGAGGGGAGAAGATAAACTTCAAACCTCTTTCTTTGTGGAAAGAGGTTTTTCTACGTCAGAAAAACCTCTGAATTTAAAAAAGGGGGAGAAGACGATGGGATATTATTCATTAACTGAAACAACAGCTATACAATATGCGAAAGAACACGGTTATTTTGAAAAGAAAGCAAATGTAGTTTGTCATGAAATTGGAGATGGAAATTTAAATTACGTGTTCAAATTAGATGATGGAGAGAAGTCTATTATAATAAAACAAGCACTGCCATATGCGAAAGTAGTTGGTGAGAGTTGGCCATTGTCTATAAAAAGAGCGACGATTGAAAGTAAAGCACTACAAATTTTTGCGAAGTATGTGCCGGAATATGTGCCGGGAGTGTACAGTCATGATGAAGAGTTAGCAGTAACAGTCATAGAAGATCTATCAAGGCTAACAATTGCAAGAAAAGGATTAATAGATGGAGAGGAGTACCCACTTTTATCCCAACATATTGGTCGTTTTCTAGCACATGTGTTGTTTTATACTTCAGATTTCGGGTTAGAGTCAGAAGAGAAAAGGGTACTAGAAGGTGCATTTGTAAACCCAGACCTTTGTAAGATTACAGAAGATTTAGTGTTTACAGATCCGTTCGGTCATTACGATACAAATGATTATGAGCCGGAGTTACAACTAGCGGTGGATGAATTGTGGAGTGACAAAACTTTAAAGTTAAAAGTCGCGCAATATAAATATAAATTTTTAACGAGAAAAGAAGCGCTTATTCACGGTGATTTACATACTGGTAGTATTTTTTCATCACCTTCTGAAACGAAAGTGATTGATCCGGAATTTGCAACATATGGCCCATTTGGATTTGATCTTGGTCAATTTATTGCAAATTTATTATTAAATGCGTTATCGCGTGAAGAGGAAAAAAGAAGTGTGCTATTTTTCCATATCGAGAAAACATGGAGTTATTTTGTAGAAGCTTTTACGAGGTTATGGATTGGAGAAGGTGTAGAAGCATATACGAAAGAAAAACAATGGTTACCAATTATTTTACAAAACATCTTTACTGATGCTGTCGGATTTGCTGGATGTGAACTTATTCGTAGAACAATTGGCTTAGCTCATGTAGCTGATTTAGATGAAATAGCAAATAAAGAAAAAAGAATTCAAGCTAAGAAGCAAGCGTTATCCTTAGGCAAAGAACTAATAAAATATGAATCTAAGAGTGCTGATATTCAATTGTTCCGAACGTTATTTCAACAGACAGTTTCTGGAGGCGTAAAAGCATGAGTACAATTGTTACTATTCCGAGGTCTGTCAGTTGGAAAGGTGATGCCATTGCAGTATTAAACCAAACAAAACTACCGCATATTACTGAGTTTAAAACATTAACGACTATTGAAGAGGTATGGAAAAGCATTATTATGTTAGAAGTACGCGGGGCACCTGCAATTGGAATTGTAGCTGCGTTTGGTTTGGCGCTTGCGGCAAAGAAATACGATGCTATAAATATCGATGAGTTTCAAAAGAAGTTTAATAGAGATTGTAACTATTTAGGAACATCACGCCCGACAGCAGTCAATTTATTTTGGGCAATCGATCGTATGAGAGAATCTATTCGAGAGATTACTACAATAAAAGAAGCTCAAAAAATATTAGAAGAAGAAGCGCTTCGCATTCAGCAGGAAGATGAAGAGGTATGCCGGAGTATTGGAGAATATGCGTTAACATGCTTTACAGACGGTGATAAGATTTTAACAATTTGTAATGCCGGAAGTATTGCAACTGCAAGGTATGGTACTGCATTAGCGCCGTTTTATATTGGGAAAGAAAAAGGTGTACACTTACATGCGTATGCATGTGAAACGAGACCAGTTTTACAAGGTGGCCGTTTAACGACATGGGAGTTGAAGCAAGCGGGTATTGATGTGACGCTTATTACAGATAATACGGCAGCCCATGCAATTCGTACGAAAGAAATAAACGCGATTATTGTAGGAGCGGACCGAATTGTCGCAAATGGAGATACAGCAAATAAAATTGGAACAATGAATTTAGCTATATTAGCAAAGTATTTCGATATTCCATTTTACGTTGCAGCTCCGCTATCGACATTTGATACTACGAAACAAACAGGCGCTGAAATTGTTATTGAAGAAAGAGACGAAACAGAAGTTACGAAAATTTTTGGAAAACAAGTAACGCCAATTGGAACTACTGTTTATAATCCAGCATTTGATGTAACACCAAACGAATTAATTACAGGTATTATTACCGAGAAAGGTATTATACGAGGAGATTATAAACAGGAAATTGCATTATTATTTGAAAAACAAGCTAATCACAAATAGCTTGTTTTTTTATGCCTAAGAATCTCTTTTCCTCTTATTTATGTAATGAAGGGAGGAGAGAAAGATGGAAGAGTGGATCAGGATGATAGGTAATGTGGGGTTTCCAATTGTTGTAACGCTATATTTACTACATCGCATTGAAAGTAAATTAGACGGAGTGATTGTTGCAATTGAGAAACTCCCTAAACAATTACTAAAGTAGAAAGATCCTCGCGATAGAAAGTAAATAAAGTTTGCTCGCGAAGAGCAAACTTTATTTTTTACCCCGCATTAACGGGCAGTAAAACTCCCACCTCAAAATTTGCTTGGAGCAAAGAAGTTAGGTCGGAGATTAACTGCCCGTAAAAGCCCGATTGGTGAAGGCTAATAATCAGTGGGGATGAACAAAACCCCCACGGATTAAAGTTTCACTTTATTGAGCAGTATATCCACCATCGATAACAACAGCTTGACCAGTTATGCCTTTTGCTTTTTCACTTGCTAAAAACATAGCATAATCCGCAATTTCTTGTACTTGCAACAAGCGCTTTTGTGGTACGAGAGGATAAATAACATCTTCTAAAACATTTTCAAGTGGTACATTTCGCGTAGTTGCTAAGTCTTGTAGTTGGTTTCGTACAAGAGGGGTATCAACATATCCAGGACAAAGAGCATTTACAGTAATTCCATGAGTCGCTCCCTCTAAAGCAGCCACTTTTGTTAATCCAATTACGCCATGTTTCGCACTATTATAAGCAGCTTTTCCAGCAAATCCGACAAGGCCATTAATGGAAGCGACATTAATAATCCGACCATACTTTTGTTTTTTCATAATCGGAAAGGCATGCTTAATTGCGATGAAAGGAGCGATTTGCATAATTTTGATTAGCAGCTCGAACTTTTCAGTTGAAAAATCTTCAATCGGTGAAACGTGTTGCATTCCTGCATTGTTAATTAATATATCTAATGAACCGAAATGATTAACTGTTTGAGAAATTGCTGCTGCAATTTCTACTTCAGATGTAACGTCACATTTTAAACCGATAGCCTGAAATCCTTCCTTTTGTAATTGTTCAGCAGCTTCTTTCGCACGCTCTTCAAGACGATCAGTAATAACAACTTTTGCGCCTTCTTTTGCAAAAGCATTCCCCATCTCATATCCAATACCACTCGCAGCACCTGTTAAAAAGACAACTCGATTTGTAACCATGATGAAAAGCACTCCTTCATAATAAAAGTTCTCTTATTGCTCTATTTAGAGAGGCGATAATGAAATTCCTGCAAACATTTGGAAAAAATCTTTGGCTATCTTGTTTTGCAAAATAGTCTCTGCTATACTATTTTGTAAAGCAAGATACTTACGCTTATCTATCTTGTAAAACAAGATAGTGGGAGGATTTGAGTTATGTCGACAAGTCAAATGCTAAAAGGGATTTTAGAAGGTTGCTTACTTGCTATTATTTCTGAAGGTGAAATATATGGTTATGAAATGAGTGAAAAACTAGCGAAATATGGTTTCACAATGGCGAGTGAGGGAAGTATTTATCCGTTATTAATCCGAATGCAAAAGGAAGGATTAATAACAAGTGTAATGAAGGAATCTCCATCTGGTCCAAAGCGAAAATATTATACATTAACAGAAAAAGGCGAGGAAGCACTGGATGAATTTATGGATCGCTGGGAAGCGATGCAAAGTAGTGTAGAACGTCTACTTGAAGGGAAGGGAAGAAGAAAATAATGTTATCAAGTGAAGCGCGAAATTTTTTATTAGATATGAGGTTGTTTTTGACAGCAAAGGGTGTGAAAGAAAGTGATATTGAAAGCTTTTTAGAAGATGCAGAGTTGCATTTAATAGAGGGTGAGAGTGAAGGGAAAGGTGTAGAAGATATTTTCGGAAGCTCACCGAAAGAATATGCCAATGAACTTGTAAAAGTAATGGAAAGGGATAGACAGGAAACGTGGAAGCAAATCGGTTTTACGGTAATGAATATCGTAGCATTTTGGGTTATTGCTTCTATTTTAATAGTGAATAATGGAGTTTTACAGATTTCACTTATTCAGTGCATTGGCTATAGTTTTACATTGATTTTAGCTGTAATGGGTCCTAATTTTTTACTTCGTAAAATGACCTTTGTAACAAGCTTTACAAAAACATGGTTTTTAATGTGGTTTTTAGTCATGATAGCGCCAATGTTTTTATTAGGAGCGGTTACGATATTAGATGTGTTATATCCTACAAAGATGGTTACATTCACTCAAGTGCAAAGTTATATATTAGGTGGTGGGATTTTTATTATTACAGTAGCGATAAATATGTATTTTGAAGGATGGTTTAAAAACTTATATTTAATTATTCCGCTTTCTATTATGCTAGTGTTTAAAACATTTACATCAGAAGATCTCGTGCCAATGTTATTTCAAATTATATGTTTATACGGAAGTTTGTTTATTTTAATTTTCCTTGAAATTATGATGAAGACGAATAGAAAAGAAACGGTTAAATAAGGGAGGGGTTATAATGAAGGTTTCTAAAGAAGGTGAAAAGTTTTTAATTGATACGAAAGTGTATTTAATAACAAAAGGAATTAAAGAAGCGGATGTGGATGCTTTTCTAGAAGATGCAGAACTTCATTTAATAGAAGGAGAGCAAGAGGGAAAGACAGTAAATGATATATTTGGTGATTCACCAAAAGAGTATGCGGAAGAGTTAGCGAAAGAGATGGAGAAGGATAAAGGCGGGAGTATAAAAAGCATTTTAGGGATGATTATTGGTATTGGTGGATATTGGTTACTGACAAATATTTTATTTGGAAATCCGAATCATGAATTTACATTAACAAATGTACAGTTGATTGGGTATCCAATTGTTTTAATGATTACTATTGTGGGGACTATTTTTGCTTTTAAGATGTCATCATTTAAGAGCAAAATAAAAGAATTTAGCATTATTTATGTAGCAGCTTTGCTACCAATTTTATTACTAGTATTATTAATGTTTATGAATAAATGGTATGGGACACCTGTCTTGCAATTAACTACAATGCAAAGTTATATACTAGCTGGATTTATCTTATTAGTACTGCTAATTGGTGAAGCGTACATGCTTGGATGGATTGGAATGTTAGTTGTTATCATACCGCTATTAATTATGTTTGTATTTAAAGAATTAGGGAAGCAAAACCCATATTGGGGAATACTAGAGCCTTTACTTCTGTACGGAAGTTTATATGTATTAATGCGATGGTCTTTAAAAAATGAGGAGAAAAAAACTGTAAGCTAGCTTTATATTAATAGTGAACGAACTGAATTTTTTATTAAGGGGGGAACAAATATGCAAAGTATATTTCTAGGTATATTGTCTATTATATTTTTAGGTTTAACGATTTTGGGGCTATATACTACCTTTTCGAAAAAGGTACACGATGACTATTTCGATACTTTATTAGATGACACATCGGGTTATATTTTATTCTTCGGTTTAATAGGAAAAGGGCTGCTTTGGATATGCAAAAATTTATTTCCAAAGAAATATTATATAAGGATTTTTAGAGGAATTAGGCTTATGTTTAGTTGCCTATTTTTATCCCGCATTAACGGGCAGTAAAACTCCCGCCTTAAGATTCGGATGGAGCAAAGAAGTTAGGTGGGAGATAAACTGCCCGTAAATGCCCGATTGGTGAGGGCTGATAATCAGTGGGGGATGAAGACCCCCACTGATTAAAGTTTCACTTTATTTCTAGCAGCCGGGATTTGGTTTGTTGATTGGAATAAGTTGTTTTAAACAGTAACAAGGCGTTACTGTTTTTTTCTTTGTAATAAAGAACTTTGTAAGGAGAGTTCCTTTTGTTCGCTCGTTAATAAGGAATGAATATGGACGTTTTCTGGGCGGGGAACTATAGGGTACATAAGATTTGATGGAGAAGGATGGTGCTCCGAGCCAGTTGGGGAATGAGGATCTGCATGAGTAAGCTTTCCATGAATCCGTCTTGTAAATAAAATATGACCAATTTCGTGAGCGAGGGTGTATATATTTTTCATTGGAGCAGCTGAGTTTGTTAAAACGATGTAACCAGTAAGTTGCTGTTGTTTTGCTAAAGAATAAGCGCAGGCAATTACTGCTGTTTCTTTGAAATAATCACTGCCAATATAACAAATGTAAAGATCACATTCTGGAGCTTCATTTACACACGTTTGGAAAAAGGATGCTAATTTTTCCTGACTCTGAATGGAACTTTTATAACTAATCTCACGGTCAGAAAAACGGAAAAGCTCATTTAACACAATTACTTCTTGAATTTGAAATGTAATGGGATGCCAAATTGATTCTGCAACTGCTAAATCTTTTGCGATGCGGTCGTCAGAAATATTAGCGCCTGGCGTAATGCAAATACATATATTGACGTATGGATCCATAAGGAACACCTCAAGTGAAAAAATTCTTCCTATAATATATGTGGGGAAAAGATGCTATGTATGGATAAACGCCTTGTTTATTACATGAAAATATAGACTACAAGTCGAAAAAATTTCATAGTTCTATAACGTAGTGTGGTCATCTTTTTGATATAGTAAAGGAAAGGGGGAGAATATATGTATACATTAAAAATCGTTTCAGACAGAGAAGCACTTTATCAATTTGCGAGTTACGTAAGAGTTGTGCAAGGGGTTGAAGATGTATATGTAGAGGTGGGAGAACCTTTATATGAACATCCATTAATGAAATTTTATGTACATATTACAATTGAAGAAACATATGATCAACATAAAGCGTTACAAGAAATAGCTAGATTAGTAGAATTAGGGCGTTTTACATACGTCCATTATAGCAATGAGGAAATTGAAGAAGCTTTTGAAGCTGTAAAATACGAAAGCTTTAAGAAATAACGGTAAAAAAAGGAAGCGAAAGCTTCCTTTTTTGTTGAAAATTACATCAACAAAAGGAAGAGAATTTTGTTATGATAAGGAAGGGTGAGGAAAGGAGAGTTTACATATTGGGGTATATTGAAGAGTTACGCGAAGTAGTTGGTACGAGACCACTTATTTTAGTAGGGTCAGCAATTATTATATTAAATGATAATCAAGAAGTATTGCTTCAATATCGTTCAGATACATATGATTGGGGTGTGCCTGGCGGGGCAATGGAATTGGGAGAAACGACAGAAGAAACTGCTCGTAGAGAATTATTCGAGGAGACGGGGCTAAGTGCAAAAATAATGCAATTTCTTGGTGTTCTTTCAGGAAAAGAAGTTTATTTCCGTTATCCAAATGGAGATGAAGTTTTTAATGTAATTCATCTGTATCAGGCACATCATGTAAGCGGAGAATTAAAGCTCGATCATGAAGGGTTACAACTTCAATATTTTCCGGTAGATAAGTTACCGAAATTGAATGAAACGACAGAGAAGATATTGCAAAAATTCTTATATGCATTAACAGAATAGAAGGTTAATTCCTTCTATTTTTATTATATTAAATATTTTGATTTTTTAGTATGTTTATAGTATGATAGTTGTAGATATACATCTTATGGAATTTCACCTAAAAACTGACTAGGATACATAAGAGAGGGGCAAGTACAAAATGCATAATGTTGTTATTACAGCTGCAGTTCGTTCACCAATTGGAACTTTTGGGGGAGCGCTAAAAAATGTAACGCCAGTAGAATTAGCTGTTCCTGTACTTCAGGAAGCTGTAAAACGAGGCGGGGTAGAACCACATGAAGTTGATGAAGTAATTTTAGGTCATTGTATTCAAAGAACTGATGAAGCAAATACGGCGAGAACGGCTGCATTAGCGGCAGGATTTCCTGACACAGTTACGGGGTATACAATCCAACGCCAATGTTCTTCAGGTATGCAAGCAATTATGTCAGCTGCAATGCAAATTCAATTAGGTGTGAGTGATATTGTTATTGCAGGTGGAGTAGAAGCGATGAGTTCGAGCCCTTATGCATTGAAACAGCACCGCTGGGGACAACGTCTACAGCACGGAGAAATTCGTGATACGGTGTGGGAAGTGCTAGAAGATCCGATTCATCATATTATGATGGGTGAAACAGCGGAAAATTTAGTTGAACAATATGAAATTACAAGAGAGGAACAAGATGAAGTTGCACTTCGTAGTCATTCATTGGCGCTAAATGCAATCGAGTCTGGATATTTTGACGATCAAATTGTTCCTATTACAATAAAAGAACGCAGAAAAGAAATTGTATTTTCGAAGGATGAACATCCACGTGCAGATATTACAGCGGAAAAATTAGCTGGATTAAAACCAGCTTTCCGTAAAGATGGATCAGTAACTGCAGGGAATGCATCTGGTCTTAATGACGGAAGTGCAGTTCTAGTATTAATGAGTGAAGAAAAAGCGAAAGAAAAAGGCTTACAACCGTTAGCTCGAATTGTTGGATATTCAGTAGCTGGAGTAGATCCTAAAATTATGGGAATTGGACCAGCACCAGCAATTCGTAAAGGATTAGAAAAAGTAGATTGGTCATTAGAAGATGCTGATTTACTTGAAATTAATGAAGCTTTCGCTGCACAATACCTAGCTGTAGAGAAAGAGTTAGGATTAGACCGTGAGAAAGTGAATGTAAACGGTAGTGGTGTAGGACTTGGACATCCAATCGGTTGTACAGGAGCTCGTATCACTGTAAGTTTAATTCATGAATTGAAGAGACGCGGATTAGAAAAAGGAATTGCTTCTCTATGCGTCGGCGGCGGTATTGGGGTAGCATTATTTATAGAAGCACTATAAAAAAGAAGCAGCAATCGCTGCTTCTTTTTTTTAAGAATCAAATAAATGATGAAATAATCGATCACGATTTTCAAAGAAAAGCTTCGTCGTTTGGTAATGCTCGGTTTCTTCTAATGTAGATTCGTGAATCCCTTCTTGTGTTAAAGAGTATATAGTGGATTCAGGGTAAGCCATTAAAATAGGAGAGTGTGTCGCAATAACAAATTGTGAACCTTGTTCCGCTAGTTCGTGCATTCGAATGAGCATGGAAAGTTGTCTCATTGGTGATAGAGCGGCCTCAGGCTCATCTAAAATGTATAAACCTTGTCCTGAAAAACGGTTCATAAATAATGAAAAGAATGATTCACCATGGGATTGCTCGTGAAGTGAAACACCGCCATAAGATTTTATAGCATCTATTTCATCGATATAAGAAGCAACGTTATAAAATGATTCAGCGCGAAGAAAGAAACCGTCGTTTGGTGTATTGAAACTTTTGGAAATTCGAAGGTATTCATGTAAAGATGAATGTGAATCGTTTGTGCTAAAGCGGAAATTTTTCGTTCCACCTTCTGCATTAAATCCTAAAGCAATTGCAATTGCTTCGAGTAATGTTGATTTACCCGTTCCGTTTTCTCCAATAATGAATGTTACATTTGGGTGGAAGGCAAGTGATTGTAAAGTTCGGATAGCGGGTAAACAGTAAGGATATGCGGAAAAGCTAGGGATATTTTCTTTTTTTAATGTGACATTTTTTAAAAAGGGTACGTCAATCAATATATAAACCTCAATTCATAACGGATTTTAATTCTAACAAAGCAGCAAATACAAGGGTAAGACAACTTGCTAATAGTATTGTATATTGAAGTGTGCCAAAGCCAAGGCCTTCCCAGTCGAAAGTCAGTCTCTTCCATTTAAAAATGAAAAGAACGCTCATAAAGCCAACGAGAGCAGGCATATATTTTATAATTTTGTCGTGCTTCCATAGAAAGAAGCTAATGTATGTACTTAACAAAAGATAAACAGAACAAGAAAAAAGACAAGTGTTAATGACAGGCGAATACTTCCTTATTTTCTGAATATTTCATGTGGATTATAACACGTAAACTATCATATTCCAATGTGAAAATAAATATTGCATCAAGATCAATTCTCTCGTTATGATAGATGGTATTCTATTGAAAATATGAAAAGGAGTCAAAACATGCCGTTTACATTTGCGCATCCAGCAGCAGTTCTTCCTTTTGTGAAGAAACAGTCCAAATATATTTCAGTAACGGCTCTTATATTAGGGAGTATGGCGCCTGATTTTGAATATTTTTTACACTTTAGACCGTATGGTGTCATTGGGCATACGTGGCTTGGATTCTTATATTTAAATTTACCACTTGTATTTCTGTTAGCATACATTTATCATTACATTTTAAAAAAGCCATTTATAACAAATTTACCTAAACCGTTTGCTGGTTACTATACATATGCGGTAGATGAGAGGTGGCGGCTTCATACATGGAAGAATTTCTTTGTATTTTGCTATTCTGCTTTATTTGGTATGCTCACGCATGTCGTTTGGGATGCCTTACTCATAATACAGGCTATTTCGTTATGGAAATACCATTTTTACAAAAAGAATTATATAATATCCCGGTGTATAAATATATGCAACACGGGAGTACATGTGTTGGTTTATTATTACTATTATATGTACTATGGAAGTATAAAGATGAAACAGGGAAAGATATTATTATAGCTTCAGAAAAAAGGAAGTATTGGGTTTCGGCAATAATTGTGACAGCTCTTATATTTATCGTTCATGCGTTCATAGATCCCTATTTTCATATTTTCCAAATAGGGGGTATAATAGTATCTGGACTGACAAGTTCGTTTTGTGGACTTCTCATTGTTTCTATAGTTTACAAAGCAAGGGACTAATTTACCCCGCTATTTCCGGGCAAGTAAGACTCCCACCTCAAAATTCGGTTGGAGCGAAGAAGTTAGGTGGGAGATCAACTGCCCGTAAAAGCCCGATTGGTGAAGGCCGATAATCAGTGGGGATGGACAAAACCCCCACTGATTAAAGTTTCACTTTATATTAATGAATGATAGTGTTAGGAGAAATTAAATGATGAAAGCATGGAAAAGTATTTTTGTTTTATGTAGTTTTCTTCTTATGTTAAGTGGTTGCTTCCATCAAGAAGAAAAGAAGGCAGAACCTAAAAAGAAAGAATCTATTCCAGAAACAAAAGAGTATGGTGGGCGTGAGCTTAAAAAAGTAGGGCAAAAAGTGAAAGAAAAAGGATGGGGGACATTTGAATTAGAACAGATTCATTCTGTGAATCAAACATTTGAAGTAGCCCCAATGAAAATTCATGTACAAGACGTTAAAGTTATCTCATTATCACAAATGAGCAAAGATGCAAAAAATACATTGAAAGTGTATACGGCATTAACTCCTGAAGAAGTAAAGCGTAGATTGGGAGATAAAGTGAGTCAAGAAGATGCTGAATTATATGCATCGTTAAGTGGAACAGAGATTAGCGAAACGATTCGGTATGTCGAAATTACATATAAGGTAGAAAATAGTGGAAATAAGAACATGCAATTCTTCTCTATGAATGATGTGATTATTAATGATAAACAACATTTTAATGTAGGGACTCAAAACTTTTTATATGAAGAAGACACACTGGTGGGGACAAAGAGTGTATCAAGGGAAGATTATAAGCCTGGTGAGACACGAGCCGGAATTATCGGTTTAATACTTGATGATGGAAAAGAGAAGGTAAAGGATATTAAGTTTACAACAGATGATTTAGCGGCAGGAGATACTCATGAAGCTGTTCAAGAGCCACAAACTTTCAATATCTCACTTTCCAAGTAAGGTGTGTATTTAAACGAAAACAGTCAGCATAAAAATTTATGCTGACTGTTTTTTTAGCTCTTTCACATATGAATCTACACTTTGAAAAGGTACTGTAATTTTAAATGCATCTTTTTGTTCGTTAAATTGTTTTTCATTATAAGGACCGAATCGTTTATTATGCTTTACATCGATAATCCAATAATGTTCATTTTTTTTATTTGTAATTGCTGCATCGGGATTATTTGGATCTGATTTTTCCACAATTTGTTTTGTGATAATGTATTTATCGTCCCAAGCAATTTCTGTGATTTTTGCAGGGATGTATTGTGTAGCATATACAGCATCTTGCGAGGGGAAAAGTTCAAATGCATCTCCAGAAGTATGTATGAGTTCATATTCGTCGTTAATGGTATAGGTTAAATGGTTTGTATTGCCTGTACAACCTGTTAATAAGAGTGCGGCAAATAGGATTATCCATCTTTTCAATATGGGAACCTCCTTTATAGTGCTGTTGTAACACATTGTACAAGAAAAGTAAGAGAAACGCTAGTTTACAATGTTTTTTAGAAGTGGTACGATGAAACGGGTAAAGAAGGATATGAAGGAGTCGACATAGAATGAAGTTAAAGATGCATCGTCCAGCGCTTGTAATGAATCGCATAGGTGCTTCCCTTATTGACATGTTTTTAATCTCGGTTATGTACGGTGCGATAGTAGCTGTTATCACTGGAAACTATAGTGCTATTTTCAATCGTTTTAATATAAGTTTTGGTGACTATAGATATGACCTTACGGTAGCTTTCATGCTAATGGCTATATATTTTATTTTGTTACCATTTATTTGGAACGGTGCTACAGTAGGTAAAAAGGTAACAAGAACAAAAGTAATTTCATTAACAAGTGAAAAACTAACGTTACAAACATTAATAATACGATTTTTTGTATTGTTATTACCAAACATATTGTTACTTGGAATTCCATTAATATGTAACGTATATATGATGTTATTCCGCAAAGATAATTGTGGTTTCCATGATTTAATTGCAAAGACGAAAGTGATGAGTCTGGTATAAGAAACATTTAGATTATACGTTATAATAGTGAAATAAGACTTTTTATTGTTTGCATATAAAAAGTCTTATTTTTTTTAGAAATTTGATAAATGTAATTGATATAATGGAATTTATATGGGATGGATATCTCCTATATAGTACTCGCCATGTTACTGAAGGATGTTTAAAGAAGCGATAGCTAATTCAAACATCCTATTTTTCCTTTGAATAGATTGAAAATTAAGTTAATGGTATAATGAATATAAATAATATTGTTATATTACAAAGGGGGATTTGGAATGACCGGAGGTAGCTTAATATTTTGGGGGATTCTTATTTTTATCGGTTTAACCTTTGATCAATATAATAGTAAGAAAAAAGAAACAAAAAAGTAATCGTTTACAATTTGTAAGGTTAACTTTTCCTGCTTGCGGACTAATCTAATAAAGGAGTATACTGAATGACGGTAAGACATATAGAAGGGGTAATGAAAATGAAGCTTGCAGGAAAGGTTGCCATTGTAACTGGTGGTGGCATCGGTATTGGACGTAGTACAGCTCTTTTGTTGGCTAAGCAAGGCGCGAAAGTAATTGTGACGGACATTGATCAAGAAAGTGGACAAGCAACAGTGGAAGAAATTACGAATCTAGGCGGAGAGGCACTTTTTGTATCCTATGATATGGGAAAACAAGGAGATTGGCAACGCGTTATCAGTATTACTTTGAATGCATTCAGTCGCATTGATATGCTTTTTCAAAATGCTGGTTTATATAAAATAGATTCTATTTTTTCTCGCCAACAAGAGAACGATTCCAATGTACTTTGTATTAATGACGTTTGGATAGAGATAAAACAATTAACGTCATCTTTTATGAAACAGCAAGAAGAAGTGGTGCTTAGTGACTTACCGATTTTCGGTATTATTAGCACGAAAGGACAATCATTTCATACAGTAGACGCCCTAGTATAATAATGAAAACCGCCCTCAATGTATGTGGACGGTTTTTTTGTATGTTCTATAATAGAACTTTATTTTTTAACGAATACGTTGTTCTGTTTGACTGTCAAAGAAATGCGCTTTATTTAAATCAAATGCAAGTTTAATTTGATCTCCAGGTGAAAAAGTATGTCTTGCATCAACACGTGCCGCAAAATCTTGATTTCCAAGTTTCATATATAAAATAGATTCAGCCCCTAACAACTCTGCAACTTCAATTTTTGTTGTGAAAGTAGTAGATTGTGAAGCTTCTAAAAATAATAGTTCATCATGAATATCTTCTGGACGAATACCTAAAACAATTTCTTTATTTACATAGCCTTGTTCGCGTAATAACTTCATTTTCCCTTCAGATACTTTAAACTTTAGTGAATTGTCTATAACGAAATCGGTTTCAGTTAATTTTCCGCGGAAGAAATTCATTGCGGGTGAACCGATAAAACCACCAACGAAAATATTTTCAGGTGTTTCATATACTTCTTTTGGAGTTCCGATTTGTTGGATTTTTCCATCTTTCATAACAACAAGACGTGAAGCCATTGTCATTGCTTCAGTTTGATCATGTGTTACATAAATTGTCGTTGTGCCAAGGCGGTGGTGTAATTTAGAAATTTCGGATCTCATTGCAACACGTAGTTTTGCATCTAAGTTTGACAATGGTTCATCCATTAAGAAAACTTTTGCGTCTCGAACAATTGCTCTTCCTAATGCAACACGTTGTCGTTGTCCACCTGATAATGCTTTTGGTTTTCTAGTTAAGTATTGTTCAAGCCCTAAAATTTTCGCTGCGTCGTTCACGCGACGATCGATTTCATCTTTCGGTATTTTTCGAAGTTTTAATCCGAATGCCATATTATCATACACACTCATATGCGGATAAAGAGCATAGTTTTGGAAGACCATTGCGATATCTCGATCTTTTGGAGGAACATCGTTCATTAGCTTACCATCAATTGAAAATTCTCCTTTTGAAATATCTTCAAGGCCAGCTACCATTCGTAATGTGGTAGATTTTCCACATCCAGAAGGACCGACGAATACGATAAATTCTTTATCTTGAATGTGTAAGTTAAAATCTGTTACGGCTGTTACGTTATTATCATATATTTTATAAATATTTTCTAATTTAAGTTCTGCCATGATATTTCCCCCTAGAAATTTATGCAAACGTTTTCTTTGAGTTCATTATAAACGAATAGATTCAAAAAAGAAATAAAAACACTAGAAAAAAATAAAACGTTTTCATTTCCACAAGAAAATATAGTAAGTTTCGCTCGTTTTCTTAGAAAAAGAAGAATAAATATTGTAAGCGCTATTTTAAATTAAGATAGAATCTGTTATCATTCATTAATGAAAACGTTTGCGCCTTAAAAAAGAAAAAAATTATAGTATAGATGAAATGGGGTAGCATAATGGAAAAACAATGGTGGAAAGAAAGTGTAGTATATCAAATTTATCCTCGTAGTTTTATGGATAGTAACGGTGATGGCATAGGGGATCTTCGTGGCATTCTTTCAAAGCTAGATTACTTAAAAGAATTGGGTATTGATGTAATTTGGTTATCACCAGTCTATGAATCTCCAAATGATGATAATGGTTATGATATAAGTGATTATTGTAAAATTATGAATGAGTTCGGAACAATGGAAGACTGGGATGAACTATTACATGAAATGCATAAACGTAATATGAAACTTATGATGGACTTAGTTGTTAATCATACTTCAGATGAACATAATTGGTTTATTGAATCACGTAAATCGAAAGATAATAAATATAGAGACTATTATATATGGCGTCCTGGAAATGAAGGGAAAGAGCCGAATAACTGGGGAGCAGCGTTTAGTGGCTCTGCATGGCAATATGATGAAATGACAGACGAATATTATCTACATCTGTTTTCTAAAAAACAACCAGATTTAAACTGGGATAATGCAAAGGTAAGACAAGATGTTTATGGCATGATGAAGTTTTGGTTAGAAAAAGGAATTGATGGATTCCGTATGGATGTTATTAATTTTATTTCTAAAGAAGAAGGCTTACCAGCTGTTGAAACGGATGAAGAAGGATATGTTTCAGGGCATAAACATTTTATGAACGGTCCGAACATTCACAAATATTTGCATGAAATGAATGAAGAAGTATTGTCTCATTATGACATTATGACGGTTGGGGAAATGCCAGGTGTAACGACTGAAGAGGCTAAATTATATACAGGTGAAGCTAGAAAAGAACTACAAATGGTATTCCAATTTGAACATATGGATTTAGATTCAGGAGAAGGCGGGAAATGGGATGTAAAACCATGTTCACTCCTTACTTTAAAAGAGAATTTAACAAAGTGGCAAAAAGCATTAGAGCATACAGGATGGAATAGCCTTTATTGGAATAACCATGATCAGCCTCGCGTTGTATCTCGTTTTGGTGATGATGGAATATACCGTACTGAATCTGCGAAAATGTTAGCGACGGTGCTTCATATGATGAAAGGAACACCGTATATTTATCAAGGAGAAGAAATCGGAATGACGAACGTTCGATTCCAATCAATTGATGAATATCGAGATATTGAAACGTTAAATATGTATAAAGAAAAAGTGGTAGACCGTGGCGAAGAGAAAGAAAAAGTAATGGAATCTATTTATATAAAAGGCCGAGATAACGCTAGAACGCCAATGCAGTGGGACGATAAGAATCACGCTGGATTTACAACAGGTGAGCCATGGATTGCGGTAAACCCTAATTACAAAGAGATTAATGTGGAGCATGCAATCCAAGATGAAAACTCAATTTTTTATTACTATAAAAAATTAATTGAGTTACGTAAAAATAATGAGATTATTGTGTATGGATCATACGATTTAATACTAGAAAATAATCCTTCTATTTTTGCTTATGTAAGAACATATGGAGAAGGAAAGCTTCTGGTGATTGCAAACTTTACTGCGGATGAATGTGTATTCGAATTACCTGAGGACATTATTTATAACGAATCAGAGTTATTAATACACAATTATGACGTAGAAAATGTATCGATAGAAAATATTATATTACGACCATATGAAGCAATGGTATTTAAATTGAAATAAGAAAAATCCTTATGCCACCCTGGCATAAGGATTTTTCTATTACCATTTTAAAATAGAGAATGCGTACGGTGGAAGTGTAACTTGTAATACACTTGCTTCCGCTGAAAATTCTTCGTTTGTATAAATATTAAGTATTTTCTTCCCAGTAATATGAAGAGGGAGTGAAGCAGTAACTTCACTATCAGTCGGATTTAAAACGAAAAAGATAGTTTCATCTTCAAATGTTTTCGTATAAGAAATATAATTATGTTCATCATTTGCTTCGATGAATTGGAAAGTACCATGTCCTCCAAATGCTTTATATTGCTTTCGTAATGAAATTAATGTTTGTACATGTGTAAATAATAGATGATCTTGTTCTTTCGTATCCCAAATCATACATTTGCGACAAGCTGGATCCATACCGCCGTCCATACCAATTTCATCTCCATAATAAATACAAGGAGAGCCGATGAAAGAAAGATGAAATACATAGAGTAACTTTAACTTATTTGTATCCCCATTACATGTTGCTAAAATTCTAGGTGTGTCATGACTGTCTAATAAATGAAATGCCGCTTCATTTACATTCATAGAGTAGGAATGTAAAGAATCCGTAATTTGTTTCATGAATTCATTCGCATGAATGGAATCGTTAGCAAAGTAAGAAAGTAGGGCGTTTGTCACAGGATAGCTCATTACAGCATCAAATTGATCCCCTTGTAGCCACGGGAGTGCATCATGCCAGATTTCTCCTAGAATATATACTTCAGGATTTAATGCTTTTATTTCACTACGGAATTCTCTCCAAAAACTATGATCGACTTCATTTGCGACATCAAGGCGCCAACCGTCTATATGGAACTCTCTTACCCAATAACGACCTACTTCAAGTAAATATTCTTTTACATCTGGATGAGCAGTATTTAATTTAGGCATATATGGTGTAAATGCGAAAGTATCATAATTAGGAAGCGGCTCAGTTATAATTGGAAATTCATGAATATGGAACCAATCTTTATAGGCGGAATTCTCACCATGGTTCAGCACGTCTTGAAATTTATCGAAGAAGTATCCGCTATGATTAAAAACAGCGTCGAGCATTACTTTTATACCACGTTTATGACATGCTTCAACGAGTTCTTTAAAAGTTTCTTTCGTCCCAAATTGTGGATCGATTTCCATGTAATCAATTGTGTCGTATTTATGATTCGAGTGAGCTTTAAAAATAGGAGTGAAATAAATCCCAGAGATTCCAAGCTTCACAAGGTAATCAAGATTTTGAAGAATGCCAGCGAAATCACCCCCGAAAAAATTAGTAGCAGTTGGCTCTGCACTTCCCCAAGGAAGGGTGTTTGCCGGATTTAATGCGCTATCCCCGTTAGCGAATCGTTCCGGGAAGATTTGATACCATACTGTGTCTTTAATCCAAGATGGTGCCCTGAAAACGTCTTTTGCATGAATGAATGGAAAGCAGAAAAAGTTACCGACATCGTCATTTGGAATGTTAGAAAAAAATCCTCTTTCTGTATAAATAAGAGTGTCTACGTCGTTTTTTAATTCGAATCCATATCGTAAGCGTTTAAATTTTGGTTCGATTGAAACCGACCAATAATCAAATAACTCAGTAGATCCGGTTTTTTTCATCGGTGTACTCGCTGTAATCCATTTCCCATCTTGCCATTCGTATGGATCACCGTAGATGAGGGCGGCGCTGTGAACATCATCTCTTTTTGTGTGTATTCGGATGTGAATTGTTTTTTCGTTGTAAGCGTATGCATAATTATCTTTTGGCCTATGATAGATCGCTTCTTTAAGCATATAGAAAATCCCCCTTTAATATCTCTATACATATTGTTACCTAAAACGAAATAATAAAGATTATGTTGCAAACGATTTCCTTTCACATAACTTTAATATTGCTTATAAGAGTAGTATTCATTTTATGTAAAGTCAATGGATAAAGAGTATGAGGAGATTATTTTGAAAATTAATATTTGCAAAATGAATAAAAGAATGTATAATGATAGACAAATAGCGCAAACGTTTTCATAGATTGAGATATTGTTTGCGCTTCTATTAAACTATTCAATGCAAACGTTTTCAATTTCTAAGGTACATAGAGAATTTAGGGAGGTTTTTTGGGATGAAGAAAGCATTATCACTATTAACAATTTCAGCATTGTCAATCGGTATGTTATCTGCATGTGGACCGAAAGATTCAGGGAAAAAGGAAGCAAGTAAAGAGAAGAAAGATTATGATCTTCTCGTTTGGGAAGATGATAAAAAAGGTGTTGGTTTAGAACCAGCTGTGAAAAGCTTTGAAGAAAAATATAAAGTAAAAGTTAAAGTTGTTGAAATGCAAATGACGGATCAAGTGAAGAAGTTACGTCTTGATGGACCTGCGGGGACGGGGCCGGATGTTGTAACATTGCCACACGATCAAATTGGAAATGCAGTAACAGAAGGCTTACTTTCTGAAGTAAAAGCAGATGATGCTGTGAAGAGTAAATTTACTGACTTATCAATAGAAGCACAGACATATAACGGAAAATTATATGGTTTACCAAAAGCAATTGAAACACCAGTTTTTATTTACAATAAAAAATTAATGCAAAAAGCACCAGAAACGATGGATGAGCTGTTTAACTTCTCAAAAGACTTTACGAAGGATGGCAAGTACGGATTTTTAACATTAGGAGATAACTTCTACTTTGCTAACGCGTTTATGGCAGGTATGGGCGGATATGTATTTGGTGAGAAAGACGGAAAGCCAAATGCAGGCGATGTTGGATTAAATAATAGTGGAGCAGTACAAGGTGCTGAATATCTTCAAAAATGGTACAAAGAAAAGTTATTCCCAAAAGGTATTATTGGTGAATCTGGTGGCCCTGCTGCGGACGGATTATTCAATGAAGGAAAAGCAGCGTCTATTATGAACGGACCGTGGGCGTTCCAAGCGATGGAAAAGAACGGAATTGATTATGGTGTTGCTCCAATGCCGAAATTACCAAATGGTCAACCGATGAAAACATTTGTTGGGGTAAAAGGATGGCATGTAACAAGCTTCTCTAAACAAAATGATTTAGCTACAAAATTCACTGAGTGGGTAACTAATGAAGAAAATGCAAAAATTCGATTTGAGAAAACAAAAGAAATTCCTCCAGTAAAATCAGTAATGGAAGATCCAATTATTAAAGATAATGAAGCTGCAAAAGCAGTTGCAACTCAATCAGAAAATGGAGTTCCAATGCCGAATATTCCGGAAATGCAAGAAGTGTGGAAACCAGCTGGAGACGCTCTTCAGTTAGTTGTTACAGATAAAGAAGCACCAAAAGCAGCACTTGATAATGCAGTGAAGCAAATTAAAGGGAATATAGAGGCAAACCACAGCAATAAAAAATAAGGTGAAATTCGTGCCTCGAATATAAGAGGCACGAATTCTCTCCCTTCCAAGTAGGAAGAAAAAAGGGGGAAGGAACATGCAAACATCTATGGAGCCAGCGAAAGATTTAAACGGTTCAAAACATAGGAAAATGGCAACCATGTTATCAATCATTCCAGGCGTGGGCCAAATGTATAATAAACAATTTGTAAAAGGTCTTATTTTTCTAGTATTAACAGGTTCATTTATTGTAGCCTTTGCTGATTTATTAAATATGGGATTATGGGGAATTGTAACGCTTGGTACAGAAGTTCCACGTGACCATTCTGTCTTTCTATTAGTAGAAGGAATCTTGGCACTCATCGTCATCGTGTTTGGACTCGGAATATATGGATTTAATTTATATGATGCATATCAAAACGGGAAAAAACGTGATATAGGAACACCGTTAAACTCTGTAAAAGAACAATACCGTAATTTACTAGATCAAGGTTTTCCATATTTAATGGTTTCACCAGGTTTTCTATTACTTATCTTTGTAGTTGTATTTCCAATCATCTTCGTAATTTTAATTGGATTTACGAACTATGATTTATATCATTCTCCTCCAGCTAAATTAGTAGATTGGGTAGGGTTTAAAAACTTTATTGATATCTTTACATTACCGATGTGGAGAGAGACGTTTTTAAGTGTATTTTCTTGGACTGTCATTTGGACATTCGTTGCAACGACATTACAGGTTGCGCTTGGTATTTTCTTAGCGATTATCGTAAATCAGCCTGGTATTAAAGGGAAGGCAATTATTCGAACAATCTTCATTTTACCGTGGGCGGTCCCAGCATTCGTATCTATTCTTGTTTTCTCTGGTATGTTTAATGAAACATTTGGAGCGATTAACAATCAAGTACTAGCTTTATTCGGAATTGAAAAGATTGCTTGGATGACAGATCCATTTTGGGCGAAGATTGCTTTAATTATGATTCAAACGTGGCTTGGATTCCCGTTCGTCTTTGCAATGACGACAGGTATATTGCAATCGATTCCAGGAGAATTATATGAAGCTGCTACAGTAGATGGAGCTACAGCTTGGCAACAGTTTCGTAAAATTACATTGCCACTTGTCTTATATGCAACAGCACCAATATTAATTACGCAATATACGTTTAACTTTAATAACTTTAGTATTATCTATCTATTTAACGGCGGAGGTCCTGCTGTAGCTGGACAAGACGCAGGTGGAACAGATATTTTAATTTCATGGATCTATAAGTTAACGATGACTTCGGCGCAGTACGGGAAAGCAGCAGCTCTTACAATGATCTTATCGTTAATCGTTATTACAGTTGCGTTATGGCAATTTAAGAGAACAAAATCATTCCAAGAAGAGGATATGATGTAAATGAATATTAAAAGACAAAAGATGTTACGTCTCTCATTAAGTTATCTCGTTATTTTCGTAATGTGTGCCATCATTTTCTATCCATTATTATGGATTATTGGCTCATCGTTTAATCCGGGTGATAGTTTATCTGGATCAAGTATTATTCCACAAAATGCAACGTTAGATCATTATCGTAAGTTATTAGATTTAGAGAATAGTAATTATTTACTATGGTATAAAAACACATTAAAAGTAAGTGTTTTAACGATGATTTTCTCAGTGTTAGCAATTAGTTTTACTGCGTATGCATTTTCGAGATACCGTTTTGTTGGAAGAAAAAATGGTTTATTAACATTTTTAATTCTGCAAATGATTCCAAACTTTGCAGCGTTAATCGCTCTATACGTATTAGCGCAGTTAACAGGATTAATTGATACGCACCTTGCATTAATTTTAATTTATGTAGGCGGGGCAATCCCAATGAATACATGGCTTATGAAAGGGTATTTTGATACGATTCCGAAAGAATTGGATGAGTCAGCTCGTATGGATGGAGCAGGACATTTCCGTATTTTTTGGCAAATCATTATGCCACTTGCAAAGCCGATTGTAGCAGTTGTAGCGTTATTCACTTTCATCGGTCCATTTACAGATTTCATTTTAGCGAGTATTATTTTGCGAACACCAGAAAATTATACGTTAGCAGTTGGGTTATATGAAATGGTAGCGAAGAAATTTGGTAATGAATTTACAACGTTTGCAGCCGGTTCAGTTTTAATTGCAATCCCAATTTCAATTTTATTCCTATCACTACAAAAATACTTTATTTCTGGTTTAACAGCTGGAGGTACGAAAGGATGAAAAATGGGACATTACGTCCCATTTTTCTTTTCATCTCCCTATAAAAAATTTTATAGGGAGATGAAAAGAGATTTGACATCGCATATGAAAAGAAGTGAAATAAATAGTATATTATAGTATAGGAAAAAAGAGCTATATCCCTTACAATACATGGAGAGGGATAATATGATAAGTTTTGCAAGATAGAATAAATAAATGAAAGTTTATGACTTCTCCTATGACTTGCAACGGGTGCAAGATAAAATATATGAAAATGGCAGAGAAGTGAAAGGAGGGGATTTTTATGACAGTTACAATTAAAGATGTGGCGAAGAAAGCAAACGTAGCACCATCAACTGTTTCTCGTGTAATTGCTGATAATCCAAGTATAAGTGAAAAGACAAAGCGCCGTGTTCGAAAAGTAATGAGTGAATTAGGGTATCATCCAAATTTAAATGCAAGAAACCTTGCGAACCAAACGACGAAGACACTTGGTCTTGTTATGCCGAGTTCTGCAAGTAAAGCTTTTCAAAATCCGTTTTTCCCAGAAGTTATAAGAGGAATTAGTTCATTTGCACATGTGGAAGGGTATGCGCTTTATATGTCAACTGGTGAAACGGAAGATGAAATTTTTAATGGCGTTGTAAAAATGGTACAAGGGCGTCAAATCGGTGGTATTATTCTTTTATATTCAAGAGAGAACGATCGGATTATTGAATACTTGCATGACCAAAACTTCCCGTTTGTTTTAATTGGAAAACCATATGATCGAAAAGATGAAATTACATATGTAGATAATGACAATTATACAGCTGCAAGAGAAGTGGCGGAATATTTAATTTCACTAGGCCATAAACAGATCGCGTTCATTGGTGGTGGATCAGATTTACTTGTAACGAGAGATCGTTTAGCCGGTATGAGTGATGCTTTAAAACTAGCAGACATTGTATTACCGAAAGAGTATATTTTACACTTTGATTTTTCAAGGGAAAGTGGTCAACAAGCCGTTGAGGAGTTAATGGGACTGAAGCAACCACCGACGGCAATTATGGCAACGGATGATTTAATTGGACTGGGTGTACTAAGCGCACTTTCTAAAAAAGGATTCGTTGTACCGAAGGATGTTTCTATTGTAAGCTTTAATAATGCTTTATTATCAGAAATTGCGAGTCCGCCGCTTTCGACAGTTGATGTGAATATATATCAGCTAGGATATGAAGCAGCAAAAGCTTTAGTTGATAAAGTAGAGAATGCTGAGTCAACTGCAAAGTGTATCATTATTCCACATAAATTACTGAAGCGTCAAACTTGTGATCATTATGCATAAAAAAAGCTAAGAGTTTAACTCTTAGCTTTTTGCTTTAGAAAGGCTTCTAAACGGTCACAGCCTTCTTTTAAAGTTTCGATGCTATAAGCATAGGAAAGGCGAAGGTAGCCTTCACCGTATTCCGAAAATGCTGTTCCAGGAACAACGGCTAGCCCGGCTTCTTTTACAAGATCAAGTGCAAAATCAAATGATGAAGATGTTAAATGTCCAACATATGGGAATAAATAAAATGCGCCTGTTGGTTTCTCGACCGTTAAACCCATTTGAATGAGTCTATTATATACGTAATCACGGCGTTTTTTGTATTGATAGCGCATCATCTTCGGGGCATCTTTAGCAGCTGTTAAAGCTTCGATTGCAGCATATTGAGCGATTGAAGTAGCACATGTAACATTGTATTGATGAACTTTTAATATGTGTTTTGCTAAATATTCTGGAGCAAATAAAAGTCCGATACGCCAGCCGGTCATAGAATGTGATTTTGATAAGCCGTTAATGACAATTGTCTTATCACGCATTTCTGGGAAATGAGCGATAGATGTGTGTTTTTCTTCATATACAAGTTCACTATAAATTTCATCAGAAAGAACGAAAATATTTTTATCTTTTAAGACAGATACAATATCTTCTAATTCTTCTTTTGATAAGGTAACACCAGTTGGATTAGAAGGATACGGTAAAACGACGCATCTTGTTCGTTCTGTAATTGCATGTTGCAATGCTTCAGCTGTTAAACGAAATCCAGTTTCACGAACATCTATAAAAATAGGAGTTGCACCACATAGTCGAATAATCGGCTCGTAACCAGGATAAATAGGAGCTGGTAAAATTACTTCCGTTCCTGGTTCTAAAATAGTTCGGAATGCAACATCAATTGCTTCACTGGCACCGATTGTAACGATGGTTTCGTTTTCAGGTGAATAATGTAAATCGTAGTTGTCTTTTACAAAGTTACAAGCTGCCTTACGTAATTCTAGTAAACCGGCGTTATGTGTATAGCTTGTATAATTTTCTGTAATAGCCCGTTTTGCCGCTTCTTTTACGAGAGAAGGTGTAGGGAAATCGGGTTGTCCAATTGTTAAAGAGATAAGATTATCATAGTTTTGAATCATGTTAGAGAATTGACGAATTCCAGAAATTTGGATGTCCTTCACTCTAGGATTAATGAATTGTTCCATTGTATCTCCCTTTCTTCCGTTTGAAAATTAAGTCCATTTTATCATATTTTCTATGATTACGCTTTGCATATGTTATTTAGAAAGAGAGAAAAGAAAAAAGCCGCTGAAAGCGACTTTTTAATAACCGTATTCCCAATCTATTTCATCTTCGTTCCAAAGTACGGAAGATACTTTGCCGAGATGGACAACAGATTCATTTACAGCACATGTACAGTTATCTTCCCCTGCTTTATGTTGCAGTTCTTCGTATACTGATTTTTCAACGTTTTCTAGCACAACCAAATTTTCTTCTTTTAAAACAAGCGTAGTACCCGCCATTTTTATCTTCCTCCTACTAAAGTAATGATCACTTATTTGTAAACATAGATAGTATGGATTATATGCTGTATTTTGCGATAGTTGTCCGTCGAGTGAAGTGTTTTTTTATTTCTTTGTAATCCGTATTCATTGTATACTGCATGAAGGAAATTTGGTACAGGGTTTACAATCATTTCGGAAATCTGTAACATTTATTATTAGTTGTTAACAAATAATTAACAAATATGTTAAGAAAAATCAAAATTTTAAAACAAATCAACTTATAAAATGATATAATCATATCAAAATACATATAGGGGATGAGAGGCTATGGAGCTGATTCGTGATTTAATGATCCAAATTGCCATCATTATTTTACCACTATTTTTATATGAAGCGATTCGTTTAAATCGTTATCAAGAAATGCTTCCGAAGCCTAATCGCTACTTTATTATGTTTTTATCTAGCGTTACACTCGTTCTCTCCATGACATACTCTATTTGTTTTGGTACCGTTTGTGGATACAATTTTCATCCAATCCCAATTGTTAGTGGTTTTTTATATGGGGGGATTGTTGGGCTCATCCCTGCCATTATTTTTGTTGCATATGAATGGATTGTTAAGGGATTCAGTTGGTTGCCTGTCGTAGAAGTTGTATTTCTTTCAATAATTCCATTGTTTTTGTCAAAGAAATGGTCTCTTTTTTCAAGAGATAAGAAGCTAATATTAGCTTTTATGATTGCATCATTTTATGTTCTTGTTTCATTAGTATTTGGGATGTTGAATGTCCTTTTAGAAACAGGTTTTACACCGTACATATCTAATCTATATAGTGGGTATATATTTGCATCACTTATTATGGTTATGACAATGGTGTTTCAAGTGTATTTGACTGAGTATTTAAACGAAAATGCATTATTGCGTACAGAAATGCAAAAATCAGAAAAACTTAATATTGTAAGTGAGTTAGCTGCAAGTGTTGCACATGAAGTTCGAAATCCGCTCACTGTGGTACGTGGGTTTATTCAATTGCTAGAGAGTACGGAAGACGTAAAAAACAAAGATTATATGCGTCTCGTATTAGCTGAACTGGATCGTGCTGAACAGATTATTTCAGATTATTTAAATTTAGCAAGGCCACAAATTGAAAAAAAAGAACATATTTGTTTATCAGCACAATTAATTGAAATGACAACGCTTATGTCATCATTTGCAGCAATGCAGGGCGTTTATTTGCAAGTTGAGATTTCTGAGAGCCTTTATACTATCGGTGATAAAACGAAATTGAAGCAAGCTATTATGAATGTTGTTAAAAATGGTATTGAAGCAATTCAAGGAAACAAAGGGTATTTAAAAGTAACGGCTATTCAAAAAGATGAAACGATTGTAATAAGAGTTAAAGATAGTGGCGTTGGAATGACAAAAGAACAGTTAACAAGGCTTGGACAACCGTATTATTCTTTAAAAGAAAAAGGAACAGGATTAGGTCTTATGGTAACATTTAGTATTTTACAAGCGCATAATGGTACATTGGAATATAAAAGTGAAAGTGGAAAAGGAACTGAAGCTATTATTATATTGCCAGCTGTACGATATAAGGAATAAAAGTTACCGGTAGAAGGTAACTTTTTATTTTATTGTGCATTAGAAAATATACAGAAGTTTATTCATTTGTTTTTTCTTGTTTTGTTCGAATGAATAAACTTCTAAATGATTGAAAGAAGCTTTGCTCTTTTGAGGCGGCGACCAATCTTTTTGTTTCTTGAATTTCGCGAATAACTTGCATGAGTTGTGCATCACGGCTGCTGTCTTTATTGTAAATTTGATGGACAAGTTTATTCATTTTTTCTTCTTGTTTAGATTCTCGCTTATACATATGATTCATTAATAAGTCCATCTTTTCTTTCTGGAGTGCATCTGTTTGAGCGGCGTGATCAACTAGATCTTGTAACATTTTTTCTTGAGATCCTTCCTTTACATAAACTTGTTGCATAAGTTCATCTAATTTCTCGTCTTTTAAACGATTTTGTGTAATGAGAGTAGAGTTTTGATGAATAATTGCTTCATTTAATTGAGCAAGCATTTCAAGTTTTAACATGAACTCCTCAAAGTTACGCCCATCTTCTTTTTCTTTTGGTTGTATTTCTTGCTTATCTTGAATAACAGGTACAGGTGGGGCCTCTTTCTCTTTTAAAATAATAGGTATTGTTTCTGAAATATCTTCTTGTAATGTAGCAGCTCTTTCATGTATAGATTTCAATAGTTTTAAATCATCCAATTTATAAATACGAGCATCAGCTGTTTTTGAAATGATATAACCGTGTTCCTCTAAGAGTTGGCTATATTTTCGGACTATATGTTTTGGGATACCTGTTTTATTTGTAACATCTTTCGTTTTATAAATAGCTTCCATGATAGTTCCTCCCCAAAAAGTATCGTATATATCATTTCAATCTTTTATGAGGACTTCCTTTGAAAAAGAATGTCGGAAGGTTATTAGTTTTCTACAGCATTAGTGAAAAGATGGGGAAAAATGAATGTTTTTGGCGGAATGGAGAGGAAGAGCTAAAATAATGTCTGAAAACATACATAGAAGAAGTTTGTTATAATAGCTGAGGAAAAGAAATTGGTAGGAACACGGAGGTACACATGAAGCAATTAAAAGGTATTATCATTTCAATTATTGCAATTCTTTCTCTTTTGGTAGCGGTATATGAAGTACTTATGCCAGAGGAGACAAGTACGAAAAAAACAACTACGTATGATCAAATTTTAGAGTTCCCCAAAGAACGATATCCAGAGACAGGGAAACATATAGCGGATGCTATAAAAGAAGGGCATTCAGAAATGTGTACAATTGATCGTAATGGTGCAGCGGATAGAAGGAAATTATCGTTAGCGCCATATCCGACGAAGAAAGGTTATGATCGCGATGAATGGCCGATGGCGATGTGTAAGGAAGGCGGAAAAGGAGCTCATATTGAATATATAAGTCCAGCAGATAACCGCGGTGCAGGTTCTTGGGTAGGGAATAAGCTAGACAAATATCCAGATGGTACGCGTGTGAAATTTGAAGTGAAATAGTAGTTGCACATTTCATAATGAAGGAGAAGGGAACTATGGAGTTAACAATTTCTTATTCACAATTAATGTTGATGAACTATGACGGTGAACAGCCTTACGTAGATTGGACAGATGAAGATTTTGAAAGAGGTTATGCTAAGGCGGATGGAACTGTTATTTTTGAAGCACTCTCTGATTATACTTGTGAAGTAAAAGTGACTTGTGGAAAACATATTGAGAAAGAAGAAGTGCTTAGAACGGTTGCGGTTCCTTTTACAGTTGAAAATGAATGTATCGTTGTAACGAGTATTCTTTCAAATAGATTTCAGATCCCTATTCCAAATGGTGAGTATACCGTTGTATTACAGGCAATTCCTCTTGAAGAGCCAACGGATGATGAATTATATAAAATACAATATGAATTCTTTTTTGAAAGTAAAGAATAAAAAATGGGTTATCCTTTTGGAGGATAACCCATTTTTGTTATGCGTTTGTTTTTAAAAGGGAACGAGCATCTTTTGCTGCTTGCACCATGTGTTCTAAAGCCGGAATGACTTCTTCCGTTCTTCTAGTTTTTAAACCACAGTCCGGATTAATCCAGAAATATTTAGGATCACATACTTGTAAAGATTGTTCTACGATTGCGAACATCTCATCTTTACTTGGGACACGTGGACTATGAATGTCATATACACCTAGACCAATTCCTTTTTCATATGTTGTATGTTTTAATGTATCAATAAATTCTCCATGACTTCTTGATGTTTCGATAGAAATAACATCTGCATCTAACGCACGAATGGCATCTACAATATCTTCGAAGTTACTGTAACACATATGGGTGTGAATTTGTGTTTCGTTTGCTACAGAAGATGTTGCTAAAAGGAATGATTGAACTGCCCATGTAATGTATGCATCCCAATCTTTCTCTTTTAACGGCATACCTTCACGAAGTGCGGGCTCATCGACTTGGATTACTCTTATTCCAGAAGATTCAAGTAATTCAATTTCATGACGAAGTGCTAGTGCAATTTGATATGAAACTTCTTTTCGTGAAATATCATTTCGAACGAATGACCAATTTAAAATAGTGACAGGTCCAGTTAACATTCCTTTTACAACTTTCTCTGTTAAGCTTTGTGCATAAACAGTTTCCTTAATAGTCATTCCGTTAATAAAGGCTACATCACCATAAATAACAGGTGGTTTTACGCAGCGGGAACCGTATGATTGTACCCAACCGTTTTTAGTGAATGAGAAACCAGCAAGGCGCTCACCAAAATATTCGACCATGTCAGTTCTTTCGAATTCACCATGCACTAGTACATCAAGACCAATATCTTCTTGGTAACGAATCCACTTCGAAGTTTCCTTTTCAATGAACTGATTATATTGTTCATTTGTAATATTACCGTTACGCCACTGTTTACGAGTTTGACGAACTTCGGATGTTTGCGGGAAGCTACCGATAGTTGTTGTTGGTAACAACGGTAATTGTAAAGCTACTTGCTGTAGTTCATATCGTTTTTCAAATGGAAGAGGACGTGAGAAATCATCTTCTTTAAGTGATGTACTTGCAAGTTTTACATCTTCACGATTACGTGCAGCTGATGAGCGGATGGCATTATGTGCGTTACGATATGTTGTCAGCTCGCTACTGATACTTTCTACACCTTTAGTAAGAGCAGAATGGATAAGGACTAGTTCTTCTAATTTTTGATTAGCAAATGCAAGTGCATCAAATAATTCAGTTGATAAGTGTTCTTCTTCTGTTTTATCAATTGGAGTATGCAATAAGCTACAAGAAGGCTGAACAATTAAACCTTTTGCTGCAATTTGATTTTGTAATGTTGTAAATAAAGAAAGTACATCATCAAGATCAGCTCTCCAAATGTTACGGCCATCTATACAACCGATAGCTAAAATTTTATCAGCTGGGAATCCATATTTTGAAATAGCATTTATATTACCTTCTTTGCCATGAACAAAGTCTAATCCAATACCGGAAACAGGGAATGTAATAATTTCTTCATAGTTCTCTTCTACACTATCAAAATATGTTTGTAGAAGTAGGTTAGCATTCGGAACTTCTTTATGAATAGCTTCGTAAAGTTCTTTCGCTTGATTAATTTCATCTTTTGTTAAAGATGCGAAGATTGGTTCGTCAACTTGAATAACTTGTGCTCCAGCTACGTGTAATTCAGAGAATAATTGAACATAAGGTGCAACTAGCTCTTTTAAAATAGTGGCAAATTGATCTTCGTTATAACCTTTTGCTAGTTTTAGGAATGTATAAGGTCCTAAAATAACTGGTTTTCCATCAACGCCTAACTCTTTTTTCGCTTCTTCATATAAACGAAGAGGACGATTGTCTTTTAATGAGATTTGTAATCCTTCTTCATATTCAGGAACAATATAATGGTAGTTTGTGTTAAACCATTTTGTCATTTCAGAAGCAACGTGATCTTTAGAACCACGTGCCATCGCAAAATATACATCAAGGTAAGATGTAAACTCTGAAAAACGTGACGGGATGAACCCTAACATGTAGGCTGTATCCAGAACGTGGTCATAATATGTAAAATCGCCAACTGGAATTAATTCAATTCCTTTTTCTTGCTGTACTTTGACGTGTTGAAGGCGAATTTCTTTCATTGTCGTTAAAAATTGTTCTTCATCAATTTTATTGGACCAAAAAGCTTCCAATGTTTTTTTCCACTCTCGTTGTAGTCCGATACGTGGATAACCTAAGTTACTTGTTTGAATTGCCATTTTAAATTCCTCCCTAATTGAAAGTAAGCATTTCCGTTTACTAGGAAATACCTGTAACAAAAAGCATAAAGGCATAGAAAAATAAGCCTTCCTTTTTGTTCTTAACACCTCATCATCATCCGTGAGTCTACCAGTGTTGTTAAAATAGGCAGGTCTCCTGACTTATGCTTCATATAATTTCTTTCACCTTCCCGTTTTCACAGTGGCACAAAAAAGAAATCTTAGCATTTACAGTGGCGGGACCGTGTTGGAGTTTCACCAAACTTCCCTTTTAAACACGAAATGAAATGTTCGTGTACCTATTTTCCTTTTGAAAGGAATGTAACAAGCAATATGATATTGAAACAAATTCTAACACAATTTTCGGAATTTTGTCCACTGTTTTAAAATAAGAAAATTCTAAAGTTTTTTATTTATTTTATTCAGAAAATTAAGAATTTATAGTAGGGATTTATTATTAAAATGAGGGTATTTTGAGTTGTGGGGAATAATTATAGTATTAGGTTTTTCTAAAAGAGGGGGCACCTCTTTTAGAAAAACCTAATCATTATCTACACCTATTTCTGAAAGACGACCTACAGAAGCATCTTGTAAGAGTGTGTTTAGCCAACGTAACTCAACGTTAATATGCTCAATGACGCTTTGTAAAATATACAGTTGAGCACGAGGAACTAGTTGTTTGTTGTGATCGTATATCGTTTGCATTGTATGTAAATATAGCATTGTATCATCTCTCTTTTTTTCCAAAATAGGAACTAGTTCTTGTTCGTCGCTAAAGTGAGCGAAAGAGAGCGCAGAATAAATAGGTTTATATATTTGGTTTTTCGCTTCAAATTGTTTTAATAATAAAGTGTGGAAAAGGGCTTTTCCTTCTTCTGTTATATGGAAGATTGTTTTATCTGGTCTATTCGTATCTCGAACAATATGGGTAACGCTAATCGCACCTTGTTTTTCTAATTGCTCGAAGGCATAGTATAGCGATCCTTTGGCATATTTAATATAACAATCCATTTGTCGTTCTTTCATTATATGTTGAACTTCATATGGATGTTTATCTCCTTCGAGTAACAAGCCGAGAATGACTAACTTCATGCTCATGCTGTCTCAACTCCTGTATATAGAAACTTTATATATATTATAAACGGTATATCCTCTTTCATAAAGGGATATACCGCTTCGTTTTTCTATATTAGCTTACTTGTTTTTGTTTTTGCTTCGTTTTCGGACCTGTTAAAAGACGTTCATTTCCCATAAGTAAAATACAAACTATACTTAGTACAGCTGGGATAAGTGCCCAGAAAAATGTATTGGCAATAGATGTTGCAAGAGCATCCTTAATACCACTCAGTACTTCAGGAGGTAGTTTGTCAGCGGCATTTGGTGATAATAAAAAGCTAGTGTCTCCACCTTTTGGAGCCATTTTTGCTAGTTCAGGTGGGAATACAGTGCTTAATTTATCAGTAAAAATATGATTTTGAATTGTACCGAAAATCGTTACACCAAGGGTCATTCCAAGTGAACGGAAGAATGAGTTCGTTGATGTAGCAGAACCGCGATCTCTCATTTCTAGTTTATGAATAGATGCCATACTTAAAACTGAGAAGGAGAATCCAACTCCAAGTCCAGCAAGCACCATAAACATTGTTACAAGTGTACGAGGTGTTTCCATTGTTAAAGTACTTAGTAAATAAATACCAAGAACGAAGAACACTCCGGATGCTATCATGATGTTACGATAACTTGTTCGTGAAGCTAACTGTCCGCCAGTTTGACTTCCAATTACAGACCCTACCATCATGGGTGTCAAAATTAATCCAGCATTTGAGGCTGAACCACCGAGAACACCTTGAACGAAGATTGGAATATAAACTGTACAGATGATAAAAGCTGCGCCATAGAAAAAGGCAACACCTTGGCTAGCTGCAAATAAAGGTTTTTTAAATAAATGGAAAGAAATAATAGGTTCTGTTGCGTTTCTTTCTACGAAGAAGAAGATAATAAGCGTAATAACAACAGTTGAAAATAAACCAATAATCACATTAGAGTCCCATGCATATTCTTTACCGCCAAGTTCCAGGGCAAACATTAAGCAAACGATACTAACGACAAGTGTAATAGCACCAGCCCAGTCGATTTTTTGTTTTCGATATTCTAGAGACTCGTTGTAGTATTTAGTAATGAAGAAGAAGGAAATAAGTCCTAATGGTATATTAATATAGAAGACCCAGTGCCAACTTATATAATCTGTAATATAAGCACCTAATAGAGGCCCGAAAACACTAGATGTTCCGAAAACGGCACCAAATAGACCTGTCATTTTCCCTCGTTTTTCAGGTGGGAATATATCATACATAATTGTAAATGCGATAGGCATCAGAGCGCCACCGCCAATTCCTTGAATGGCTCTATAAATACTTAGTTGTTCAATACTTGTTGCTGTCCCGCAAAGTGCAGAACCGAATAAGAAAAGAATTAGTCCACCAATATAAAAGCGTTTCCGTCCGTACATATCAGATAGCTTACCGAAAATAGGCATACCGGCCATTGTTGCTACCATATATGCAGATGTGACCCAAACGAATTTGTCGAACCCTCCTAAGTCTCCAACGATTGTTGCCATCGCAGTTGCGACTATTGTGTTATCCATTGCTGCCATTAGAATACCAAGTAGTAAACCAGCAACAACAAATTTTGTTTTACTTGCTTCGTTTTTTGATAGTTGTGCTTCCAAAAGTAGCCCTCCTTTAATAAAAATTACACTAACTTAAGTTTTTAGATGCAGTGCATGAAAAATCTTTGTGTGTAGTTTGTTTCATTTCCTCTTTATTTATAAAAATTGAGCCTACATGATATAAAGAATGGAAATCATAGATTATATTATAGTCAAATTTGACTAAAAGGCAAATGTTTTCTATCGCCAAATTATTTTATCCCGCTTTAACGGGCAGTAAGACTTCCACCCCCAAAATTCGGCGAATGCGAGGAAGTTAGGCGGGAGTCGGGCCGTCCGTAAAAGCCCGATTGGTGAGGGCTAATAATCAGTGGGGGATGGACAAAACACCCACTGATTAAAGTTTCACTTCATTATATTGACAAAAAGAGAGAGCAAGAGTTGATTTTGTTATGTAGTCAAGGAAGGAAATTGTAAAAAAATATTTAATAAAGAATAACCTGTGCCAACCTATTAAAAATGGTTTTTTCTTTATATTGTCGAATAGGATAAAAGGAAAAGAAAAATTAAAGGTGGTTTGTAACAAGCTCAATATTTTTTCTAAGTGTAGTTTATTGCGTCGGGAGGCAGAATAAAGTTGTATAGATGATACATCTGGAATGAGGTGAATATATTATGAAAATATGGAAACGAATTTCGGATCAAGGAAGGTATTCTATACCGTTACAGCCGGTTTTGTGGATTGATGGTTCTAAAAAGGACACGGAAGCACCAAATGTAGCAGTCGCATTACAAATCCGAAGTATGTATAAAGAAAATTTTTCATATGAGATGATCTATGATGTTAATGACATACTAATTATTCGACTTGAAGTTGAAAATAAAGGCGTTGAAATGATTTCGCGAGTAGTTGTAAGTCATATGATTCGGGATTATTTCGCGTATATTCCAAACTCTTTAAAAGCAGATAAGGGAATAAGTGAGTTTTTATTTCAGCTCGTAAGGTGGCGAATCGATAATTTATCGCCGGGTGAAAAGGTAGAATTAATTTGTCAAATAAAAGCAAATAAAGATAAAGCTCCTCCAAATTCATTATTTCAGGCTACATATACATTTCAATATAAAGGAGTATCATATGGACCGCTACAAACAAATGAAGTGGTTGTCAGAAAATGAGAAAAAGGAACCTACGCGAAAGGTTCCTTCTTTAATGAAGATTATGCTTCTTGAGTAATTTTTTTTGTTCCATTCCTTTTTTTCCAACATAGTTATTTTTGTATCCAAAATATAGAATGAATAGAAATGAAATAACATTTACTATAGCGTCAATTTGATCGTTTGTAATGAAGTTTATTCCGAAAGAGTTAAATAGTAATTTTAATGATAATAAAAAGCCAGCTAGTAAGCGCATAATATCTGATAGATTTTCTTTTTGAAGCATATATATCACTCCTTTCTAAAAACGATATATATTATATATATGAAATAAATTAGAAAAGGTATACAAGCTTAAGTAGAAATGTACATTAAATATGTACATTTTTTATTTTGTAGAAAAACATTATTGTTATAGAAACATATATTGGTATAAAAAGGGGGGAGAGTATGAAATATAAAGGGAAAATTAGTGGGTTATTACTTGGGAACACAGTTGCGATTACAGAATGGATCGCACTTCAGGATGTAATCGCTAAGCTAGATTCGCGATCATTTTTTACCGTCTTTATTATTTATATATTGCAAATGATACTAAGTTGTTATTTTGGACATTGGTACGATAAAAGAGCGAATACGCATGAAAATATTGAAGCAGGAGGAATGACGAACAACGATTTTGTCGTTGATTTTTTCGGGAAAGTAGCTGCTTTATCAGAAAGAGATTCTCGTAATATTACAGTGTATATCCTTTCTGTAAAAGAATGGGATGTATTAAAAGACACAGTGCAAGGAAAAAAATTAGATGAGTTAGTCCAAAGAGTAGAACGTACAATTGTAAAGACAGTTCGAAAGGGTGATGTAGTGACGAGGTGGGATGAAAATAAATATGTTATCGTAGCTGTTGATAATGGCTATGAAAAGTCAACAATAACAAATCGATTAATCAAAAATATTCAAAATGAAATAGCGAATGATTTATTAAATGTCACACTATTATTTGGGGCTGCAAGTTATCCGATAGAAGGGAAAACTTTTGAAGATTTGCTTAGAAAAGCACAAAATCAATTGTATAATTATAGAAACTTGCAAAGTCATGAATGAAATTTTGATTTGAAGAAGTATGATATAAAGAGTTTTTTGTAACATTTTTTTGACTTTTGTTACAAGGAAAACTTTTTTTGTAACAAAAGTCTTTAAAAATATATGGAATCAGCATATAATTGTGTGTGGATGTATCAATGCATTTTGCACAATGTTTTCAGTTTAAAAGTGTAGAGGAAAACATGCTCTGCACTTTTCCTTTTTAAGAAATTAAAAGAATCTTTGTAAGAGTTGCGAGGTCATCTTCGCACTATGTAAAATGGACAAAGAGGTTATTTGGTAGAAAGCGAGAAAGGGAATGATAGACGTGAGAGGTTTTAGATTATCTTTTATCAGATGAAACATTATAGTGTTTCTTGCAGTAGGTAAGATTACAGTAAATACCTTTATGTTTTAAGACATTACATAATTTCAAGTGCTAAAATTGTACAAGCAGTATAAATAATTATTGATGATCTTCGTAAAAAAGATGCGAGCGTGAAATAGATAAAGAAGTTACATGTTTTCATGGGATTTTTGGCACGATGATCGTTTACTAATAGGAGGAAAAAGATGTTGAAATATAGTAAATTAGCAATTGTAACTGCATTATCAATGACTTTACTAGCCGGTTGTTTCGGACCGAAACCAGAAGAGGAATTATATGTTGCATTTGAAAATGCTGCAAAGCAAGAAAAAACAATGTTTGAAGATGCGAAGAAACTTGAAACTTTAGAGAAAGAGGGACAAGAATTATATAACCAGATTGTTCAAGAAGGAAAAGATAATAATCAAGCTGTTAAGGAAAAACTGAATCAAGCAGCGAAAAATACAGATGAACGAGAAAAAGTGCTTAAAAAAGAAAAAGAATCTTTAAATAAAGCACAAGAAGAAGTGAAATCAGCAGATAAATATGTGAATAAAATTGAAGATAAGAAATTGAAAGATCAAGCGGATAAAGTGAAAAGCACATATGAGAAACGACATGATTCATTTAACAAGATGTATGATAGCTATAATAAATCGTTAAAACAAGAAAAAGAATTATATACAATGTTACAAGATAAAGGTACGAAATTAAAAGATATTAGTGAAAAAGTAAAAGTAGTAAATCAATCTTATAAGGATATTGAATCAGAAAAAGACAAGTTTAATGAATTTACGAAATCTTATAATACAGAAAAAATAGCTTTTTATAAACAAGCAAATATTAAAATTAAAGAAGAGAAAAAATAAAACAGTTTGGCCTATATTAGGCCAAACTGTTTTATTTTTTTGTATAGGTACGGCTATACCATGGAACTGGTTCGCTTAATTTTTTTTCTTGTTTTAACGCTTCAGGACCAATATAATCTTGCAGTGTTTTTTTTGCTATTGTTAAAGATAAGGTTGTTTTCGGATTTCGGTAGGAGGATTCAAGGTGACCAAGATGCGGTAGGGTGCGAAAATCATCTTTCGTAGGAGGGATATGGAAAAAATAATCACCTAAACGTATAAGAACATCGGATTGTTGTTGACTAAAACGTGGATTTCTAGAAAAATGTAATCCTTCTTTGATAGCCTTCTTTTCAGTAATTAAGCGTTCTAAAGCAGTCTTTTTTAACCAGTATAAGTACTTAGGGTTAGTTGCAGCTTTAGCATGACGATTCACAACGAAAATAGATTGAGCTAGTCTATTAATAGAATGTTGGTTATGTAATTGAGATTGTGGTTGTGAAGGTTTCATATTGAATCTCCTTTCAAGTTTTCCTTATTATAGCATAAATAAAATGGGTTTTTATTATATGCAAAAAGTAATTGTATATATTTTCAATATTAAAGCAATATTGTTACAAAAAACAACTATTTTGTATAATAGTAATAGAATATGTTTCAGAAATTTGATAATGAAAGAGTGAGAAGTTTGAAAGAAATATTAAAACAACAATATGCCATTATAGACATTGGTTCTAATACAATGCGCTTAGTTATTTATGAAAAGCAAAACGGAGGTTTTTATAAAGAGATTGAAAATACGAAAGTGGTCGCTAGGTTAAGAAATTACTTAGTAGATGGTGTATTAAGTGAAGAAGGAATGGAAGTATTGTTACAAACATTATTTCAATTTCAAGAAAGTACACGATTTCATAAGTTGCATCATGTGCTTTGTGTCGCAACGGCAACAATTAGACAGGCAGAGAATCAAGATGAAATTAAAAAACTTGTTGAAGGACAAACAGATTTTACTCTTAGAGTTTTATCAGAATATGAAGAAGCGCGTTACGGTTATTTAGCAGTTATGAATTCTACTTCATTTTCAGAAGGAGTTACAGTTGATATTGGTGGCGGAAGTACGGAAGTTACATATATTAAAAATAGAGAGATTTTAGAGTACCATAGTTTTCCTTTTGGTGCGCTTTCTTTAAAACAACAATTTATTAAAGGTGATATTCCTACTAAAGATGAATTAGAGGGAATTCAAGAGTATTTAGAATGTCAATTTCGAACGTTACCATGGTTGATTGATAAAAAATTGCCTCTTATCGCAATTGGTGGTAGTGCGAGGAACTTAGCGAAAATCCACCAAAATTTAATAAGCTATCCTATAGCAGGAGTACATTTATACAAAATGAAAGAAGAAGATATTGAAAATGTAAAAGGTGAATTGGAAAAACTATCATTTATCGAACTTCAGAAAATGGAAGGATTGGCAAAAGATCGAGCTGATACAATTGTTCCAGCGGTTGAAGTATTTCGTAAGCTTGTGAATATTATAGAAGCAACGGCATTTGTATTAAGCAGAAAAGGATTAAGAGAAGGTATTTTCTATGAAGAGTTAACGAAAGATTTAGGGATTTCATATTATCCGAATGTAGTTGAAGAAAGCTTGCATTTATTATCACACGAATATGAAATGGATATGGAATTTGTTATTCAACTTATCAAACATGGAAGGGTGATTTGTCAACAGCTTGAAGAAATAGGACTTATTTCTGTTTCAATAAAAGACTGGGAAGCATTCCATCAAGCAGCGAAAGTATTTAACATCGGAAAATATATAGACGAAGAAGCGAGTCGTTTACACACGTTTTATTTATTGGCGAATAAAACAATTGACGGCATGATGCATAAAGACCGAGTTAGATTAGCGCTTATTGCCTCGTACAAATCAAAAATGTTATTTAAACAACATTTAGCTCCATTTGAAGGTTGGTTTGAGAAAAGTGAACAAAAAAAAATTCGGTTATTAGGAGCTGTTTTGCAATTTTCAGCTGCTTTAAATGTGAGACAAAGATCGCTTGTTGAAACGATATCTATAACAGAAAGTAATGAAGGATTAACATTTAGAATTGTATGTGAGCAATCGGCATTAGCAGAAAAAGTGCAAGCTGAAAAGCAAAAAAAGCAGCTGGAAAGAGTATTGAAAACGAATATTAACTTATCATTTGAATCAAAACGTTAAGTTGTACGGATGTCTTTACAAAAAATTAACACTTTGGAATATTGTAATTTGATAAAATAAAAGTAACTAAATTATAGTAAAAAAGTTTCAAAGGGAAGTGTGAAGAGAATGGAATTGCTAAAGGGGAATTTAGTAAATTTAAATGATACAGCTTATTATAATAACCGTGAGTTGAGCTGGCTAGCTTTTAATGAACGTGTACTACAAGAAGCGCAAGATGAAAATAATCCACTTTTAGAAAGATTAAAGTTTATTAGTATTTTTAGTTCAAATTTAGATGAATTTTTTATGGTGCGCGTAGCAGGTTTGAAAGATCAAGTAAGTGCCGGATTTAATCAGCCAGAAAATAAAGCGGGTTTAACACCGAAGAAACAGTTAAATAAGATTGCGATAAAAGCTCATGAGTTAATGACTGTACAGTATGACACGTTTAAAGGTTATGTATTGCCAGCGCTTGAACTAGAGGGGATTGAGCGTCTAACATTCCATGATTTGACGAAAGAGCAGAGAGAATTTATAGAAGAATATTTTGATGAACAAATCTTTCCGGTATTAACTCCTGTAGCTATTGATGCGTATCGTCCATTTCCAATGTTATTAAATAAAAGCTTGAATTTAGCTACTATTTTATATGATGAGAAGCAAGCAGAGGAAGAAAATCGTACGAAGTTAGGAATTGTCCAAGTGCCTTCTTTACTGGAGCGTTTCATATTTTTACCGAGTGAAGGGCAAAAACATAAATTTATTTTATTAGAAGATGTAATTAGTGGTTTTACTCATAAATTATTCACAGGATATAACGTATCACCCGTTACTCGTTTCCGTATTACACGTAATGCGGATTTAACAATCCATGAAGAAGGTGCACGCGATTTATTAAAAGTAATTGAAAAAGAACTGAAAAAGCGTAAGTGGGGAGCTGCCGTTCGTTTAGAAGTCGGTAAAGAACACATTGATGAAAGAGTGTTAGCGTTATTGTATGAGGTGTTGGAAGTAAAAGATGAAGATGTGTACATGATGGATGGACCGTTAGATTTAACATGTTTATTCTCCTTATATAAAAAATTAGCGCCTTTATATGAACATCTAGTATATCCGGCTCTTATTCCCCAACCTCCTCAAGATTTAGGTGATGAGGAAGATGTATTTGAAAAAGCGATAGAACATGATATTTTATTACACCATCCCTTTGAGTCGTTTCAGCCAGTCGTTGATTTTGTCCGTGATGCGGCAGATGACTCGAATGTACTTGCAATCAAACAAACATTATATCGTGTAAGTGGAGATTCTCCAATAATTCAGGCGTTGAAGATAGCAGCTGAAAAAGGGAAACAAGTGACGGTATTGGTTGAGTTAAAGGCGAGGTTTGATGAAGAGAATAATGTTCATTGGGCTAAAGAATTGGAACAGGCCGGATGTCACGTTATTTACGGAGTAAGTCACTTGAAAACGCATAGTAAAATTACGTTAGTTGTAAGAAGAAAAAACGGAAAAATTGAAAGGTTTGTACATCTTGGAACCGGAAATTATAATGATGCAACAGCGAAGTTATATACCGATTTTGGATATATTACATCGCGAAAAGACTTTGGTATAGATGCAACAAATTTCTTTAATTATTTGAGTGGCTATACAACGAAACCGCATTTTCATCATTTATCTGTTGCACCATTTGATATAAGAGAGCAATTTATGGATTTAATAGATGAGGAAATCCGTTACCATAGACAATATGGAAATGGATATATTATCGCTAAGATGAATTCGTTCACAGATAAGCCGTTAATAAAAAAAATGTATGAAGCATCGCAAGCTGGGGTAAGGGTAGAGCTCATCGTTAGAGGGACATGTTGTTTAAGACCTGGGATTCTAAATGTAAGTGAAAATATTCGTGTAGTTAGTGTTGTGGGAAGATATTTAGAACATAGTCGTATTTATTATTTCCATCATAATGGAGATGAGAAAATATACTTATCTTCAGCTGATTTGATGACACGAAATATGGAAAAACGAGTAGAAATATCTTTCCCAATTTTAGATATTGAAATGAAAGCGAGAATAAAGGCAATTTTACAGCTTACTTTAGCTGATAATGTGAAAACACGTGAACAAAATAAAGATGGTGACTATTATTATATTATTGATAGTGGTGCAGAAGAAATTGATAGCCAAGTGAGTTTATTTAAGATGGCTTATCAAAATACAGATGCTGAATAGTGGGAATATAGTAAAAACCTCTTAGTGCAATTAAGAGGTTTTTACTTTTTTTCTCTACTCATATGTTCCTAAAATGGAAGAATGAGTAGAGAGAATAGTTTTTATTATAAGCGTGTGATGAGTCGGTTCCTTGAGAGAATAAGATTTGGAAGAATCGCTTTTTTTAATTAGTAATAGTATGGTTGCTGACAAGGCCCTCCGTAGCAAGGAAAGGGTGCTGGTGGTGGGAAAGGTGGTGGATAAGGCGGATAAAACGGTCTAGGGCCGAAAGCTAATGCTCCGCCGAGTAATCCTCCAGCAATTCCGGCTAGAAATGGAACACCGAAAAATGGAAAGAAGCGTGAGTCGCCTGCTGGGCCAATAGGTGCTGAACGAACTGGGATTGGTTGATAATATGGATACATGAACAAACCTCCTTTATTGGACTCATTTTTATCATATGGTAGACCAAGCGTGGATGAGCGAGTACAAGAAAGGATAAGTAAGAAAATAGGCGAATTGTTACAAATGTTGTAGGGTGAAGAGTGTAATTTCGGGTTTTGACATAAAGCGGAATGGGACACGTGTTCTTCCAATACCTCGATTGACATAGAGAGTCAAATCCTGAATGTTATAGAAACCTTCAATATATTGTTTTGCAAGCGACGGAGTAATAATAGCACCTAAAAAAGGAATTTGTACTTGTCCGCCATGGCTATGACCAGAAAGTTGAAGGTTGATTGGATATGTAGCGATTTGTGGCGCGATATCTGGTTCGTGAACGAGAACAATTGTATAAATATTTTGTTTTGCGTGCTGTAAAGTTTCCGCTATTTTTGGTTTACCTAGTAGTACATCATCGAGCCCGAAAATGGAAATTTCACTATTATCCAGTAAACGAATTCGCTTTTCACTATTTTGTAAAATTTCAAATCCCGATTCACGCATGATGTGATCATAGTATTCAGTTCCATATCCTCCATGGTCGTGGTTGCCATAAATAGAAAATTTACCGAAAGGTGCTTGTATATTCTTTAAAATGGATGCCACAAAAGGAGCCTCGGTATATGTTTGATAATCATCAATGAGGTCACCAGTAAAAAGGACAATATCTGGCTTTGCAGCATTGATTTTGGAAACAATTTGAGATAAATGTTGGAGAGAGAGATAGTATCCTAGATGTAAATCGCTAAATTGAAGAATTTTCATACCATGAAAACTTTTTGGTATGAGTTGTGATGTAAGTGTGTGTTGGGTAAAAGAAAGCAAATAGGGTTCTATATATTTAGCATAATAATAGCCGATGCTAGCGGTTATAAATGAATATAGACAAGTGCGTATTCCAGCTTTTAAAAAATTTCTTCTTGTAATTTTTTTCATATACAGGTTACTTGAATCTCCTTTCAGTTTTTTTAAAATATATTTTAAATATTAAAAAAATATTATAAATTGCGAAAAAAGGAACGAAAAGAAGTCTCTTCACGTTAAAATATCAGAAAATATTAAAAATATAAAGATTTCTGTTAAATAAAATGATAAAATGAATGTGTATTCATTTTTTGGAGGGGATGTATGTGAAAGAGAAGGTAGTTATTATAACAGGTGGATCAAGTGGAATGGGAAAAGGAATGGCGACTCGTTTTGCGAAAGAAGGGGCACGAGTAGTTATTACAGGACGTACAAAAGAAAAATTAGAAGAAGCAAAGATTGAGATTGAACAGTTTCCGGGGCAAGTATTACCTGTACAAATGGATGTACGAAATACGGATGATATTCAAAAGATGATTGAGCATATTGATGAGAAGTTTGGACGAATTGATATTTTAATAAATAATGCAGCTGGAAACTTTATTTGTCCAGCAGAGGACCTATCTGTGAATGGCTGGAATTCGGTCATTAATATTGTATTAAATGGTACATTTTATTGTAGCCAGGCTGTCGGAAAATATTGGATTGAAAAAGGTATAAAAGGAAATATCATTAACATGGTGGCAACATATGCATGGGATGCAGGGCCAGGAGTTATTCATTCAGCAGCAGCTAAAGCGGGTGTATTAGCAATGACTAAAACGCTTGCTGTTGAGTGGGGACGTAAATATGGGATACGAGTTAATGCTATCGCACCAGGGCCGATTGAACGTACGGGCGGTGCCGATAAATTATGGATTTCAGAAGAAATGGCTAAGCGTACAATACAGAGTGTCCCACTTGGTAGGTTGGGGACACCAGAAGAAATCGCTGGTCTAGCTTATTATTTATGTTCAGATGAAGCTGCATACATAAATGGAACTTGTATGACAATGGATGGTGGCCAACATTTGCACCAATATCCATTTTAAAAGGATGAAAAATGAATGATTTATTCATTTTTCATCGGTAAAATGTGACAGAATTGTGACGCGTGAGAGAAAGGTGTTTACAAAGGGGAATATATACGGTATATTTAAGACCTCTTTTTTCTTCATAGTAGAATTGCTAATTCCCCTTAGCATTTTACCCCTCTAATCCCTTCAGGAAAACTGAAGGGATTTTTTATTATTTTTCCGTAAATATCGTGTTATAATTTTTGAAAAGTAAAGGGAGGGAAGCACGTTGATAGATGCATTAGATATAATGAGTAACTTGGATAAAGTCCTTCCTTATTATCAAGCTATTTTTAGTGCTGATGAGCATACAGTAATTGGATATGAAGTTGTAGGACGTATTCAAACAGAAGAGGGCATACAAAGTTTAGCATCTTTCTTCCATGATGATTCTATTCCGAGTGAGTTCCAACTGGAAGCGGATAATATCATAGTAGAAAAAGCGTTAAATAGGTATTTAGAAACAGATCAAAAATTATTATTATTTATACATCGGAATGCCAATGTATTAATGAATGATGAAGATGAAAGTTTACTTCAACTTTTATTGATGTATGAAAAACAAGGTTTAAATTTGAACCACATTGTTTTAGAGATTACAGAACATGAATGTAAAGAAGATATCGAGCAATTTAATCATTTGCTGATGTATTATCGTACATATGGTATTCAAATTTCGATTAATAAAGTTGGAACGGGTACAAGTAATTTAGAACGTATTAGCGTGTTAGCACCGGATATTTTAAAAGTAGATTTAACAAACCTAAGGCAAACTGCACTTTTACAATCTTATCAAGATATTTTATATTCCTTATCTTTACTTGCTAGAAGAATTGGTGCGACATTGTTATATGAAGAGATAGATGCTTTTTATCAACTACAATATGCTTGGAAAAACGGTGGTAGATATTATCAAGGTAATTATTTGAAAGAATGTTTACCTGATTTTATTGAAACGAATGTTTTAAAAGAGCGACTTGGTAATGAATGTCATCAATTTATTCTGCATGAGAAGAAAAAGTTGCAAAAAATTTATAATTTAACAGAGATGTTACGTGATCGAATTGGTGATGTTCTGTCAAAACAAAAAAAGAATGAAGATATAAATGACTGGTTATTACAATTTAGCCAAAGTGTATCACAATGTAGTTTTCGGATATTTATTTGTAATGAAGATGGTTTCCAGCAATCAGGTAATGTTATGAAAAAAGATGGGGAATGGATTGTGATGCCAGAGTATTATATGAAAAACTGGAGTTGGCGTCCGTATTTTCTCGAGAATATCATGAAAATGCGTTTTGAAAATAAGGCGCGACTTTCAGATTTATATGCCGATATTGAAACTGGTGAAATGGTACGAACATTTTCTTTCCCGATTGATGATGAAAACTTTTTATTTATAGATTTATCTTATGAATATTTATATGAAGAAGATGTTTTATTTTAATGCACGAAGTGATTCGTGCATTTTTTTGTTTGTTTTTATCATAAATTGGTAATAGTGAAAATAATAATGAAAATGCTGTCTATCGTTGTAAAGATTTTACGAACGAAATCATCCCTGTTTTTGCATAATCATTGTTACAATGAATACTACAAAGACAAGCTCTTTTAAAAGGAAGGTGAAAAAATGAGGAAATATGGAATATGGTTTGTTCTATTTATATGTGTTGCCTTTCTAGTTGGCTATAGTGTCACAACTGTTTTAGGGAAAGAAGAAGTGAAAGTGGATCGGAAAGAAGTGTTTACAACGATACAAAAAGGTTATGAGACGCAATTTTCAATTCGAGGGAAACAAATACCAATGAATAAGATGATAGAGACGTTATCACCATATTTTACAAATAATTTCCTTCAAGTTTTTACGGATGAAAACAGTAGAAATGAAAAACAAAGTGGTGAGTATTTACTTCCAGCAAAAGAAGCTCCGTTTTCCTTTAATTCAGAAACAAAAATGTCATATGATGAGGAACATAAAAATTTATACGTCTATGAACGGGCAAAAAGTGGACAATATCAAATTGTGACATTACAAAAGGATAATGGGAAATGGAAATTAGCAGGGTATCATGAAAGTCAGGAACTTTTGGCTGAAATAAAAAGGTTACAACAATTATGAGAATAGGAATAGGTTTCTCCCTATTCCTATTCTATACCAAGTAGCTGTTGTAATTTTTCAATTTGAAAACCTGCGACAACTTCTCCGTCAATTACAACTGTTGGAGTTGAATAGGAGTCATAATCATATAAAAGACGATTGCGTGCAGCGGCGTCTTTTTTTACGTCAAATTCTTCATACACAACGTCATTATGTTTTAAAAATTCTTTCACAATGGTACAAGGCGGACAATCAGGCTGTGTATAAACCTCAATTTTTTTCATTGTAATTCCTCCCTTTTTCTGTGTTTTATTATATTCTGTCAGTATAAAAAGAGCAATAAAGAAGGAAAAAGATATTCTTTCTTCTTTTTCCTTCGTATTTCGACAAATTTTAGTTGAGTTTCTGTCCAAGAACCTTTATCCTAGACTGTGGAACATTTTTTCTGTTATGACGGATAGAATGAGTATAGCTGTAAAACCTATTGGTAGGAAGATCAGAGAAAGGAGAGATTTCATGTCTCTACTCCAAGGAATTTTAACTCGACTTGTTAGTCTACAAGAACAAGCTGAAAGCGGTGAAGTAGCACAACGCTATTTTGAAGTGAACGGTGAGCGCAAATGTAGCGTGAAATTTTTCGATAAAAGTGAAATGTATGAGTTAGAAGTGTATCAACAAGGTGAAAAACCTCAAGTGTATCAATTCGACAACATCGACATGGTTGCAATTGAGATTTACGACATCATTTCTTGATACATATAAAAAAGGTACTGCCATTTGGCAGTACCTTTTTTAGTTATATTAATTAATAGGCTATACAGGTAGTGGAAGTCGCAATCAAATAAAAGAACTTCCACAAATGTATATGTATAGGAATTTTTTATTTTTCCTACAATGATAGTAAATAGTAATAGGAGGTGAAAAGGATGGAACGCTTACCGATTGTTATTTGCCCTAATTGTCATAGTCATGCTGAAATGAATCATGTATTAACTGCTCAGTCTAATCAAAATGTAATTTATACGTGTAGGTTTTGTCAGTATGTAATCCGAAATATTGAAACGAATAAAGGGTAGTGAGTTATAATTTTTGTTTTTGTCCCATACAATGAGAATACGAAAAGTCTGTCTAATTGAAAGGACGTGACTATGTGGACGGTGAACATACATTTTATAATGTTTCTGAGAGACATTTGAATTTTGATATGGTATTTAACCGCATTTGTAGTTTCATTGAAAAGGATCCGCGAAATTTATATCGCTTATCTATTGGGACAGACTCACAAGCGCATCAAGAGGATACGAGGTTTATTACAGCGATACATATTCATCGGGTTGGAAAAGGAGCATGGGGATGTTTGCATCACAAATCAGTAAAAAATAAGCCAGCAACTTTGCGAGAGAAAATATATTTAGAAACGCAGTTTAGTCAAGAAGTTGCCTGTCTATTTACTCCAAATCATATACAAACAATCTGGGATTTATTGCACCCATACGCTCAAGATGGAGCGGGATTCATAATGGAAATTCATTTAGATATTGGGAATGATGGTTTAACAAAAGAATTTATTTTAGATATGACGAAGAAAATTCAAGCGATGGGATTAACAGCAAAAATTAAACCGGATGCTTATGCGGCGTTTAGTTATGCGAACAGGTATACGAAATAATGTGAAATGGTTTCTATATACTCGCAGTTATTAAATATCTTTATTAAAAACTGAATATTACATCTATTAAATAAGTTGAAAATTTTATATAATAAGAGTGATGATGCGAGGGCAAGGAGAGGGACATATGGAAAAGGAATTTGTTTTAACGAGAGAAGAAGAAGATTTATTGTTGGATATTCTGTTTCAGCAAAATTATGCGAGCGAAATTTTAGCGGTGGAGCTCACAGACATTGAGAATGGTTTAAAACAGACAGATGTGACAAAATATAAAAAAATCACAAGATTGTTTTACCGATTAAAAAATAAAGGGTATTAAGCGCTACCGGAATGGTAGTCTTTTTTTTATGTTGTATGCTAAAATAGCTGTGTATCTTTTTTATTAGAAGAATGTCGGGACAAAATAATAATATGAAAACGCTATCATAAAATGTGAATAGGATCAGAGAATATAAGCAGGAAAAAGGGAAAATGGGGGATGTAACATGATTAGTATTCCGAAAGATGAGTTTCAACAAATTCTTGTGAAGGATTTAATGATTTCATCAGAAAAAGTAGCACATGTCCAAATAGGGAATGGTTTAGAACATGCTTTACTCGTTCTTGTGAAATCTGGATATTCGGCGATTCCTGTTTTAGACCCTACGTATAAATTACATGGGTTGATTAGTACTGCTATGATTTTAGATGGTATTTTAGGATTAGAGCGCATTGAGTTTGAAAGACTTGAGAATATGAAAGTGGAACAAGTGATGAAGGAAGAGATTCCAGTTCTTATGTTAGAAGATTCCTTTGCAAAAGCTTTAGAAATGACAATTGATCATCCTTTTATTTGCGCTGTCAATGAAGAAGGTTACTTCGAGGGTATTTTGACACGTCGAGCTATTTTAAAATTGTTGAATAAAAAAGTGAGACAGCATAATCGATAACATAGGAAAAGTGACTTCATATAAAAGGAGAAGTCACTTTTTTTCGTGCATATCAGTTGTGTATGTATTATATTTAAAAAGACATAAAACATAAGAAAAGTTTGAACTAACAAACCGTTCTAATGTATAAAATTATTCAATTAAATTAAAGATGAAATGCTTATTAAAATTAGGTGTATGGAAGCTAAGGAAAGAGGGAGAAAGTTGCAAATCGATGATTTTCAAATGATGGTTGTGTTAGCTCAGGAATCAAATATGAGAAAAGCGGCGGAACGTTTATTTGTTTCCCAACCTGCGCTTAGTCAACGATTACAATCTATGGAGAAACAATGGGGAATGAAATTTTTTATTCGTTCACAAAAAGGATTGACAATTACACCTGAAGGGGAAAAAGTTGCAAATTATGCAAAAGAAATGTTACAAAAAGAAGAGGATATTAAAAGTGAACTGGCTCTTTTTAGAACGGAAACATATGGTACGCTAAAAATAGCCGTTGCGTCAGTCATTGGTCAATATTGGCTTCCACCTGTTTTGAAAAAATTTGTGCATAAGTATCCTTCTGTGAAGATATCTCTGTTTACTGGCTGGAGTAGTGAAGTGCAAAAGCAATTTTATGAAGGAGACGTTCACGTCGCCATATTAAGAGGGACACAAGAATATAAAGGTCAGAAGCAACAATTATTTGAAGATGAATTATACTTAGTTGATAAAGAAATAAAAGATATTTCAATGTTAAAGGAAACAAATAGACCTTTTATTCAATTTAAAAGTGATTCGACCTACTATGGACAAATACAAAATTGGTGGTATGGATTATTTTCCAATCCACCTAAGCGAACGATTGTAGTTGACCAAATTGAAACGTGCAAACAGCTTGTTTTAAATGGTATAGGCTATGCTCTTTTACCTTCGACTGTTTTAAAAGAAGTGCAGGAAAACATGTATAAAACACCTGTTCAATTAACGAGAGAAACATGGTTATTGACGAGTGACTCGGCAAGGCAGTTGAAGCAAGTGCAAGCATTTTTAGAAATTATAGAAGAAATTCAAATGGAAAAATAAGATTATTGTCTTGCTACTCGCCCTATCGTTTGGTAGAGTAACATTATAAATGGATTTAGGAGGCAACAAGAATGAAAATGATGGACGCTAACGAAATTATTTCGTTTATTCAAAAGAGTGAAAAGAAAACTCCTGTAAAGGTATACATAAAAGGGGATTTAAAAGAAGTAACATTCCCTGAAACAGTACAAGCATTTGTAAATAAAAAATCTGGTGTATTATTCGGAGAATGGTCTGAAATTAAGACAATTCTTGATGAAAATAGCAAGAACATTGTTGACTATGTAGTTGAGAACGATCGTCGTAATTCTGCAATTCCAATGCTTGATTTAAAAGGTATTACAGCTCGTATTGAGCCAGGCGCAATTATTCGTGACAATGTTGAAATTGGTGACAACGCTGTTATCATGATGAATGCAACAATTAATATCGGTGCTGTAATTGGCGAAGGTACTATGATAGACATGAACGCAGTGCTTGGTGGACGTGCAACAGTTGGTAAAAACTGTCACGTAGGTGCAGGTGCTGTACTTGCGGGTGTTATTGAGCCACCTTCTGCAAAACCAGTTATCGTTGAAGACGATGTTGTAATTGGTGCAAATGTAGTTGTTCTAGAAGGTGTTACAGTAGGTAAAGGTGCAGTTGTAGCAGCGGGTGCTGTTGTAACAGAAGATGTGCCTCCATATACAGTTGTTGCGGGAACTCCAGCACGTGTAATTAAAGAAATTGATGAGAAGACAAAGGCAAAAACTGAAATTAAACAAGAGCTTCGTCAATTAAACCCAGGGAAATAAAAAAACAAAAAGCGTAAGAGCATGAATGTGCTCTTACGCTTTTTATAGATGGAGGTGTAAAAATGACAGTAAGTAAGTTTGTCCAAGTTCGTAGAGATTTACATAAAATTCCGGAAATCGGATTTAAAGAGTGGAAAACACAACAGTATATTTTAAATTATATAGGAACGCTCTCTAATGAATATTTGGAAGTGAAAACATGGAAAACAGGTGTAATTGTTAAAGTAAATGGGAAAAATCCGGAAAAAATAATAGGTTATCGTGCAGATATAGACGGTCTACCAATTACAGAGGAAACGGAATATGACTTCTCTTCTATCCATGAAGGAATGATGCATGCGTGTGGGCATGATTTGCATACAACAATTGGTTTAGGCCTTCTAACAGCGGCTGTAAGCGAAAGAATAGACGATGATCTTGTGTTTATATTCCAACCAGCTGAAGAGGGTCCAGGTGGTGCACTTCCTATGTTAGAAAGTGAAGAGTTAAAAGAATGGAAGCCGAATATGATTCTTGGGCTTCATATTGCGCCTGAATACCCTGTGGGAACAATTGCTACAAAAGAAGGTTTATTATTTGCGAATACATCAGAGTTATACGTTGATTTAAAAGGAAAAGGTGGACATGCTGCATATCCGCATACAGCAAATGATATGATTGTTGCAGCGAGTCATCTCGTTACACAACTACAATCAGTTATTAGTCGTAATGTGAACCCTCTTGACAGTGCGGTAATTACAATTGGGAAAATCACTGGTGGCACAGTCCAAAACATCATCGCAGAAAAGTCTCGTTTAGAAGGAACGATTCGAACGTTATCAGTGGATTCAATGAAACGTGTTAAAAGCCGAATTGAGGCAATTGTTGCGGGAATAGAAGCTGCTTTTCAATGTGAAGCTGTTATTGACTACGGAGCGATGTATCATCAAGTGTATAACCATGAAGAGTTAACGAGAGAGTTTATGCAATTTACTCGTGAACAAACGAATATAGATGTAATTACATGTACGGAGGCAATGACAGGTGAAGACTTTGGTTATATGCTTCGAGAGATACCTGGATTTATGTTTTGGCTGGGAGTAAATTCAGAATATGGTTTACATCATGCGAAATTAAAACCAGACGAAGAGGCTATTGAGAAAGCGATTGTATTTTTAGACCAATATGTGAAGTGGAAGGGAAATCGAAAGTGAACTTCCACGCTAATTGTGCAACAGTTTAGAGTGGGAACTTCTTAGTTCCGAGACTAAAATATCTTTCATATTTGTTAGTGTTAGACATTTTCATACAAATGAGTAAAGTTACATTTGGCGTTTTAATAATGAGCAGGGGGTTTTTAGCCACTGCTCATTATTAATTATTGCTAATAGAAAAGATAATTATTTAACTACCTATATATGTTTACTTTTAGTATGAAAAGTGTGTAAAATCAATGTGATACATAGAAAAAAGGGTGGGGAATTACGTGCAAATTAGCAGTGCGATTTTATGTTTCGTCTTATATGCATATGTTATTATTGCGGCGGTTTATTTTGGGATAAGTTTTTACGCCTATCGTTTAGCAAATAATAGTGAATATGAAGAAACATACAAATGGGTGAAAAGATATTTGTCACCTGTACTAGAAATTATGAATGGATTTGTTCTTTTTTTATTTATTGGATTAATTGCTTTCTCAACGAGCTTAGTAGGGAATAAGACTACATTATTTGTGCTAGGTATCATTATTTTTATGCTATTAGGAATTCGGATTGGTAATACGGTATTTTGGAATGAAAGAAAAGTAGATGGTTGGACGGGAATGCTAATTCCATGTATGTTAGCTGCAATCGTGACGAATATAGAACATGAATATTATCAATTACATTTTTGGCTTATCATTGTTTTAACAATCCTTTCTGTTTTGTATATAAGTACTGTCGTGCTAACATACATTGCAAATGAAAAAGGCGATGCAAAAGGTACGCGCTTCTTTAGAGGACGTGCATTATTATGGAGTGTGCCGACGATGGCAGTTATAGGAATTATTGCGATATTAGTAAATGGATATCAATTTACTAATTGGCAACTGTATTTAGAAACTTGGTGGATTTTTATTGTTTCGTTTATAGCTTTTTTAGGCGCAACACATTATTTATTCCATCAACATCATTATATATTGGCATTGTTATTCGCATTTACACAACTATTATTTGCTTTTTTCGGACAAGAAACGTTATTGTTCGTTTTTGAAACATTTAGTTCATTTGGAAATATATTTGTATTCGGTATGTTAATTTTCGGTATCGCATTTTATTTACAACAGTATTTTTATATGCAAAAACAAAAATAAGAATTATATACAGGTTTTTGTAGCGAATCTAAAGTATGTTACAATAAAAGTACATAGTATTTGATGTTATTGGAGGAATTCCTGTGGGCGAAAAAGAGAAAGAATTTGCTGTTATTGGGCTTGGGCGTTTTGGTGGAAGTATTTGCCGAGAACTCGCTCAATTAGGTATGGAAGTAATGGCAATTGATTCAGATGAGGATAAAATTAATGAGTTTGCAAATATAGCTTCGCATGCCGTAATTGCAGATTCAACAGATGAGATGGTATTAAAAAGTCTTGGTATTCGCAATTTTGATCATGTAGTCGTTGCTATTGGAGATAATTTAAATTCAAGTATTTTAACAACGTTAATTTTGAAAGAATTAGGTGTGAAAAATATTACTGTGAAAGCTCAAAATGACTATCATGAAAAAGTGTTAAGTAAAATAGGGGCCGATCATATTGTGCATCCAGAACGGGATATGGGAAAAAGGATTGCAAATAATATTGCATCAAGTAATGTGTTAGATTACCTAGAGCTTTCAGATGAGCATAGTATTGTAGAGATTATTGCAAATAAAAAAATTGATGGGCACTCTTTAATTGAATTAGATATTCGTGCGAAGTTTGGGTTGAACATTGTAGCAATTAAACGTGGAAAAGAAGTTATCGTATCTCCTCGAGCTACAGAAAACATTCAAGTGGGAGATATATTAATTGTAATTGGTCATGACGATGAAGTAGATCGTTTTAAGCATTTTTTAAGATAAGAGAAAAGGACAATGCCGAGGAGGCATTGTCCTTTTTCTTATATTTCCATAATGATTGGTAAAATCATTGGACGGCGTTTCGTTTTTTCGTATAGGAATGGTGCTAATGTGTCTGTAATCTCATTTTTAATTTCAGACCATTGTGTTGTTTTTCGCTCCATTACTTTTTCTAAATGTGTTGTAATTAATGTTTGAGCATCGTTGATTAAATCGCTGCTTTCACGCATATAAACGAAACCACGCGAGATGATATCAGGTCCTGCTGCAACTTTAAATTCTTTCATATCAATGCTTACAACTACAATAACAAGTCCTTCTTCAGAAAGAATGCGACGATCACGTAATACGATATTCCCGATATCTCCAATACCATTTCCATCGATATAGACAGAGCCAGATGGGATTTTCCCAGCTACGCTTGCTTCATCAGAACGTAAAGCAAGAACATCTCCATTATCCATAATGAAACAATTTTCTTCTGGAATACCACAATCATTAGCTAATTTCATATGCATACGCTGCATACGATACTCACCATGAATTGGCATGAAATATTTCGGCTTAATAAGACGTAACATTAACTTTTGTTCTTCTTGTCCACCGTGTCCACTCGTATGAATATTTGAGAGTTTACCATGGATTACATCAGCGCCAGCACGGTACAACATGTTAATTGTACGACTTACACTAATTGTATTGCCTGGGATTGGTGAAGAAGAGAAAACAACTGTATCGCCAGGGATAATTTGAATTTGACGATGTGTACCATTGGCAATACGTGAAAGTGCTGCCATAGGCTCCCCTTGACTACCTGTACATAAAATAACAACTTTATTAGCTGGTAGGCGGTTTAGCTGAGATGTGTCTATGAATGTATCCTTTGGACATCGGATATAACCAAGGTTTTGTCCGATTTCAATAGCTGCTTCCATACTTCGACCAAATACAGCTACTTTACGATTATTTTCAACAGCGGCCTCAACAACTTGTTGTAAGCGATGGATATTCGATGCAAAGGTTGCGAAGATAATACGACCTTCTACTTTGCGGAATATATCTTGAATACTATCACCAACACGGCGCTCAGACATCGTAAAGTTTGGTACTTCACTGTTTGTACTATCAGATAAGAGACAAAGTACACCGTCTTTTCCGATTTCAGCCATTTTTGTTAAATCTGCTGGCTCACCGACTGGTGTGAAATCGAATTTGAAATCACCTGTATGAACGACTTGTCCTTGAGGTGTTTTCACAACAACTCCGTATGAATCTGGAATACTGTGAGTTGTACGGAAGAAGGAAACAGATGTCTTTTTAAATTTAATAACATCATCTTCTTGAATTTCATAAAGTTTTGCTTTACGAAGTAATCCGTGCTCTTCTAATTTGTTTTTTATTAGGGCAATTGCTAATTTTCCGCCGTAAATTGGAATGTTTACTTGACGTAATAGATAAGGAATTCCACCAATATGATCTTCGTGACCATGTGTAATGAATAACCCTTTAATTTTATCTTCGTTTCGCACAAAATAAGTGTAATCTGGTATTACATAATCGATCCCGAGGAGTTCGTCTTCTGGAAATTTAATTCCAGCGTCAATTATAATAATTTCATCTTGAAATTGAACAGCATATGTATTTTTACCGATTTCACCAAGACCACCAAGGGCAAAAACGGCAGCTTGATCATTTTTTAGAAATTTCATATGACTATACGATCTCCGCTAATATTAAATCAGCGTTTTGTTTTTCATATTCAAGATGAGCACCAGTAACAGACTGAACGAACTCGATATTATATGCGAACTTTTGTAATTTTTTACGAACATCCTTTTGAGACGTAGCCTCTAAATATAAAACTTTTGTATTTTCACGTACTGGGACCTCAGTTAATTTTTCTTGATAAAATACTTTAAAAATCATTGGGAAAACCTCTCCTTGTCTATGTTTTGCATTATCTGTTACTTATTATAAAGCAAACAGTCATGATTTTCATGTTTTTTCGAATGAGAATGAAGAAAAAGCCCGAAATGGGCACAATTTAAGCGATTGTCTTCTTACGGACTAAATCGTTTAAATAACGCTTGAGCTTTTTCTTCAGCTTCTTCAGCATGATTACTCCTTCCTTTCCTTATTTTAAACATGCATGTTACTAATGATAACTCCGTCTCCCGTACAAGAAAGAAGATTAGAAGTGAATAGTGAATCTTGTTCTTTTTAGTATAGTGTAAGTTATCCTGTAGTAACGATTAGTAGCCGTTAGTTATAGATATAGTATGAGGAAGAATAGAAAAGAAAATTCATCCGAACAAGTATCCACATTTATTTTCCTAATATTATATGCATATTTCATAAATAAGGTCAGAAAGTGAACGCTTTCTTCACAGATGTTTAATATGTTATACTTTTTTTTGAAATTTGAAAAGTGATAATCAAAATAGGAATATAGAGTGCCAGAAAGGATTTTGACAAATGAACGATAAAATTGTCTTTTTTGATATTGATGGAACATTATTAGATCATGATAAAAAAATTCCGCAATCTACACGTGATGCAGTAAAAGATTTACAAGAAAAAGGTGTGCACGTAGCAATTGCGACAGGGCGTGCGCCATTTATGTTTGAAGATATTCGTAAGGAACTCAATATACATAATTATGTTAGTTTTAATGGACAGTACGTTGTATTTGAAGGTGAGACAATATTTAATAATCCGTTACACCCAGCGGCTCTACATAAGTTTACCCAGTTTGCAAAACAAGAAGGATATCCACTTGTATATCTTGACCATCAAGAGATGAGAGCGTCAGTGGAATATCATGATTATGTAAAAGAAGGTTTTGGAAGCTTACAATTTGATCATCCGGCATATGAACCTGATTTTTATGAGAAACGTGATATTTATCAAACGCTTCTTTTCTGTGAAGTAAATGAAGAGGAAAAGTTTATTAATCAGTATCCAGATTTTCATTTTATTCGTTGGCATGCGTATTCAATGGACATCATTCCAAATGGTGGTTCTAAGGCAAAAGGGATTGAGAAGTTCATTGAAAAATTAGGATTTAACCGTGAACAAGTGTATGCATTTGGGGATGGCTTAAACGATTTAGAAATGATTGAAGCAGTAGGCACAGGTATTGTGATGGGAAATGGTCATGATGACTTGAAAAAGCTTGCAAATCATGTGACAAACGATGTAAGTGAAGACGGTATATATCATGGATTAAAATGGGCTGGATTGTTATAAGTGAATATGGAACCCATTTCAGATAATAAAAAGGCGGAAGGTTAACTTCCGCCTTTTTACTATTATCGCTCTAGAGGTTTTGAATCATCGGGAGCCGCAAATGGATTGTCTTTATTAATATGGTCATAGAACATAACACCGTTTAAATGGTCTATTTCATGTTGGAATACAATTGCTGGTAAACCTTTTAATCGCAGTTTTACGTCTTCACCGTTAATAGTTGTTGCTTTTACTGTAATTCTTGTGTAACGAGGGACATAACCAGGTACTTCACGGTCTACAGATAGACAACCTTCACCATTTTGTAAATATGTACGTTCAACAGAATGACTAATGATTTTTGGATTAAATAATGCGTAGCTATATAACGTACCGTTCGTATCAGTTACATGAACCGCAATCATTTTCTTTGAAATACCGATTTGCGGAGCTGCTAATCCGATTCCGGGGCGTAAATTATATTTTTCAGCCATTTCAGGGTCCTGGCTATTTATTACAAACTCAATCATTTCTTTAAGAGTATTTGTATCTTCCTCGCTAGCAGGTAAGGAGACCTCTTCTGCGACGTCACGCAAAATCGGATTTCCTTCACGAATTACCTCATTCATTGTAAGCATATGTAATCTCTCCTTTCTTCTTTAGTCTACCAAAGGAGATAAAAAAAGTCATCGGCAAGTAAGGAAGAGCTACGTGGAAACAAATCTTCTATAGATAAGTTATATAATAAAAAGAAAAGACGGCAAAGCCGTCCGTTTCTTTCCATAGTTGTTTCATTTTACATTAGCGAATGCAAGCAGCACCAACAATAATTAAAAGGATAAACAACACAACGATTAATGCAAATCCGCGCCCAGATCCGCCACAAGAACCGCCATAACCGTAGGAAGGATATGAGCAAGTTGTTGGATAGCAATATGAGTATCCGTACATGAGATGACCTCCTTTATCATTTCCCGCTAATACTGCGGTTACAATAATGTATGGAAGAATGGTCAGAAATGTATAGGTATTTACCTATAAAAGGAAGAAGTGTTTGTATAATTTTATTGAGAAGAGAGAAAAACTAAAGAGAATTAAATCGTTTACATATTATTCTAAGAGAAAAAATAAGTTAAAAAGGGAATAATATAACAGTAGGTTAATGCCTACTAATACAGATGTGAAAAATAAAAACACGTTTGTGTGGAGGAAACCTGCATATTATTTATAAAAAAACGTATTCAAAGTAATTGACATCGTAATTAGAATAGTTGTAAACTAAAAAACGTGATCAAGATTGTATTAATATGTTTTTGAAAAAACATTAGTACAGATTGTTAGGTACACAAAATTATTCTCAACCGACAGACAAATTTGTTGGTTTACATTGTTGCGTTTTCAGTCTAGCTAATAGATAGTGAAAGCGTTTCAGAATATGGTTCAAGAGAGGAAGAGGTGAACGGAATGGGTACTAAAACAAAAAAGACCCTATTTAATGTTGATGAGCAAATGAAAGCTATCGCAGCTCAATTTGAAACATTACAAATTTTAAATGAAAAAGGCGAAGTTGTGAATGAAGCAGCTATGCCTGAATTATCTGATGATCAATTAAAAGAATTAATGCGCCGTATGGTGTATACTCGCGTACTAGATCAACGTTCTATTTCTTTAAACCGTCAAGGACGTCTAGGTTTCTACGCACCAACTGCTGGACAAGAGGCTTCTCAATTAGCAAGTCATTTCGCACTTGAAGCAGAAGATTTCATCTTACCAGGATATCGTGACGTTCCACAATTAGTGTGGCACGGTCTACCATTATACCAAGCATTCTTATTCTCTCGTGGACATTTCATGGGTAACCAAATGCCTGAGAATGTAAATGCACTTGCTCCACAAATCATTATCGGTGCGCAAATCATCCAAACTGCTGGTGTTGCGTTAGGTATGAAATTACGTGGTAAAAAATCTGTTGCAATTACTTACACTGGTGACGGTGGTGCTTCACAAGGTGACTTCTACGAAGGTATGAACTTTGCGGGTGCATTCAAAGCTCCAGCAATCTTCGTTGTACAAAACAACCGTTATGCAATCTCTACTCCAGTAGAAAAGCAATCTGCAGCTAAAACTGTAGCACAAAAAGCAGTAGCAGCAGGTATTTACGGAATTCAAGTAGACGGTATGGATCCATTAGCTGTATACGCAGCAACTGCTTTCGCTCGTGAGCGTGCAGTAAACGGCGAAGGCCCTACTTTAATCGAGACTTTAACATTCCGTTACGGTCCACATACAATGGCTGGTGATGACCCAACTCGTTACCGTACAAAAGATATCGAGAACGAATGGGAACAAAAAGATCCAATCGTACGCTTCCGTGCATTCTTAGAAAACAAAGGCCTATGGTCTCAAGAAGTTGAAGAGAAAGTAATCGAAGAAGCAAAAGAAGATATCAAACAAGCAATTGCTAAGGCTGACCAAGCTCCAAAACAAAAAGTTACTGATTTAATGGAAATCATGTACGAAAAAATGCCTTACAACTTAGCTGAACAATATGAAATTTACAAAGAAAAGGAGTCGAAGTAAGCCATGGCTCAAATGACAATGATTCAAGCAATCACTGATGCTTTACGCGTTGAAATGAAAAATGACCCTAACGTACTTGTGTTTGGTGAAGATGTTGGTGTAAACGGCGGTGTATTCCGTGCTACTGAAGGTTTACAAGCTGAATTCGGTGAAGATCGTGTAATGGATACTCCACTTGCAGAGTCTGGTATTGGTGGACTTGCAGTTGGACTTGCATTAGAAGGTTTCCGTCCAGTTCCAGAAATCCAATTCTTCGGTTTCATTTATGAAGTAATGGATTCAGTTTCTGGTCAATTAGCTCGTATGCGTTACCGTTCTGGTGGACGTTGGACTGCTCCAGTAACAATTCGTTCTCCATTCGGTGGTGGCGTTCATACTCCTGAACTACATGCTGATAGCTTAGAAGGATTAGTGGCTCAACAACCTGGTCTAAAAGTTGTTATTCCATCTACTCCATACGATGCAAAAGGTCTTTTAATCTCTGCGATTCGTGACAACGATCCAGTTATCTACTTAGAGCATATGAAATTGTACCGTTCATTCCGTCAAGATGTACCAGAAGGCGATTACACAATTGATTTAGGTAAAGCTGATATCAAACGTGAAGGTACAGATGTATCTGTTATCGCTTACGGTGCTATGGTTCATGCTGCATTAAAAGCTGCTGAAGAACTTGAAAAAGAAGGTATCTCTTTAGAGGTTGTTGACTTACGTACAGTTCAACCATTAGATATCGAAACAATCATCGCTTCTGTTGAAAAAACAGGCCGCGTAGTTGTAGTTCAAGAAGCTCAAAAACAAGCTGGTATTGCAGCTAACGTTGTAGCGGAAATTAACGACCGTGCAATCTTAAACTTAGAAGCTCCAGTTGTACGTGTTGCAGCTGCTGATACAGTATTCCCATTCTCTCAAGCTGAGAGCGTATGGTTACCAAACCATAAAGATATTGTTGAAGCTGTTAACAAAGTAATGAACTTCTAATTTTTAGTTTTTCATGTGCAAAAGAAATCAGCACATGCTGGTTTCTTTTGTACATATTCCATAATAATGAAATGAATCAGGGGGCTGAATTCCGTGGCATTTGAATTTAAACTACCAGATATCGGTGAAGGTATCCACGAAGGTGAAATCGTAAAATGGTTTATTAAACCAGGTGACGAAGTAAACGAAGACGATGTACTTCTTGAAGTACAAAATGATAAAGCAGTAGTAGAAATCCCTTCTCCTGTTAAAGGTAAAGTACTTGAAGTACTTGTAGAAGAAGGAACAGTTGCAATTGTAGGAGATACATTAATTAAATTTGATGCTCCTGGATACGAAAACCTTAAATTTAAAGGTGACGATCATGATGAAGCTCCAAAAGCTGAAGAAGCAGCAGTAGAAGCTCCAGCAGCGGAAGCTACTCCAGCAGCAACTGCAGAAGTAGTAAATGAGCGTGTAATCGCTATGCCATCTGTTCGTAAATATGCTCGTGAAAAAGGTGTAGATATTCATAAAGTAGCTGGTTCTGGTAAGAACGGCCGCGTTGTGAAAACTGACATCGATGCATTTGCAAATGGTGGACAAACTGTAGCAGCAACTGAGGCTCCAGCAGCAGTAGAAGCTACTCCAGCAGCAGCGAAAGAAGAAGCACCAAAAGCACAACCAATCCCAGCTGGTGAATATCCAGAAACTCGTGAGAAAATGAGTGGTATCCGTAAAGCGATTGCGAAAGCAATGGTTAACTCTAAGCATACAGCTCCTCACGTAACATTAATGGACGAAGTAGATGTAACAGAACTTGTTGCTCACCGTAAGAAGTTCAAAGCTGTTGCAGCTGACAAAGGTATTAAATTAACTTACCTTCCATACGTTGTAAAAGCTTTAACATCTGCATTACGTGAATTCCCAATGTTGAATACTGCTTTAGACGATGCTTCTCAAGAAATCGTTCATAAACATTACTTCAACATCGGTATCGCAGCTGATACAGACAAAGGTCTATTAGTACCAGTTGTTAAAGATACAGATCGTAAATCTATCTTTACTATCTCTAACGAGATCAATGAACTTGCTGGTAAAGCACGTGACGGTCGTTTAGCTCCAGCTGAAATGAAAGGTGCTTCTTGCACAATTACAAACATTGGTTCTGCAGGTGGACAATGGTTCACTCCAGTTATCAATCACCCAGAAGTAGCAATCCTTGGTATCGGCCGTATCGCTGAGAAACCAGTTGTGAAAAATGGTGAAATCGTTGCAGCTCCAGTATTAGCATTATCTCTAAGCTTTGACCATCGTTTAATTGACGGCGCAACTGCTCAAAAAGCATTAAACCAAATTAAACGTCTATTGAATGACCCACAATTATTAGTAATGGAGGCGTAATAACAATGGTAGTAGGAGATTTCCCAATTGAATTAGATACAGTCGTTGTTGGTGCAGGTCCTGGTGGATACGTTGCGGCAATTCGTGCAGCACAATTAGGTCAAAAGGTAGCAATCATTGAAAAAGCTAACCTTGGTGGCGTATGCTTAAACGTTGGATGTATTCCTTCAAAAGCGTTAATCAATGCAGGTCACCGTTATGAGAATGCAATGCATTCTGATGACATGGGTATCACTGCAGAGAACGTAAAAGTTGACTTTACAAAAGTTCAAGAATGGAAAAACGGCGTAGTTAAGAAATTAACTGGCGGTGTTGAAGGCCTTCTTAAAGGTAACAAAGTTGAAATCATTCGCGGTGAAGCTTACTTCGTAGATGCTAACACATTACGCGTAATGACTGAAGATGCAGCACAAACTTATACGTTTAAAAATGCTGTTCTTGCAACTGGTTCTACACCAATCGAAATTCCTGGATTCAAATACTCTAAACGTGTTATCAACTCTACAGGCGCTTTAAGCTTACCTGAAATTCCTAAAAAACTTGTTGTAATCGGCGGCGGTTACATCGGTATGGAATTAGGTACTGCATATGCTAACTTCGGTACAGAAGTTACTGTAGTAGAAGCTGGCGACGAAATCTTAGCTGGTTTCGAAAAAGCAATGAGCTCTGTTGTTAAACGTGCTCTTCAAAAGAAAGGTAACGTAAATATCCATACAAAAGCTATGGCTAAAGGCGTTGAAGAAACAGAAACTGGCGTAAAAGTTAGCTTCGAAGTTAAAGGTGAAATCCAAACTGTAGAAGCAGATTACGTATTAGTAACTGTAGGTCGTCGTCCAAACACTCAAGAAATCGGTCTTGAGCAAGTTGGAGTTAAAATGACTGACCGTGGCATCATCGAAATCGATGAGCAATGTCGTACAAACGTATCAAACATCTATGCAATCGGTGATATCGTTCCTGGACCTCCATTAGCTCACAAAGCTTCTTACGAAGGTAAAGTAGCTGTTGAAGCAATTAGTGGCCATGCATCAGCAATCGATTACATCGGAATTCCTGCAGTATGCTTCACTGATCCAGAATTAGCATCTGTTGGTTACACTAAGAAACAAGCTGAAGAAGCAGGAATGACAGTAGCTGTATCTAAGTTCCCATTCGCTGCAAACGGTCGTGCGTTATCATTAAACAGCACTGACGGTTTCTTACAACTTGTAACACGTAAAGAAGATGGTCTTCTTGTAGGTGCACAAGTTGCAGGTGCAGGCGCTTCTGATATTATCTCTGAGATTGGTTTAGCTATCGAAGCTGGAATGACAGCAGAAGATATCGCTCAAACAATCCATGCTCACCCAACATTAGGTGAAATCACAATGGAAGCAGCTGAAGTTGCTCTTGGAATGCCAATTCACATTGTAAAATAATTTAAGTAATGTAAATAACCCATCTCTTATTTAAAGAGATGGGTTATTTTTATTTTAATATAATGGCGTGCAAGGTCTTTATATGTACTTGTCGAATGAATATATATAATACTTTAAATGAATCGTTAGAACATACGTTAATCCAAAAGCAGCATATATACTTTCATATAATATGTAATTGATTCAAACTTAATCCCATATATTAATAAAATAGAGCATGTCAAAGGAGAAGGTTCCATGAGAATATTACATGTTATATTTTATCATTTTCTATTATGGAGTGGTTTTTCCATTGTATTAACATTATCGAATGGTGATAAGTTTCATTATAAAGTAATTCTCTTTTTCGTATTTCTTTATTTGGCATATGTAATTGCATGTTTTGTATTACACGCAAGGAAGCAGGCATTATTCCTTACGTGTTCAAATTGCATACTTTTTTTAATCATATTCTCAATTTTTTAAATTAACGTTTATAGAAATACATTGTTCTTCCATTAAATAATTGTAACTCTCCTTCCAATTTCTTCGCTAGAAAACGGCTAAATTCATTTGCTTTTCCTTTATCGCCGAATGTTGCTGTGGTGGGTAAAGAAATCTGTATGAAAGATTGATTCTTTTCTATTCCAATCCCCACATAAATAGAATTATATCGGTCGTGACTCGATTGGAGTTTTAATGTTGTTGCTGATGTATCTAATATTTCATAAGGAAAAGCTGTATTTGTATAGGCGTAATTAATTTGATCACCAGTCTTGGAAGTAACGGTTTTATAGTTATGAAAAAGGTGTTTGACATCCTCTATTGAAACAGATTGTTGATTGGATTTAGGTACAAGTGTGATAAAGGCGTGTTGCATACAAATTTCCCCCCTAGTTTAGTAGAATAATATCATTCTACATCCTACTGAATTTTTTGACAATTAAAAGGAGTATTACTTTTTTTGTTTAATATATTATTGAGTAGGAAGTGTTATTGAGAAAGGTGGAAACTGATGTTTGAAAAATTGTATGATGAGCATGAAAGTGTGAAGGTACGATTTTTAGGATTTATGACGCATGATACACGTTATGATTTTGGAGTTATTTATACAAATATGTTTTTTGGAAAGCCACTTATTGTTTGTATGCAAACAGGGAGATCTACTTTGCTTGGACGAGATGATGTGGAAAATGTTCCTTATATACAAGAAATTTTTAAGTTAGGGTCGGAAGAGGAGGCAGAGGAGTTAGCTCAGTTTTTTAAATTTCTTGTTCCGTCTACTTCTTTGCATGCGGAGTATGAAGAATAATTAACAAGAAACAGTCGTACGTATGATATATGACTGTTTTTTTGTGTTAATATCGCATACTAATTTAATTTTAAAATATTTAATGTGTTATACTAAAAACCTATTGACGTAAAAAGTATAACATATTAAAATAAAGACAGAAAGTTAAGCGGTTACAAAAAGTTTTTGGGATTATAAACTTAGGGGGAAATGAAAAATGGGAACAATCGTATGTCAAGATTGTGAAGGTACAATTGCACACTTCGAAGATGAGAAAGTAACGGTACTTTACGGGAAATGTGGATCTTGCGGATGTGATCACACAGAGCATACAAAAGCCCAATAATTGATAGGAAATGGACAGCTAAAAGTTTTTAGGACCATAAACTTAGGGGGAAATGAAAAATGGGAACAATCGTATGCCAAGTATGTGAAGGAACAATCGGACATTTTGAAGATGAAAAAACGACAGTGCTTTACGGGAAATGTGGTACAAATTGTGAATGTGCTAATAGAGATAATGCGAAAGCTTAATTATAAATAAGTAGATTATTATTAAAACTCAGGGGGAAATGAAAAATGGGAACAATCGTATGCCAAGTATGTGAAGGAACAATCGGACATTTTGAAGATGAAAAATCAACAGTACTTTACGGGAAATGTGGATCTCATTGCGAATGTGACCAAAAGGAACACTCAAAAGCTTAATAATGAAGAAAAAACGCCTACACATGTAGGCGTTTTTTTAATAGATTGTAGTTGTATGTCCGACTGTTGCAACGATTGCATCATCTCTAATTGGAATAAATCCTATTGAGGTTTGTGGTGTGCTAGGCGAACTGTAGTGGCTCATAATACGACTATCGATACGAGTAATAGTATCAGTCAAGAAAGCCGAAATAAATGCATAAGGGACTCGTCGTTCATTTAACGCATATATAATTTCTTCTTTTGTTTTTACACCTACGCCATGTCCGTAAAAAAAGAAATTTCCTAAATAGATTGTGTTTTCTCCTTGCCACTCGATTGTAGCTGGATTCACTTGTGGATTTTTAAAGTAAACGAGATCGCCTGGAACAAGATCGCCACCTGTTTTTGTTATGAGCTTTAAATCATGATCATAGTCCCATGTATAAAGTAAAAGGTTTGCAAATAGCCGGTTGAAAGTTTTTTCCTCATACAATGATAGTAATGCTTTGTAAAAAATAATTATCATAGCGGTTGCGCATTCAGTTCCATATAGTTTTCCATTTTTGAAAATATCTTGGATGGCAATGGAAGGCGGTATGTTTGGAAGTAGTTTAAATCCGCCAAGTGATGTTCTTTCCCAAAACTGAGGGTTGCAAAAAGATTGTTGAAATGTACGAAACTGAAATCCACTTTGAAAAAGTTCTAGCGCGGAAGTAATAATATTAACTCGTAAATTAAGATCAAAGCTGAGTTCATCAGCTGTTCGGAAGGAATAAACTTCTTGATTTCCTGCCATAATGGATAAAATTTGTTGTTTCTCAGCTGCAAATGGCTCATATTCATTTGTGATATAAGGATGTACAATAGAACGGCCTATTACAATCATAATAGTATCCCCACCTATACGTTACATTCTTTAATATCGTATGAGAAAAGGAAAAAAAGGTGAAAGAAAAGCCTATCAACTGATAGGCTTGTACTCTTTAATAACACGTAATGTTTGTAACGTCATATCTTCGGGTCCTTGTACAGGTAACCCTGCTTCTAAATTTTTACGAATATACTCTAAGTTTTCTTGTGTAATAATTTCCCCCGGAGTAAAGATTGGAATCCCTGGCGGATAAACCATAACAAAATCAGCTATTATGCGACCTGCTGCGTTTTCAAACGGAATGACTTCCGTCTCTGAATAAAAAGCATCTCTAGGAGAAAGTGCTAGCACAGGTATTTCTGGAATGTCTACTTGTACTTGAACACCTGTATCTACTCTATTTCTGTATGTTGTTGCTAAATCTTGTAATGCTGTGATAAGTGTATCAGTTTCACTTTCGGTATCTCCAAAAGTGATAAGACAAAGTATGTTATATAGATCAGAGAGTTCTACTTCAATGTTGTAATGTTCTCTAAGCCATACTTCAGCCTCATGGCCAGTAATACCTAAATCTTTTACAGATACAATTATCTTTGTAGGATCATAGTTAAAAGTAGCATCTGTTCCTAGCATTTCTTTTCCAGGACAATAAAGATGCTCAATAGCATTAATAGCATCACGAACATGTTCAGCTAATTGTATTGTTTGTTCTATGAGAACTTTTCCTTCGGTAGCAAGACGTTTTCTAGCAACATCAAGGGATGCTAACAAAATGTAAGAAGTTGATGTTGTCGTAAGCATGCTAATAATGGATTGGACATGCTTTACGTTCACAAGACCTTCTTTTACATTAAGAATAGAGCTTTGGGTTAAAGACCCTCCTAATTTGTGAACACTTGTTGCTGCCATATCTGCACCTGCTTGCATAGCCGAGATTGGTAGTTCATCATGAAAATGGATATGAACACCGTGAGCCTCATCAACAAGTACAGGAATATCATAAGAATGAGCTAATTTTACAATCTGCTCTAAATCTGCAGCAAACCCAAAGTATGTTGGATTAATAACAAGTAAGCCTTTCGCATCTGAGTGCTCTTCGAGAGCTTTTTTGACAGACTGCATTGTGATCCCGTGTGAAATACCAAGCTTCGGATCAATCTCAGGATGCATGAAAATCGGTTTTGCACCTGAGAAAATAATAGCTGACATTACAGATTTATGCACGTTTCGTGGCACGAGGATTTTATCACCAGGGCCGCAAACGCTCATCACCATTGTCATAATTGCACCACTTGTACCTTGAATAGAAAAGAAAGTATGATCTGCACCGAAAGCAGCGGCGGCTAAATCCTGAGCTTCTTTAATCATACCTTTTGGATGATGTAAATCATCGAGCGGCGCAATGTTAATTAAATCAATTGCTAATGCATTATGCCCAATAAATTCGCGAAATGTTGGATCCATGCCCTGTCCTTTTTTATGACCTGGAATATGGAATTGAACTGGATTTCGCTTACTGTGCTCAACTAAAGCGGTAAACAATGGTGTTTCGTATTGGGACAATCTATACACCCCTTCTTCTTCGTAATATTTATTAGAATTTGTTTTATATGATTTCATCTCATTCTAAAAGGAATTTAAGATGACTAACTTTTAGAACATGACTTGTTTTCCTGCCATTCACAAAAGCTTTTTTGGGGATGGTAGTCTCACTTTACTTTCTATAAAACAAAAGCATTATATCACCAATAATTATAGATGTATAGAAAAATCTCATTCTCAAGGTGAGTATGTTTAATAGTTGGATTTTAAATACCACAAAGAGGAAGACAATTCCATTGAAATGGGTAAATGGTGTATAATGCAAAGTGGCTATAGTGAAGAATAAAAGGTTCTTTTAAAGGTAGCATAATGGAAAAAGAAAGAATACTGAATGAGGTGCAAAAATGGAATATCAATATCCACTTGATTACGATTGGTCAAATGAAGAAATGGTAGCAATTGTAAAGTTTTATGAAGCGATTGAAAAGGTATATGAAAAAGGAGTTTTGAGAGAAGACTTGATGGAATTATATCGTCGTTTTAAAGAGATTGTCCCATCGAAGGCAGCGGAGAAAAAAATTGATAAAGAATTTCAAGAAGTAAGTGGATATTCTATATATCGTGCGATTCAAAAGGCAAAAGAAGTAGCAGAAAAAAAGATTGTAAAAATGTAAAAATATTTTGAAAAATAAAATACAAAGTGCTATAATGTGATAACAACTAAAAACGGACAATATAAATTGTCCGTTTTCTACTATCGATTTATCGATTAGAAATCGCATATAAAGGAAGGAGTGATTGCATCGTAGATTCAATCTTAGCAAGGAATTGTTCGTTGGTCATTGCTGAAAACTCCTCTGGTGATATATGAATACCGACTAATAATTCTGCTTTTTTCACAGTAGCTAAACGTTCAATCATCTTTTGTAAGTCTTCCGTTTCAAGCGTTTCATGCAATTTTACACCTGGTTTAGTATGGTCAATGGACCAAACGAAGTCATTTGGAATATTCGTTTTTAAATCATTTAAATGTTCTAAGAAGGCGTGAGCCGTCTCCACTTTTTGTGGACACTCATAGATTAAACCAAAGTATATGAAAGCGTGAGTACCCCATAAACCAATTTGAAAATGTGGTAACATTTTATATCCACGTTTATTTGTTGAAAAAGCAACCCAAGTATCGTTTGGTGGATTGACTTTGCGGCGTGCGTGTTTGGCTACATGGTAGAAAAAGTTTTCATCGGTTTGTTTCGATAAGTATTCTGCAAACTGTTCCCCTAAAGCTTCTAGCTTAGGATGAATATTCGTTTTAATTGCGCTCATTCGTTCTTCAAGACCATCAACAGTAAAAACTTCAAAATCAGTTGATGTGAATGTTTGTAGTGGCATGATTGTTCCTCCAACTCCTATTTTGTTTTATTTTAGCATAGCTTGTACTATTCATAAAAAAAACAGCACAAAAAAATTTTAATAAAAAAATATAATTTTGTTGCATAGATGATTTATCCAACATAGTATAGTATAAAACAAAAAATCAGAAAATTGAATCAATTCTAGTCCGAGGGCAAACGAATATTGGGAGGAGGCAAATAATATGAGACAGGTGATTAATGCGTTAAAGAGAACAGATGCTGAAAAAAGAATTCCGGTGCTACGTTTGGAGCTAGATTATGAATTAGCAACTTTATATGATGCAATGATGGAGAATGACAAACAGAAAAAAGAAGAGTGCGTAGAAAAATTAGAAGTGTTAAGACTTGAAATGATTCGTTTAGAAGCGTAATAATAGTATATGAATAAAAAATTAGTTGGTGCGAACCTTATAAAGGGTTCGTTTTTTCTGTGAACAGTATAGATCGGAGTGTTTAAACATGCACGAGATATGGAAAGATATCGATACACACGCAAAACAGTGGATTCGAGAAGCGGGAGAACGTTTAATGGGATCGCTGAAAAAAGCACTTATTATAGAAACAAAATCTAATGCAGCGGATTTAGTAACAAACATGGATCGAGAGACGGAGCGGTTTTTAATTGGGAGAATTAAAGAAACATTCCCAGCCCATAATATTTTAGGAGAAGAAGGCTATGGAGATGAAATCACTTCTTCTAATGGGGTTGTTTGGTTAATTGATCCAATTGACGGCACGATGAACTTTGTTCACCAAAAAAGAAATTTCGCAATCTCAATTGGAATTTATGAGAACGGTATCGGAAAAATTGGCCTTATTTATGATCCAGTTCATGATGAATTATATCATGCGATAAAGGGAGAAGGGGCCTTTTGTAATGATTTACCTATTCCCATGCTAGAAGAAGGAACAATAGAACAGGGAATTATAGCTCTAAATGCGATATGGCTTACTGATAATCCATTGCTGAATACGAAAAAAATGATGAGGCTTGTTAAGAAAGCGAGAGGAACAAGGTCTTATGGTTGTGCTGCGCTAGAAATGGTATATGTTGCAACGGGAAGATTAGATGCGTATGTAACACCGCGTTTATCGCCATGGGACTTTGGCGGGGGACAGATTATTGTAGAAGAAGTTGGCGGGAGAGTGACAACCTTCTCTGGAACTCCTCTTTCTATCATAGAGAAGAGCAGTGTGTTAGTTGCAAAACCAGGAGTATACGAAGAGGTATTCCTATTTGTATCGCAGTAACAAAAAAAGTAAGAGGCTATATAAAGAAGCTTCTTACTTTTTAACGTTATTGCGATTTACGCATTTTTCTTTTTGTTACAAAACCGTATCCAACTGTAACAAATGTGCCGATAATGCAAATAATAATACCAATGGGACTATTTTCAGCAACCATAATGCCGATACCGATTAAGAAAATAACACCGATAATTGCAGTTAATAAAAAGCGATATTGAATGTGTTCCATTTCTTCACCCTCCAATCTCATTTTACTTTCACAAAAGTAAGAATACAACTATATTTTCATTCTTGATTTTATTTTGATTGCCATAGTATCCCCTTCGCTCTTATAATAGAGAAGGATTAAAAAGACATTAGGAGTTGGACATGTTGAAAAAACGACAAGATTTACGAAATATAGCAATTATTGCCCACGTTGACCATGGTAAAACAACACTTGTTGACCAGTTATTACGTCAAGCGGGGACTTTCCGTGCAAACGAACACGTTGAAGAACGTGCAATGGATTCGAATGATCTAGAAAGAGAACGCGGTATTACAATTTTAGCAAAAAATACAGCGATTCACTATGAAGATAAACGAATTAACATTTTAGATACACCTGGTCACGCTGACTTCGGTGGAGAAGTAGAACGTATCATGAAAATGGTTGATGGTGTTCTACTTGTTGTTGATGCATATGAAGGTTGTATGCCACAAACACGATTTGTTTTAAAGAAAGCTCTTGAGCAAAACTTAACGCCAATCGTTGTTGTAAACAAAATTGACCGTGACTTCGCTCGCCCTGATGAAGTAGTTGATGAAGTAGTTGACTTATTCATCGAACTTGGTGCAAACGAAGATCAATTAGAGTTCCCGGTTGTATTTGCATCAGCAATGAACGGAACAGCAAGCTTAGATTCAAATCCAGCAAACCAAGAAGAGAATATGAAATCATTGTTTGACACAATCATTGAACATATTCCAGCACCAGTTGATAACAGCGAAGAGCCACTTCAATTCCAAGTAGCACTTCTTGATTACAATGACTATGTTGGTCGTATCGGGGTTGGACGTATATTCCGTGGTACAATGAAAGTAGGACAACAAGTTGCATTAATGAAGGTTGACGGAAGTGTGAAACAATTCCGTGTAACTAAATTATTTGGTTATATTGGATTAAAACGTCAAGAAATTGAAGAAGCAAAAGCTGGAGATTTAGTAGCTGTTTCAGGTATGGAAGACATTAACGTAGGTGAAACGGTATGTCCGGTTGAGCATGAAGAGGCTTTACCGTTATTACGTATCGATGAGCCAACATTACAAATGACATTCCTTGTAAATAACAGCCCATTTGCAGGTCGTGAAGGTAAATTCATTACATCTCGTAAAATTGAAGAGCGTCTTCGTTCACAATTAGAAACAGATGTAAGTTTACGTGTAGATAATACAGATTCTCCTGATGCATGGATCGTATCTGGACGCGGAGAATTACATTTATCTATCTTAATTGAAAACATGCGTCGTGAAGGTTATGAACTACAAGTATCTAAGCCTGAAGTAATTATTAAAGAAGTTGATGGCGTAAGATGTGAGCCTGTAGAGCGCGTGCAAATCGATGTACCTGAAGAATACACAGGTTCTATTATGGAATCTATGGGTGCACGTAAAGGTGAAATGTTAGATATGGTGAATAACGGAAACGGTCAAGTTCGCCTTACTTTCATGGTTCCAGCACGTGGTTTAATTGGTTACACAACAGAATTCTTAACATTAACTCGTGGTTACGGTATTTTAAATCACACATTCGATTGCTACCAACCAGTACATGCTGGACAAGTGGGTGGACGTCGTCAAGGTGTTCTAGTTTCACTTGAAGCAGGAAAAGCATCACAATACGGTATTATGCAAGTTGAAGACCGTGGTGTAATCTTCGTTGAACCAGGTACAGAAGTATATGCTGGTATGATTGTCGGAGAACACACTCGTGAGAATGATTTAACAGTTAACGTTGTAAAAATGAAACAACAAACTAACATTCGTTCTGCGACAAAAGATCAAACTTCAACAATGAAAAAACCACGCTTAATGACTTTAGAAGAGTCATTAGAGTACTTAAATGATGATGAGTTCTGTGAAGTAACTCCAGAATCAATTCGTCTACGTAAAAAGATTCTTGATAAGAGCGAGCGCGAAAGAGCTGCTAAGAAAAAGAAATCTGTTGAAGCGTAAAACAGTAAAAGCAGCTACCTTTTATAAAGGTAGCTGTTTTTTTATTTTGTTTATTTTTTAGAATATTTACTCTTTTTTGTGGACAGTATTTTTTTTGCGAGTTACTCTTGTATTAAGTACATAAAGAAAATTTGTTTTTATGAGAAGGGAGGAAAGATAGTGTTAGAAAGAATGTCATTTTTCGCGAAATTGTGCAAAGTTGATGAAAATCCAGAACTAGGGATGTGGTTACTTTATGGGACAATTATTATACTGAGTGCACTTGTATATAATTTAGGATTTGCAAGGAAGCTATCAGTGCTAAAAAATATAGTAATATACATATCTTTAGCAATTGGATGCACGGTATTAACTTTCTTTGCAGTTTTTTTACCAGTTGGAGAGGGGCTCGTTGTAGCGGCGATTGTACTTGGAATTTATAGATTACGTTTACGTCAAGCGAAACAACAAAAAGCAGGATGAAAAGGGGGAGTTTCATGCGCTCGGTACAAGATGCACTATATAATTGGTTAACAATTAAAACTGTTGCGGAAGCGCGTCCAGATGATAGCGCTGCACAAGAAACGTATGTATTATTTCGAAATATGATATATGAAGAGCATAAATTACGAAATGTAGAAGTGGAAAAGAACGAGGAAATGTATTTAATTACATATGAAATTGATGGAGAAATAAGGAGTGCAAGATTTCCAGTAGAAGCAATTGATTGTTTTTTGGATCAGATGAATCGTGAACCAGAAAAATACAAATAAGTCCTTATCTATATGATTAAGGACTTATTTACGGTTTACCAATCGTCTTCTACTTTTTTATCACGATATAATCGGAAATTACCACTTGCATGGCGTTCCATAGTACGCTCTGCAATGCGTTCCGTACATTCCATGCACATATATGTATGAATAGGGCGATTACGCAATTTTTTTGCCATAGGATTTTCGTCATCTAACATATCTTTTTTATCACAAATCATACATCTGACTCTCATTTCGTCACCTCAATACGAATTCTATCAGTATAAGTATATCATGGAAGCATAATGTTTTTGAATAATAGCGGGAAAAAATAATATTTTCGCAATTCGAAAAATAAGTTATGATAGGGGTATAGAAAGATTATTTGGAGGTGGAGATATGGCGAATGTAGTAGAGCCTACATTGACAGATGATTTAGTACAATCGTTACGTAAAGAGTGTATCGTTATGGTAGCAACGACAGATTTCGAAAAACAAATTCCTAACGTAAGTGCTATTTCTTGGGTATATGCAGTGAGTGAAACTAGTATTCGATTTGCGGTAGATCAACGCTCACGTATTGTGGAAAATATACGGCATAGTGCAGGGGTAGTATTGACTATAATGGCGAATGAATCCGTATTTTCCATATGTGGTGAAGGTCAAATTTTAACAGATAGAATGGAAGGGATTCCACTAAAATTAGCTGTAATAGAAGTGAGTGTGCAAGAAGTTCGTGATGTTATGTTTTATGGAGCTAAACTTGCTACAGAACCAGTATATGAAAAAACATATGATCTTCGAGCTGCGAAAAAGCTGGATAATCAAGTGTTGGTAGGAATGAAAGAATTATAAATGGGATGAATAGGAAAGTCGTTCATTAAATTTTGTAATTGAGTATTGTGATTTAATGTGAAAAATAATAATTAAAAGTAATATATTGAATAGAAATGAATAAAAAATAAAGAAAAGGTTTAATTTCTATGAATTTCGATTCTACCTCGTTTATACGTTACATATAATTATAACAATGGTTCGTCCATATTTTATGGATGAAACCCTTGTTCTACAAATTTAAAAGTGGAGTCAGGGGGTAACAGGTTGGATAAAATTTATGTGTTAGATACGAATGTACTTTTGCAGGATCCTTTATCTATTTTTTCATTTGCAACAAATGAAGTAGTGATTCCAGCAGTTGTATTAGAAGAGGTTGATTCGAAAAAACGTTATATGGATGAAGTAGGACGAAATGCTCGTTATGTGTCTAAGTTAATAGATAAATTTCGCGAAATAGGAAAGCTGCATGAAAGTATTCCGCTAGAAAACGGCGGTACATTTCGTATTGAATTAAATCATCGCTCATTTGTTCAACTGCAAGATATTTTTGTAGAAAAAACAAATGATAATCGAATTTTAGCGGTAGCGAAAAACCTATCTTTAGAAGAACAAGAAAAAGAGGACGGGAAGTCTGTTATTTTAGTAAGTAAAGACGTGCTCGTAAGGGTAAAAGCTGACGCAATTGGTTTGAAGGCTGAAGATTATTTAAGTGACCGCGTAATTGAAGTAGACAATATATATTCAGGATTTTTAGAAGGATATATATCAAAAGAACAATTGGATTATTTTTATGAAAAAGGTGAACTGCCTTTATCTGAAATCGCAAATCATCCTTTTTATCCAAATCAGTTTGTTGTAATGAAAGATGCACTAGGGGGCTCTAGTTCAGCACTTGGGATTGTGGATCATTTAGGTAAGAAGGTAAAGAAACTTATTTTTCACAATGAACAAGTATGGGGGATACGCCCACGAAACGTGCAGCAAATTATGGGATTAGAATTGTTGCTTCGTGAAGATATTCCGCTAGTAACGTTAACGGGGAAAGCTGGTACAGGAAAAACATTACTAGCGTTGGCTTCGGGGCTCATGCAAACGGAAGATTTAGGGTTATATAAAAAGCTACTTGTTGCGAGACCAATCGTTCCAGTCGGAAAAGATATCGGTTATTTACCAGGAGAAAAAGAAGAAAAATTAAGACCGTGGATGCAACCGATCTTTGATAATCTAGAGTATTTATTTAATACGAAAAAGCCTGGAGAGCTAGATGCTATTTTAGCTGGAATGGGTTCGATTGAAGTAGAGGCGCTTACCTATATACGTGGGAGAAGTATTCCAGACCAGTTCATTATAATTGATGAGGCACAAAATTTAACGAAGCATGAAGTAAAGACGATATTAACAAGAGTAGGCGAAAAAAGTAAAATTGTATTAATGGGAGATCCTCAGCAAATTGATCACCCGTATTTGGATGAATATAATAACGGTTTAACATATGTTGTAGAGAAGTTTAAAGAGCAACGTATTAGTGGTCATGTAAAGTTTGTTAAAGGGGAGCGGTCTAATTTAGCTCAACTAGCAGCGGATTTATTATAAAAAGGAGTGAGCTTCAGCTCACTCCTTTTTTGTCTTTTAATTATATAATTTAAATGATTGTGAATTTACGGATGTTACGAATCGGATTTTGTCTATTAGATCCATCGTGGAAATATAGATGAACAGGTCCGTCTTCTCTTAATGGTTTACCTTCTTTTGAAAAACCGAGAATTGCTTGATTAGCTGTTTCTAACGGAAGTGTAATCGAATTGTCTGTGGTTTCAATTTCGACTTGAGTAGCACCTTCTAAAATTTCAGCATTTTTAAGAAATGGCTGAAGTGGTATGCCAAATGTTCCGTTAATAAGCTGTTCTTTTTTATATTTCTTTACGCTTTGTTGGATTGGCGGGAAGGCAGCGCCATCACGGATTTCGCGATCCCAATGCTCTGAAGTATGTTTTAAATATGTTTCTAATTCGGATGATTCTTCTCTTGTTTCATCAAAGTAAGTTGTCAAATCTAATTTTCGATCATCAAAAATCCAAACAGTTGGATCGATAGTGATTGGAAAACGTACTTTTCCATTAATAAATAAAATTTCGCTCATTGTTGTTCCCCCATTTGTGTTATACTCCCACTTTTCAGTATAATAGTATTAGACACTGTTGTCACAAAAAATGTTTCTATTGCAATTTATTAAAACTATCGCTAATATTAATAGATAGGAGAGAGTAGGACGGAAACGGAGGGAATCAATTTGGCGTCTGAGACAGTATCAAATCATCAGGAAAAGGCACTAGCCCTTCTACAAGCGGATGCGGAGAAGATTTTAAGACTTATTAAGGTGCAAATGGACAATCTTACAATGCCGCAATGTCCATTATATGAAGAAGTGTTAGACACACAAATGTTTGGACTATCCCGCGAGGTCGATTTTGCAGTTCGCCTTGGTCTTATTGCAGAAGAACAAGGGAAAGCGATGCTAGGAGAGCTCGAACGTGAGTTATCTGCACTTCATGAAGCATTTACAAACAAACAACAATAACGGGTTCAAATAGGAGGGCTCAAACTGAAATAGTTTGGGCTTTTTATTTGTATGATAAAGCAGGAAGAATCTGTATACATATGGAATACAACAATAATTAAATTGAAACAGAAAGAGGAAATGAAATGAAAAAAGTATGGAAATCGATGGATTATTCATTATTACTTCCTCTTATTATTTTATGTGTGTTGGGAGTAATAATGGTATATAGTTCTAGTTCCATTGTTGCGATTTCAAAGCATAACTGGCCAGCAAATTACTTTTTTAAAAAACAATTAGTTGCTCTAGCAATTGGAACGATAATGTTAGCGATTATCGTTGCTATTCCCTATAAGATTTGGAGAAAGCGAATAGTTTTGATTGCAATGGGAACAGGGAGTATTGCTTTATTACTTGCAGCCTTCCTTTTCGGTAAGGAAGTGAATGGTGCAAAAGGATGGATATTAGGTATACAACCAGCTGAGTTTGTGAAAATAACGGTTATTATTACGCTAGCAAACTTTTGTGCCAAGAAACAAGAGACGCAAACAGCTTTTGTACAAGGGATAATTCCTCCTTTAGCTGTTGTCGGTGGAGCGATGGGATTAATTTTACTTCAAAATGACTTAGGGACCGATATACTAATAGGTGGAACTGTACTAATTATGTTCTTTTGTTCGGGAGTTAATGTTAATTTAAGTATAAAACGATTCCTTTTAACGTCTATAATATGGATTCCGGCGTTGTATTTAATTGGGAACTATAAGTTGAATCCATACCAAAAAGCGCGTTTTTCAGTTTTTCTTGACCCATTTAACGATCCTCAAAATGATGGATTCCAATTAATAAATTCTTTTATTGGAATTGCTTCAGGTGGGCTACATGGTCGAGGATTAGGAAACAGTGTACAAAAATATGGCTACTTACCAGAGCCGCAAACAGATTTTATTATGGCAATTATATCTGAAGAGCTCGGTTTTATAGGTGTAGCAGTCATTTTAATCTGTTTATTATTAATTATTATTCGGTCGCTCAGGGTTGCGCAAAAATGTAAAGATCCGTTTGGCAGTTTAATAGTAATAGGGATTGCAGGTTTGTTTGGAGTTCAAACTTTTGTTAATGTCGGTGGGATGTCTGGGTTAATACCGCTTACAGGGGTACCATTACCGTTTGTAAGTTATGGTGGAAGTTCTTTATTGGCTAATTTACTTGCAATGGGTATACTGTTAAATATTGCTAGTCATGTAAAACGACAAGAGAAACTACAGAATGAAACGAATACAGAAATAGGGCAAGGTGGACCACATCTTGTTGTTGTGAAATAAAAAGCACACTGGGACGAAGAGCTCAGTGTGCTTTTTTATTTCGTTTATTTTTAATGTGATATACTATTTTGTTATATCGATTAAAAATATATCACATTAAAATTAATGTGATATACAATAATGTTGTTAGAAAAGGAAGAGGTATGCTATACTGTTTTTGTGAAACAAATTGATCAGAAAACTTATCATTTGTTGAAAAATAAGGTATGATGGATAAAAATAAAGTGAAGCTTTCTAAGTATAATATAATGTGGAAAGTGAAGAACTTCACGCTCTTTAGAGTGTGTATGTATTTTATCTCTAGAGTGGTAGAAAGTAGAGGGGGAAAATCATGACAAAGCTGCAACGTATTCAAAAAGTATTGGTAGCTAACCGTGGAGAGATTGCAATTCGTGTATTTCGAGCATGTTCAGAACTTGGATTAAACACAGTTGCAATTTATTCGAAAGAGGATAGCGGTTCTTATCATCGCTATAAAGCCGATGAGTCCTATTTAGTTGGGGAAGGGAAAAAACCAATTGATGCTTATCTAGATATTGAAGGCATTATTGAGATTGCGAAAAGTAATCATGTAGATGCAATCCACCCTGGATATGGTTTCTTGTCAGAAAATATTCAATTCGCAAAACGTTGTGAAGAAGAAGAAATTATCTTTATTGGTCCAAAAAGTAAGCATTTAGATATGTTTGGAGATAAAGTTAAAGCAAGAACACAAGCGCAGTTAGCACAAATTCCAGTTATTCCTGGTAGTGATGGTCCAGTAAATTCATTAGAAGAAGTCGCAGAATTTGCTGAAAAGTATGATTACCCGATTATTATTAAAGCGTCCCTTGGTGGTGGCGGTCGAGGTATGCGTATAGTACGAGCTAGTGAAGAATTAAGAGAATCGTATAATCGCGCGAAATCAGAAGCAAAAGCAGCCTTTGGTAATGATGAAGTATACGTTGAAAAATTCGTTGAAAAACCTAAACATATAGAAGTACAAATTTTAGCAGATGAAGAAGGCAATGTTGTTCACTTATTCGAGCGTGACTGTTCTGTACAACGTCGCCATCAAAAAGTTGTCGAAATCGCACCGAGTGTATCGCTTTCAGATGATTTGCGTCAACGTATTTGTGATGCTGCTGTTAAGTTAACGAAAAATGTAAACTATTTAAACGCAGGAACGGTAGAATTCCTTGTAAAAGGTGATGAGTTTTACTTCATTGAAGTAAACCCACGTGTTCAAGTTGAACATACAATTACAGAAATGATTACAGGAGTGGATATCGTTCAATCACAAATATTAATAGCTGATGGACATGCATTACATAGTAAAATGGTAGGTGTTCCTAAGCAAGAGGAAGTGGTTGTGCATGGATTTGCAATCCAATCTCGTGTAACGACTGAAGACCCACTAAATAATTTCATGCCAGATACAGGGAAAATTATGGCGTACCGATCAGGCGGTGGTTTTGGTGTTCGTCTTGATACAGGTAATAGTTTCCAAGGTGCAGTTATTACACCGTACTACGATTCTTTACTTGTAAAAGTTACTACTTGGGCACTTACTTTTGAACAAGCCGCTGCAAAAATGGAACGTAACTTAAAAGAATTCCGTATTCGTGGTATTAAAACAAATATTCCATTCCTAGAGAATGTAGTAAAACATAAAAACTTCTTATCAGGAGAATATGACACTTCATTTATTGACGCTTCACCTGAACTATTCTTGTTCCCGAAACGTAAAGACCGCGGAACAAAAATGTTAAATTATATTGGTACAGTAACAGTAAATGGCTTCCCAGGAGTAGGGAAAAAAGAGAAACCAATTTTCCCAGATGCTCGTATACCAAATGTGATACACTCAGAGCCAATCCAAAATGGAACGAAACAAATTTTGGATGAGCGTGGGGCGGATGGATTAGTAAAGTGGGTACAAGATCAAAAGCGTGTACTTTTAACTGATACAACATTCCGTGATGCACATCAGTCATTACTTGCAACTCGTGTTCGTACAAAAGATTTACATCACATTGCAGAGCCGACAGCGAGAATGTTACCAAACTTATTCTCAGCGGAAATGTGGGGCGGTGCAACGTTTGATGTTGCATATCGTTTCTTGAAAGAAGATCCATGGGAACGATTACTAGATCTTCGTGAAAAAACGCCAAACGTTTTATTCCAAATGTTACTTCGCTCTTCAAACGCAGTAGGTTACAAAAACTATCCAGATAATTTAATTCAAAAATTTGTGGAATGTTCTGCTCAAGCTGGAATTGATGTCTTCCGTATTTTTGATAGCTTAAACTGGGTAGAAGGTATGAGAGTTGCGATTGATGCTGTACGAGATACTGGTAAAATTGCAGAAGCGACAATGTGTTACACAGGAGATATTCATGATCCGTTACGTAGTAAATATGATTTAAATTACTATAAAAACTTAGCAAAAGAGTTAGAAGCATCAGGAGCTCACATTTTAGGTATTAAAGATATGGCGGGCTTACTAAAACCAAATGCAGCATATGATCTAGTTTCAGCATTAAAAGAGACGGTATCGATTCCGATTCATCTGCACACACATGATACAAGTGGAAATGGTATATTAACGTATACGAAGGCAATTGAAGCAGGTGTTGACATTGTCGATGTAGCAGTAAGTTCTATGGCTGGTCAAACGTCACAACCAAGTGCGAACACGCTATACTATGCGTTAGGCGGAAACGAAAGACAGCCAGACGTTAATATAGATTCATTAGAAAAACTATCTCATTACTGGGAAGATGTACGTAAATACTACGCACCGTTTGAAAGTGGTATGAATGCACCTCACACAGAGGTATATATGCACGAAATGCCAGGCGGACAGTATAGTAATTTACAACAACAAGCGAAAGCGGTTGGCTTAGGAGATCGCTTCGATGAAGTTAAAGTGATGTATCGCCGTGTTAATGATATGTTTGGTGATATTGTAAAAGTAACACCATCATCTAAAGTTGTCGGTGATATGGCATTATTTATGGTTCAAAACCACTTAACAGAACAAGATATTTTAGAGCGTGGACATTCTATGGACTTCCCAGGATCTGTTGTTGAAATGTTCTCGGGAGATTTAGGACAACCATATGGTGGTTTCCCGAAAAAATTACAAGAAATAATTTTAAAAGGGAAAGAGCCATTAACAGTAAGACCAGGTGAATTATTAGAGCCAGTAGATTTCGATGCTTTACAAGAAGAGTTATTCCATAAACTGGGACGCGAAGTGACGATTTTTGATGTAGTCGCATATGCGTTGTATCCAAAAGTGTTTATGGACTACGAAAAAGTTGCTGAGCTTTATGGAAACGTATCTGTGCTTGATACAACGACATTCTTCTATGGAATGAGACTAGGTGAAGAAATCGATGTGGAAATCGAACAAGGTAAAACATTGATGGTTAAACTAGTATCAATCGGAGAGCCTCAGCCAGATGGAAACCGTGTACTTTACTTGGAGTTTAACGGTCAACCACGTGAGATTGTTGTGAAAGACGAAAGTGTAAAAGCAACAGTTGCACAACGTGTGAAAGGGAATCGTGAAAATCCAAACCATATTAGTGCAACAATGCCAGGGACAGTTATTAAAGTAGTTGTAAAAGAAGGCGATGAAGTGAAAAAAGGCGATTCTATGGCAATTACAGAAGCGATGAAAATGGAAACGACAGTTCAAGCACCGTTCAATGGTAAAGTGAAGAAGGTATATGTTAATGATGGTGATGCAATTCAAACGGGTGACTTACTCATTGAGTTAGATCACTAAAATAAAGAAAAGAGCTGTGTGAAAGCAGCTCTTTTTTAGTACAAATAATCCCTTGCCGAATTGGCAAGGGATTAAAGTATTACTTTGTTTTATTTTGCTTAGAATTCAATTCAGCTTCTTTTGCATTGACCGTACTTCTTGTACCTAACATAACTAAATAGCACAGTACAGCAAACAAGCAAGAAATGAAGAGAGAATGTAATAATGCCATTGATAAACTAGCATTTGTAAATACGACTAAAACTCCCACTACAGCTTGAAGTGTAACAAGGATAAATGAAATAATCCATCCCCAGTATACTACAGGTTGCTGCTTGTAATGGCGAATAGCGATAATCATCGCATATAGTATCCAAGCGAAAATTAACATCGCTGCAACTCTATGTCCCATTTGAACCCACTCATGTAGTTGAGTTGGCATAGGTCTATTTTTGCTACATAAAGGGAAGTCTGGACAGGCTAAGCTTGCTCGTTCGTGACGTACTAGAGCTCCTGTGTAGACAACGATATAACTGTAAATTGTTACACCGTAAATATGAAATTTCATTTTTTTGTCCATAATAAGAGAACGTGCATCGAATTTTTGATCAATTTCAAAAATAAGACACGTTAACAAGATAACAGAAGCAAATGAAATTAAGGAAATACCAAAGTGAATAGCTAATACAGCAGGCATTTGTCCCCAAACAACTGCCGCCGCTCCCATTAGTGCTTGGGCTACTAAAAATACGAAGGATAAAATTGCTAACGTCTTTGTTTCGCGCACATGTTTATAATATTTCCAGGACAAAATACAAAGAAGAGTAACAAGGATTCCTGCTGACCCTGATGTAAGGCGGTGACTTAGCTCAATAATAGTTTCCATTGATAAATTAGATGGAATCAATTCACCGTTACAAAGTGGCCATGATTTACCGCATCCTTGGCCTGACCCTGTTTTTGTAACTAAAGCGCCTCCTAGTAAAACTATTAATAAATCGAGACTTGTAATGACTGCTAACCATTTAATAAAGCGTTGCAATCTCTTTCACCATCTTTCTGCTATGAAGTTATTGCGAAATATTTTCATTCCATTATGTATAGAATAAAACGTGCTACAGTCCTATGATATATAAAAAATAATAAAATAGCAAAGAAATGAAGGGTGAGGGCAATGCACGTATCACGAAGAAAAAAATGGGAATTAACATACATATTTTAGGTAAAAATAAGGAGATTTTAAAAAGAAATAGGGAGAATACATGCTAAATATGACAAAATAGTTTATTATAGAAGATAACATCGTGTTATGATAAGGATAGAGTAGAATAAAGTTTTTTAATATTCGACACAAAAAGTTCATGTTTTCTTCACAAAATGTTCGGGAAATATGATTTAATATATTGGAGTATGGGCGTAGATTAGTAGTAGAATGGGTTAACAATATTTCTACTGTAATAATATTGCTATATAAAGCGAAATATTTCATATGAAATAAAAGCTAAGAAAGATGATAGGTTTAAGAGGGGGTTAAAGTGATGAACCATGCAACAAGTGAGCTGCATGATGAGTCAGCTGTTTCAAGTGTACCGGAAACAACTCGGTTACAAGATTTATCAGCACTCGTTAAAATGGGTATTGTAAACTCAAATACACTTACTGTATTTACAGGATTTTGGCTGGCTTTACATTTTAATGGACTAAGTGTTATGGACCATCTAGATAAGCTGTTTTTCACAATCGTTGGTTCTGCATTAATTATGGCAGGGGTATGTTGTTTAAATAACTACATTGACCGAGATATCGATCCATTAATGGAAAGAACAAAAAACCGTCCAACGGTAACAGGGAAATATAAACCTGGATTTGCACTGGCATTTGGACTTGTAATTTTACTACTTGGATTTGCATTTTTATTACTTACTACACCAATGGCAGTATTCATCTCATTTATTGGTGCCTTCACATACGTTGTTTTATATACGTTATGGACGAAGAGAAAATATACATTAAATACTGTTGTAGGTAGTATATCAGGAGCAGTTCCACCTTTAATTGGATGGGCGGCAATTGATCCGTCTTTAAGTCATCCAATTGCTTGGATGTTATTTTTAATTATGTTTATTTGGCAAATCCCACATTTCCTCGCATTAGCGATGAAACGTGTTGATGAATATCGAAATGCAGGAATCCCAATGCTTCCTGTTGTACAGGGATTTGATATTACGAAACGTCAGATTATGATTTGGACAGTATGTTTATTACCACTACCATTTTATATGAGTGGGCTTGGAATAACATTCATGGTAATTGCAACATTGCTAAACATCGGATGGATCGTACTAGGGTTTTATGGCTTCCGTAAGCAAGATGACATCAAATGGTCCGTAAAAATGTTTGTTTATTCCCTGAATTACTTAACAATCTTATTTGTGTCAATGATTGTAGTTACATTCTTCTAAGACAACGACATGATTGGATTTCTTTACGTTGAGATTTACTTTACTTAACTATAAAGTACAATCTAATTCACAAAGAAAGTGGGGGTTGTTTGTATGAAGAAACAGTGGCGACTGCTTTCGTTCGTTTCACTGCTGGCTTTACTGTTAGGGGGATGCGGTAAAGCCTTTCAATCTACTTTAATTCCGCAAGGAGAAGTAGCAAAAATGCAATATGATTTGCTCTTACTAGCGAGTGCAATCATGATTGGAGTAGTACTTGTAGTTACTATTATTTTCTTATATGTAATTGTGCGTTTCCGACAAAAAAAGGGTGAGGAAGATTTCATTCCAGAGCAAGTTGAAGGAAATCACAAACTAGAAATTATATGGACAGTTATTCCGATTATTCTTTTGTTAATCTTGGCTGTTCCGACTGTTACATATACATTCAAGCTTGCTGATGTAAGTGCGATGGAGAAAAAGAATATTGATAAAGATACTATCGTTGTTGATGTAACAGCGAATCTTTATTGGTGGGAATTTTCTTATAAATCAGAAAAAATAGTAACTTCTCAAGATTTAGTCATCCCCACAGGTAAGAAAGTGTATTTGAATTTGAAGGGTGCCGATATTAAACATTCGTTTTGGGTTCCATCTTTAGCTGGGAAAATGGATACAAATACAGATAATGTAAACAAAATGTGGTTAAAGGCAGATAAATCGGGCACTTATAATGGTTTTTGTACAGAGTTTTGCGGCCCGTCACATTCTTTAATGCAATTTAAAGTGAAAGCTTTAGATGAAAGCGAGTACAAAAAATGGCTTGCTGATATGAAGAAGATTGATGGGAAAAAAGAAGTAGCTTCAACAAAGGCGCAAGAAGGCCAAGAAATATTTAATAAAAGCTGTATTGGTTGTCATGCAGTTGGATCTAATGATAGTAGACCACCTTCCGCTCGTATCGCACCAAACTTAGCAAACTTTGCAGATCGCGATACAGTTGCTGGTATTGCCGAAAACAATGAAGAGAACTTAAAAAAATGGCTGAAAGATCCTGAAAATATGAAGCCAGGTAATAAAATGACTGGTAAATATGGCAACTTAACGGATGATCAAATTAATGCATTAAATGCATATTTACAAACGTTAAAGATTGAAAAGTAAAGAGGGATCATTTGCGAAGGGGAGGTTGAAAACGTGAGTTCTGTAGCAAAAAAACAGGGGATGGGTGCTGTCATATGGGATTATTTAACGACAGTAGACCATAAAAAGATTGCCATTCTCTATTTAATTGCAGGTGGAGTATTTTTTATAATAGGCGGAATAGAAGCGCTATTTATTCGCCTTCAGTTAGCGATTCCTAACAATGCTTTTCTTGTTGGGGATGCTTATAATCAAGTATTAACGATGCACGGTACAACAATGATTTTCCTCGCAGCTATGCCACTCGTGTTTGCATTTATGAACGCCGCAGTACCACTTCAAATTGGAGCACGTGATGTGGCGTTCCCGTTTTTGAATTCACTCGGATTCTGGTTGTTTTTCTTTGGTGGAGTATTTTTAAATTTAAGTTGGTTTTTAGGAGGAGCACCTGATGCAGGTTGGACATCGTATGCATCTTTAGCTTTAGCCTCAAAAGGGCATGGTGTTGACTTTTATGTACTCGGCTTGCAAATATCAGGTATTGGTACATTAATTGGAGGTATTAACTTCCTTGTTACAATTATTAATATGCGAGCGCCAGGAATGACCTATATGCGCATGCCGATGTTTACATGGACAACATTTGTAACATCGTCACTTATATTATTCGCATTTCCTCCATTAACTGTAGGATTAGGTCTTTTAATGCTAGATCGCTTATTTGGCACAAGTTTCTTTAATCCGGCATTAGGTGGGAACACAATTATATGGGAGCATTTATTCTGGATCTTCGGTCACCCAGAAGTATACATTCTTATACTCCCAGCTTTCGGAATATTCTCAGAAATCTTCGCCACATTTTCGAAAAAAAGATTATTTGGTTATTCATCGATGGTGTTCGCGACTGTATTAATCGGATTTTTAGGATTTATGGTATGGGCGCATCATATGTTTACAGTTGGTCTTGGTCCTGTTGCGAACGCTATCTTCTCAGTTGCAACAATGGCGATTGCAGTTCCCACAGGTATTAAAATATTTAACTGGCTCTTTACAATGTGGGGTGGAAGTATTAGGTTTACAACACCAATGATGTGGGCGGTAGCTTTTATTCCATCATTCGTTATGGGTGGAGTTACAGGCGTTATGCTTGCATCTGCACCAGCTGATTATCAATTTCATGATAATTATTTTGTGGTAGCACATTTTCATTATGTAATTGTCGGCGGTGTTGTATTTGGTTTACTTGCAGGTGCACATTATTATTGGCCACTTATGTTTAATAAGGTATTAAATGAAACGCTAGGAAAGATAACATTTTGGTTATTCTTTATCGGTTTCCATTTAACGTTCTTTATTCAGCATTTCCTTGGATTAATTGGTATGCCACGTCGTTATTACACATACCTAGAGGGACAAGGATTAGAAATGGGGAATATGATTAGTTCTATTGGAGCAGTATTTATGGCTCTTGGCACAATCGTTCTTTTATTCAATGTAATTAAAACAACAGTGTCAAAAGAGAAGGCTGGTCGTGACCCATGGGATGCACGTACATTAGAGTGGACAATGCCAGCACCTACACCGGAATATAATTTCAAACAATTACCATTTGTTCGCGGGTTAGATCCGTTTTGGATTGAAAAACGTGAAGGTAATAAAGAGATGACAGCTGCGGAACCAGTTGGTGATATTCATATGCCAAACCCTTCGTTTTCACCGTTTATCATTTCTTTAGGTTTATTTATAGCCGCGTTTGGTGCGATGTATATGCAGGGTGGAAAAGATAAGTTTTGGTTGTTAGTAGCAATTATTGGTTTAATCATTACATTTGGTACAATGTTCCTTCGCTCAGTAGTCGATGATCATGGATATCATATTCATAAAGAAGATTTAGAGGATAAGGGGGGCAAGGCATAATGCATGTAGATGAAAAATTAACGAATGAAACATTTCCAGCAGAGCCTGAAAAAGCAACCCTTGAGGGAAAAAATAAGTTTGTCGGTTTTTGGTTATTTCTTGGAGGCGAAACGGTGTTGTTCGCTTCCTTATTCGGCACATATTTAGCATTAAAGAACTCTACAAATGGCGGACCAACATCTCAAGAGATGTTTCAAATGCCACTCGTTTTCATCATGACGATGCTTTTGTTAACAAGTAGTTTAACGAGTGTATATGCAATGTATCATATGAAAAATTTCAACTTTAAGAAAATGCAACTTTGGTTACTTGTAACAGTGTTGCTGGGATTAGGATTTTTGGGGTTTGAAATATATGAGTTTTATCATTATACGCATGAATTTAAGCATACTATGAGAAGTAGTGCATTTGGTTCTGCATTCTATGCTCTTGTTGGTACACACGGGCTCCACGTGTTGTTTGGATTATGTTGGATTTTAACATTAATCTTTAGAAACGCGAAGAGAGGCTTAAATTTATACAACGCACCAAAGTTTTATGTTGCATCAATTTATTGGCACTTTATTGACGTAGTTTGGGTGTTTATTTTCACTGTAGTATATTTAATGGGAATGGTGGGATAAACAATGGCCGTAAAGCAAACGAATAATCCTAAAGTTGATCTTGTTTATCGGAAGAGAAAAAGTGCGGAGGAGATGAAGCATCAAGTTATTACGTTTGCATTAATGATTTTTTTAACATTAGTTGCATTTGTGGCAGTTGCATTTCCGAAAACTTTTAGTCCGACTTTCTCTGTACCATTTATTTTACTATTAGCAGTGGTACAAGTAATTTTTCAATTGTATTATTTTATGCATATGAGTCATAAAGGACATGAAGCGGCAAGTTTCTTTCTTTATTCTGGTCTGTTAATAGGATTAATTACAATTTTAGCTTTTATGACGATCGTGTGGATCTGAAAAGTGAAAAATAAGGGAGCTTGTGTTGTCACAGCTCCCTCTTCACATTATGTGAAAGGATAACCTTAAGAAGGTGGGTGTGACAATGAGTAACTTGTGGATATTTGGTTTTCAAGCTCTATGGAGTCCGATCTTTTTATTATTTATGTTTTCGATTCTTATTGGGTACTTTTTAATTATTGGACCATATAGAACGCGATTTGAAAATGCGACGAAGGTAAGTAAGAAGCAAATTTTTTATTTTACGACTGGGATTGTCCTCTTGTATTTTGTAAAGGGAGGACCTATTGATTTAATTGGTCATATTATATTTAGCGCACATATGTTTGAAATGGCAATAATGTATATTGCAGTTCCCCCGTTATTACTGCTTGGTATACCTGTATGGCTATATCAATATATTACTTCTTTTAAGTTCGTTCAAATTGTGCTAAAGGTTTTTGCAAAGCCGCTTATTGCGTTGTTCGTATTTAACGGTCTGTTTTCCTTTTATCATTTGCCAGTTGTTTTTGATACAGTAAAACAAAGTCAAATAGCGCATCCTATTTGCCTTGCTATATTGTTTTTTGCAGCAATGATGATGTGGTGGCCGATGCTAAATCCGTTGCCGGAATATCAAACGTTAAGTGATATAAAGAAGCTTGGTTACATGTTTGCTAATGGTATTTTATTAACACCAGCTTGTGCATTAATAATTTTTGCGACTGCCCCATTATTTGCAACATATACGGATTCAGCCGCTTGGATGAAGGCGATGGAACTTTGTGTACCAGCGGGTACTTTATCAGATTTAAATATAACCGGACCAGAATTTTTACATTGGATGCCAGTCGTACAAGACCAGCAAACAGGCGGTATCATTATGAAAATTGTCCAGGAAATAGTGTACGGTACGATTATCGGCTATGTGTTCTTTAAATGGGCACGTAGAGAGCGTGAAAAGGATAAAGAGCAGTTGCAAGAGTTACCCCCTTATTTGCAGACAAAATAAAAACGAGAGCATCTTATTGATGCTCTCGTTTTTTGTTATTCTATAATTTGAAATTCTTTCAATTCTTTTTCAATATTTTGTAGGAGTTGTTCGCTTTTTTGAAGTACATTCGTTGGGAAAATCTCATCATCACCATATTCAACGCCATGAGGATAATAGTGTTTTCCTAATAAGGGAGGTAATAGTTTTACTTGAGCGTGTCTACCGCCGATGTCACCTTCAACAGCAAAACCTTGTACACGTAAATAATAAATATCCGTTAATATTTCAAATTTATAATCATATGTAATGCGTTCATAATCCCATTGTCCAGCGAGTACAAAATGGTTGTTTTCCATGATTTCAGTTAAAAGAGTTAAATCTACGACTGCATCATTAAACTTTGTATTTGTAAATTGCATAAAATACCTCCTTCTTAATGTTATACTGTTATTTTTATAATAGTATGAATAATAAGAAAGTGCAATTCATATTGAGAGAAAAGGGATAATCCAGACTTTTTTCGTGAAAATATGATATAGTGAAAAGAGTACGGTACACACAAAAAGGAAAGAAAAGGATTTGTGTATATCTCAATTTTATGTTTTGTTCAGGAGGTATATCGTTTGAAAAAAGTATTACGTATCGTAATCATTACATTTTTAATTTTAGCTGTGGATTTATACGGGAAATTACTCGTTTCGCAATATATATTAACCCCATCTCACTCTAAGCAAGAAAATAAAATTGTGAAAAAGAAAAAGCAAATAAATGAAGAAACCTCAGACACTGTTTTAAATATGATTGGTGGGGACTCTGAGAATTTATTAGCAAAGTGGGGCGAACCATCTCGAATAGAGCCGTCTGCCTATGGATATGAATGGTGGGTGTATAATCAAGATTTAACTCAGTATGTTCAATTTGGAGTTGCTGAACGTAAAATTGTAACGGCGTATGTTGCTGGTGAACAAGTTAAGGTGACACCTTATTATATAAATGAAAAGTATGAAGAAGTATATAAAAAGAATCCGATTTCACATGAGATTTCATTAAAAAGAGGGAAAAATAATTATCAATTTGAGTTATCTGATACAGAAGTAATGGAACAACCACTAATACCTGTAGAAGATGGATGGGCGCAATTATACTTTGATCATTTTACACATGAGCTTGTTGGTGTTCGTTATATGGATGATGAAACGTTATTACGCCAAAGACCGTATCAGCTTGTTTATTCAGGAGAATTAATAGCGGAACAACCATTGACTCCAGAAAAAATGAAGCAAGTAGAAAATGGAAATATGCAGCAAATTCTAGACTTAACAAATATTATTCGAGGTCGTCATGAATTACCGTTGTTAACATGGGATCAACAAACGGCAGACGTTGCATTTGGCCATAGTAAAGATATGAAGGATAATAATTATTTTTCCCATGACTCGCCTACTTTTGGTACGTTAGGAGATCGTCTGCAACGTGGTCAAGTAGCTTTTCAACTTGCTGGTGAGAATATAGCGGCGCAACATAGTGATGGAATCGCAGCGGTACAAGGCTGGTTAAATAGTGAAGGCCACAGAAAAAATTTATTAAATGAGCAATTTACTGGATTAGGTGTTGGGGTATACGATAAGTTTTATACTCAAAACTTTATTCGAAAATAAAAAGGTGCATGAATCGTCTAAAAATGGGCGAACCATGCGCCTTTTTTTTCTTACAATATAGTAGATATACAAGAAGAGGTGAGGATTATGCCGACAACAAAAGGGCCGTTGCATCCATCGGTTCAGCAGTTTAAAGAATTTGTAAACCATCACCCTAAAATGGTTCATGAGGTTAGAGGTGGCCAAAAAACTTGGCAGCAATTTTATGAAGAATGGTACTTACTTGGTGAAGAGGATCGAATATGGGCAGCGTATAGACCTGATGGAGCACCTGCTTTTTCTTCAGTGAAAAAAAATAAAGAGAAAAAAGAAGATAGAACTGAAGAAGAGAAAACTGAAGAAGAAAAAGCTGCTGATGTGATGGGACAAATGCTTTCTTTTTTTAAAAAGCTAGACGTAGAACAAATGCAGCAACATTTAGCAAATGTAACGAGTGCGATTGGTAGTGTGCAACAAGTTATACAACAATTTCAAGGAAACCGCGCGCAAGAAGAACAAAGTACTTCTGAAAATAATCCATTTTTCTTTCAAAAGGATTAGGGGGAAAGAGGATGAGAGCAGATCTTATGGAGTCTATAAAAGCTGATGAGGATTTAACTCGTTATATCCGGGAACAGCCGTACTGGTATCGGAAATTAACGCGTAATCCAGAAGAAAAAGAAGCCTTTGAGTTAGCTGCTATGCAGCATTTCAAAAAAACAATACCGGATAAAGTGGAAAAATTTCAAAATCAATTAGCGGTGGCTTCAATTATGATTGATATGTTTCAGTATATGAAGCAGCAAAATACGACGTAATTGGAAGGTGAAAACTATGTCCGTCATGCAAAACTTTTGTTACAATAGAATCGGATTATTTAAAAAGGAGTTGCAGCATGACGGAAATTTGTTTAGTACGACATGGACAAACTGATTGGAATTTTCAAGAGATTATTCAAGGGCGCGAAGATATTCCGCTTAACGAAGTTGGGAAAAAGCAAGCGAGTCAAAGTGCAGCTGCCTTGCAAGCGGAATCGTGGGATATTATTATCAGTAGCCCTTTAATTAGAGCTCAAGAAACAGCTAGGGAAATTGCTGAGGCTATTGGGTTGCAATCTATTTTATTAGATGAGCGATTTATGGAACGTAATTTTGGAGAAGCTTCTGGGAAACCAGTTGCGACAGTTAGAGAGTTAATTGCAGAAGGTAATGTAAAAGGTATGGAGCGGGACGAAGAGATTGTAGAACGCTGTTTTACCGCTTTACAAGAGGTTGCAGCAACCCATGGAGATAAGCGTATTATCATTGTTGCGCATTCACATGCAATAAAAGCAATTTTACATGCGATTACACCAGAGGAAATTACATTTAAAACGCCGTTTAAAAACGCATGTATTAGCTATGTGAAAGAAAATAGTGGGAAATGGGATGTTCTTAAATACAATGTTGCGGAGCATATTAGCGTATAGGAGTATAAGAGGATTATATGAAAAGAAGTTAGAAGCATATCTTTCTTTTAGGTGAGAGACTTCAATTAGTAGTTCTGTCCAAAATGTGTTATGATGAATACTCGGAGGTGTCTCTCATGATTGTAGCGACGCTGGAAAGCGTACTGATTTTAGATAAGGCAGAGCAGCTTGCAAAATCAATCATTTGTTCAGATATAGCAGAAGATTATCGTAAGTGTTATAAGGATATACAAGAAGATATAGATGTCCAGACGCTAATTCAACAGTTTACAGCGATGAAAGAGCGATATGAAGAAGTGCAACGCTTTGGTAAATATCATCCTGACTACACTTTCGTTTCAACGAAAATGAGGGAATTAAAGCGTTCTGTAGATTTGCATGATAAAATTGCAGCCTTTAAAAAAGCAGAAACTGCTTTACAAAAGTTATTAGATGAAGTTAGTGTAGCAATCGGTTCGGAGGTATCCTCTTCCATTAAAGTTCCAACAGGAAATCCGTTTTTTGATGCGGGTGGCTGTGGCGGTGGTTGTGGTACCGGAGGCGGTTGTGGTTGTAAAAAAACGGGGTAATTTACCCCGTTTTTTAGAATATGGAAGAAAACGTATACAGAGTTTTTCCTTTAATGTCATAAATTTCTGATTGGTTTTCATAAAAGATAAGAATATAAGTTTTTAAAAGGAGAAGATGGAGAAGATTATGTTCGGGCAACGACAAAGTATGATTGTTTATTTACATTCATTGAAACATGCCAAGATTTTAAGGAAATATGGTAACATTCATTACATATCAAAACGATTGAAATATGCGGTTGTATATTGTGATATGGAACAAATTGAGCATATGATGCAAAAATTGAATAAACTTCCTTTTGTAAAAAAAGTAGAACAGTCGTATCGCCCATTTTTAAAAACGGAATTCGAAAATTCACGTCCTGATCGGGCGAAGGAATACGATTATAGCTAATAAAAAAATCCCCTGCTAAATTTAGTGGGGGATTTTTTTTATTTTAAATAACATGTTACTTCATTGGAGGAATGAAATTGTTCATCCGTAAAATACCAATTAGATGATTGAAAAATAGTTCTTTTTCAGGGAAAGTTGTCGACGGTTTTACAGTAAAGGTAGTAACTTTTTTCCCTATTTGTTCTGCCGTTTCTTCAAATAAAATAACACGTTTGCTTTTTTTATTTTCAAGTACAGGAATGCCTTCACGACATATGTATAATGGCTGAAAATCACCAGTAGTTGTAGGTTTTAGTATTACAACAAGTGAACACACTTTTTTTTCGTTTTTTACAGTTTCAAATTGTAACATATGTGTTATACGTTCTTTGTTTGCTTTGGCAATTTCGAGTAATTCATATAAATCAGAGTAGCCTTCTCCGAGTTCTATAAAGCGTTGAATCATATTTTTTCCTCCTCTTTCTTTTACTGTACCATCTCACTTTTTAAATGAAAAGTAGACAAAGAAAAAAACCCTGCAATGCAGGGCCCTTCTTATACTAGTATGAACTAGTAAGAAGGCAAAGGGAGAGGAGAAACCGGAGGAAGAACTTATGGGGAAACGTAAGTCTTCTCCGCGGTTGGCAACAACATCGAAGGTGATGTTGTTATATTTATTTATGTCCAATCTAAATGAAGATATACATAATGAAATTAAAATTTATGTTAGGTTTTTTATTTTTCTTTTTTTTATTTTATGATAGGATAAAAAAGGTAAAGTGGAACTGATGTACATAGAGGGTTGTTGCTTGCAAAAAGTGAAATGGATATGAAAGAAATAGCGAGCGGTTATTTTAACTGAGGTTTTCAATTTTTTAAATAACAAATTAATGAAAAAATGTATGAATTGGTAGCGGTTACTGAATTGAAAAGAATTTGCTGTAATCGCTCTATAGATTGAAATAAAGGTAGTGACAACAGATGAGAGTAGTTTCAGGAAAATGTAAAGGGCACCCACTTAAAGCGGTACCTGGTAATACAACGCGTCCAACGACAGATAAAGTGAAAGAATCTATTTTTAATATGATAGGTCCTTATTATGATGGTGGTATCGCTCTTGATTTATTTGGTGGTAGCGGTGGTCTTGGAATTGAGGCCATAAGTAGAGGGATTGATAAAGCGATTTTTGTTGATCGAGATAGTAAAGCGATAAAAGTCATTCATCAAAATTTAGAAAGCTGTAGACTACAAGAACAAGCTGAAGTGTATCGAAATGATGCAGAGCGTGCGGTGAAGGCGCTTATAAAGCGTGAAATATCATTCGATCTTATACTAATAGACCCTCCATATAAAGCTCAAAAAATTGTTTCTTTAGTTAGTGTGATGGATCAACATGGATTGTTAAATAAAGATGGAATCATTATGGCAGAGCACGGGGATGACGTGGTTTTACCTGATTCTATAGGAGAACTTGTAAAAGTACGAGCGGAAAACTATGGGATTACAGCAATTTCGATTTATAAGTATGAAGGTGAGGGGACGGAATGACAAGTATAGCTATTTCTTCAGGGAGTTTTGATCCAATTACCCTTGGGCATTTGGATATTATTAAAAGGGGCGCAAAAGTATTTGATGAAGTATATGTAGTTGTTTTAAATAATTCATCAAAAAAACCATTCTTTTCGGTAGAAGAACGCTTAGAGTTAATTCGAGAGGCGACAAAGGATATTCCGAATGTAAAGGTTGATTCACATAGTGGATTATTGGTGGAATATGCAAAAATGCGTAATGCAAATGCAATATTACGTGGTTTGCGAGCGGTTTCTGATTTTGAATATGAGATGCAAATTACTTCAATGAATCGAAAATTAGACGAAAATATAGAAACCTTTTTTATTATGACAAACAATCAATATTCATTTTTAAGTTCAAGTATTGTGAAAGAAGTTGCGAGATATGGAGGAAGTGTAGTAGACCTTGTTCCTCCGATTGTAGAGCGAGCTTTAAAAGAAAAGTTTCAAACCCCGTTAAAGTGAACGGGGTTTTTCTTTATAAATACGTAAAAACAATAAGATAACATATAAATATAAACAAAATAAGGTGAAGATTGGTCCGTAGTGTATAAATGCTGTCCAAATATCATTTAGTGTAAAAGAATGATTCAATAAAAATACGGGAATATCTTCTTGTGTAGGCGAGACAGAATGAACTTTTTCATAAAATGGTTCCCAAAATATAAAAGTGAGAATAGGAGCGATAATACTTTGGATAATTCGAGCTAAAAAATATGGTTTAAAACGGATATCTGTCTCCGCTAATATGCTTGCTACTTGTGCCTGAATAGAAAGACCACTAAATGCTAAAATGAAGCTTGTTACCATTGCTTGTTGAAGAAGTGTTGTTTCATTTATTTGGCTGATCATTTGGCTTCCAAGCGTCATTTCAAAAATACCGGATAATATCGGAATATTAAATTGGGAGGTAAGTTGGAAGAATGATAAAATATGTTGCATAATAAAAGAAAGCGCTTCTGTAATTTCGAAAACAGTAATCATTTTATTTAAAACAGAGAATAAAATAATAAACCCACCAATCATGAGCAGTGTTTGAATAGAAGAAACGATAGCGTCACCAAGTAGTTTTCCGATTGGCCTTTTTTCTTGCATACGCGTTTGGTGGAGAATGGAAAAAGGATTTTGAAAGGCACGTTTTTGATTCGTATGTTTTTCTTTTATGTAAGTATCGTTACTACCATAAAAGCGCATCAGTAACCCGACGGTAAAGTTACTTATATAATGTGCTGCTGCTAATACGAGCCCTAATTTCGGATTATTGAAAAAACCAATAGAAACCGCTCCAAAAATAAAAAGCGGATTAGAAGAATTTGTGAAAGATACGAGTCGTTCCGCTTCAATTTGTGTTAGTTGATTGCTCTTGCGTAGTCTAGCGCTTAATTTGGCGCCAGCGGGGAATCCTGAAGCCATTCCCATTGCCCAAACAAACCCGCCTACCCCTGGAACACGAAACAATGGACGCATTAGTGGTTCTAATATAACACCGATAAATTTTACAACACCAATACTGATTAGAAGTTCCGCAATGATGAAAAACGGTAGTAGTGAAGGGAATACAACTTCCCACCATATATTTAACCCTCGAATTGAAGCTTGCAAAGCAGCTTGGGGGTGGAGTACAAGAGAAAAGGTTAAAAACAACATTGATATGGTAAGAAAAGCAGTTTTCCATTTTTCGTACATGTAAGAAAATCCCCCTTTGTCCCAAAAACGTTCATTTCAGTATACGTGGATATGTGGTGAATTTAGACCATAAGTATGAAAAAGGAATGAAAAAAATTAAAGGGTGAGAAAAATGAAGGAACCAAAAATCGGTTTAGCACTTGGATCCGGAGGTGCAAAAGGTTTTGCTCATATAGGGGTAATAAAAGTGTTAAGGGAAGCTGGCATCCCTATTCATATGGTAGCAGGTAGTAGTATAGGAGCGTTAATTGGTACATTTTATGCAGCGAGTTGTGACGTTGAAAGACTGTATAGATTGGCCGCTGTTTTTAAAAGGAAATATTATTTGGATTTTACAGTTCCTAAAATGGGATTTATTGCTGGAAAACGTATCAAAGATATGATTAAAATGTTTACATATAATAAAAATTTAGAAGAGTTAGATATCCCAACGGCTGTTGTGGCTACTGACATTTTGAAGGGGGAAAAAGTTGTTTTTACAAGCGGTCCGATTGCAGAGGCGGTTCGAGCTAGTATATCTGTGCCAGGGGTGTTTGTTCCAGAGAAAATAGATGGCCGCTTATTAGTGGATGGAGGGGTAATTGACCGTATTCCCGTATCGGTTGTAAAAGATTTAGGGGCTGATATTGTTATTGCTGTTGATGTATCTCCAATTAAGGTGAATGGAGAGGTTACATCGATTTATGATGTGATTATGCAGAGTATTGAAATCATGCAACATGAACTTGTGATGAATCGGCAAATAGCATCAGATTTAATGATGAGGCCAGCAGTAGAACAATTTAGTTCGCGTGCTTTTACACATATTGAAGACATTATTAGGGTCGGAGAAGTGGAAGCAGAAAAACACATTTCAAACATTTATTTACTAATTGAGCAGTGGAAGGAGAAACATAATGTTTAAGCGTTTTCGGTTTATATATGCAATTTTAATAGGGGTTATATTGGCGATGCTACTTGTTTATGTGCGTTTGCCATACTTTGTGACAAAACCAGGTATGGCCGCGAAATTAGCGCCGTACGTGCAAGTTGACGGTGGAACTAAAGAGTCTGGTGATTTTATGCTTGTCACAGTCTCAATGGGGCCTGCAAATGTTGTGAACTTAATAGCCGCGCAATTTAATAAATATACACACGTTTCGAAGGCGGAAGAAATATTGCAAAAAGGTGAGAGTGATGAAGAATATCAATTTCGCCAAAATTATGCAATGAAAGATTCGCAAAACGCTGCAATTTATAATGCATATAAGCGTGCAAATCGTTCCGTATCTTTTGAAAATAAAGGGGTACTAGTTGCTGGTGTGACAAAGGGAATGCCGTCAGAAGGGAAACTTAAGCTTGGAGATGTCATCATAGCTGTCGACGGAAAAACATTCGAAAAGACGGAACAATTTATTGAGTATATGACAGGGAAAAAAGAGGGAGATACAGTAAGTATTGAGTACAAGCGAGGCGGAAAACAGTTTAAAGAAAATTTAAATGTAAAGACAATTCCTAATGGAAATGGCCGCGTTGGTATAGGTGTCTCCATTGTTACAGAAAGAGAGTTAGTGGTGGATCCGAAAGTGAAAATTGATTCCCATGAAATAGGGGGACCATCAGCGGGTTTAATGTTTACGTTAGAAATTTATAATCAGCTCGTTGAAGAAGATTTAACAAACGGACATGAAATAGCTGGAACAGGTACAATCAATGAAAAAGGAGAAATTGGTCCGATTGGTGGTATTCAACAAAAAGTAGTAGCTGCTAGTGATGCGGGAGCTGAAGTGTTCTTTGCGCCAAATGAAAAGGGTGCGGAGAAATCGAATTATAAAGACGCTCTTGAGGCTGCGAAAGATATTAAAACAAAGATGAAAATTGTACCGGTGGATACACTGGACGATGCGTTAACGTATTTGGGGAAAATGGGTGAAACAAAGTAAACCTCTCTGAAAAAGAGAGGTTTTTCTTATAGGAATTTTTTAGTTGTTTCATCATAACGAACTGGATGATGCGTTGCTTCTTGTTTTAGCAGTTGTGTCCGCAAAGGTTCTTGCATTATGGAGAAATATACAGCATTTGATTTTCGCTCTATGTCTAAAGTAGGGTGTTCGAATGTTTTTGTATGAGTAAGGATTGGCAGTTCTATTCTTTTCTTATTTTTAGAAAGATAAGTTTGTCCTTTTTGTGACATTCCGAGTAGACGGATATACGGCGCGTGCTGTTCTATATTTGCTTTATATATTTCTTCCTTCGTTGTATTTGTTAAAATATGTGTACAAGCTCTTTGTAATCTAGTCCATGTATAACGTTTTGTTTTTAATGCTTCCATGAATGAATAGAAAGATGAACTGTCTTGTATTTTGGATAAAATACGATGCTCTAAACCCTCTTCAATTTCATATATATGTTGTAAGTCCCCTGGAGACATCGTCATAAGTTTGTATTTAAAAAATGAAAAGTATTTTTCCCAGTTATGTAACGTCCCATAGTTTTGCTTGTAGTTTTCTAAAAGAGAAGCAGTTGTTTTCGGGATAAAAGGCTCAATAGTTGTAGATGAACCGTGTTCATTAAATAGTTGTTTGCGGATACTTGTTGCACTTGCAATATGTTGATCGTGAAATGTTTCATCATGATAATGAGAGGCGAATCTTTTTATGGTTTGTGCTTGCATGGAGCTATTTTGTAAAAGGATAGCTTTAATGTACTGTAAACCTAAAATGTTATTTGGTTGTGACATATCTACATTTTTTTCAGGTGGTAAGATGTGTTGAAAGGCTTCGGATGTAGCTTTTGCATAACTATTACCCGCATTCATAAATTGCTTCACAAGACGATTAAAAGTCTCTTCTTCATTTTTTTGTACAGAGATGGTATTGTAGAAATTTCCAGTTTCCCCATCTTCACTACCGAAACAAATCTCAGAAACATGAAGGGCGTTTAAAATCGAAATTGCGCCATTTGCGAAAGTTTCGGCCTTTTGTGTTGCAAATGCATAAGGAAGCTCTACAATAAGGTCTACGCCGTTTGTTAAGGCCATTTTAGTACGATACCATTTGGAGATGAGTGCTGGCTCACCACGCTGCAAAAAAGGACCACTCATAACGGCGATAATAATATCAGACTGTGTTAACTTTTTTGTTTGTTGCACATGATAAGCATGACCGTTATGAAAAGGGTTATATTCAACAACAATACCACTGGCTTTTATGGTAATCTCTCCTTTCGATGTAGCATCTTTTTGGAAAACGTGATAATCTATATATTATTTCCTATGATGACTTCATTATAGTGTAAAGAAAAAACATTGACAAATATAAAATGGCTAGCTATAATTTTGTTTGTTGCCTTGAGGTGATATGATATGAAATGGTCCATCCATCAATTGAATAAATTGAGAAATAAAGGATTGACATTGAATGAAATGGTAGATGTAAGTGAGCTAAAAGAGGTCGAGAAAGATATTCGTGAAATTAATCCTGTTCATGTAACAGGAAGAGTTGATTTTGGCTCCGGTAAGTTTACGTTTCATCTACATATAACTGGAAGCATGGTTTTACCATGTTCTCGCTCTTTAGTAGATGTGACATTACCATTTGACATTAAAACAACTGAGGTGTTCCAAACTTCAGAAGAAGAATTTGAAACAGAAGCTGAAATTCATTGTTTAGAAGGAGAAGTACTTGACTTACTGCCCGTAATCAAGGAAAATATACTTTTGGAGATTCCAATGCAAATTTTCAGTGATGATGTTTCTGGTGGAGCACCGATGCAAGGTCAAGACTGGCAAGTGATTTCGGAAGAAAACAAAGAAAAGACTGTTGATCCAAGATTAGCAGGACTTGCAAAGTTTTTTGACAAATAATCGGAAGACTGGTTTAGGCCTTCATATGAAAATAACTATTTCTTTTAAGGAGGTGGGAAGAATGGCTGTACCTTTTAGAAGAACTTCTAAAACAGTAAAAAGAAAGCGTCGTACGCATTTCAAATTATCAGTACCTGGTATGGTAGAGTGCCCAAGCTGTGGTGAAGCGAAATTAGCTCACCGTGTATGTAAAGCATGCGGTACTTACAAAGGTAAAGAAGTAATCAGCAAGTAATTGCGGGAAAATAAACGTAGAAGATATCTTCTGCGTTTATTTTTTTTGTCTTATTCTTTATTTGTTGTATTCTATCTTTTCTAGTAACTGCATATGCTTAATAAAAAATGCATAGGGAGGACTAGAGAGATGGCGACAACAAGACAAGATGCTTGGACTGATGATGAAGATTTGCTTCTGGCAGAAGTAGTACTCCGGCATATTCAAGAAGGTGGAACGCAACTTTCTGCCTTTAAAGAAGTGGGTAGACATTTGTCTCGCACACCAGCAGCATGTGGATTTAGATGGAATTCTTATGTTAGAAAGCAATACAAAGAACGTATTGAAGAAGCAAAGCAACTTCGTAAGGTAGAAAATTATGAAGTGAAAGAGACAAAGGTATTAGAGCCGAAATCTATTACGTTGAATGATGTTATTGATTTCTTACGAAATTATAAAGATGAAAACTCTTTAATGGTGTTGCAACAACAAATTGAATCGTTACAAACAGAGCGAGAACGTCTTCTGGAGCGATTATCAGTATATGAGGAAGAATATAGAACATTACTTGATTATATCGATCAAAAAAGAAGTGTAATGGTAGCGGAAAGAAATGGTGCTCGCTCGAATGGGAAATTGGAGAAGTTAAAGAAATAAAAAAACAGCTGTTACGCAGCTGTTTTTTTTATTTCTTATGCAGATTCTTCATTTGTAACCGCATTCACATTTGTTTCTGGAAGCCAAATATAAAAATCGCCATCCGTTACTGATACTGGTTGGAAACTCAATTTATCCCAAAAACCAGCTGAATGGATACGTGCTATCGTTTTAATTGGGAATTTCAGTTGCTTTGCATAGTTAACAAGTATTTGTCCGAATCCTTGTTTTTGAAAAGTCGGTAACACTTCAAGTTTATAAAGTTCTAGGTAAGGTCCTGTAATTTCAAATGGTTCCCCGCCGTTCCTTTTCATGTATAGACTCATACGTGCGATTAGCGATCCTCCGTAATAAATACCGTAAAATGGAGATTCGCTATCATTTTCAATAATGTTTGCTTCTAATTCTTCCAACATGGATAGTTCTTGAGCTCCGCAACCTTTAAATTTTTTAAATTCATCTAATGTTTTATAATTGATGAGCAAGCGCTCAACTTTTGGGAATCCCATTACATCACATCCTTTTCATATCTTGTTGAATGCAGAAAAGTTAAAATATTTATAATAATATTATAACTCATTTTTTAATTTTTATGAAGAAGATAGAATATTTCTTTCATTATTTTTTTGAGGATTTGCTAAACTAAGAGTAGAACTATGTATATAAGTAGTATATACATAGTGAAAGAAGAGGTTGCATTTGTTAAAAGATAATTGAATCCTTAACTATGCAATTATAATTTAATAAGCCGTAAAGGGGGAAGGGCAAGGGAACGTATATCACTTGTTAATATATGTTCCTTGTGTGAAAATGAAAATTGGAATTGTTGGACCAGGAGCTATTGGTCTACTATATACATTTTATTTACAAAAAAATAATCAAGATGTTACGTTGTTTACAAGGACGGCTAAGCAGGCTGAGGAATTGAATGTAACAGGTGTAACTTGTATTAGAAATGGGGAAAGTGAAACGGTATTCCCAACTATTTTACCAATAGAAAGTATGCGAGATGAGAAGTTGGATTATACATTTATTGCTGTAAAGCAGTATCATATAACTGACATATTACCTTTTGTGCAGGCTGAATCGTCATTAATCTTTTTACAAAATGGAATGTCTCACCTTCACATTATGAAAAAATTAGGGAATGAACGTATAGCGGTTGGGATCGTGGAGCATGGTGCGAAAAAAGAAGGGAAACATACAGTCCATCACACTGGAATAGGTGTTACAAAGTTTGGTGTAGTGCGTGGTCAATCTAATGGTTTTGAAAAGGTATTGAATCATTTTCCTTTACATTATTTTCCGATTCAAATAGAAGATGATTGGAATGGGATTATGCGTAATAAATTAGTGGTGAATGTATGTATTAATCCACTGACCGCATTATTACGGGTTGAGAACGGAGAGTTAATTTCAAATCCGTTTTTTTATCAAATGATGGAGCAAGTATTTCAGGAAGTCGCATTTCTTATTAAAGAAGAGGACAAAAGAATGGTATGGCAAATGGTATGCCAAGTATGTGAAAAAACAGCTCGTAATACATCATCTATGTTAGCGGATGTAAGAGAGAATAGACAAACGGAAATTAATGCGATTGTCGGATATGTATTAGAAGAAGCAAAGGGACGACAACAATCCGTTCCGACACTTCAATTTTTGTATGATGCAATAAAAGGGATGGAATTATAAGTGTTTTTCTTTGCTTTTACATGAAACATTGACTACAATGTGGGTTGGTGAGAGAACAGGATACGAAAGGAAGAATTATATGGAGATAAAAGAAATCTCTGTTCCACTACAAGGTGTTGTAGCGGACTATGTGAACGGTAAAAAAGAGATACAGTCATGTTTTGACTATTTGTTAACAGAAGATGCTTTTAAACAGCGTTTACATGATTTACGTGAGAGAGAGTTTTTCCGTCAAGATTTAGTAACGCATTTATTAGAATATAATACACAATTGCAAGCGGGAGAATCTACAATTCAAAATATAAAAGCGCTTGAAGATGAAAATACATATGTAGTTATAGCTGGACAACAGGCTGGATTGTTAACTGGACCGCTTTATACAGTGCATAAAGTCATTTCGATTTTACAGCTTGCAAAAGAAAAAGAAGAGAGTTTAGGGGTTCGAGTTGTTCCGGTCTTTTGGATTGCCGGTGAAGATCATGATATGGATGAAATTAATCATACATTTGTAACGAAAAATAAAAAAATAAAAAAGACCATTTTTCATGATCGTCATCCGAAAAAGGCGAGTGCTTCTGAGTCAGAGCTTTCTATTGAAGACTGTAGAAAATGGATCGAAGAGATTTTTAAAACATATCCGGAAACGAATTTTACAAAGGATGTATTACAATTTGTTGAGGATGCTTTAGATAAATCGCATACATATGTAGATTTCTTTGCACACCTTATTACAAAAATGTTCGTAAATTCTGGTTTAATTCTTGTAGATTCTCATCACCCTGCCTTAAGAAAATTAGAAGTACCGTTTTTACAACAAATAATAAGTAAATATAAAGAAATTCAAGCAGGCCTTCATAATCAACAGGAAGTAATTAAGGAATTAGGGTTTAAACCGATTATTGAAACGAAGGCAAATGCAGTGCATATATTTATGGAAATTGATAATGAGCGAGTATTGCTTGAAGAGAATCAAGGGAAATTTATTGGAAAAGATGGAGTGCATTCATTTTCGTATGAAGAATTGATGGAAGAGATGGAAAGAAGTCCAGAACGTTTTAGTAATAATGTTGTAACGCGTCCTCTTATGCAAGAGTATGTGTTTCCTACGTTAGCGTTTATTGGTGGTCCGGGGGAGTTAGCTTATTGGAGTGAATTGCAACAAGTGTTTCATACTGTCGGTTTCCAAATGCCACCTGTCGTTCCTCGGCTTACGATTACTTATATGGAGCGAGATATAGCGACAGATTTATACGATTTAGATTTGCAAGAAATTGATCCATTTCTAAATAAAGTAGATAATTTGCGTGACAATTGGCTTTCTAATCAAATAGAGGAACCGATAGACGAACGATTTCTAGAAGCGAAAAAAGAAATAATGGATATTCATACATCATTACAACTATTCGTGAAAAAAATAGATCCAGGGTTAAATGAGTTTGCAGGGAAAAATGAAATGAAAATTAATGAACAAATTGAACTGTTAGAAAAAATGTTGAAAAGAAATGTTGAGAAGAAGCATGAGGTTCAACTAAATAAATTCCGACGTGTGCAATTTGCGCTTCGTCCATTAGGAGCACCGCAAGAACGTGTGTGGAATGTCTGTTATTATTTAAATCAATTCGGTCTTGATTTTGTGGACCAGGTAATGGAACAATCATTTTCGTGGGACGGAAAACATCATGTAATAAAACTATAGAATCTTGCTCTTTTGAGCAGGATTTTATTTTTATCCCGTTGAATTAACTGAGAAGTGAAATGTTTCTGAATTATCTATCTTGTATTGATGTAATGAATCGCTATGTACCAAGTTTATATATATGACAAAATAGCACAAAATGTAAACGGATTAATATCTTTTTCGACAGGTTTTTGTTTAAATTCCCGCAAAAAATGATAAAATTTAGTATATAATAAAATAAAATAGCGATTTGTATAGCAGGCTACCTTGTTGGAAGTTAAATGAGTCGTTCTTTAGTAGCATTTCATCCTCTAGTAGTAAATAATGTTTGTAGAGTGAGAAATGTATTTAACATAATTTATTGGAAAAAGAGTAGGTGCAGCAATGTTCAAACACGTAACAGTACTTTTGAAAGAAACAGTAGATGGCTTAGATATAAAGCCGAGTGGTACATATGTAGATTGTACACTGGGTGGAGGAGGACATAGTTCTTATTTATTATCCCAGCTAACAGATGGTGGAAAATTAATAGCATTTGATCAAGATGAAATAGCGATTCAAAATGCAAAGGAAAAATTTTCTTCTTATGGTGAGCAATTTGTAACAGTGAAGAGCAACTTCCGTTATTTATCTGAAAAACTACATGAATTAGGTATCACAGAAGTAGACGGGATTTTATTCGATTTAGGTGTTTCATCCCCACAATTAGATACACCAGAGCGTGGCTTTAGTTATCATCATGATGCACCGTTAGATATGCGGATGGATCAAGATGCCCCATTAACAGCATATGATGTTGTAAACAGCTGGTCATATGAACAACTCGTAAGAATTTTCTTCCAATACGGCGAAGAAAAATTTTCAAAGCAAATAGTAAGGAAAATCGAAGCGTATCGCGAGAATAAGGCTATTGAAACGACAGGAGAATTAGTAGAATTAATTAAAGAAGGTATTCCAGCTCCGGCACGTAGAACAGGTGGACATCCTGCGAAGCGAGTATTCCAGGCGATTCGTATTGCTGTAAATGATGAATTAAAAGTATTTGAAGAGGCGTTGGAGTCTGCAATTGATATGGTCAAGCCTGGTGGAAGAGTTAGTGTTATAACGTTCCATTCCTTAGAAGATCGTATTTGTAAAACGACGTTTAAGCGAAATAGCACAACGCCACAATTACCACCGGGACTACCAATTATTCCGGATGAATTTAAACCGAAATTAAAGCTTATTACAAGAAAACCGATTTTACCTTCTGACATTGAATTGGAAGAAAATAATCGAGCGCGTTCTGCGAAGTTGAGAATCGCTGAAAAACGATAAAAAGGAGAGAGAGGTATGACTAATTTAGCTGTAAAGTATAAACAACAGGCGCAAGAAGAGGTACAAATTCAAACGCCGCCACAGCAGATGGTTAAGCCAAAAGTTAAAGCGAAAATTACAAGAATTGAAAAGCTATTGTATGTAACGTTTATTGGATTTTTATTATATGCTTGTGTAGCTTTTATTGGGAATAAAGCGGGTCTTTATCAAGTGAATGTAGAAGCAGCGACGATAGAAGAACAAATTGTGAAAAACCAAAAGGAAAATCAGGAATTGCAGGCTGAAGTAGAGAAGTTAAGTCGTTATGAACGTATCGCTGAAGTTGCAAAAAAACACGGGCTAGAAATTAATGCGAATAACGTGAAAGGCCTAAAGTAAGGCAAATAGGTGTGAAGAAAAGATGAAGAGAAATATGACCAAATTTCATACCAATAAGGGAGCAGGTTATTTTATGATATTTTTCCTCCTGCTCTTTTTGCTGTTATTAGCCCGATTTTTTTACATACAAGTAACAGGAACAGTGGACAATCATGATTTAAAGAAACTTGCTGAGCAGAAACATAGTAAAAAGGGAGTCCTCGAAGCGAATCGAGGAACAATTTATGATCAAAATGGTCATGTCCTAGCGCAAGATGCAAATTCTTATAAACTTGTAGCCGAGTTAAAAGGAGCCAACGCCGTTAAGGATAAAGAGGATACTGCAAAGAAAATCGCAGGAGTACTCGGAAAAGATGAAGATAAAATTTTAGCTACTCTAAATAAAGAAGGCAAAAGTCAAGTGGAATTTGGAACATTGGGTAAGGACTTGACGAAAGAAAAGAAAGAACAAATAGAAGCATTGAAATTGCCGGGAATCTCTTTTATTACCGAAAATGCGAGAGTGTATCCAAACGGTGATTTTGCATCTTACGTCATAGGTCATGCGAAACCTGATGAAAATGGAATCTCAGTCGGTCAATTTGGCTTAGAAAAGAGTTTGGATAAATATTTAGGTGCTTCTAATGGTGAGGTAGCTTATACAGGTGACCGTAAAGGAGTATCTCTTGACGGTGGGAAAGTGAATGTAAAGGCACCTAAAAATGGAGATAATGTGTATTTAACGCTTGACCAACGTATTCAAAGTTATTTAGAAGACGCAATGAAAGAAGCGAGTAAACATTATGAACCAGAAAATTTAATAGGGATTGTTGCGGATCCGAAGACAGGGAAAATATTAGCGATGTCTAGTAAACCTAGTTATGACCCTAATGATCGTCAAATTAAATATTTCTTCAACGACGCCATTGCAAATGCGTTTGAACCGGGATCAACAATGAAGATTTTCACATTAGCGGCGGCCATTAATGAAGGTGTATACAATGGGCAAGACTTTTATCAGTCTGGTACATATCAAGTGGGTAATCGCAAAATAAAAGATCATAACGGCGGCGCTGGATGGGGTTCTATTACTTTTGATGAAGGGGTAGAGCGATCTTCAAACGTAGCGTTCGCAATTTTAGGGGATCAAAAACTTGGTGCAGAGCGTTTTCGAAAATATATTCACAGTTTTGGATTAGATGAAAAAACAAACATTGATTTATCTGGTGAAGGATCAAATACAATTTTATTTGATCAACAAATACAACAAGTAACAACGGCATTTGGACAAGGTTCTACAGTTACACCAATTCAACTTGTACAAGCTGCAACAGCGATTGCAAATGATGGTAAAATGATGAAACCTTATACAATTGATAAAATTGTGGATCCAATAACAGGTAAAGTACAGCTAGAGCATAAACCAGAAGAAGTAGGAAAACCTGTTACCAAAGAGACAGCCGCGCAAGTAAGACAATTACTAGAACGTGTTGTTACATCACCGAAAGGAACAGGGACTGCATATAAAATTGATGGCTATTCAGTCGGTGGTAAAACAGGTACAGCACAAATTCCTGATGGGAAAGGTGGCTATATGACAGGAAGAGAGAATTATATATTCTCATTCTTAGGTATGGCACCGATGGACGATCCACAACTTGTTGTGTATGTGGCCGTTAAACAACCAAAATTAAAAGATGATGAAAACGGGGCGAAACCTTTAGCTGATATCTTTAAATATGTAACGAAAAATAGTTTAGAGTATTTAAAGATTAAGCCAAATGAAGTAAAGGATCCGAAGAAATATGTGAAAGAGCAACAAACTGTCGTTCCGGATGTAACAGGAAAAACGATGGATGAAGCGAAAAAAGCAATTGATAAAGCAAAACTTCGTCCAATTGTATTAGGTGAAGGGAAAGTACAGCAGCAAGTGCCAAAAGCAACTGAACAAACATTAAAAGGTGATCGAGTCTTCTTAGTAGGAGATAAGCCTACAATGCCAAATGTACAGGGATGGGCACTGCGTGATGTTATGAATTTAGCAAAAACATTAAAGCTTAACTTAAAACCTTCTGGTACAGGATATGTAACGGAACAAAGTGTGGCGGAAGGAACATTGTTGCAACCTGGTACAGAATTAGGTGTAACACTCGTACCACCACTTGAGCCGCAGCAAGAAGCAGAAAAGCCATAATGGTAATAGGGAAGAAGTTCTAATTAAATAAGTACAAGCATATATTGGAACAAGCTAGGCGTAAGGGAGGCTTGTTCCAATATGCGTGTATCAAATGTAACAGTTAGGAAGCGACTTATTTTTATACTTATATCGGGTATACTCATTTTCACCATCATCGATATTCGTCTTGGATATGTGCAATTTTTTCTTGGAAATATGTTAACAGATCGTGCGAAGGATTCATGGAGTCGTAATATTACTTTTGAACCAGAGCGAGGGAAGATTTTAGATCGAAATGGTGTGGAGCTTGCTACGAATAAAAGTGCACCGACCGTCTTTGTTGTGCCGAGGCAAATTGAAAAACCAGCAGAGACTGCAGAGAAGTTAGCTGCAGTATTAGGTGTGGAAAAAGATGATATTTATACACGGGTTACAAAAAAAGAGTCGATTGTAAGGCTTGATAAAGGCGGAAGGAAAATATCGCATGACAAAGCGAAAGAAGTACGCGGATTAAGTTTAAAGGGTGTGTACATCGCAGAGGATTCTATCCGGTACTATCCATTCGGTAATTTTTTATCACACGTATTAGGATTTGCGGGCAGTGATAATCAAGGGCTTATGGGACTAGAGAAATATTATGATAAAGAGCTAAATGGTGATAAAGGTCATGTGCGATTTTTTGCAGATGCGAAAGGGCAGAGAATGCCTAACGTTGGAGATGATTTCAAAAAACCAGAAGCTGGCTTGAATTTAGGGTTAACAATTGATTCACGCATTACGAGGATTATGGAAAGAGAAATGAATATTGCGGAATCGACGTATAATCCTGACGGTATGATAGCAATAGCAATGAATCCGAAAAATGGTGAGATTTTAGGTATGTCAAGTCGGCCAAGTTTTGATCCAGCAGATTTTCAAAGTGTTTCTCCGGAAGTATATAACAGAAACTTACCTGTATGGAGTACGTATGAGCCAGGGTCAACATTTAAGATTATTACATTAGCTGCAGCCTTGAATGAAAATTTAGTAGACTTAGAGAAAGATACGTTTTATGATGATGGGGCAGCTGAAGTTGGTGGAGCTAGATTGCGATGTTGGAAAGCTGGAGGCCATGGTAGCCAAACGTTTTTAGAGGTAGTTCAAAACTCTTGTAACCCAGGATTTATTGAACTCGGTGATCGTCTTGGTAAAGATCGATTGTTTAAATACATTCGCAATTTCGGGTTTGGACAGAAGACCGGAATTGACTTACAAGGTGAAGGTAGCGGGATTTTATTTAATTTAGATAAAGTTGGTCCAGTCGAGCAAGCGACGACTTCATTTGGGCAAGGTGTTTCTGTTACACCGATTCAACAAGTAGCGGCTGTGGCAGCCGCTGTAAATGGTGGAACTTTGTATCAGCCATATATAGCGAAGGAATTTATTGATCCGAAGAATAATCAAGTTGTCAGCAAAAAGACACCTGTTGCGAAAAGAGAAGTTATTTCCAAGGAAACTTCAGAGAAAGTTCGTTACGCATTAGAGAATGTTGTAGCGAAAGGTTCTGGTAAAGGGGCTTACATTGATGGATATCGTGTAGGTGGAAAAACTGGAACTGCTCAAAAGGTGAAGGATGGAAAATATTTGGATAATAACTACATTGTATCATTTATCGGTTTTGCTCCAGCCGACGATCCGCAAATTGTTGTTTATGTAGCTGTGGATAACCCAAAAGGAGTCACTCAATTTGGTGGAGTTGTAGCAGCACCTATTGTTGGGAATATTCTTCGTGACGCACTTCCTGTAATGGGAGTGGAACCGAGAAAAGAGCAAGTTGAGAAAGAATATAAATGGGGCGATACACCAACTGTGGAAGTTCCGAATTTAATTGGTATGAAAAAGAAAGATTTACAAACGCAACTTGTAGACTTGAAGCTTGATATAAGTGGTGATGGTGGGAAAGTAATTAAGCAATCACCAGAAGCCGGAGCTAAAGTAAAAGAGGGTTCAAAAGTTAGAATTTACTTCGGGAATTAAAGGTAACTGATTGTGTTTTATGGTACAATTGGTGGAAGTGAGTTTTTTATAGGAAAATTGCTTTATTTGAGACGATAAGTGTCTCATTAATAAATAAATCTATTGATTAGACTATAGTAGCACTTACCTCCTATTTTTATATAACTAGGAGGTAAGGTGTTGCTTGCTAAAATAAGAGATAAATAAACAATGTAGAGAGGGTTTAGTGAAATGAAGTTGCATACACTTTTATCATGTTTGCATGATTTTCCAGTTGTTCCAAAAGAAAATCCAGAAATAACATCTATTGAAGCGGATTCACGTAAAGTGAAAGAGGGAAGTTTATTTATATGTATGAAAGGATATACGGTTGATAGCCATGACTTTGCTAAGCAAGCAGCCGCACAAGGAGCGGCTGCTATTGTTGCGGAAAGACCAATTGATGTTGACGTTCCAGTTGTACTTGTGAAAAATACTTTTCGTTCGCTAGCGGTTTTAGCTGATTATTTTTATGGCCAACCAACACACAAGTTACATTTAATCGGTATTACAGGTACAAATGGAAAGACAACAACATCGCATATTATGGATGAAATTATGCGCGCACATGGTCATAAAACAGGGCTAATTGGAACGATTAATATGAAAATCGGTGATGAAACATTTGAGGTGAAAAATACAACACCAGATGCACTAACACTTCAACAGACGTTTTCAAAAATGGTTGAACAAGGTGTGGATAGCACAGTAATGGAAGTTTCGTCTCATGCTTTAGATCTTGGCCGTGTACACGGATGCGATTACGATGTTGCAGTATTTACGAATTTAACACAAGATCATTTAGACTATCATAAAACGATGGAAGAATATAAACATGCGAAAGGGCTGCTTTTTGCACAGCTGGGCAATAGTTATCATCATAATCGTGAAAAATACGCTATATTAAACAGTGATGATCCAGTAGCAGAGGAGTATATGAGAAGTACAGCAGCTACTGTTGTAACATACGGTATAGATGTTGCAAGCGACATTATGGCACGAGATATCGTAATGACGAGTGGCGGTACAACATTTACACTTGTAACACCGTATGAAACTGTCAATGTTACGATGAAATTAATTGGTAAGTTTAATGTATATAACGTGTTAGCTGCTACAGCAGCAGGTCTTGTTTCAGGTGTGAGCTTACAAACAATTATCGATGTGATCAAAGAGCTTGCTGGTGTTCCTGGACGTTTTGAAGTTGTTGATGGTGGACAAAATTACACAGTTATTGTTGACTATGCACATACACCTGATAGCTTAGAGAACGTACTCAAAACAGCAAAACAATTTGCAAAAGGGAATGTATATTGTATCGTTGGTTGCGGTGGTGATAGAGATAGAACGAAAAGACCAATAATGGCAAGTGTCGCAGCAGAATATGCAACGCATGCAATTTATACATCAGATAATCCAAGAAGTGAAGATCCGAAGGCTATTTTAGATGATATGGTAAATGGTGCAAATGGGAATAATTACGAGGTAATTATTGATAGAAAAGAAGCGATACATTGTGCAATTGCTAAAGCAAAAGATGCGGACATCATTATTATTGCTGGTAAAGGGCATGAAACATATCAAATTATTGGTAAGGAAGTTCATCATTTTGACGATCGTGAAGTCGCTAAAGAAGCAATCACGGAGCGTTTAAACAACGAAGAGTAACAGCATGAGAGGAGGACTACATGTGCTTGAACAAGGTTTATTAGTAACGGCCGGGGTAGCATTTTTAATTTCTGTTGCCCTTTCGCCATTATTTATTCCATTTTTAAGAAAGTTAAAGTTCGGACAGAGTATTCGTGACGAAGGACCGAAGTCACACCAAAAGAAATCAGGGACACCAACGATGGGTGGTATTGTCATATATGTATCCATGATGGTAACTACGCTCATTATGGCGATTAAATTTAACAATTTAGGTGCAGAAGTATCATTATTATTATTAGTTACATTTGGATACGGATTAATCGGATTTTTAGATGACTATATAAAAGTAGTTAAGAAAAGAAATCTTGGTTTAACATCAAAACAAAAATTGGTTGGTCAGCTTGTAATTGCTATTGCGTTCTTTTTAATTGGAAAAGGGCAAGCATTTCACACTTATATTATGATTCCAGGAACGGATGTTGAATTCGAATTAGGATGGGCATACTTTGTTCTTGTATTATTTATGCTTATTGGTGGATCGAATGCGGTTAACTTAACAGATGGTTTAGATGGTTTATTATCAGGAACAGCTGCTATTGCATTCGGGGCATTTAGTATTATTGCTGTGGCTCAAGAACAATTTGGTGTAGCGATTTTCTGTATGGCAGTTGTAGGAGCTGTACTTGGCTTTTTAGTATTCAATGCGAATCCAGCGAAAGTATTTATGGGCGATACAGGATCTCTAGCTTTAGGGGGAGCAATTGCAGCTGTAGCGATTTTGTTAAAACAAGAATTGTTACTCGTTATTATTGGCGGTGTATTCGTAGCAGAAACTTTATCTGTTATTATCCAAGTTATTTCGTTCAAAACAACAGGAAAGCGTGTCTTTAAAATGAGTCCATTACATCATCATTATGAATTATGTGGTTGGTCAGAATGGCGCGTTGTTGTAACGTTTTGGTCTGTAGGATTTTTACTAGCTGTGTTAGGAATTTATATCGGGGTGTGGATGTAATTGAAAACTATAACTGAATTTAAAAATAAAAATGTTCTTGTATTAGGTATTGCTAAAAGTGGTTATGCAGCAGCTACTTTATTAAACGAATTAGGTGCAAACGTTATTGTAAATGATGGGAAACCATTGGCGGGTAACGTGCCTGCAGCTGAATTGCAAGCGAAGGGAATGGATGTTGTTTGTGGTGGACATCCGTTAGAATTGTTGGAAAGAAACATTTCACTTGTCGTAAAAAATCCAGGGATTCCATATTCTAATCCACTACTAGTGGCGGCGAAAGAAAAGCAAATTCCGATTGTCACTGAAGTTGAATTAGCATATCGTATTTCAGAAGCTCCATTTGTTGGAATTACGGGATCTAACGGTAAAACAACAACGACAATGCTTGCGTTTGAAATGTTAAAAGAAGGCAAAAAGCACCCTGTTATTGCGGGGAATATCGGAACAGTAGCTTGTGAAGTTGCACAAGATGCAAAAGAAAATGAAGTTGTAGTTACAGAACTTTCATCATTCCAGTTGATGGGAGTAGAGATGTTCCAACCTAAAATTGCTGCATTTTTAAATTTATTTGAAGCGCATTTAGATTACCATGGAACGAAGGAAGAGTATGGTTTGGCAAAAGCGAATATTTTCAAAAACCAAACTGAAACAGATTATAGTGTAATTAATGCGGATGATGCAGATGTAATGACGTTATCGGCACAAAGTAAAGGACAAAAAGTACTATTTTCGACTACGAAAGAAATTGAAGATGGTGCATATATAAAAGAAAACGCTCTTTATTTTAAAGGCGAAAAAGTGGTTGAAGTAAGCGATATTGTTTTACCTGGTAAGCACAATTTAGAAAATATTTTAGCAGCGATGAGTATTGCGAAGTTACTAGGTGTTTCTAATGAAGCAATTACTGTTGTGTTAAAAAGTTTTACAGGTGTAAAGCATCGCTTAGAATATGTAACAACGATTAATAATCGTAAGTTTTATAATGATTCAAAAGCGACGAATATGCTAGCGACAGAAAAAGCATTGTCTGCATTTACACAACCGATTGTGTTATTAGCTGGCGGACTTGATCGCGGAAATGAATTTGACGATTTAATTCCATACTTTAAACATGTCAAAGCGATTGTAACATTTGGACAAACTGCGCCAAAATTAGTAAGAGCGGCTGAAAAAGCAGGATTAGATGTAATTGAAAGTGTCGATACTTTAGGTGAGGCAGTAGTGAAAGCTTACGCTCATTCTACGGATGGCGATGTAATTCTTCTTTCACCAGCATGTGCAAGCTGGGATCAATTTAAAACATTTGAAGAAAGAGGAGACATTTTTATACAAGCTGTGCATAAACTTATATAAAGTAAATCAAAACATCAGTAGGCTAACACCTACTGATGTTTTGTTACATAGGGCAAAAGGTTCTGCCTAAAGAGGTGGTGTTCATGGGTAATGAAGAAAACGCCTGATTTTATTCTCATCATCGTTACACTTGCGTTGTTAACAATCGGAATGATTATGGTTTATAGTGCGAGTGCGGTTTGGGCCTCTTATAAAATGGGGGATTCATTCTTTTTTGCAAAAAGACAATTGTTGTTTGCGAGTATTGGTGTAGTGGCTATGTTTTTTATAATGAAAATTGATTATTGGGTGTGGCGCACGTATTCAAAAGTAATTTTGCTAGTTTGTTTCGTTCTTCTTATTCTCGTTTTAATTCCAGGAGTAGGTCTCGTTCGCGGGGGAGCACGAAGTTGGATTGGAATCGGGGCATTCTCCATTCAACCGTCAGAGTTTATGAAATTCGCGATGATTATTTTCTTAGCAAAATTTTTAGCGGAACGACAAAAATTAATTACATCCTTTAAACGTGGATTACTACCTGCTCTAAGTTTTGTATTTCTTGCTTTTGGGATGATTATGTTACAGCCAGATCTTGGTACGGGAACGGTAATGGTTGGGACATGTATTATTATGATATTTATATCGGGAGCAAGGGTCTTTCACTTTGCAATGTTTGGTTTGCTTGGTGCAGCGGGATTTGTAGGGTTAATTGCATCAGCACCATATCGAATGAAACGCATCACATCATATTTAGATCCGTGGTCGGATCCGCTCGGAAGTGGATTTCAAATTATTCAATCGTTACTCGCAATTGGACCTGGTGGTTTATTTGGGCTTGGACTTGGACAAAGTAGACAAAAGTTTCTTTATTTACCTGAACCACAAACAGACTTTATATTTGCAATCTTATCCGAGGAATTAGGTTTTATTGGCGGTTCATTTGTGTTATTATTATTTAGTCTATTACTATGGCGCGGGATTCGTATAGCATTAGGAGCGCCAGATTTATATGGTACGTTTTTAGCAGTAGGTATTGTGGCGATGATTGCGATTCAAGTAATGATTAATGTTGGTGTTGTAACAGGACTGATGCCTGTTACGGGTATTACTTTGCCATTTTTAAGTTATGGTGGATCAAGTTTGACCTTAATGTTAATGGCAGTAGGTGTATTATTGAATATAAGTCGCCATTCTCGCTATTAAACCCTGTTTAAAAGACAGGGTTTTTCGTATGTGTGGAAAATACAATATGTATATAGAAATAAATACGATTGAATAAGAACAGGGAAGTGGAGGAATTAGTAGTGCGAGTATTAGTAAGTGGTGGGGGTACTGGAGGACATATTTATCCAGCTCTTGCTTTAATTAGAGAAATAAAAAAATTAAATCCGGAAGCAAGGTTTTTATACATTGGTACAGAGAATGGATTAGAGAGTACCATCGTACCGAAAGCGGGTATTCCGTTCCAATCTATTGTTATAAGTGGATTTAAACGGAAAATATCTCTTGATAATGTAAAAACGGTGATGCGTTTCCTAAAAGGTGTTCAAGATAGTAAACGATATATTCGTCGTTTTAACCCTGATATTGTTATCGGTACGGGTGGATACGTATGTGGGCCAGTTGTATATGCTGCGGCTAAATTAGGTATTCCGACTATTGTACATGAACAAAATAGTGTACCTGGTGTAACGAATAAATTTTTAAGTCGTTATGTCGATAAAGTTGCAGTTTGCTTTGAAGCAGCTGCAGAACATTTCCCACAGTCAAAAGTGGTTATGACAGGTAATCCACGTGCATCAGAAGTATTGGACCAAAATGGAATGAAAGGAAAACGTTCGGTAGGACTATCTCTTTCTAAAAAATCCGTGCTTATTTTTGGTGGAAGTCGCGGGGCTAGACCGATTAACGATGCTTTTGTAGAAGCGATTGAGCAGTTTGGAAATAAAAGTTACGAAATATTGTACGTAACAGGTGAAGTACATTATGACAAAGTGATGGAAGCAGTGAAGCAAAAAGGGAATCCGAATAATGTTATTATTAAACCTTTTATTCATAATATGCCAGAGGTACTGACTGGTGTAGATCTTGTTGTTTCAAGAGCGGGGGCAACAACACTTGCAGAATTAACAGCGTTAGGTAAACCAAGTGTGTTAATTCCGAGTCCTTACGTAACAAATAACCATCAGGAAAAGAATGCACGTTCTGTTGTCGATAAAGGAGCAGCAAAAATGTTGCTTGAAAAAGATTTATCAGCTGAAACGCTGATTCGTGATATTGATGAAATTTTATTGGATACACAAACATTACAAAACATGAAACTGGCTGCTAAGCAACTTGGTATTCCAGATGCAGCAAATAAGCTATATGAGGTAATGAACAAGCTTATTAAAAAATAACATTAGGTGAACGCCCTGCATATTACTGTAATAAGGAGACTTAATATGGGGGAGATTGTCTATGGAACAATTAGTAAAAGAGCTTTTAGAAGCAAATGTTGGTCGCGTGTTAGTTAATGAACCGTTAGCGCGTTACACGACTATGAAAATAGGTGGACCAGCTGATATTTTAATTGTGCCAAAGCATGTTGCTGATATTGAGAAAACGCTAAAGTTAGTAAAGAAGTACAAGGCAGGGTGGACTGTAATTGGTCGTGGTTCAAATCTTCTTGTATCTGATCAAGGTATAGAAGGTGTGGTTATTCGTTTAGGAGAAGGATTAGACCACTTAGAAGTCGAAAAACATAAAGTAAGAGTTGGTGCTGGATATCCCCTTATTAAATTGTCAACTTTACTTAGTCGACAGGGATTAGCTGGCTTGGAATTTGCAAGTGGTATTCCAGGAAGTGTCGGTGGTGCAGTGTATATGAATGCAGGCGCTCATAAGTCCGACATATCGAGTGTACTAACGAAAGCTCGTATTTTGTTTGAAAATGGAACAATTAATTGGTTGACGAATACCGAAATGGGGTTTTCTTATCGTACATCTGTATTGCAAAAGAAACGCCCTGGTATTGTTTTGGAAGCTGAATTCCAATTGGAGGTAGGCGAACGCAAGGAAATTGTAAGAAGCATGCAAAAGAATAAAGATTATCGCCGTGAAACGCAGCCTTGGAATCACCCTTGTGCAGGAAGTATATTTCGAAATCCAGTCCCATATTTTGCAGGAGATTTAATAGAAAAAGCAGGGCTTCGTGGTTATACAATAGGTGGAGCTCAAATTTCTGAAATGCATGGGAATTTTATTGTTAATACTGGTGTGGCCTCAGCGCAAGATGTATTAGACTTGATTGCATTGATAAAGCGCACAATTAAGGATAAATTTGGTGTTGATATGCATACCGAAGTAGAAATAATTGGAAGATAACGGTTATTCGTTCCGCTCATTATCATTTATGTTATAATAAGAAGATAAGAACGGCATGAGGAACATGCCGTTTTTTATGTTACATAGGGGGATCGTACATGAAAAATAGTAAAGTGATTAAACTACAAGATCGTGTACCAAAGCTAAAGAATCAAAAGAAAAAGGATAAAAAACCTGTTAATCATCGGTTAATTTTATACATATCGATTTTATTTTTATTAGTACTCTTTTTAATTTACTTTCGGTCTCCACTTAGTAATATAAAAAAGATAAGTGTGTTTGGAAATCATTATATGACAGATGAACAAGTTATGAAGGAATCAGGTGTGACATATGACACGAGTTATTTCCGAGTAACAGCACATAAAGCAGAAGAAAACTTAACGAAACGAAAAGAAATTAAAGCGGTAAATGTAAAAAAGCGTTTCCCAAACAAAATTGATGTTCATATAGAAGAATATTTAACCATCGGCTATATAAACAAAGATGGAAAATTACAACCGTTATTAGAAAATGGGAAAACACTAGATGTACTTCCGAATGGGAAACTTCCAGTTGCAGCACCAATTTTTGAACCGTTTAAAGAGGAAAAAATGAAGGAGTTAATTGCAGAACTAGAAAAATTAACGCCGACTATTTTAAGGTCTATTTCTGAAATTCGTTATACACCAACGAACGCAAATGAAGATCATCTTACTTTATATATGAATGAAGGATATGAAGTGAGCACTACTATTCAAAATTTCGCGAAGCGAATGGAAGCTTATCCACTTATTATAAAAACAATTGAACCTGGTAAGAAGGTGTTAATTGACTTAGAAGTAGGGGCTTATACGAAGGAACTAGGTGCTGAAGAAAAGAAAGAATAGAATGATAGTTTTCACTGCGTTATTACGTATAAAATGAAACAAACGTTCTTTTATATGAATGCTAATTTGCAAGAATGCTTAATTTGATGAAAAATATGTAAAAATTATTAGATTCATACTAGGATTGGTACAAGTTTCACTTTTCTATGAGTACATCTTAGTGTAGACTTATACTTGGCGGTAATCTTTACACTTGAAATAGAATTATTTCAAGATAAGCAGTTATTCACAGTTTACTGCGATATTCTTAAATGAATGTTAAATAAAAATAAGAAAAATATAGGGTTAAAAAAGGGAAACGTATAAAGACGTTGAATATTTTTCTTATAAATAGTAAAGTTGCGATTGTTGTTCCATATATTGAGTTGTATGGTATAAATAAAGAAGGAGGTGCCAAAGAATGAACAGCAATGAAATATATGTTAGTCTTGACATCGGTACATCCAATGTTAAAGTCATCATTGGTGAAATGGTTAATGACAGCTTAAACATAATTGGTGTTGGAAATGTAAAATCAAATGGTTTAAAGAAGGGATCGATAGTCGATATAGATGAGACTGTTCGATCAATTAAAAAAGCAATTGAACAAGCTGAGCGCATGGTGGGAATCCACATTGAGCAAGTTGTAGTGGGTGTCAATGCAAACCAGGTACAGCTACTTCCTTGTCATGGAGTAGTCGCTGTTTCAAATGAAGATCGTGAAATCGGAAATGAAGATGTCTTACGCGTTCTAGATGCAGCACAAGTTGTGTCAATTGCTCCTGAACGTGAATTTATTGATGTGGTACCTCGACAGTTCATTGTAGACGGTCTTGACGAGATTAACGATCCACGCGGGATGATCGGTGTAAGATTAGAAATGGAAGGTACACTTATTACAGGCTCGAGAACTTTACTACATAACCTACTTCGTTGTGTAGAAAAAGCAGGTCTTGAAATTGTTGATATTTGTCTTCAACCTTTAGCGGCTGCAACAGTTGCTATATCTTCAGATGAAAAAAATAGAGGAGTGGCCCTTGTTGATATTGGGGGAGGCTCTACAACTTTATCTATTTTTAAAGATGGAGAGTTACAAACAACGAGCGTATTGCCATTAGGTGGAGACCATATAACGAAGGATATTGCGATTGGGTTGAAAACTTCAACTGAAAATGCAGATCAAATTAAGTTGAAATATGGACATGCTTTTTACGATACAGCATCTGAAGAAGAAATGTTTACGGTTCCTATTATGGGAAGCGATCAGACAGAACAGTATTCACAATTGGAATTATCGGATATTATCGAGGCTCGTGTAGAGGAAATTTTAATGTTTGTTCAAGATGAAGTGCATAAGTTAGGAATAAAGCAAGTTGCTTCTGGCTATGTATTAACTGGCGGAATTGCTTCTATGCCAGGTGTTCTTGATCTTGCATATGATATCTTACATGAAAATGTTCGTATAGCAACTCCTGATTATATTGGTGTGCGTGAGCCACAATATACAATTGGAGTAGGTTTAATTAAACACTCATATCAAAAAGCTAAATTACGTGGGAAAAACGTGCAGGAAAAGCAAGAGCATTTTGAATCAGTACCAGCACCAATGCCGGTACAACAGCAACCTGCGAAACAAAAAACTCGTAATCAAAACAATAATAATCAAAATGATGACCGTATGATGTCAAAAGTAAAACGTGCATTCCGTTATTTATGGGATTAAAATTGGACACGAAAAATGAGGTTCTAGGGGGATTTCGACATGTTAGAGTTTGATACTACTCAAGATCAATTAGCGAATATAAAAGTTATCGGTGTCGGCGGCGGCGGAAACAATGCTGTAAACCGTATGATTGAACACGGTGTACAAGGTGTAGACTTTATCGCTGTGAATACTGATGCACAAGCATTAAATCTATCAAAAGCTGAAACAAAAATGCAAATTGGTGGAAAATTAACGCGTGGACTTGGTGCAGGCGCAAACCCTGAAGTAGGGAAAAAAGCGGCAGAAGAAAGTAAAGAACAGATCCAAGAAGCACTTCGTGGTGCAGATATGGTATTCGTAACTGCTGGTATGGGTGGCGGAACTGGAACTGGTGCAGCTCCAGTTGTTGCTCAAGTTGCAAAAGAATTAGGTGCGTTAACAGTTGGTGTTGTAACACGTCCATTTACATTTGAAGGACGTAAGCGTGCGACGCAAGCTGCATCTGGTATTGCGGCATTTAAAGAAAATGTAGATACGCTTATTGTAATTCCAAACGATCGCTTATTAGAGATTGTTGATAAAAATACGCCGATGTTAGAAGCATTCCGTGAAGCTGATAACGTATTACGCCAAGGTGTTCAAGGTATTTCTGATTTAATTGCAACACCAGGTTTAATTAACTTAGACTTTGCAGACGTAAAGACAATTATGTCTAATAGAGGTTCTGCTTTAATGGGTATTGGTTCTGGTAATGGTGAAAATCGTGCTGCTGAAGCTGCGAAGAAAGCTATTTCTAGTCCATTACTAGAAACATCTATTGATGGAGCTCAAGGTGTTATTATGAACATTACGGGCGGCGCGAACTTAAGCTTATATGAAGTACAAGAAGCAGCAGACATTGTAGCTTCAGCTTCAGATCCAGAAGTAAATATGATCTTCGGTTCTGTTATTAATGAAGGATTAAAAGATGATATTGTTGTCACTGTAATTGCAACTGGTTTTGATGATAGTGCTGCGACGCAGCCGCCAAAACCAATTATTCGTCCGACTGCGAATCACACGCAACAGCAACAACAACCAGTAGCTCAACCTACAAAACAACGTGAAGTTAAGCGTGAAATGAAACGTGAAGAGCCGGTTGTGCATGATCGTCATACAGATTCAGATGACATCGATATTCCAGCATTCTTACGTAACCGTCGTAGACGATAAAAGAAAAGGAGCTTTCATGCTCCTTTTTTGTTATTGGAATGAAAAAGATCTGCTTAGCAGGTCTTTTTTTTATTTGTAGATGAAGTTGTGAGAAAGAGGATGTAAATTTGCTTACATATAATTCAATTATTATGTATATAAGTAAGAAATTCATATTATTCTATGAAAAATACACTTTTATTTTTTACCGACAGATTATGTCTAGAAATCACAAAATAACAAAAAAACCCCTCCACCAATTGACACACTTTCCTATTGGATATGCATTATACTAGTCTCAACTTAAAAAAAGAGGTGAATTGTTTGGTTGTTTACGCCGACATTGTTTGGTTGTTAAACGCCTGCATTGATTTTCTTTTACTTTTATTAACAGCCACCGTGTTAAAAAAGAGAATCAAAAGATGGAGGCTTGTGTTAGGAGCATTTATAGGTTCAACTATTGTTATTTTCGCCTTTACTCCTTTTGCTTCTATGATGACACATCCAATTATGAAACTGTTGTACTCGTTACTTATTGTGTATACAGCATTTGGGTTTTCAACATTTAGAAATTATGCACAAACTGTTTTTACTTTTTATTTTGTAACCTTTATGGTTGGTGGAGGATTAATTGGAACGCATTTCTTTTTGCAAACGAACGAAATGGTAAATGGATTAGTTCAATCTAAATCAGTCTCTTACGGTGATCCAATTAGTTGGTTGTTTGTGATTTTGGGTTTTCCAGTGATTTATTACTTTTCTAAAAAGCGTATAGAAAGCGTAGAAGTCACAAAGATACACTATGATCAAATCGTGAAAGTAAAAATTCAATTAGTTGGAGAGGAATTAGAACTAGCAGGTCTAATTGATAGTGGGAACCAACTTTATGATCCGTTAACAAAAACACCCGTTATGATTATGCATATTTCATCATTAGAGCATTGTTTGCCAGTTTGGTTAACAGAACAAATTTATTCCAAAACAGAAATTCCTCAAATACCAGAAAATGATTCCGGATGGGCGACGAAACTGCGTTTAATTCCTTTCCGAGCAGTAGGAGTAGAGAATCAATTTTTATGGGCAATTAAGCCAGATTGTGTGCAAGTTTATCATGAAGGTAGTTCGATTGTTGTAAATAAAGTATTGATTGGATTAAATACACAACAATTATCTAGCAATGGAGAGTATCAATGCATTGTACATCCGAAAATGTTGATTTCGCAAAAGATGGTAATAGCTTAATTATGAGAGGCGGGATAATATGATGAAATTAAAATTTTATTTGGTATACCTTTGGTATAAAGTATTGCTGAAATTAGGAATTAAGACCGATGAAATTTATTATATTGGTGGAAGTGAAGCGTTGCCACCACCGTTAACGAAAGAAGAAGAGGAAGTTCTTTTGAATAAATTGCCAAAGGGAGATCAAGCTGCGCGGTCACTGCTTATTGAACGTAACTTACGGCTTGTTGTATATATAGCAAGAAAGTTTGAAAATACAGGGATAAATATTGAGGATTTAATTAGTATAGGAACAATTGGTCTTATAAAAGCAGTGAATACATTTAATCCAGAAAAGAAAATTAAATTAGCCACATATGCATCTCGTTGTATAGAAAATGAGATTTTAATGCATTTGCGTCGAAATAATAAAAATCGTTCGGAAGTTTCGTTTGATGAACCTCTTAACATTGATTGGGACGGAAATGAACTGTTATTATCAGATGTTTTAGGTACAGATGATGACATTATTACAAAAGATTTAGAAGCCACAGTAGATCGTCATCTTTTAATGAAAGCATTGCATCAATTAAATGATCGTGAAAAACAAATTATGGAGCTTCGGTTTGGACTCGCTGGTGGCGAAGAGAAGACACAAAAAGATGTGGCTGATATGCTTGGAATTTCACAGTCTTATATTTCTCGTTTGGAAAAAAGAATTATAAAAAGATTACGAAAAGAATTTAATAAAATGGTGTGAAGAATAAGACCAGTCGGTATTTAGACTGGTCTTATTCTTTTTTTGTGCATTAGGAAATATGATGTTTGTGAAAAATGACGGGAAAACCACATGCATAAAATCCCCTTCAAAGGAAATACTTTACACTGTACAGCAACTCCCGATAGGAGGGAACACTTTGACGAGAAACAAAGTAGAAATTTGCGGTGTTGATACAGCTAAACTTCCAGTACTAAAAAATGAAGAGATGCGTAAATTATTTCGTGAAATGCAAAGTGGAGAGATAAGCGCAAGAGAGAAATTAGTGAATGGAAACTTACGTCTTGTACTGAGCGTCATCCAAAGATTTAATAACAGAGGAGAATATGTTGATGATTTATTTCAAGTTGGCTGCATTGGACTTATGAAATCCATTGATAATTTTGATTTAGGCCAAAATGTAAAATTTTCAACGTATGCTGTGCCGATGATTATTGGGGAAATACGCAGATATTTGCGTGATAACAATCCAATTCGCGTATCTCGCTCGTTACGAGATATTGCGTATAAAGCATTACAAGTAAGAGAGAAATTGATTGCTGAAAACTCGAAAGAACCGACAGCAATGGATATTGCAAAAGTTCTTGAAGTGACGCATGAAGAAATTGTTTTTGCGTTAGATGCTATTCAAGACCCAGTTTCACTATTTGAACCGATTTATAATGATGGGGGAGATCCTATTTTTGTTATGGATCAGTTAAGTGATGAAAAACAAAAGGACGAGCAGTGGGTTGAAGAACTAGCGTTGAAAGAGGGGATGAAGCGTTTAAATGATCGTGAGAAAATGATTATTCGAAAACGTTTCTTCCAAGGAAAGACACAGATGGAAGTTGCCGAAGAAATTGGGATTTCTCAGGCGCAAGTATCACGTTTGGAGAAGTCTGCTATTAAGCAAATGAATAAGACGATTCAAGGATAAGAGGCCCTCACCAGTTATGGTGTGGGCTTTTTTTATGTGTAATATTTTGCGCTCATAGTAAAGTAGGTCGGTTCATATAATGAAAATAAAATGGATGTTCTATTAGTAGAAGTTAAATACTGTTTATCTACTTTAAAATTCGGCTGAAGTAAAGAAGTTAGGTGGAAGTCTGCGGTCCGTAAAAGTCCGATTAGCATGGGGGAATAGTCAGTAGGGAGGAACAAAATCTCCACTGATTAAGGTTACACTTTATTTGAGAGCGTACTTACAATTCATGATATAAGGGAGAGGATGAATATGATAAGAATTTCGGAGTTTCAAATGAAGGACGTTGTGAATATTTCAGATGGAAAAAGACTTGGAAATATTGGAGATATTGATTTTGATATAGACACAGGAAAGATTAGGGCAGTTATTATTTCCAAGCAGACACGAATGCTTGGACTATTTGGAAAGGAAGTAGAATTTGTAATTCCTTGGGAGAAAATTATGAAAATTGGGGAAGATGTCATACTTGTGAGAGTGGATAATATTAATTCTGTAACAGAATCAATACAAACACCGACAATTTCTTAAAGAATATTACAAATTCCTCTTTTTTTTCAGTTGTCATTATGAAAAAATAAAAGTATGGTAAAATAGACAGGAAGTACCATGCTTTTTTATGTTATTTTAATTAAAAGGAGCCGCTTTATGAGAGAACCATTTAAATATGTGGACGGTATACTGTATTTACAAGCGTGGAAAGAACTTGGAAACATTACTGTTGGATTTACGACAAAAGATGGTGGAGTAAGTACAGGCTCCTTTCATGCGATGAATTTAGGATTACATGTGAATGATATCGTGGAGAATGTTCATGAAAATAGACGCATTTTAGCGAATAAGTTACAAAAACCATTAGAAAAATGGATTTGCTCTGAACAAGTTCATGACCATCATGTTGAGAAAGTAGGATTGCAAGAAAAAGGGAAAGGCGTTTATTCATATGAAGACGGTATTCCAAAAACGGATGGCATTTATACGACGAACAAAGATGTTCTCTTAACATCTTGTTACGCTGATTGTGTTCCGCTCTATTTTTATGCACCATCACATGATATGATAGGACTTGCGCATGCTGGATGGAAAGGGACTGTAACAGAGATTGCGAAAGAAATGATTCAAAAGTGGAATGCAGAAGGTGTTTCAAGTGATGAAATTCATGTCGCAATTGGGCCGGCAATCGGATCATGTTGTTATGTTGTTGATGATCGTGTATTAACAGCAGCACAGCAAGTAGTAAACGGATCTGTTCCTCATAAAGTAATTTCTGATGGTCAGTATGCAATTAATTTAAAAGAAGTTAATCGTATATTATGTGTACAAGCAGGCATAAAAGAAGAACATATTGTAATGTCATCTCTTTGTACAAGCTGTGAAGAACAATTATTTTTCTCTCATCGTCGTGATCAGGGTAAGACGGGGAGAATGTTGAGTTTCATAGGTTTTAAGGAGGAGTGAAGCAAGTGACAGTGCAAGGGAATTTAGCAGGTGTAAACGAAGCAATTAAAGAATCTTGTGCACGAGCTGGACGTTCGATGAAAGATATTAAGCTCGTTGCAGTTACAAAAACTGTAGGAATTGAAAAAACAAGCGAAGTAATTGAAGCAGGAATTATTGATTTAGGTGAAAATAGAAATGAAGGTTTCTCACAAAAATACGAGCATTTCGGTTCAAAAGTAAATTGGCATTTTATTGGCTCATTGCAAACGAGAAAAGTAAAAGAAATCATTAATGAGATTGATTATTTACACTCATTAGATCGTCTCTCACTTGCAAAAGAAATTCAAAAACGTGCTGATAAGAAAATTAAATGCTTTATTCAAGTGAAAACATCATCTGAAGAATCAAAGCAAGGATTGGCGATAGAAGAAACAATTTCTTTTATTCAAAGTTTGCAAGAATTGGATAAGATTGAAGTGGTAGGATTAATGACAATGGCTCCGTTTACAGGAGAAGAAGAAGAGATTCGTCGCTGCTTTAAGGAATTGCGCATGCTACAAACAGAGGTGCAAGAGCTAGAATTATTACATGCACCATGTAAAGAATTATCAATGGGAATGTCAAATGATTACACGATTGCAATTGAGGAAGGCGCTACATATATTCGTTTGGGAACGGTTTTAGTAGGAAAAGCGTAAGAGGAAGGAGAAAGTTATTATGAGTTGGTCAAAAGTAAAATACTTCTTTTTTGACACACCGGAAGAAAAAGAAGCAGCTCAATATAGTTATGAAAAGGAGCAAACAGACATGAAAAAGCAACAAGATCCCCCAGAACAACAAGATGTTCCGTTTGCGAAAGTGCAACCGAAGCAAAATGTAGTGAGTATTGAAAAAGCGAAGCAATCTTCAAAAGTTGTTTTACTAGAGCCACGTACATATTCGGAAGCGCAAGGCATTTCGGATCACTTAAAAGGTAGACGAGCTGTTGTAATTAATTTGCAAAGAATGTCTACAGATCAAGCGGTGCGTATCGTTGACTTTTTAAGTGGTACTGTATACGCTATAGGCGGGGATATTCAAAAAATAGGCCCGAAAACATTTATGTGTACACCTGAAAATGTAGATATTGTTGGTGCAATTTCAGAGTTATTCGGTGAAGAAGAAGACACAAATATAAAGAGGTGGTAATACGCCATGGATACAGTTTTAACAGTTTTACTTTCTGCTTTCGAGATTTACTCGTGGGCACTTATTATTTACATTCTCCTATCATGGTTCCCTGGTGCAAAGGAATCAACTTTTGGAGAGTTTCTTGCGCGTATTTGTGAACCGTATTTAGAACCATTTCGCAGATTTATTCCGCCGCTTGGTATGATTGACATCTCTCCACTCGTTGCGATTTTTGCGTTGAAACTTGCTACAAGTGGTTTAGTAAGTTTATTCCGCTATTTCTTATAGTAAGAGGTTATATGCATGAGCATCTACGAGCATTTTAGACCTGATGAAGTGGTCTTTGTGGATAAAGTATTAGAGTGGAAACAGGCGGCTGAGTATCATCAAGTCAAGTTAACAGATTTTCTTGATCCAAGACAGCAACAAATTGTCTCTATGGTAATAGGGCAAGGAGAGGTTGCTGTACGCTTTGATGGTGCGATGCCTGAATCTGAACGAAAAAGAGCACTAATTTATCCAGACTATCTAGAATTAAATGAAGAGGAATTTCAAGTAGAAGTATTAGAAATTGACTATCCTTCCAAATTTTACACGCTAGAACACAGGCAAATATTAGGTGCATTTATGTCACTTGGTTTAACAAGGGAAAAATGTGGTGATATTTTGCTTCAAGAAAATCGTGCCCAAATTGCAGTTGCAAAAGAAGTTGCATCGTATATTGAAATGAACTTACAATCAATAGGGAAAGTGAAAGTATCTCTCACGCCTGTACAAGCAGAACAAATTTTGCGTGTCGGTGAAAAGTGGGGAGAGAAATCTGGAACAGTTTCGTCACTTCGTCTAGATGTTTTGTTGGCTGAAATGTTACATATATCCAGGCAGAAAGTACAGCCTCTTATAAAAGGTGGCTTAGTAAAAGTCAATTGGAAAACAGTAGAGCAAACTGCATATGAATGTTTTCCAGGGGATGTATTCTCGATTAGAGGATACGGAAGAAGTAAAATATTTTCTGTAGAAGGTAAAACGAAGCGCGACAAATGGAGAATTTTGTATGGTATACTAAAATGATTGGTTTTTTAGAAGGAAATCCTCCTATTTTGTCGAAGAAAAGATATAATTAAAAGAGGAAATTTAGATAAATACTTGGAGGTGGCGTTGTGCCGTTAACACCATTAGATATTCATAACAAAGAATTTGGTCGCGGATTCCGTGGCTATGATGAAGATCAAGTAAATGAGTTTCTTGATCAAATTATCAAAGATTATGAATTAGTCATTCGTGAGAAAAAAGCTTTAGAAGAAAAGGTTGCGCAATTAGAAGGAAAGTTAGATCATTTTTCTAATATTGAAGATACGCTAAACAAATCTATCGTTGTTGCACAAGAGGCAGCGGAAGAAGTGAAACGTAATGCGCAAAAAGAAGCGAAATTAATCGTACGTGAAGCTGAAAAGAATGCAGACCGTATTATTAACGAAGCGTTAGTAAAATCAAGAAAAGTTGCTTTTGATATTGAAGAGCTAAAGAAACAAGCGAAAGTATTCCGCACTCGTTTCCGTATGTTATTAGAAACGCAGCTTGAAATGTTAAACAACGATGATTGGGATAAACTAATTGAGTTAGAAGACGAAGTAGATGAACTGTTGAAAAAAGAAGAAACAGTGTAAGCTTGACGTTTTTCTCATTATTACATATAATTTTAAACAACATATTTATTAAGAAAAACGAAGATAGGGATAAGTACCTTTTTCATACCTTATATAGCGAACTGAGGATGGTGTAAGCTCAGGATAAGGAGATTATGGGAATATCACCCTGGAGTTCCGCGCTGAACAAATGGAGTAAGCGTAGGCGTATATTCGCGTTAAGAATATAAAGAGGATTGTATACATACGTATAGGATCTACTAGGGTGGTACCGCGGGAGACTTTCTCGTCCCTTTTTGGGATGAGAAGGTCTCTTTTTTATTCCGTTTTTTAAGTGTTTCTTTTATACATGTAAGGAGGAATTGAGCATGGAGTACAAAAATACATTACTAATGCCAAAAACAGAGTTCCCAATGCGTGGGAATTTACCAAAACGTGAGCCTGCAATGCAAGAACAGTGGGCTGAAATGAATATTTATGAAAAGGTACAAGAACATACGAAAGGTCGTCCTTTATTTGTACTGCATGATGGACCTCCATATGCGAATGGTGACATTCATATGGGACATGCATTAAATAAAGTGTTAAAAGACTTTATTGTTCGTTATAAATCAATGACGGGTTACTGCGCACCATATGTACCAGGTTGGGATACACACGGTTTACCAATTGAGCAAGCTTTAACAAATAAAGGTGTAAAGCGTAAAGAAATGACAGTTGCTGAGTTCCGTAAGTTATGTGCAGAGTATGCATATGAGCAAGTGGAACGTCAACGTGAACAATTTAAGCGTTTAGGTGTACGTGCAGATTGGGATAATCCATATATTACTTTAGAGCCAGCTTATGAAGCACAACAAATTAAAGTGTTTGGTGACATGGCGAAAAAAGGTTATATCTATAAAGGACAGAAACCAGTTTACTGGTCTCCAACAAGTGAATCAGCTTTAGCAGAAGCTGAAATTGAATATCAAGATAAAAAATCAGCATCTATTTACGTAGCATTCCCTGTAAAAGACGGAAAGAACGTATTAGAAGGTGATGAGAAATACATTATCTGGACAACAACGCCTTGGACGTTACCTGCAAACTTAGGTATTTCTGTTCACCCAGAACTTGAATATGCTATTGTGAAAGTAAATGATGAGAAATATATCATCGCTTCTGAACTATTTGAGACAGTTGCAAAAACGTTAGAGTGGGAAAATGCTGAAGTTGTGAAAACGGTAAAAGGTAGCGAACTTGAGTATACAGTTGCAAAACATCCATTCTACGATCGTGACTCATTAGTTATGCTAGGAGAGCACGTAACAACAGATGCAGGTACAGGTTGTGTTCATACAGCACCAGGACACGGGGAAGATGACTTCGTTGTTGGTAAAAAGTATGGCTTAGAAGTACTTTGCCCAGTTGATGATAAAGGTGTATTAACAAATGAAGCACCTGGATTTGAAGGCTTATTCTATGATAAAGCTAACAAGCCAATTACAGAAAAATTAGAAGAAGTAGGCGCGTTACTGAAACTAACATTCATTACGCATTCATACCCACATGATTGGAGAACGAAAAAACCAATTATTTTCCGTGCGACAGCACAGTGGTTTGCATCTATTGAAGCGTTCCGTAAAGAGTTATTAGAAGCTGTTGCGGAAACAAAATGGGTACCAGCATGGGGAGAAACTCGTCTTCATAATATGGTTCGTGACCGTGGTGACTGGTGTATTTCTCGTCAGCGTGCATGGGGTGTGCCAATTCCTGTATTCTATGCAGAAAATGGTGATCCAATTATTACAGATGAAACAATTAACCATGTAGCAGATTTATTCCGTGAGCACGGTTCTAACGTATGGTTCGAGCGTGAAGCGAAAGATTTATTACCAGAAGGATTTACACATACAGGTAGCCCAAATGGTGAATTCCGTAAAGAAACAGACATCATGGATGTATGGTTCGATTCAGGTTCTTCTCACCAAGCGGTATTAGAAGAGCGCGAAGACTTACAACGTCCAGCTGATTTATATTTAGAAGGATCTGACCAGTATCGTGGTTGGTTTAACTCTTCATTATCAACAGCAGTTGCTGTAACTGGTAAAGCTCCATATAAAGGCGTACTAAGCCATGGTTTCGTACTAGATGGTGAAGGACGTAAAATGAGTAAGTCGATTGGAAACATCGTCGTACCGAAGAAAATTATGGATCAATTAGGCGGAGACATTTTACGCTTATGGGTATCTTCTGTTGACTATCAATCTGATGTACGTATTTCAGATGATATTTTAAAACAAGTAGCAGAAGTGTATCGTAAAATCCGTAACACATTCCGTTTCTTATTAGGAAACTTAGATGACTTTAATCCAAGTGAAAATACAGTAGCGGTAGCTGAACTTCGTGAAGTAGATCGTTACATGTTAGTGAAGTTAAATGACTTAATTACAAAAGTAAAAGATGCATATGAAACATATGACTTTGCTGCTGTATATCATGCAATTCACAACTTCTGTACAATTGATCTAAGTTCATTCTACTTAGACTTTGCAAAAGACATTTTATACATTGAAGGTGCAGATCACGCGGATCGTCGTGCGATTCAAACTGTATTATATGATGTTCTTGTTGCATTAACGAAACTTGTAACGCCAATCTTACCTCATACAGCTGATGAAGTATGGCCATATGTTCCTGGTGCAGAAGAAGAAAGCGTACAGTTAACTAATATGCCAGAAGCTACAGAAGTAGAGGGTTCAGAAGCGTTAAGAGCAAAATGGGATGCATTTATGACATTACGTGATGACGTTTTAAAAGCGTTAGAAGTAGCTCGTAATGAGAAAGTAATTGGTAAGTCATTAAATGCGAGCATTACGCTATATCCGACTGCAGAAATGAAGGCTACGTTAGAGTCTATTAGCGAAGACTTAAAGCAATTATTCATCGTCTCTGAGTATAAACTTGGTGGTACAATTGAAGAAGCACCAACAGAAGCACCAAAGTATGAGCATACAGCTGTAGTTGTAGCACAGGCGACAGGTGAGACGTGTGAACGTTGTTGGGTTGTTTCAGAAACAATTGGTAAAGATGCAGAACATGAAACATTATGTGAGCGTTGTGCAACAGTTGTTAAAGAAAACTATGTAAAATAATAAAAAACTGACTGCGCATAAGTGCAGTCAGTTTTTTTGTTTTTTTTCGTTGATGATATATTAAAATGATTTTCACTCTCTTTCCTATGAAGGAAAAATGTGTGTGAGGTAAGCATGAGAATTTCGGACACACTAATTGTACATTGCAGCTGGGAGGAATGTACACGTGAATGAAATGTATATGGAAATAAAAGAAGAATTGCAATTGATGAGAAAAGAATTGCAAGAGAGACTAGCTAAAGAAGTCATGCACAAATATGATACAGAGTTCAGCCAAGAACTTGGATATGAAATAAAGGAAGAGATAAAGAAAAAATTGCTATTACATGATATAAAAGAGGATTTAAAAGATGTAGAACGTGCATTATTTAAAATGGAAATAGATATGTACGGTATTTGTGAAGAAACTGGGAGAGCAATTTCTACAAAACAAATGAAAACAATGCCGACTGCCCGTACGATTCATGAATTTTTCTATGAAAAGGTAAATGTATGAATACGCACAACGATATTATGTTACCTTTTTTTAATTTATTTTATTCTTCTATAAAGGTTCATTGTGAAAAGGTAGCAGCTATGCTAAAATTTTGAGGTACACTGTCTTTGTGGGGGAAATGAAAATGATATATTATGTAATAGCGTTATTTGTCATTGCCATCGATCAAATATCGAAGTGGCTAATTGTAAAGAACATGGAATTGGGTACAAGCATTCCGATTATCGATAATGTATTATACATAACATCACATCGAAATAGAGGAGCTGCCTGGGGTATTTTAGAAAATAAAATGTGGTTCTTCTACATTATTACAGTCGTTTTCGTAGCGTTTATCGTATTTTATATGAAAAAGTATGCGAAAACAGACAAGCTTCTAGGTATTTCATTAGGTCTAATTTTAGGCGGAGCAATTGGCAATTTTATTGATCGTGTATTTAGACAAGAAGTAGTGGATTTCATTCACGTGTATATTTTCTCGTACAACTATCCAGTATTCAATATAGCTGACTCAGCATTGTGTATTGGCGTTGTGTTAATTATTATTCAAACAGTATTAGAAGGAAAGAAAACGAAGGAGTAATTGAATGAGTGAAGTAGTACAAGTAACAGTTGCAGAAGAACAAAAAAGTGAGCGAATTGATAAATTCGTTGCAGAAATAAACAGTGAATGGTCACGTTCACAAGTACAACAATGGATTAAAGATGATGTTGTTACAGTTAATGGAAAGTCAGTTAAAGTGAATTATAAAGTAAAAGGAAATGATGAAATTACAGTAACAATTCCTGACCCAGAAGAGTTAGATATTCAACCAGAAGATATGAATTTAGAAATTTATTATGAAGATGCAGATGTACTCGTTGTAAATAAGCCACGTGGTATGGTTGTGCATCCGGCACCAGGACACACAAGCGGTACGCTTGTAAACGGACTTATGCATCATTGTACAGACCTATCAGGTATTAACGGTGTAATGCGTCCTGGTATCGTGCATCGTATTGATAAAGATACATCTGGACTATTAATGGTTGCTAAAAATGATATGGCGCACGAATCACTTGTAAATCAACTTGTAGCAAAAACAGTAACAAGACGCTACAAAGCGATTGTACACGGTGTGATTCCGCATGATAAAGGAACGATCGATGCGCCAATTGGTCGCGATAAGAAAGAACGTCAAAGCATGACAGTTGATGAAAATGGTAAGAATGCTGTTACACACTTCCAGGTGTTAGAACGCTTTAAAGATTTTACACTTGTAGAATGTCGCTTAGAAACGGGACGTACGCACCAAATTCGTGTTCATATGAAATATATTGGCTATCCACTTGCAGGAGATCCGAAGTATGGTCCGAAGAAAACATTAGACATGAATGGACAAGCACTTCACGCAGGTATTTTAGGGTTTGACCATCCTCGTACTGGTGAATATATTCAGTTTGAGGCACCGATTCCAGAAGTATTTGAAGACGCATTAAATATTTTACGGAAATAGTATTGACAAATCATAAGAAAACTGAGATACTGACAACAGTTAAATAATGATCCTTTAACACAGCCCCGTGAGGTTGAGAAGGTAACGGTTTGAAATACATAGGGTATGCTGTACCCTTTTTTCAAAAGTCCTCTCGCACACGCTGAGAGGACTTTTTTTATACCATTACTCTCACGCAAGAAAAAAGCTTGGAGGTGTAGAGCATGCAAGAGAAAGCTGTCGTTTTAGATGACCAAATGATTCGCCGCGCTTTAACACGAATTAGTCATGAGATCGTGGAACGAAATAAAGGTGTCGATAATTGTGTTCTTGTCGGAATTAAAACTCGTGGAATTTTTATTGCACAACGTTTGGCAGAACGAATTGGTCAAATTGAAGGAAAAGAAATGGAAGTTGGAGAGCTAGATATTACGTTATATCGTGATGACCTAACACTACAATCGAAAAATGAAGAACCACTTGTAAAAGGTTCTGATATCCCTGTAGATATTACGAAGAAAAAAGTTATCCTGGTGGATGATGTATTATATACAGGAAGAACAGTTCGAGCAGCAATGGATGCTCTTATGGATTTAGGTAGACCATCACAAATCCAACTGGCGGTTCTTGTTGATAGAGGTCATCGTGAACTACCAATTCGCGCTGATTATGTAGGAAAGAACATTCCAACATCAAGTGAAGAGCGTATCGAAGTTGATTTGCAAGAGACAGATCAACAAGATCGAGTAAGCATATACGATAAGTAAAGCCCTTTTAAATGTAGTCCTGTGAGGCTGCCAAAGGGTCTTGGCTTTCATATGTCAAATTTGGCATACGAAAGTGTAGGACTCTTTGTGCACAGGCACAAAGAGTTTTTTTATTGCAAAGATTTAAACTGAAGGAGGATGTAACAATGGAACAAAAGCCAGTGTTAGACGTTAATGAAGTACCGAAACCGGGAAAATGGTTATTTTTAAGTATACAACATTTGTTCGCGATGTTTGGATCAACAGTGCTTGTTCCGTTTTTAACAGGATTGAATCCGTCAGTAGCATTAATATCAAGTGGATTAGGAACGCTAGCGTTTCTTCTTATAACGAAAGGTCAAGTACCTGCCTATCTAGGATCATCATTCGCCTTTATCGCACCGATTATAACAGCGAAAACAGCAGGTGGACCTGGAGCAGCAATGCTCGGTGGTTTGTTTGCTGGACTTGTGTACATCTTAATCTCACTCGGAATTAAGAAGTCAGGATCAGAGTGGATTATGAAATTACTTCCGCCAATCGTAGTTGGTCCAGTCGTAATGGTAATCGGTCTAGCTTTAGCACATACAGCAGTTAACATGGCGATGAACGGTGCGGATGGCAAATATAGCTTTACACACTTTTCAGTAGCGTTAGTAACATTAGCAATTACAATTATCTGCTCTATATTCGGAAGAGGGTTTTTCAGTATCATACCAGTGTTACTGGGCATTATCGGCGGATATATCTTCGCTTACTTCCAAGGGCTAGTAAACTTAAAGCCGGTAGCTGAGGCAAAATGGTTTGTTGTACCAGATTTCACAGTACCATTTGTAACATATACTCCGGAGTTTTCGTGGAAGATTGTACTCTTGATGGTACCAGTTGCACTAGTAACAATTTCAGAACATATCGGACATCAAATTGTACTTGGAAATGTTATTAAAAGAGATTTAATTGAAAAACCAGGTTTACATCGCTCAATCTTCGGTGATGGAATAGCAACATTGATTGCATCACTAATAGGTGGACCACCGAATACGACGTATGGTGAAAACATCGGTGTGCTAGCAATTACGAGAGCTTACAGTGTATACTTATTCATCGGATCAGCAGTATTCGCAATCATGTTTGGTTTTATCGGTAAGATTTCCGCGCTGATTCACTCCATACCAACACCGGTTATGGGCGGAGTATCAATCTTACTATTCGGTGTAATCGCATCAAGCGGATTACGCATGATGGTAGATGATAAAACAGACCTAAGTGACAAACGAAACTTAATGATTGCATCAGTAATACTAGTAATCGGTATTGGTGGAGCGGTACTTCATGTAGGAGAATCGTTCCAAGTAGAAGGAATGGCACTAGCAGCAATTGTAGGTGTACTATTAAATCTACTACTACCGGAAACGAAACAAATAAAACAATCTAAGCAGATTGCTTCATAATAACCTTTTAATTCAGTCCTGTGAGACCGGAAAGGGTGGCTTCTTCCTTGCACCCTAGTCTCAAATGACTAGGGTATTTTTATACAAAAGTTGTTATAAAAATACAAAAGTGGTAACATAAAAATCAGAAAGATGAGGGATGACGATGAGCCATTTGTTAACGATGAGTGAATTATCGGAAGTAGAAATTTCAGAAATCCTAAAAGACGCAGAAGATTTCGCGAATGGAAAAGAGAGCAAAACGACAGAGCAAACTTTTGTTGCGAACTTGTTCTTTGAGAATAGTACGAGAACGAGATTTAGCTTTGAAGTTGCTGAGAAGAGATTAGGACTTGAAGTTTTAAACTTTTCAGCTGATGCATCTAGCGTACAAAAAGGAGAAACTTTATACGATACGATAAGAACACTAGAATCAATCGGAACAAAAGCGGTGATCGTCCGCCATGAGCAAGATCGCTACTTCGATGAACTAAAAGATCAGGTGAATATCCCAATCTTAAACGCTGGAGATGGATGTGGAAACCACCCAACGCAGTGCCTACTCGATCTTCTTACAATTAAACAAGAGTTTGGAAGATTTGAAGGATTAAAGATTGCGATAGTAGGAGATGTTCGTCATAGCCGAGTAGCACGTTCTAATGCAGAAGCATTAACGAAACTGGGTGCAACAATTTACTTTGCAAGTCCAGAAGAGTGGAAAGATGAAGACAGCACATTTGGAACATACAAACCATTAGATGAACTTGTTCCAGAAGTGGATGTAATGATGTTACTTCGTGTACAACATGAGCGTCATGATCATTATGAAACAGACATTATGAAAGAGTATCATGAGAAACACGGATTAACAGTGGAAAGAGAAAAGCGTATGAAAGAGGGAAGCATTATTATGCATCCAGCTCCTGTAAACCGTGATGTTGAAATTGCAAGTGAACTTGTTGAGTGTGAGCGTTCACGCATATTTAAACAAATGGAAAATGGAGTTTACGTAAGAATGGCTGTACTAAAACGCGCCTTACCAAATGTATTAGGAGGAACGAAACATGAATTACTTGTTTAAAAATGGTCGTTATATGAATGAAGAAGGAAAAATCGTAGCAACAGATCTTCTCGTACAAGACGGTAAAATCGCTAAGGTAGCAGAAAATATTACGGCAGATAATGCTGAAGTAATCGATGTGAACGGAAAGTTAATCGCACCTGGATTAGTAGATGTACACGTACATCTTCGTGAACCAGGTGGTGAACATAAAGAAACAATTGAAACAGGTACACTAGCAGCGGCAAAAGGTGGATTCACTACAATTTGTGCAATGCCAAATACACGCCCAGTACCAGATTGCAGAGAACATATGGAAGACTTGCAAAATCGTATTAAAGAAAAAGCGCATGTCAACGTACTACCATACGGAGCAATTACAGTACGCCAAGCTGGTTCTGAAATGACAGATTTCGAAACATTAAAAGAACTTGGAGCATTTGCTTTCACTGATGACGGTGTAGGCGTACAAGATGCTAGCATGATGTTAGCTGCTATGAAGCGTGCAGCGAAATTAAATATGGCAGTGGTTGCGCACTGTGAAGAGAATACTCTTATTAATAAAGGTTGTGTACATGAAGGGAAGTTTTCTGAGAAACACGGATTAAACGGTATCCCATCAGTATGTGAATCTGTACATATTGCAAGGGATATACTGCTTGCTGAAGCGGCAGATTGTCACTATCACGTATGTCACGTTAGTACGAAAGGTTCTGTACGTGTAATTCGAGATGCGAAACGCGCTGGAATTAAAGTAACAGCAGAAGTAACACCGCATCACTTAGTGTTATGTGAGGATGATATCCCGTCAGCTGATCCTAACTTTAAAATGAATCCACCGCTTCGTGGAAAAGAAGATCATGCAGCACTAATTGAAGGTTTATTAGATGGGACGATCGATATGATCGCAACTGATCATGCACCGCATACAGCGGAAGAGAAAGCGCAAGGAATTGAAAGAGCACCATTCGGAATTACTGGTTTTGAAACAGCATTCCCGCTTCTATACACAAACCTTGTGAAAAAAGGAATTATCACACTAGAGCAGTTAATTCAATTCTTAACAGAAAAGCCAGCTGATACATTCAGCTTAGAAGCAGGTCGCCTGAAAGAAGGTAGAACAGCTGATATTACAATCATTGATTTAGAACAAGAAGAAGAGATTGACCCAACAACATTCTTATCAAAAGGAAAAAATACACCATTCGCAGGTTGGAAATGCCAAGGATGGCCGGTAATGACAATCGTTGGTGGTAAGATCGCATGGCAAAAGGAGAGTGCATTAGTATGAAAAGACAACTTATCTTAGAAGATGGAACAGTATTAATTGGAAAAGGTTTCGGAGGAGAAATTGAAAAGTCAGGTGAGGTTGTATTCACAACAGGAATGACTGGATATCAAGAAACATTATCTGATCCATCATATTGCGGTCAAATCGTAACATTCACGTACCCATTAATCGGAAACTACGGCATCAACCGTGACGATTTTGAATCGATTCACCCATCTGTAAATGGTTTAATCGTAAACGAAATTTGTGATCACCCATCAAACTTCCGTAATGAAATTTCGTTAAATGATTACTTAAAAGAAAGAAACATCCCAGGGTTAGCAGGAATTGATACAAGAAAATTAACGAGAAAAATTCGTCAATACGGTACATTACGCGGCCGCCTTTGTAACATGGATGCAGATGTAGAATACATCGTGAGCCAATTAAAAGCGACAGTATTTACAGATCACGTGAAACGCGTATCAACGAAAGATCCATACCCAAGCCCAGGCCGTGGACACCGAGTTGTACTTGTAGACTTCGGAATGAAACATGGTATTTTACGAGAATTAAATAAACGTGACTGTGATGTAATTGTAGTACCTTACAATACAACAGCAGAAGAAATTTTACGCCTTAGCCCAGATGGAATTATGTTAAGTAACGGACCTGGAGATCCAAAAGATGTGCCAGAAGCGATTGAAATGCTAAAAGACATTATCGGTAAAGTTCCTTTATTCGGAATTTGCTTAGGACATCAATTGTTCGCACTAGCATCTGGTGCGAATACAAGTAAGTTAAAATTCGGTCACCGTGGTTTAAATCATCCAGTAAAAAATCTTGCAACTGGAAAAGTAGCAATTACATCTCAAAACCATGGTTACGCAGTAGAAGAAGAATCAGTTGAAAATACAGAACTTGAAATTACACATGTTGCTTTAAATGATGGAACAGTAGAAGGTCTTCGTCATACGAAGTTCCCAGCATTTACAGTACAATATCATCCAGAAGCTTCAGCAGGACCAGAAGATGCAAATGATTTATTCGAAGATTTCTTAGAAATGATTGAAAACTTCAAGAAAGAAGGGGAAGAGTTATGCCAAAACGCCTAGACATTAACACAATTTTAGTAATCGGATCAGGACCAATTGTAATTGGGCAAGCAGCAGAGTTTGATTACTCTGGTACACAAGCTTGTCAATCTCTTAGAGAAGAAGGTTACAAAGTAATCCTTGTTAACTCTAACCCAGCAACAATTATGACAGATACTGCAACAGCAGATAAAGTATATATAGAACCATTAACACTAGAATTCGTAAGCCGTATCATTCGTAAAGAACGTCCAGATGCAATCTTACCAACATTAGGTGGTCAAACAGGCCTGAATATGGCTGTTGAACTTGCGAAATCAGGCATACTTGAAGAGTGCGGAGTTGAAATTTTAGGAACAAAATTATCAGCAATCGAGCAAGCGGAGGATCGTGATTTATTCCGTACCTTAATGCAGGAATTAAATGAACCAATTCCATCTAGTACGATTATTCATACGCTAGAAGAAGCACATGAATTTGTAAAAGAAATTGGATATCCAGTTATTGTTCGCCCAGCATTTACGATGGGGGGAACAGGTGGCGGAATCTGTAGTAATGAAGAAGAACTAATTGAGATCGTATCAGGTGGATTAAAACATAGTCCAGTGACACAATGTTTATTAGAAAAGAGCATTGCTGGTTGTAAGGAAATTGAATATGAAGTAATGCGTGACTCGAATGATAACGCGATTGTAGTTTGTAACATGGAAAATATCGATCCAGTTGGGGTTCATACAGGTGATTCTATCGTTGTAGCGCCGAGCCAAACATTAAGTGACCGTGAGTATCAAATGTTACGAAACACTTCATTACGAATTATTCGTGCATTAGGAATTGAAGGCGGATGTAACGTTCAGCTTGCACTTGATCCACATAGCTTCCAATACTATGTAATTGAAGTAAACCCACGTGTAAGTCGTTCATCTGCACTAGCATCTAAAGCAACTGGATATCCAATTGCAAAGCTAGCGGCAAAAATTGCAGTCGGTTTAACATTAGATGAAATTATAAACCCAGTAACACAAAAAACATACGCTTGCTTCGAGCCAGCATTAGACTATGTTGTTTCAAAAATTCCGCGTTGGCCATTTGATAAGTTTGAATCGGCAAACAGAACACTTGGTACGCAAATGAAGGCAACTGGTGAAGTTATGTCAATCGGACGTAACTTAGAGCAATCATTATTAAAAGCGATTCGTTCTTTAGAACTTGGTGTTTATCACTTAGAGTTAGAGCATTTAAAAGAGCTTGATAAAGAGACAATGAAAAAACGCATTATAAAAGCTGATGATGAGCGACTGTTTATTGTAGCGGAAGCAATTCGTCAAGGTGTAACGAAAGAAGAAATCAACGATTGGTGTGAAATGGACTTCTTCTTCTTACAAAAAGTTGAAAATATCGTAAACATGGAACGCGAAGTAAAAGCAAATGCAGGAAATATGGAAGTATTACAATCAGCGAAAGAAATGGGCTTCAGTGACCATTACATCGCCAATGCTTGGAACAAAACAGAGCGTGAAATTTACGATATGCGTAAAGAAAGCAATATAACTCCTGTTTATAAAATGGTAGATACTTGTGCGGCAGAGTTTGAATCTGCAACACCATACTATTACAGCACATATGGTGACGAGAATGAATCGGTTAGAACAGATCGTAAGAGTGTTGTTGTACTAGGGTCTGGGCCAATCCGTATCGGTCAAGGGGTTGAGTTTGACTATGCAACAGTTCACTCTGTATGGGCAATTAAAGAAGCTGGATATGAGGCAATCATTGTTAATAACAATCCAGAAACAGTTTCAACAGACTTCAGTATTTCTGATAAATTATACTTTGAACCATTAACGATTGAAGATGTAATGCACATCATCGATTTAGAAAAACCAGAAGGTGTTATCGTTCAGTTCGGTGGACAAACGGCAATTAACTTAGCTGCTAAACTAGAGGCTCACGGTGTGAAAATCTTAGGGACATCACTTGAAGATTTAGACCGTGCAGAAGATCGTGATAAGTTTGAAGCAGCTTTAACACAGCTTGGTATCCCGCAACCAGTTGGTAAAACAGCAACGACTGTAGAGCAAGCAGTAGCAATCGCTGACAAAATTGGTTACCCAGTATTAGTAAGACCATCTTACGTACTAGGTGGACGCGCGATGGAAATCGTATATCGTCAAGAAGAACTGCTGCACTACATGAAAAATGCGGTTAAAGTTCACGCAGATCACCCAGTATTAATCGACCGTTACATGGTTGGTAAAGAAATTGAAGTAGATGCAATTTCAGACGGTGAGAATGTATTCATTCCAGGTATTATGGAACATATTGAACGCGCTGGAGTTCACTCTGGTGACTCAATCGGAGTATATCCACCACAAAGCTTATCTGCAAAACTGAAAGAACAAATTATTGAACATACAATTGCACTTGGAAAAGGTTTAAACATTGTTGGATTACTAAACATTCAGTTTGTAGTATTCAAAGATGAAGTGTATGTAATTGAAGTAAATCCACGTGCGAGCCGTACAGTACCATTCTTAAGTAAAATTACAGGCGTACCGATGGCGAATGTTGCAACGAAAGTTATTTTAGGGCAAAACCTTGTAGAACAAGGATATGGAACTGGCTACCACCCAGAAGAGAAAGAAGTGTATGTAAAAGCACCGGTATTCTCATTTGCGAAACTACGATCAGTTGATACAACATTAGGACCTGAAATGAAGTCAACAGGGGAAGTAATGGGGAAAGACTTAACACTTGAAAAAGCCTTATACAAAGGGTTAGTTGCTTCTGGAATTAACATCCCAACGCACGGATCAGTAATCATCACTGTAGCGGATAAAGATAAAGAAGAGGCGATGGAAATTGCAAAACGTTTCCACGAAATCGGTTATAACTTATTAGCAACAGCTGGAACAGCACAAACATTAGCAGAGCAAAACATTCCAGTACAAGTTGTAAACAAAATTGATTCTGAAGACTACAACTTACTAGATATTATTCGTCAAGGAAAAGCACAGTTTGTAATCAATACATTAACAAAAGGCAAACAACCAGCGCGTGATGGTTTCCGCATTCGCCGTGAATCAGTAGAAAATGGTGTGGCTTGCTTAACATCACTTGATACAACGAGAGCAATCTTAGGAGTATTAGAATCTATGACATTCTCAGCTCATTCAATGAAAGAAATTACGCAAACGAAGCGTCACGAGGTGGTACATGCATGATGCAAAAGCAAAATATGATCGTCGTTAACCAAAAAGAAATCGCAAAAAACATTTACGAATTAGTGCTTCAAGGGGATCTTGTGCAGCAAATGAACGATCCAGGGCAGTTTGTACACATTAAGGTAGCAGAGGGCATTACGCCCCTTCTGCGCCGCCCAATTAGTATTTGTAATGTCGATCAAGACAAGAACGAATTTACAATGCTATATCGTGCGGAAGGACAAGGAACAAAAACATTAGCGAAAAGAAAACAAGGCGAACTTGTAGATGTGTTAGGACCACTTGGACATGGTTTTCCTGTAGAAGAAGCGGAAGCTGGACAAACGGCTCTATTAGTTGGAGGGGGAATTGGTGTACCACCACTATATGAATTGTCACAGCGTCTTGTAGCAAAGGGAGTACGCGTTATTCACATCTTAGGTTTCCAAACGAAAGATGTTGTCTTCTATGAAGAGAAATTCGCAGAGCTTGGTGATACGTATGTTGCAACAGTTGATGGTACGCATGGTACAGAAGGCTTTGTAACAGATGTAATTGATAGCTATGGAATTGACTTTGACATTCTATACTCATGTGGACCTTTAGCGATGCTTCGTGCATTAGAAGGACGCTATAAAGAGAGAAAAGCCTACATTTCATTAGAAGAGCGTATGGGCTGTGGCATTGGAGCATGTTTCGCATGTGTATGCCATCTGCAAGCAGATCCGAGTGGGCATTCTTACAAGAAGGTGTGTAGCGACGGACCAGTATTTCCAATCGGGGAGGTTGTACTATGAACAGATTGCAAGTTGAATTACCAGGGTTATCGTTAAAAAATCCAATCATCCCAGCATCTGGTTGCTTCGGATTTGGTCGTGAGTATGCACAGTTCTATGATTTAAGTGTACTTGGATCAATTATGATTAAAGCGACGACAGAACAACCACGCTATGGAAATCCGACGCCTCGTGTTGCTGAAACACCAGGCGGAATGCTAAATGCAATCGGGCTTCAAAATCCTGGATTAGAAAAGGTAATGAATTCTGAATTACCTTTTCTCGAGCAATTTGATCTTCCGATTATTGCAAATGTTGCTGGCTCACAAGCTGAGGATTATGTAGCAGTTGCGAAGGAAATTTCAAAGGCACCTAATGTTCATGCGCTAGAATTAAATATTTCTTGTCCAAACGTAAAAACGGGTGGTATCGCTTTTGGTACGAATCCTGAAATTGCTGCTGATTTAACGAAGCGAGTAAAAGAGGTTTCTGAAGTACCGGTATATGTGAAATTGTCACCGAACGTGGCAAACATTGTGGAGATTGCAAAAGCAATTGAAAATGCGGGTGCGGACGGTTTAACGATGATTAATACATTGCTTGGTATGCGTCTAGATTTAAAAACTGCAAAACCAATTTTAGCAAACCGTACGGGCGGACTATCAGGGCCAGCGATTAAGCCAGTAGCAATTCGTATGGTACATGAAGTAAGTCAAGCGGTTAACATTCCGATTATCGGAATGGGTGGTATTGAAACTGCGGAAGATGTAATTGAATTCTTCTATGCTGGCGCAAGCGCGGTTGCAGTAGGTACAGCGAACTTCATAGACCCGTTCGTATGTCCGACAATTATTGAGGAGTTACCAGCATTACTAGATGAATTAGGATTTGATCACATTTCGGAGTGTCAAGGAAGGAGCTGGAAGCAAACATGTCACAGTCGTTAATTGTTGCACTAGATTTTCCAGGGAAACAAGATGTAGAACAATTCTTACACCACTTTGAAGGGGAAGAATTATTTGTCAAAGTTGGTATGGAGTTATTTTACAAAGAAGGCCCTGCGATTATTACGTATTTAAAAGAAAAAGGGCATAAGATCTTCCTAGATTTAAAACTTCATGATATTCCGAATACAGTAAAAAGCGCTATGCGTAGCCTAGCTAGTCTAGATGTTGATATGGTAAATGTTCATGCTGCTGGGGGAAGCAGTATGATGAAAGCTGCGATTGAGGGATTAGAGGAAGGTAAGCAAGAAGGAAAAGAGAGACCGATTTGTATTGCAGTTACACAACTAACAAGCACTTCGGAAGCTATGATGAAAAAAGAGATCGGCATTGAGAAAACGTTAGAAGAAGCGGTTGCTCATTATGCAAAACTAACGAAAGAAAGTGGACTTGATGGCGTTGTTTGTTCAACACTTGAAGTTCCCAAATTACGTGAAGTATGCGGAAATGAATTTGTAACAGTAACACCAGGGATTCGTCTTGCAAGCGATGATGTAAATGACCAGGTGCGCGTAGCAACACCAAAACGTGCGAGGGAACTTGGCTCAAGCTACATCGTAGTTGGACGTAGTATTACAAAAGCAGAAAATCCGCTTGAAGCGTATAAAACAGTAAAACAACAGTGGGAAGGTGTAACAGTATGAAAAAAGAAATCGCATCGCATTTATTAGAAATTGGAGCAGTATTTTTACAACCGAATGATCCATTCACTTGGTCTTCTGGTATGAAATCACCAATTTATTGTGATAATCGTTTAACTTTATCTTATCCAAAAGTACGTCAAGCGATTGCAGCTGGATTAGAAGAGTTAATTAAAGAGCACTTCCCAACTGTAGAAGTTATTGCAGGAACAGCAACTGCTGGTATTGCGCACGCTGCATGGGTAAGCGATCGTATGGATTTACCAATGTGCTACGTACGTAGTAAAGCAAAAGGTCACGGTAAAGGGAACCAAATCGAAGGAAAAGCTGAAAAAGGTCAAAAAGTAGTAGTAGTAGAAGACTTAATTTCAACTGGCGGTAGTGCAATTACATGTGTAGAAGCACTTCGCGAAGCTGGATGTGAAGTGTTAGGAATCGTATCAATCTTCACATACGAGCTAGAATCAGGAAAAGAAAAATTAGAAGCAGCTAACGTAGCGTCATATTCTTTAAGTGATTACAGTGCATTAACTGAAGTTGCAGCAGAAAAAGGTATGATTGGACAAGCTGAAACGAAAAAATTACAAGAGTGGCGTAAAAATCCAGCTAATGAAGCTTGGATCACAGCGTAACATGAAAAAAGACGACGGCGGGGGAACGCGGTCGTCTTTTTATATCATTGTTAAAATTTCATGTAAAGAACAGATATTAGGAACATCACACTTGAGTTGCAAGTTATCCCGATTTAACCATATCCCTTGCATTCCAGCTGCTGTACTACTAATTGCATCTGTTTCTAATCGATCGCCAATATAATAGCAATCTTTCATTTCAAGATTCGATTGTAATACAGTTCTTTGAAAAATTTCAGGGTCTGGTTTCGATATACCAATTTCACTAGAAGTAAATATGTATTTGAAATGTTGTAGAATGTTTAGAGCAGTTAATTTTTCGACTTGTTGCTCATAGTCACCATTGCTAATGATACCTAATGAGTGTCCTTCTTGCTGCAAGGTCTGTAATGTATAGTGTACATCTTCAAACGCGGCCCAGTTGTTCTTATATAGTTTTATATATTGATTGAATTTGTGCTGAGATTCCCCGGGTGATAAGTTTACTCCATATGTTTTAAATAAATGATACATTCGCATACATTGTTGTTCTTGAAAAGATAATTCTTTGGATAAAAATTTGTTGAAATATTGTTCGGATAATTCATGCCATAGTTTCGTGGCCTCTAATTCATTACCTGAAAAAATATATATATTTGAAAGAAATCTATAATACCATTTCTTTCAGCGGTCTCATAATCAAGTAAAGTTCCATCGACATCAAAGAAAATCATATTACAATCTCCTCGCTAATAACTATTTAGCGTTTTCTACAACTTCATATCCTCTTACAAACAATAGAGTCATATAAGAAACAATAAATGAGAAGATGCTATACATGCCAACCCAAAAGAAAAATTTTGGAGTAAAGGCGATAACACCTATTATTAAAAAACTAGCAAACGTTACAATCGGCATTACGTAATGCGTTTTCGTCTTGCGCGTTCCAATAACAGAAACGATAAAGATAAGTAATGGACAAATTAATAAGACGAAAATCAATTCATTCATAGTTATGTCCCCTTTTCTAATTGAAGTAATCTGTTGCTCGTAAACGTTTTGAAATAAATACTCTCCTAATATAACTTCGCTAACGTATAAATAATCCCTTTTGAAAGTCAGTAATAAATGATGGATTTCACAATAAAAAACGTAAGCAAGAGAACACTTGCTTACGTTATAGAATAAACATCGCAACGATAGTGGTGACGATTAAGCCAATCACAACCGGTAAAAAGTTTCGGCGTGCAAGTTCAAACGGATCTACTTTGCATATGGCAGCGGCAGGAATAAGCGCCCAAGGAATTAAAGTCCCGCCCCCGGTCCAGATTGCTGCAATTTGCCCGAGTGCTGTTAATGTAGCTGTTCCATGCCCAAGTGCTGTTCCGAAAAGATTGGCAATCGAACCAGCAAGTGATATACCGGAAAAGCCAGATCCATCTAAGCCTGTTATGACACCAACGATAGTTAATGTTCCTGCCGATACATATTGGTTTAAAGGAACAGTTTGAGATAAGGCGATTCCTAAGTCGTTAATGATTCCATGTGAACCTTTCGGTAAATAGTCCCCGATAATTTTCACAAAGCCGCTATCTCCTAAATAAAAGAGTGCAGCAATTGGGATAACTGGACCAAAGATTTTAAATCCAAATTGGAGTCCTTCTATAAAATAATCGGTCGTTTTATTTAGTCCATTACCTTTGTAGGCGATGAGAGAAATGATAATAATCATAATAACAGTCGTCCCGCCGATAAGTGCAGTTGCGTCGCTTCCTTGTAGTTTAAATTGAATCATGCAAAGAATATCTATGGCATATACGATCGGAATACAAATAGCGAGCCATTTTTTTGTCTGAGGAGATAATGAAGTGAGCGTTTTAGAAGACTCAGTTGATGGAGTAGATTCTTGTATAGATAAGCCTGTATGAAATTCTTTTCGTAAGAAGAAAAATGCAACGGAAGTTGTCACAATACCCATAACAATAACGAGGGGAACACTGGCTGAAACAACGCTGGAAACAGGAAGACCAGCAGCGTCTGCAGTTAATTTCGGTGCACCTTGAATTACGAAGTCACCAGATAAGGCGATGCCGTGTCCGAATAAGTTCATAGCAATGGCAACCCCAATTGGTGGAAGACCGACGCGTACAGCGACGGGTAATAAAATAGCCCCCATTAAAGCGACAGCGGGAGAGGGCCAAAAGAAGAAAGAAATTGTCATCATTAAAAGGCCGATAATCCAATAGGCGAGGGTAGGTGTACGAATCATTTTTGTAAATGGTGAAATCATCGTATCATTTATGCCGGTATGAACGAGTAGATTGCTCATTGATACGATAATGGAGATGATCAATATAGTTGGTAATAGTTCAGTAATGGCGTAAATGAAACTTTGAAAAATACCGCTTATGGCAAGAGGGATAGAACTTGTAGCGGTTAATGCTAATAAAAAGATAAAAACGATGCAAATGATCGTCGTATCTTTTCGCAGAATAAAAAAGGTAATAATAGTGAGTAAACAAAGAATATAGAGAGCATGTAAAAGCGTTAATTCAACTCCCATAACATTCACATCCTTTAGGCATTCGTGTAGTTCATTGTATGAAAGCGGTGAAGGTATGTGAGTATAGGAAAAAGAAAAAAGTGAAATTTCATGTACTGTAATGGTAAGAATGGAAGATGGATGTTACAATACAATTAATCCTAAAAATGGAATTTAAGGAAGGGCTATGCACAAAAAAATTGGGTTTTGGGGATTCATCATATCTTGCAGTCTATTAATCATTTTAAGTCAATTTACAAACAATGCATGGGTAAGTATCATACCTGTTTTCGGGTTTGTTTTTGTACTGTTATATAACTGGGATGATATGAAACAATATAGCAAGAAAAGTATTGGAATTATGATAGGTATCACTGTTGTTTGCTCATTTTTCGTAGGGTTTATTTTAATAGAAGGGCAGAAACAGATGGAGAAAATGTCTATTTTTCAAGAATGGATGTCTTCTGCAAAAGGTCTTTATATTGTACTTGTAGTTGTTATTTTTCTAAGAATTGTTATAAGCATAGCAAGTTACATATTAAAGGCGAAGTAGAATGGGGGAGTACGAATGAGAGAGAAAATAGGGTATTTTGGTGTGCTCGTTTGTTTACTATTATCAGTTATTTCAGGGCAATTTCTTAAAAGTGAATGGGTACCATTTATATTATGTATAGGAGTATTGATTTTTGCTCCTATGTATCGCTGGGATGAATGGAAAGCATATAGTCGAAAAAAGAAAATTGTTTTCAGTATCGAGTTTGTTATTATAATTAGCACGATTCCGTTTTTGTTATTGAAAGGAAATGAGATAATCGATGGAATTGTAATGTTTCAAGGGTGGTTGTTTATTGCGAAATTGCTATAGTTAATATGCATTTTAATGTCGGTAGCGGTAGTCGCTAAAAAAGTAAATGAAAAGTTATTCGTTAATGAATAAAAGAAAATGCCACCTTATTCGGTGGCATTTTCTCATTTTACTGAATGTGCTTTTTGCATCTTTTTAATTAAACGAATTTGTCCGCGATGATTGATTTCATCTTCAAATACGTGAAACCATTTAAAGTAGTTATTTGCTGGTTTGTCATGCCAAAAGTCTGTCGTTTTAAATAGCCATTCATCAGGTAACGATTGAAAAGTTTCAATCGTTTTGGAACGTACTTCTTGTAACGTATGTATGTAAAATTCTATTGAGTTTCCTTTTATTTTCTCACGTCCAAGATTTCCTAACTCAACAGCAGGTAACCAGTGTTCTAATTCAGCCTCCGTTGGTTCACGATCTTCAAAAGTATGAATTTGGTAGTAAAATTCAATAGCAGCCATATGGTACAATAACATGCCAATTGAATTTGCTTCCTCATCATATAAATAATCAAGTTCTTCAATTGTTAAGCCTTCGACAGCCTGCATTGTTGTATAGCGAGCGTAATTCATCATGGAAACAAGTTTTGAAAATTCAGGCTGTAAACCATCTATTTTATCGATTACAAAGTTCAATTAAAATTCCCCCTCTTTAAACAATTACTCCAGAGAAGGAATTCTATGTGTAAAGAAAAAACCCCTGTTAAAAAGTACATGATTTTTAACAAGGAATAACAATTAGTTCCCGATTCGCTTTTGTAATAACTTCATATCCGTCTTTTGTAATGACGATATCGTCTTCAATTCTACAACCGCCCCAGTTCGGAATGTAAATACCAGGTTCAACGGTAACAACCATACCTTCTTCTAAAGTAGCCTTACTTTCTTGGGATAGGCGAAGAGGTTCATGAATTTCTAATCCAAGGCCATGACCAGTAGAGTGTCCAAAATATTGACCGTATCCATGTTCTGTAATGTAATCTCTCGTTATATCATCGATACTTTTCGCAGTTTCTCCAGGCTTAATTGCTTCAGTTCCACGTTTTAATGCTTCTCGTACAACGTTGTATATCTTTTTGAATTCTTCTGATGGTTCCCCGATTGCTACAGTACGTGTTATATCGGAACAATATCCGTCGTAAAGTGCACCGAAATCTAATGTAACAACGTCGCCTCGTTCGATTATTTTATTTGATGCAACTCCATGGGGAAGTGAAGAGCGAACGCCAGAAGCTACAATAATTTGAAATGATGAGGATGTAGCCCCTTTTTTTCGCATGAAAAATTCTAATTCATCTCGGACATCAGTTTCACTTATTCCTGGTTTTAGAAATGTAAGGATGTGGTGAAATGCTTCGTCAGCAATATTAGCTGCAATTTTCATTGTTTCTATTTCAGGTGTGTCTTTAATAATACGAATATTTTCGATGATTTCGCACACTTGCACCATTTCCGCATGTATGTATTTTTGTAAGTTTTTATATTGTTGTAATGTCATGTTATTTTCTTCAATTCCAAGTTTTTGAATGTTTAATTTCGATACTTGATTTGCAACTTCTTTCTCTAAATTTCCTTTATGCATAACAATTTCAGCGTCTTTTATTTGTGATTTCGCTTGATCTACGTAGCGAAAATCAGTTATAAAAACCGCTTTATCCGCAGAGATTAAGACGACGCCAGCGCTGCCTGTAAAGCCTGTTGCATATTGGCGATTTTCTTTTTTGGTAATAAGTAATCCGTCAATTTCATATTTTTGTAGTTGATTTTGGATTTTATTAATTCTTAAAGTCATGTTAATTTCCCCCTTTTCACAGTATTGAATAAAGCAAATAGCGTGCCAAAATGTATATTTGAAGAAAAGATAGTAGGAACTACATATATTTTAGGGGAGATAAAAAATTAGCCGGTTATTTGTGAGAGGCGGTTTGTTCATAAAATCAGGATTACTTCAATAATCAGTGGGGGGATGAAAAAATATTGATTGGAGGTGCACTTTATATACATACTGTAAAAAAATTTATACAGATGTGAAATGACACTGTCAATTTTTTTGACAATATTGAAGGGAAGAAAGATGTTATGAATGAGTAAATGGATATATGAACTGAATTGAAACCGTATAAAAAATGCGTCGCTTGCAAGCAACGCATTTTTTAATATTTACGCTTTTAATTTCATTACAGTATCAGCATCAGGTGTTACATATACGGTTTGCTGATTGTCGTACGTAACAAAGCCAAGTTTTGCGCCACTCGGTTTTTTGACATGACGTATTTTCGTGAAATCAACAGGTACAGAGCTAGACTCTTTTGCTTTACTGAAATAAGCGGCGATTTTTGCAGCCTCTAGTAAAGTTTCTTCAGCAGGTTCTAAAGAACGAATGACAACATGAGAGCCAGGTATGTCTTTCGTATGTAACCAAATTTCATCACGACGGGCAAATTTCGTTGTTAAATAATCATTTTGTTTATTGTTTTTGCCGACGAAAATTTCTGTTCCATCACTAGCTAAATATTTGTCCAATACCGGTTTAGTTGGTTTCTTCTTAGCATTTTTTGCTTTGCGATTGCGCATATAACCTTCTTCGGCTAATTCCTCGCGAATTTCTTCGATATCTTTTGAAGAAGCAGCTTCCATTTGTTGAAGTAAGCTATCAAAATAAAGAATTTCTTCATTTGTTTTTTCGATTTGTTCTTCTACAACAACAACTGAATTTTTTGCTTTTTGATACTTTTGGAAATAGCGTTGTGCATTGTCGGATGGTGTTCTTAAAGGATCTAATGTGATTTTTACAGTCCCACCATTTTCGTCGTAATAGTTAACGACTTCAATATTTTTATCACCTTTTTTCAAAGCATACATATTGGCTGTAAGTAGCTCTCCAAAAAGTTGATATTTATCTGCTTTCCCGGCATCTTGTAATGTTTTTTCTAGTTTAATGAGTTTTTTCTCGTTTTTATTTTTTTCGTTTTGCATAAAGCGCTCTAAATCATGCGCTTGTTGTTTTACACGGTCGCGCTCTGCTTTACCGAAAAAGAAGCGATCTAACAATTCGCTTACTGATGAGAATGTTTTTTCTTCTCCTTGCAAGTGCGTAAGAGGGAAAAGATAAAAGAATTCTTTCCCGTTTGCAGTACTCATTGTTGGTGAATATGTATGAGTTAGTAATGGCTTTTGTATGGAGAAAAATGCTTCAGATAATGCTTTTTCATTTACCATACCTGCTTTTTTCACTACTTCTTTTGCGAATAACGGTGATATTCCCGTAAAAGTGCCGACAAGCTGTTTATCCATGTTTCCAGATAGAAAGTCTAGCGGTCTAATAAATTCATCATCTGTTTCAATCTGAAGCGGGTTAATTTTATGTTGTGCTGGTGGTGCAATATATTCAGCTCCAGCGTATACAGTTCGATGTCGGTTTACTGCTAAAGAAACGTGTTTTAAGCTATCTAAAATATTGTTTGTTTTTGTGTCTACTAAAATGATGTTACTATGTCGTCCCATGATTTCAATTACTAATGTCTTTAGCGATTCATCACCAATTTCATTTCTGCTGCGAACTGTAATTTGAATAATGCGCTCTAAATCAATTTGTTCAATCTTTTCAATGAAACCACCTTCTAAATGCTTGCGGAGAAGCATACAAAACATTGGTGGAAGTGCAGGTGAATCGTAATTTTGGTTTGTTAAGTGTAAACGTGCATATGTCGGATGAGCGGAGAGAATCAGTTTTTGATTCTTTCCGTTTGCGCGAATATGTAATAAAATCTCGTATTTTGAAGGTTGATATATTTTGGAAATTCTTCCCGTGTAAAGAGAATTTGCAATTTCATGTGTAATCGCTCTTGTAAATAATCCATCGAATGCCATAAATGAACACTCCTTTCTAACTAAAAGTTAATTATAGCATTTTTTTGGACGAGGCTGAATAAGCTTTCATTAGAGTATGTCTGGAATCAGGAGGTCGATGGCAGGATGAATTGGTATGAAATGCGTGCACATGAAGTGGAGGAAAGGACGAATACGAATGTGGAGGTAGGTCTTACAGAGCAAGAAGCAGAGGGGCGATTAAGGAAATTTGGTACAAATGAATTGCAAGAAGCAAAGCGGCCTTCTGCACTTATGGTGTTTTTAGCGCAATTTAAAGATTTTATGGTACTTGTTTTATTTGGTGCAACAATTATTTCAGCTTTTTTAGGAGAATACATCGATTCAATTGCAATTGTTGCGATCGTTATTATCAATGGTATCCTCGGTTTCTTTCAAGAAAGGAAAGCTGAAAAATCGTTGGAAGCTTTAAAAGAGTTGGCAGCTCCTCAAGTTACGGTACTAAGAAATGGGAAGTGGATAAAGGCACCGTCTAAAGCGCTTGTCTTAGGTGATATTATTAAGTTTTCTAGTGGCGATCGTATTGGCGCGGATGTTCGTCTTGTGGAATCTTCAAGTTTATATATCGAAGAGTCTGCTCTTACAGGGGAATCAGTGCCGGTACAAAAGAAGGTAGAAGCATTACAAGGCCAAGATGTTTCAATTGGTGATCAAAAAAACATGGCATTTATGGGGACGATGATAACGAGAGGTGCTGGAACAGGGGTAGTCATAGCGACTGGAATGAATACAGCTATGGGCCAAATTGCAAATATGTTGCAAAATGCTGAGCAAATGGAAACACCATTACAAAGAAGGTTAGAACAGCTAGGGAAAATTTTAATTATTGTCGCTCTTATTTTGACAGCTCTTGTAGTATTAGCTGGTGTATATCAGGGGAATGAAGTGTATCACATGTTTTTGGCTGGGGTTTCGCTCGCAGTTGCGGCTATTCCGGAAGGATTACCAGCTATCGTTACAGTTGCGCTATCACTTGGTGTACAACGCATGATTAAAAAGAGAGCGATTGTGCGAAAGTTGCCAGCTGTAGAAACGTTAGGGTGTGCTTCTGTTATTTGCTCAGATAAAACAGGAACAATGACACAAAACAAAATGATGGTAACGCATATGTGGTCAAGCGGAGAATTGTGGAAAGTAACTGGTCAAGGCTATGAGCCAACGGGTTCGTTTATGAAAGGTGAAGAAGTAATTGACCCTACTAAGACGAAATCACTGTATCAACTACTCACATTTGGCTGTTTATGTAATAATGCGAATGTTATTCAAAAGAAAAAGACGTATGTGTTAGATGGAGATCCAACAGAGGGAGCTCTCGTAGCTGCTGCAATGAAGGCGGGAATATCACGTGAAGCTCTTAAAGGAAAGTTTGAAGTCATTCGTGAATTTCCTTTTGATTCAACTAGAAAAATGATGAGCGTTATCGTTCGTGATCGTGAAGGGAAAAAATTTGTTATTACAAAAGGAGCGCCAGATGTTCTATTGCAAATGAGCCAAACGATTTTATGGGGGAATAAACAGCAGCCTTTAAGTGAAATGTATCGAAAAGAAGTGCAGGCAGCGATTCATAGTTTAGGAAGTCAAGCTTTACGAACGATTGCGGTGGCATTTAAACCGTTAAAAGCTACAGATTCAATTGAGCATGAAAGAGAAGTAGAGCAGGATTTTATGCTTGTTGGAATACAAGGAATGATAGATCCGCCAAGACCAGAAGTGGCGCAAGCGGTGAGGGAGTGTAAGGAAGCTGGTATTAGAACGGTAATGATTACGGGAGATCATAAAGTGACAGCAATGGCAATTGCGGAACAGTTAGGGGTTTTACCACCGGGTGGACGCGTTGTTGAAGGTGTAGAACTTGCGAATATGGATGTAGAGGCATTAGAAGATATTGTAGAAGATACGTATGTATTCGCTCGAGTGTCTCCTGAGCATAAATTGAAAATCGTTAAGGCGCTGCAAAATAAGGGGCATATAGTAGCTATGACGGGTGATGGAGTGAACGATGCTCCAGCTATTAAAACAGCTGATATAGGGATTGCGATGGGAATTACAGGGACAGATGTTGCAAAAGAAGCTTCTTCACTTGTTTTGTTAGATGATAACTTCGCTACGATTAAATCGGCAATTAAAGAAGGTAGAAACATATATGAAAATATTCGGAAGTTTATTCGGTATTTGCTAGCATCTAACGTTGGTGAAATTTTAGTTATGTTATTTGCGATGTTACTTGCACTGCCATTGCCGATGGTTCCAATTCAAATTTTATGGGTGAACTTAGTTACTGACGGTTTACCAGCGATGGCATTAGGTTTGGATAAGGCTGAAGGAGATGTCATGAAGAGAACACCACGCCATCCGAAAGAAGGGGTGTTCGCTAGAGGGCTTGCGTGGAAAATTATAAGTCGTGGTTTTCTAATCGGAGCAGTGACATTAGTAGCGTTTATTATTGCATTTAACCAGCATCCAAATGAATTAAAGTATGCACAAACGGTAGCCTTCGCAACATTAGTACTTGCTCAGCTTATTCATGTATTTGATTGTCGTAGTGAACATTCTATATTTCATCGTAACCCGTTTGGAAATGTATATTTAGTAGGGGCGGTTATTATTTCTTTACTGTTAATGCTTGTAGTTATATATTATCCACCATTACAGCCGATTTTTAGCACAATGCCGATACAAGCACGAGATTGGTTGTTAATTGGAGGATTATCATCTATTCCGACTTTCTTATTAGTAGGATCTTTATTAACAAGAAAAAAGGATAAAAAGAAAAAGCCACTGTTATATAAGAAGGGATTAAACTTGAAATAGTCAATGATATGAAAATATGATATAATTTACAGAAGGTAGTAGAGCCTTGTCTCTATTACCTTTTTCATTGAGTTATTTCATGGCTTGGATGTGATAAAGATGATTTGTAGTATGACAGGATTTGGAAGGTCGAAAGTAGAAAATGATACTTTTCAAATAACAGTAGAAATGAAGTCGGTGAACCATCGCTTTTTAGAAATGAGTATTCGACTTCCGAAGCAAATGATGGTGTTTGAAGACAAAATTCGTAAAATAATTGCAGAACAAGTTCGCCGTGGACGTATTGAAGTGTCTATTAGTATAACAGGTGAAGGGCTTGTTGAAAGAAAATTAAGTGTGAATTGGGAGCTTCTCAAGCAGTACCAATCCATTATGGAAGATATAAAAGGGAAATTTCAATTACAAGATTCTATTACAATCGGGCAACTAATGGGAATGCCAGAAGTAACGGCAATTGAAGAAATAGAAAATGTAAATGAACAATTTGAAAACAGTTTATATGAGGCTGTTCGCCAAGCTGCTCATATGTTAAAAATGATGAGAGATGGCGAAGGAGAACGATTACATAAAGATATAGCGTATCGTTTGCAAGAGATTCACAATTGTGTAAATGCAATTATTCCACATGCGCCAATTGTTACACAAAAATATCGTGAACGATTAGAAAATCGCTTAAAAGAATTACATAATCAAGATTTAGATGAACAAAGATTGCTAACAGAAGTCGCAATGTTTGCAGAGCGTTGTGATATTCACGAGGAGTTAGTTCGTTTACAAAGTCATTTAGATCAATTTCGTGAAACACTGCAGATTGAAGAGCCTGTTGGAAGGAAAATGGACTTCATCGTGCAAGAGATGCATAGAGAAATTAATACGATTGGTTCTAAGGCAAATGACTTAACAATATCAAAATATGTTGTAGAAATGAAAAATAACCTTGAAAAAATTCGTGAACAAGTACAAAATATTGAGTAGCTTTCAAAAAAATATATAAAGTTATACGTGGTGGAGAAATCGGATAGACTTACTAGGAGGCGCAAACTATGGCCATGCGGTTTTTAAATATTGGATACGGAAATATTGTATCTGCTCATCGAATTATTGCTATTGTAAGTCCGGAGTCAGCTCCTATTAAACGAACAGTACAGGAAGCACGTGAACATAATGCTTTGCTTGATGCTACGTATGGGAGAAAAACAAGGGCGGTTATTGTGATGGATGATGGGCATGTTGTATTAAGTCCAATTCAGCCAGAGACGATTGCACATCGTTTGAATAATAAAGAAGATTTAAGTGAGGAAGGGTAGGTTTTACATATTTATGAGAAGTAGAAGAGGATTGCTCATCGTGCTTTCAGGACCTTCTGGGGTTGGAAAAGGAACGGTTCGCAAAGAGCTATTTAGCCAGGAGGATACACGTTTTCAGTACTCTATTTCAGTAACGACGCGTAAACCGCGTGAAGGTGAAGTAGATGGTGTGGATTATTTCTTTAAAGAGAGAGAAGAATTTGAAGAAATGATTCGTAATGAAAAATTACTTGAGTGGGCTGAGTTCGTAGGTAATTATTACGGAACACCGATTGATTATGTTGAAAAAACATTACAAGAAGGAAAAGACGTGTTTCTAGAAATTGAAGTACAAGGAGCAATTCAAGTTAAGAAAGCCTTCCCTGAAGGTGTATTTATTTTCTTAGCACCTCCAAGTTTATCTGAACTAAAGAACCGAATTGTCGGTCGTGGTACAGAAACTGAAGATGTTATTGAAAATCGTTTAACTGTAGCGAAAGAAGAAATCGAAATGATGGACGCTTATGACTATGTTGTAGAAAACGATCAAGTTGAATTAGCTTGCGACAGAATTAAAGCAATTGTGGTTGGCGAACATTGCCGCCGCGAAAGAGTAGCAAAATATTATAAAGAAATGACGGAGGGTCTATAATTATGTTAAATCCATCAATTGATTCATTATTAACAAAAATCGATTCTAAATATACGCTTGTAACAGTAGCTGCAAAGCGTGCGCGTGAAATGCAACTTGCGAACAATTGTGTTATTGAGCAACCTGTTTCTCATAAATGTGTAGGTAAATCATTAGAAGAAATCGATGCAGAAGTATTAAAATATGTACCAAGCGAAGACAAAATCATCGATTAAGACATTCTTTTCGACAAATTAAAACATAGACTTTATAATTTTCTATGTAACGGTAACAACCTATTTACAAGTAGGTTGTTATTTTTTTACGATAGGAAAGAAATAATCGTAAAAAGGTGGAACAACATATTGGTACTGACGAGCTGAAAATTCTATTTCAGTAGAATAAGTTTGAAAAAGAAAGAGGACGAGTCATATGCTAAAAGGGAAAAAGATACTTCTATGTGTAACAGGAGGCATTGCAGTTTTTAAGGCAGCTGCGTTAACGAGTAAATTGACACAGGCGGGTGCTACTGTAAAAGTAATGATGAGTGAATCGGCAATGAAGTTTGTTACACCTCTTACATTTCAAGCGCTTTCTCGCCACGATGTATATACGGATACGTTTGATGAAAAAGACTCAGCGGTTATCGCTCACATTGATTTAGCGGATTGGGCAGATGTTGTACTTGTGGCACCTGCTACAGCGAATTGCATTGGGAAGTTAGCGAATGGTATTGCGGATGATATGATAACGACTACGTTGTTGGCTACTACAGCTCCAGTTTGGATTGCGCCTGCTATGAATGTGCATATGTATGAAAATAAAATTGTTCAAAAAAATATGATGACGTTAAAAGCGTTAGGATATACATTTATTGAGCCTGGCGAAGGCTTTTTAGCATGTGGTTATGTAGCTAAGGGAAGACTGGAAGAACCTGAGGTGATTATTGGAAGATTAGAAGAGGTTTTCTCAGAACAAAAACCATTGCAAGGAAAGCGAATATTAATAACGGCTGGCCCGACACGTGAAAAGATTGACCCAGTCCGTTTTATGACGAATTTTTCTTCTGGAAAGATGGGGTATGCAATTGCAGAAGTTGCAGCAAGCTTAGGTGCTGATGTCATACTTGTGTCAGGACCGACAGCATTAAATCCGCCATTACATGTAACAACAATACAAGTAGAATCTGCACAAAATATGTTAGAGGCAGTTCTTCAACATTATCAGAATGTAGATGTTGTTATCAAGACAGCGGCAGTTGCAGATTATCGCCCAAAATATGTTCACGATAATAAAATGAAAAAGCAAAATGGCGATGCTGTTATTGAATTGGAAAGAACAGTAGATATTTTAAGAACATTAGGTGAGAAAAAAGAGCGACAGTTACTTATCGGATTTGCAGCTGAAACGACGAATATAGAGGAATATGCGACGAGAAAATTACGTGAGAAAAATGCAAATATGATTGTTGCGAACGATGTGAAAGCGCAAGGAGCTGGCTTTGGTACAGATACGAATATTGTAACAATGTATAGAAAAGATGGAGAGATTATTGAGTTACCACTTTTAACGAAGAAAGAAGTGGCTCGTGAAATATTAAAGCAAATCGAAATGATGTTAGAAGATGATTGTGTATGAAGTTTGCAAGTGTAATTGTTGATGTACCAGCACGTCAAACAGATCGGCCGTTTGATTATATCATCCCTAAAAAATGGGAAGATATCGTGCAAACAGGAATGCGTGTAGTAGTTCCATTCGGTCCAAGAAAATTGCAAGGTTTTATTATTGGCATAAAAGACTCGGCTGAGGTAGAAAGTAAAAAATTAAAGGCACTCCATGAAATATTAGATGTTACTCCGGTTTTAAATGAGGAATTATTAAGGCTTGGATATTGGCTTACAAGTGAAACGTTATGTTATATGATTTCAGCTTTTCAAGTGATGCTTCCGACAGCGATAAAAGCGACGTATAAAAAACGGATACAACTTCGTAAACAAGAAGAAGTAGCACCTGAACTACTGTTTTTATTTCAAGACAAAGAGGCGATAGATTGGGAAGTGATTGAGACGGAACCACATCTATACCGCACTATTCAACAAGAAATTAAAAATGGCACGATTGAAGTTGTTTATCAGGTAAAGGATAAAGTGCAAAAGAAAAAACAAAGAGTAGTACAGCCGGAGTTGCCAGAAGATAAATTAGAATTAGCGGCATTTGAACTGAAAAGTAAAAAACAACAAGATGTACTCTATTATTTTGTGGAAAATTATAAAAGTGTACCGTTGAAAGTGATAACAGAAGAGTTGCAAATAACAGATGCTCCAATAAAAGCACTTGTTAAAAAGGGGCTAATCTCAGAAAAGTATGTGGAAGTATATCGGAATCCATATGACGATGATGATTTTGAACAAACGAAACCATTTCCGCTTACTGAAGAGCAAAAGCAAGTTATTACACCGATCTTATCATCAATTGCAAATGAAACTTATAATCCATTTTTACTATATGGTGTTACAGGAAGTGGGAAGACAGAAGTATATTTACAATCTATAGCAGCGGTGTTGAAAAAGGGAAAAGAAGCTATTGTACTTGTTCCGGAAATCGCGTTAACGCCTCAGATGGTAGATCGTTTCAAAGGTAGGTTTGGTTCGCAAGTTGCGGTTCTTCATAGTGCGCTTTCAGTTGGTGAAAAATATGATGAATGGCGAAAGATTTTAAGAAAAGAAGTGAAAGTTGTAGTTGGTGCACGCTCAGCTATTTTTGCTCCTTTTGAAAATTTAGGAATTATCATTATAGATGAAGAGCATGAATCGAGTTATAAGCAAGAAGATAATCCGAGATATCATGCAAGAGATGTAGCGGTGTGGAGAGGGCAATATCATAAGTGCCCAATCGTTCTTGGAAGTGCAACCCCAACACTTGAATCATTTGCTAGAGCAAAAAAGGGTGTCTATGAGCTGCTGACGATGGAGAAACGTATGAATGAACAAGCTTTGCCGACCGTAGAAATTGTGGATATGCGTGAAGAACTTCGTGATGGAAATCGCTCAATGTTTTCAAAGGCACTACATGAGAAAATAGCAGATCGATTAGAAAAGAAAGAACAGATGGTTCTCTTTTTAAATAGAAGGGGGCATTCTACGTTTGTGATGTGCCGTGATTGTGGATATGTCGTACAATGTCCGCATTGTGATATTTCGTTGACATACCACAAAATGAATCATCGTTTAAAATGTCATTATTGTAGCCATGAGGAAAATATGCCAACAGAGTGTCCGGCTTGTAATAGTACATATATTCGTTTCTTTGGTACTGGTACACAAAAGGTAGAAGAAGAAATCACAAAACTATTTCCACAGGCGCGAGTCATTCGAATGGACGTAGATACAACAAGCCGTAAAGGAATGCATGAAAAATTATTAAAGGCATTTGGAGAAGAGAAAGCAGATATATTACTGGGAACACAAATGATTGCAAAAGGACTTGATTTTCCGAAAGTGACGCTTGTAGGTGTATTAACGGCAGATACGATGCTTCACTTACCTGATTTTCGAGCGAGTGAAAAGACCTATCAGCTATTGACGCAAGTGAGTGGACGTGCTGGAAGGCATGAATTGCCAGGGGAAGTTGTAATTCAAACGTATACACCGGAACATTACAGTGTAGAATTAGCAAAGAATCAGCAATATGATGTTTTTTTTGAACATGAAATGCAAATGAGACGAACAAGACAATATCCGCCGTATTATTACGTTGTGCTTGTAACCGTATCTCATCCAGAATTATTAAAGGCAGTCCAAGTGACGGAAAAAATTGTCGGTCATTTACGAACGCATTGCTCACAGCAAACAATGGTGTTAGGCCCAGTTGCTTCAGCGATTCCAAGGATAAAAGATAGATATCGTTACCAATGCATGATAAAATACAAACGGGAACCAAACTTAAAGAACGTGCTCAAAATGGTAAATGAACATTATCAAGCAGAAATGCAAAAAGAGCTACAAATCTCAATTGATTTTAATCCAACAATGTTAATGTAGCGGAGGGAAATATGGCAGTTTTAGAAATTGTAAAGCATCCAAATGAAGTATTAGAAACACCATGCGAAAGAGTAATTAACTTTGATAAAAAGTTAGTGAAATTGTTAAAAGATATGCATGAAACAATGTTAATTGCAGACGGCGTTGGTTTAGCTGCGCCACAAGTAGGTGTGAGCTTACAAGTTGCTGTTGTTGATATCGATGATGATACGGGTAAAATAGAATTAATAAATCCGGTTATTTTAGAAAAACGTGGTGAACAAGTAGGTCCCGAAGGCTGCTTAAGCTTTCCGGGACTTTATGGTGAAGTGGAGCGTGCAGATTACATTAAAGTGCGTGCGCAAAATCGTCGTGGGAAAATATTCTTATTAGAAGCAAAAGACTTCTTAGCGCGTGCGATTCAACATGAAATCGATCATTTACATGGTGTTTTATTTACATCTAAAGTGACGAGATATTATGAAGAAAACGAATTAGAATAGGTGTTAAAAGGAGCGGTTTTTGAATGATAAAAGTAGTATTTATGGGAACACCGGACTTTTCTGTACCGGTGCTTCGTCGTCTTATCGAGGATGGATATGACGTAGTGGGTGTTGTAACACAACCTGATCGTCCAGTGGGTAGAAAAAAGGTTTTAACGCCTACTCCAGTTAAAGTTGAAGCGGAGAAACATGGCATTCCGGTGCTACAGCCACTGAAAATTCGTGAAAAAGACGAATATGAAAAAGTATTAGCACTAGAGGCGGATTTAATTGTAACAGCTGCGTTCGGTCAGATTGTACCAAACGAAATTCTAGAAGCACCAAAGTACGGATGTATTAATGTCCATGCATCATTACTTCCAGAGCTTCGCGGTGGTGCACCGATTCATTATGCGATCATGGAAGGGAAAGAGAAAACAGGCATTACAATTATGTATATGGTAGAAAAATTAGATGCTGGTGATATCTTAACGCAAGTAGAAGTGGAAATTGACGAGCGTGAAACGACGGGCTCGTTATTTGATAAGTTAAGTGAAGCCGGTGCACATCTTCTATCTAAAACAGTACCTTTATTAATTCAAGGTAAGCTAGAACCAATTAAACAAAATGAAGATGAAGTAACGTTTGCATATAATATAAAACGTGAGCAAGAGAAAATTGATTGGACAAAAACAGGTGAAGAAGTATACAATCACATTCGCGGATTGAATCCATGGCCAGTTGCTTATACAACTTTAGCAGGACAAGTTGTAAAAGTATGGTGGGGAGAGAAAGTTTCTATGGCAGAGAAAGCTGAACCAGGTACAATAGTAGCTTATGAAGAAGATGGATTTGTTGTTGCAACAGGTAATGAGACAGGTGTTAAAATTACTGAATTACAACCGTCTGGTAAAAAGCGCATGAGTTGTTCACAGTTTTTACGTGGAACAAAACCTGAAATTGGTACGAAGTTAGGAGAAAATGCATGAGACAAAATGTTCGTGAGTTAGCTCTTGATGGTTTAATTCAAGTAGAAAAAAGTGGCGCATATAGCAACTTACTTTTAAATAACCTGATTGAAAAAAGTGCAATTGATAGAAAAGATATAGGCTTATTAACTGAAATTGTATATGGAACAATTCAACGTCGTGACACATTGGACTACTATTTACAACCATTTTTAAGAAAGAAGGTTGAGGCTTGGGTAAGAGTGTTGCTTCGCCTATCTTTATATCAAATGTTATATTTAGACCGAGTTCCAGAAAGAGCGGCTATTCATGAAGCTGTTGAGATTGCGAAACGTCGTGGGCATAAAGGGATTTCAGGCATGGTGAACGGAGTGTTACGTTCAATTCAGCGAGAAGGTGTACCATCGTTAGAAGAAATCAAGGATCCGGTAGAACGTCTTGCGATTACAACGAGTCATCCAGCTTGGCTTGTACAAGACTGGGTATCTGAATACGGTTTAGAGACAGCAGGGAAAATGTGTGAAGTAAATATGTTACCACCTGTACCGACAGCACGTGTGAATGTTGATAAGGTTACGGTGGAAGAAGCGATTGGGCTATTAGCAAACGAGGGTATAGAAGCGAAACGTGGCGATTTGTCAGATGATGCAATTCAAATTGAAAGAGGGAATGTAGCGCATACAGAAGCGTTTAAAAAAGGATTTCTCTCTATTCAAGATGAAAGCTCTATGCTGGTGGCACGTGCTTTAGAACCAAATGAGGGCGATGAAGTCCTTGATAGTTGTGCTGCCCCAGGCGGGAAAACAACGCATATTGCAGAGCGATTAAAGGGAACTGGTAAGGTAATGTCCCTTGATTTACATGCACATAAAGTGCGTTTAATTAGACAACAAGCAGATCGACTTGGTCTAGAAAATGTAGAAACAAAGGCATTAGATGCTAGAAAAGTTCAAGAGCATTTTGAAAATGAAACCTTTGATAAAATATTAGTAGATGCGCCATGTTCAGGATTCGGTGTTATAAGACGTAAACCTGATATTAAGTTAGGGAAAGATAAGGGCGATAGTGAACGATTATCAACGATTCAATTTGCGATATTAGAAAAAATAGCACCATTATTAAAACAAGGTGGTCGCCTTGTTTATAGTACATGTACAATTGAAAAAATAGAAAATGAACAAGTAATAGAACGGTTTTTACAAGAGCATCGTGAATTTGAGTGGGATACTACGATAAAAGAACGTATGCCAGAAAAATTAAGTCCGTACATTGATGAAGGTCAAGTACAAATTTTACCGCATTATTTTGCGACAGATGGCTTTTATATTGCTTGTTTAAGAAAGAAGGTGTAGCATCATGGAAACAACTGTAAAAAAACAAAAGAAAAATCTAGAAACAAAGAAACCATCAATTTACTCTTTACAACTTCATGAAATGCAAGATTGGTTAAAGGAACAAGGGGAACCTAAATTCCGTGCAGGGCAAATTTTTGATTGGTTATATAAAAAACGTGTAAAAAATTATGAGGATATGTCAAACCTTTCTAAAGGATTGCGCGATAAATTGTCGAATTCCTTTGATATTACTACTTTAAATACATTAGTAAAACAAACGTCTTCGGATGGAACAATTAAATTCTTATTCCAGTTATACGATGGATACTCTATTGAAACGGTATTAATGCGACATGAATATGGAAATTCGATTTGTGTAACAACACAGGTTGGTTGCCGAATTGGCTGTACGTTCTGTGCTTCTACACTTGGTGGGCTAAAACGAAACCTAGAAGCTGGAGAAATTGTAGCGCAAGTAGTGGAAGTTCAGCGTGCGCTTGATGAAACAGAAGAGCGTGTAAGTTCTCTTGTTGTTATGGGAATTGGAGAGCCGTTTGATAATTACGACAACTTAATGTCATTCTTACGCATTGTAAATCATGAAAAAGGAATTCATATTGGTGCAAGGCATATGACAGTTTCAACAAGTGGAATTGTTCCAAAAATTTATAAGTTCGCTGAAGAAGATATGCAAATCAATTTTGCGATTTCATTGCATTCTGCAAATACAGAGTTACGTTCAAAATTAATGCCGATTAACCGTGCTTATAAGCTACCAGATTTAATGGAAGCTGTTAAATACTATGTAAATAGAACAGGGCGTCGTATTACGTTTGAATATGGCTTATTTGGAGGAGAAAATGACCAAGTTGAGCAAGCTGAAGAACTTGCTGCGCTCTTAAAAGGTGTAAAATGTCATGTAAACTTAATTCCGGTAAACTACGTGCCAGAACGTGATTATGTACGTACGCCACGAGAGCAAATTTTCTTATTTGAAAAGACGCTAAAAGATCGTGGAGTGAATGTAACAATTCGCCGTGAACAAGGTCATGATATTGATGCAGCCTGCGGTCAGTTGCGTGCAAAGGAGCGCAAAGAAGAGACGAGGTGACGAGATGAAAGCCGTGTTTCTATCGGATAAAGGGAAAGTTCGTCAACATAATGAAGATAGTGCAGGAGTTTTTCACAATTTAGATGGAAATATTTTAGCGGTAGTAGCAGATGGAATGGGAGGTCATCGAGCTGGCGATGTAGCTAGCTCGATGGCTATTCAATTATTCCATGATTATTGGAAGCAAACGCATAATATGAATGAGCCTAAAAAGGTAGAAAAGTGGTTACATACTAACGTTGGAATTATTAATGAGCGTATATATGCTTACTCTAAGCAGCATGTTGAATGTAATGGCATGGGAACAACGGTTATCGTAGCGATTTGTACACCTAGTTTTGTAACAATCGGTCATATAGGAGATAGTCGTTGTTATATGGTATCAGAGGGAGAAATATCGCTTATAACGGAAGATCACTCACTTGTAAATGAACTTGTTAGGCACGGTGAAATTTCAAAAGAAGATGCAGAATATCATCCGAAAAAGAATGTTCTATTAAGAGCGTTAGGAACAGAAGAAACAGTCGGATTAGATGTTAAAACATTAGTTCTCGAAGAAGATGATCAATTGCTTCTTTGCTCTGATGGATTGTCTAACAAAGTCCCTATGGCTGATATGCAACAAATTTTACAATTGAATGAACAGCTCGAGGCGAAGGGAGAGCATTTCATTCAATTAGCAAATGATCGTGGTGGAGAAGATAATATCACTCTCGTTATTATTGATTATGCGGATTCGGCAAACGAAAGTAGGTGAAGTGCAACGTGCTGATTGGAAAACGCTTAAATGACCGTTATAAGCTGCTGAAAATGATTGGCGGTGGAGGAATGGCCAATGTATATTTAGCTCATGATGAAATACTTGGCCGAGATGTAGCGGTAAAAATATTAAGACTCGACTATTCGAATAACGAAGAGTTTATTAAACGTTTCCATCGAGAAGCGCAATCTGTTACAACGTTGTCGCATCCAAATATTGTGAATATGTATGATGTTGGGGAAGAGGATGGTATATATTATCTTGTAATGGAATATGTACCTGGACGAACATTGAAGCAATACATAATTGATCGAGGGATGTTACCGATAGGAGAAGCTCTTGATATAATGGAGCAGTTAACGTCCGCCATGGCACACGCCCATCACTTTGAGATTGTGCATCGTGATATAAAACCGCACAATATTTTGATTCGAGATGATGGAGTGATAAAAGTCACAGACTTTGGAATTGCGACAGCTACAAGTGCAACAACAATTACACATACAAATTCGGTGCTCGGTTCTGTACATTATTTATCACCGGAACAAGCACGTGGTGGTATAGCGAATAAACAATCAGATATTTATTCACTTGGGATTGTTATGTTTGAATTGTTAACAGGAAGACAACCGTTTTCGGGTGAATCTGCTGTTGCAATAGCTTTAAAACATCTACAAAATGAAATACCATCTCCAAAAAGATGGAATGAAAATATTCCACAAAGTGTTGAAAATATTATATTAAAGGCAACTGCGAAAGATCCATTCCATCGATATCAATCTGCTAACGCGATGAAACGGGATATTGAAACAGCGCTATATCCAGAAAGAATAAATGAACAACCATTTTACATACCAGAAGATATGGAAGCAACGAAAGCGATTCCAATCATTCAACAAGAACAATTATTCCAAAATGTGAGTGATGAAACAATTGTGCTAAAAGGAAGTAAAGTGGATGAACAAGCAAGAAAAGAAGATACCGAATCAGCTAAGAAGAAAAAGCGCAGTAACAAATGGCTGAAGGTTTTAATTACAACATTTTTACTTTTAGCGATAGGGATAACATTAGCGCTTACTGTTATTCCAGGCTTCTTTATTCCGAAAGATGTGAAGGTTCCTGATGTGGCTGGTATGAAGTATACGACAGCTGTAAATACATTAGTTGAAAAAGGCTTTGAAGTTACAGAACCTAACATTGTATATACAGATAATGTTGAAGTGGGAAAAGTGATAAAAACAGATCCAATAGCCGGAAGAGTAGTGAAAGAAAGCTCTAAAATTACTATCTATCAATCAGGTGGAAAAAAGAAAAGTAAAATGAGTGACTTCACAGGAAAAGATTTCGAGAGTATAAGAGCTGAGTTAGAAGAAAAATATAAACAGGTTACCATTAATTTTATTGAAAATGATAAGCCGAAAGGTGAAATCGTAGAGCAAATACCAACGCCTGATCAAATGGTTATAGAGGCAGAACAAGAACTGAAGATTTGGGTAAGTAAAGGACCTTATCAAATTAGGCCAGGTGATTTTTCAGGATGGACTGAAAATAGTGTAAAAGGTTACTTAAATGAAAGAAAGCTTGTTTCTGATATAAAAAGGGAGTATTCAGATACTGTTGAAAAGGGACTTGTTATTTCTCAATCTCCAAAACCTGGGACACCTTTAAAAGAAGGAGATAAAGTAACGATTGTTATCTCTGATGGTCCGAAGCCCAAAGTGACGAAAACAGTAAAAGTGGATAATATTTCCATCCCATATGAAGCTTCTGCAACAGGTGAGAAAAAACCGCAAACAATAGAAATTTATAAAGAAGATATGCAGCAAAAAATGGATAGACCAGTTGAAACGAGAACGATTACTGAGTCAGCGACTATTTCTTTAGAATTTGTAATTCAAGAAGGTTCAAAGGGACATTATAAAATTGTTCGAGATGGAGTAACGATTATAGAAAAAGAAGTACCATATCCAGCTCAACAATAATGGATTCCATTCTTGTTTTATAGAGGATGGAATTTGTCCTGCTATCTGTTGGTAGTAAGACTCCCGCCTCAAAATTCGGCTGTAAAACAAAGAAGGTAGGCAGGAATTGATTGCCCGTAAAAGCCCGATTGGTGAGGGTTTTTACTAATCAGAGTGGATCGATAAAACCCCAATGATTAAAGTTTCACTTTATTACTCTTGCCTGTTATCTGTCTATATAATGGATGGTATAGCAGGCAAAAATATATGATTCAAAAGCTATAAAGGTGATACTATTGTGAATAATATTTTGAATGTGATGGTAGTTTAAATATATTACCTGGGTATATATTTAGTTAGTTTTTAAATAATTGTTTAAAGAACTCTAGTCAATTCATTATTAATTAAAGTTTCACTTTATACAAAATAAAGGAGAATTATATGCCAGAAGGAAAAATTGTAAAAGCTCTAAGTGGGTTTTATTATGTGCAGAATGAAGAAGGAATTACACAATGTCGCGGGCGTGGTGTATTTAGAAAGAATAAAATTACACCACTTGTAGGAGACCACGTCGTTTTTCAAGCAGATAATCCGAGTGAAGGATACGTGTTAGAAGTATTTGATCGAAAAAACGAACTTGTTAGACCTCCTATTGCTAATGTTGATCAAGCGATTCTCGTTTTCTCTGCAGTAGAACCAGATTTTAATCCCGGACTGTTAGATCGATTTTTAGTACAGATTGAATATCATAATATTAAGCCGATTATTTGTATTAGTAAGATGGATTTAGTGGATGAAAAAATGAAGGAAACTGTTGAAGCTTTTGCAAATGATTATCGTGAAATAGGTTATGATGTATTATTTACTTCTATAAATACATCGGAAAGTATCGATATTTTGAAACCATTCTTAGAAGGCTGTGTTTCTGTCGTTGCAGGACAATCTGGTGTTGGAAAATCTTCAATGTTAAACGTTTTACGTCCAGATTTAGAATTGAAAACAAATGATATTTCTTCACATTTAGGGCGCGGGAAACATACGACAAGACACGTGGAATTAATTACAGTGGGGAGCGGGCTTGTTGCGGATACACCTGGTTTTAGTTCGCTTGATTTCATAGATATAGAGGTAGAAGATCTTACATATTGTTTTCCAGAGTTGAAAGAAGCGAGCCAATACTGTAAATTTAGAGGGTGTACACATCTTTCTGAGCCGAAATGTGCGGTGAAAGCTGCGGTTGAAGAAGGAAAGATAACTGAATATCGTTATAAGAATTACAAACAATTCGTAGAAGAAATTAGAGAGAGAAAGCCGAGGTATTAGTCATGATTAAAATTGCACCATCGATTTTATCAGCAGATTTTTCAAAATTAGGGGAAGAAATTAAAGATGTAGAAAAAGGTGGAGCTGATTACATTCACGTTGATGTAATGGATGGACATTTCGTACCAAATATTACGATTGGGCCATTAATTGTAGAAGCTATCCGTCCGATTACATCATTACCATTAGATGTACATTTAATGATTGAAAATCCTGATAACTATATCCCGACTTTCGCAAAAGCGGGAGCAGATATTATTACTGTTCATGTAGAGGCTTGTCCTCATCTACATCGTACAATTCAGTTAATTAAATCTCATGGCATTAAAGCAGGGGTTGTATTAAATCCGCATACGCCAGTATCGGTAATTGAACATGTATTAGAAGATATAGATATGGTATTACTAATGACAGTAAATCCTGGATTTGGTGGACAGAAGTTTATTCATTCTGTATTACCGAAGATTAAAGAAGTTGCAGAAATGGTTAAAGAGCGAAATCTAGAAGTAGAAATTGAAGTTGATGGTGGTGTAAACGCTGAAACGGCAAGACTTTGTGTTGAAGCAGGAGCGAATGTTCTTGTAGCAGGATCAGCAGTATACAATCAAAAAGACCGCGGTGAAGCAATTCGTATAATTCGTGGATAAAGAATGAATGGCCTTTATTCTAGTGAAGCATCTAGTTAATTAAGACTTCACTATTTTATACAGGATAGAGCGAAAAATAAGGAGAAAGGCAATCTACCGAATGGCAGATTGCCTTTTTACAATAGAAGGGGAAGAAAAAATGATTGTTCATATTTTGGCAGGAGGACCTGTAGAATACTGCGCAGATTTTTCTCGATATGAAAATGAAGAAGTAGTGTGGGCGGCGGTTGATAGGGGAGTGTACCGTTTATTAAAAAGTGGAATTACTCCGACTGTTGCGTTTGGGGATTACGATTCGGTTACTGAGGATGAGTTAGCATGGATGAGGCAGCAAACAAATGAGTTACATATTGTTCCGCGAGAAAAAGATCAAACAGATTTAGAAATTGCAATTAGCTGGGCTTTAGAACAAAACCCGAAATTCATTCGTATTTTTGGCGCGACTGGTGGAAGACTTGATCATGGTTTGGCAAATATACAAATGCTTTTAAAAGGTTTAGCGGCAGAGATAGAAATGTGTATTGTAGACAATAAAAATGAAATAACAGTAAAAAAAGTTGGTACACATATAATTGAAGAAAATGAAAATTTTCCTTATGTATCCTTTGTACCGGTTACTGAAACAGTTGAAGGTATTACATTACGTGGATTTAAGTACTCTCTTACTAACAAGACAATAGAGTGGGGATCGACACTTTGTATTAGTAATGAACTCATTGTGGAAAAAGGTACTTTTTCATTTACTTCTGGCATATTAATGATGATAAGAAGCACTGATTGAAGAAACAATTTTGCTCCTTGCATCATATAGTAAACAAGTGGAGTAATGGGGATTAGGAGGGAAACCATGAGATTTTATACAATTAAGTTACCTAAATTTCTTGGTGGAATTGTACGTGCGATGTTAAATACCTTCAAAAAAGACTAAAAAAAGCACCTATTACCGGTGCTTTTTCCATTGTTATAATAAAAAAAGAGCCTAGCGGCTCTTTTTTTTATTATTAAACACGTTCGATTTTGCCAGATTTTAATGCTCTAGCAGAAACGTAAACACGTTGAACTTTTCCGTCGATGCGTACGCGAACTTTTTGAAGGTTAGCGCCCCATTTACGTTTTGTAGCGTTCATTGCGTGAGAACGAGAGTTACCAGAACGAGCTTTTCTTCCAGTGATAGCACAAACACGAGCCATTTATATTTCCCTCCCTTGATACCTTACCATACGTAATTTTTCAATGTTAGTCTTTTTTGCGATGCTAAAAACACTACTATAATTTAACACAACTAAAAAGAGAATGCAACACCGTAGAAAAAAGAAATCAAGAAAAATTACTTGACACCATATACCAATGAAGAAAAGCTGAAATCAAGAAAAATTGCTTGACATATTATAGTGGTACATGTTGTATAATAACAATGGACTATTTTGCTCATCATAGAAAAGTGTAGTATAAAACATAAAATATGAGAGTGAAAAGAAAGAACGATGGAATTTTCTTTAAAAAGATTATATGATAGTAACTAAAGTAGTCTAGCTCACTTTCACCATTTATGAAGGGGGAAACGAGATGTCAATTGAAATTAAAACGAAGTACGGTCAAATTGATATTAGTACAGATGTAATTGCAACAATTGCTGGAGGTGCCGCAGTAGATTGCTACGGTATCGTAGGTATGGCATCAAAAAATCAGTTAAAAGATGGATTAACAGACATTTTACGAAAAGAAAACTTCACTAGAGGTGTTATTGTTCGTAAAGATGAAGATGAAGTACATATTGATATGTATATTATTGTGAGCTATGGTACGAAAATTTCAGAAGTAGCACATAACGTGCAGACTAAAGTGAAATATACATTAGATCAAACTGTAGGACTAGCAGTAGATTCTGTAAACATCTACGTACAAGGAGTTAAAGTAATAAACTTGTAATGTGCATTAAGGAGGAAAATCTGTGTCAATTCAAAAAATTGATGGAAAACGTTTATCACAAATGATCATTCAAGGAGCAAATAATTTAACAAATAATGTTCAGCTTGTTGATGCATTAAACGTATTTCCAGTTCCAGATGGCGATACCGGTACAAACATGAACTTATCAATGACTTCAGGCGCACGTGAAGTGAAAGAAAATCCTTCACAGCATGCTGGTAAAGTCGGCGTAAGTTTAGCCAAAGGATTATTAATGGGAGCTCGTGGTAACTCTGGGGTTATTTTATCTCAGTTATTCCGTGGTTTTTCTAAATCCATTGAACAAAAAGAAGAATTAACAACAGTTGATTTTGCTGCAGCTTTAGAGGCTGGAGTAGAGGCAGCGTATAAAGCGGTTATGAAACCAATTGAAGGAACGATTTTAACGGTTGCAAGAGAAACGGGTAAATATGCAGTGACGGTTGCGAAAAAACAGCGCGACTTTGTTTTGTTTATGGAAGACGTTGTAAAAGAAGCGAATGCATCGTTAAATCGTACGCCAGATTTATTACCTGTATTAAAACAAGTTGGCGTTGTAGATAGCGGTGGTAAAGGTCTAGTTGTTGTATATGAAGGATTTTTAGCTGACTTAAAAGGAGAAACGATTTCTTCTAATGTGCAGACGCAACCATCTATGAATGACATGGTACGCGCAGAACATCACCGTAGTGTACAAAGCCAATTGAGTACAGAAGATATTAAGTATGGATATTGTACGGAATTCATGGTGAAATTAGAGCCTGAAAAAATGAAGGAACATAATTTCTCTGAACAAAAATTCCGTGAAGATATTAGTGTGTACGGAGATTCACTACTTGTTGTATCAGATGATGAGGTTGTTAAGGTTCATATTCATGCGGAACATCCTGGAGATCCTATGAACTATGGACAACGCTACGGTAGTCTAATTAAGATTAAAGTAGAAAATATGCGTGAACAGCATACGGCTTTATTAGATGAACCTACTATGGTGCCTGAACAAACGAATCAACCAAAAGAGAAACAACCGTATGGTATTGTGACTGTAGCTATGGGATCTGGTATTAAAACTTTATTTGAGAGCATTGGCGCAACGAAAGTTATCGAAGGTGGCCAAACGATGAATCCAAGTACGGAGGATATCGTGAAGGCGATTGAAGAGGCGAATGCTGAAAAAATCATCATTTTACCAAATAACGGAAATATCGTAATGGCAGCAGAACAAGCAGCTTCAGTAGTAGATCAAGAAGTTATTGTTGTTCGTTCGAAAACAGTTCCTCAAGGTATGGCTGCAATGTTAGCATTTAATCCAGTTGGAACGTTAGAAGAGAATAAAGAAAACATGAACGAAGCTTTATCTCATGTGAAAACAGGTCAAATTACGTATGCTGTTCGTGATACGGAAATTGACGGTGTGGCAATTCAAAAAGATGATTTCATGTGTATTGCAGATGGAAAAATCGTATCAACAAACGCTGAAAAAGTAGGAGCTGCGAAGCAATTACTAGAAGCACTAATTGATGAAGATTCTGAAATCGTAACGATTCTACAAGGTGAAGATGCAACAGACGAAGAAGTGGCTGAATTAGTTGCGTTTGTTGAAGAGAACTTTGAAGATGCAGAAGTAGAAGTACATGCAGGGAACCAACCGGTGTATTCTTTCATCTTCTCTGTAGAATAAGAAAAGATTCGTTTTAAAAATAAATGGATTACTTACTTGCTAATGGATGAAAAGTAGTGATATGAAATTTATTACTAGTTTTTATTCAAAAGGCTAGCATATTGATGATAGAAAAGAGCCTTGCTGCTAATAGTGAGGCTCTTTTCTTGCGTGTTGTATATCTTTGTTTTGTCCCGCTATTTGTAGGCAGTAAAATTTCCACCCCTAAATTCGGCTAGAGCAAAGAAGTTAGTTGGGAGATTAACTGCCCGTAAAAGCCCGATTGGTGAGGGCTAATAATCAGTGGGGGATGAACAAAACCCCACTGATTATAGTTTCACTTTATATAGAGGGATTAGAGTAGTTTCTCTTAGAATGCCTATGATAGAATATATAGGGTGAAAGAGAGAGATTACAGATGTCGATGATGTTAATGGAGAATCAATAGAATGAATCGAAGAAAATAATGTGACGGAGCGTGAGAATCTTGAATGAAGTTGTACAAGTTCCTGTTACGGATGTAAAGGGAATCGGAGGAGAAACATCTGAGTTATTACACGAGATGGGAATTTATACAGTTTCTCATCTATTAGAACATTTTCCGTACCGTTATGAAGACTATGCGATGAAAGATCTTGCTGAAGTAAAGCATGATGAGCGTGTGACGGTTGAAGGGAAAGTACATAGTGCTCCTTTACTTCAATACTATGGAAAGAAAAAGTCGCGTCTTACAGTTCGTGTTCTTGTCGGGCGTTATTTAATTACAGCCGTATGTTTTAATAGACCATATTATAAACAAAAGTTAAAGCTAGATGAAACGGTAACGATTACTGGTAAATGGGATCAGCATCGCCAAACGATCGCTGTATCAGAACTTCATTTTGGACCGGTTGTGCGTCAACAAGAAGTAGAGCCAGTATATTCAGTGAAAGGGAAGTTGACAGTAAAGCAGGTGCGCCGTTTTATTGCCCAGGCTTTAAAGGAATATGGAGACTCTATAATTGAAGTGTTACCTGACGGTTTGTTAAGTAGGTATAAATTATTACCACGTTATGAAGCACTCAGAGCGTTACATTTTCCAGTGGGACAGGAAGACTTAAAGCAAGCACGGCGCCGTTTTGTATATGAGGAGTTTTTCTTGTTCCAGTTGAAAATGCAAACATTACGGAAAATGGAAAGGGAAAATTCAAAGGGCACGAAAAAAGAAATTTCATCAGTAGAATTGCAAGAGTTTACTGATGCACTTCCGTTTCCGTTAACTGGCGCACAAAGCCGGGTTGTAGATGAAATAATGAAAGATATGACATCTCCCTATCGCATGAATCGATTATTGCAAGGGGATGTAGGTTCTGGGAAAACAGTTGTTGCTGCGATTGCACTTTATGGAGCGAAATTAGCTCATTATCAAGGTGCTATGATGGTTCCTACGGAAATTTTAGCTGAACAACATTATCAGTCGCTCGCTGAGACGTTTTCACATTTCGGTATGAAGGTTGAACTGCTAACAAGTTCTGTTAAAGGTGCGAGACGTCGAGAGATTTTGGCGAGATTAGAGCAAGGAGAAGTAGATATCCTTGTTGGGACGCACGCTTTAATTCAAGATGAAGTTATATTTCATAGGTTAGGTCTCGTTATTACGGATGAACAGCATCGATTTGGTGTAGCGCAGCGCCGGGTTTTACGTGAGAAAGGCGAAAGTCCAGATGTGTTGTTTATGACGGCGACCCCAATCCCGCGTACGTTAGCTATCACTGCATTTGGAGAGATGGACGTTTCTATTATCGATGAAATGCCAGCTGGTAGAAAGGTGATCGAAACGTATTGGGCAAAACATGATATGTTAGATCGCGTTCTCGGTTTTGTGGAAAAAGAGATCAAAAAAGGAAGACAGGCATATGTTATTTGTCCTCTAATTGAAGAGTCTGAGAAGTTGGATGTACAAAATGCTATCGACTTACATAGTATGCTGACTCATCATTATCAAGGGAAATGCCAAGTTGGATTAATGCATGGAAGACTATCATCTCAAGAAAAAGAAGAGATAATGGGACAGTTTAGTGAAAATAAAGTGCAAATTCTTGTATCGACAACAGTTGTTGAAGTAGGTGTGAATGTACCGAATGCGACTGTTATGGTTATTTATGACGCGGAGCGTTTCGGTTTATCGCAGCTTCATCAGCTTAGGGGGCGCGTTGGGCGTGGTAGTGAACAATCGTATTGTTTATTAATTGCGGACCCGAAATCAGAAACGGGAAAAGAAAGAATGCGCATTATGACTGAAACAAATGATGGATTTGTATTGTCAGAAAAAGATTTAGAGTTACGAGGTCCTGGAGATTTCTTTGGAAGTAAGCAAAGTGGTCTACCAGAGTTTAAGGTAGCTGATATGGTACATGATTATCGAGCGTTAGAAACAGCGAGACAAGATGCGGCGATACTAGTTGATTCAGAAGCGTTTTGGCACAATGATCAGTATGCTTCGTTGCGTACTTATCTTGACGGAACAGGTGTGTTCCAGGGAGAGAAGCTCGACTAAGAGTAGTCTGCAAAAGTTTTTGTTGCATTCTACTTTTAATGATTATATACTACTGTTAGTACCTAGTCATAAAAATGGATGGTGCGGTATGAAAAAAAGAAGAAGTAAAAAAGAAAGACAAGAATTATTACAACAAACAATAGAAACGAATCCTTTTATAACGGATGAAGATTTAGCGGAAAAATTTCAAGTGAGCATACAAACTGTTCGTCTTGATCGTATGGAATTATCTATTCCTGAATTAAGAGAACGAATTAAGCATGTGGCTACAAAACAACATGAAGAAGATGTGAAATCTTTACCGTTAGAAGAGGTTGTCGGAGAAATTATCGATATAGAATTAGATAGACATGCGATTTCTATCTTTGAAGTAAAGGTAGAACATGTATTTAAAAGAAATCAAATTGCTCGTGGGCATCATTTGTTTGCGCAAGCAAACTCACTAGCTGTTGCAGTTATTGATGAAGAATTAGCTTTAACTGCAAAGTCTACCATTCGATACATTCGTCCTGTAAAATTAGGAGAACGTGTTGTTGCAAAAGCACGTGTTGAAGATGTAGAGAATGATAAAGGACGGACGGTTGTCAAAGTGCGTAGCTTTGTTGGAGAAGAACTTGTTTTTACAGGCACTTTTGAAATGTATCGATCTAGTAATTATAGTGAGGAAGGTAACAACTTATGAAAATCGCAATAGATGCAATGGGCGGCGATCATGCTCCAAAGGCTGTAGTATTAGGAGCAATGAAAGCTATTAAGGAATACTCAGATTTACATATTACGTTAGTAGGGAAAGAAGAGGAAATTCGTCAATACTTAACGAGTGAAGAGCGAATTACTATACTTCATACAGACGAAAAAATCGAATCGACAGATGAACCAGTAAGAGCGGTTCGCCGAAAAAAACAAGCTTCAATGGTACTAGCAGCAGAGCAAGTGAAGAACGGCGTAGCGGATGCTTGTATCTCAGCAGGAAGTACAGGAGCTTTAATGGCAGCTGGATTGTTTGTTGTTGGTCGTATGGAAGGAATTGAACGACCAGCTTTATCACCTACAATGCCAACTGTTGATGGAGAAGGTTTTGTGATGTTAGATGTTGGAGCAAACGTTGATGCAAAACCAATTCATTTATATCAATATGCAGTAATGGGCTCTGTTTATGCAGAGAAGGTAAGAGGAATTAAAAATCCTCGCGTTGGACTTTTAAACGTTGGGACAGAGGATGGCAAAGGAAACGAGCTTTCAAAACAAGTCTTTGCTATGCTCAAGGATGCACCAATTAATTTTGTTGGAAACGTTGAATCAAGAGACTTATTGCAAGGTGTAGCAGATGTTGTTGTATGTGATGGTTTTACAGGTAACGTAGCTCTAAAATCATTAGAAGGAACAGCACTTGCATTATTCTCTATGTTAAAAGAGCAATTAATGAGTTCGTTTACGAGCAAATTAGCAGCAGCGGTATTAAAACCAAAACTTATGGTATTAAAAGATAAAATGGATTATTCGGAGTATGGAGGAGCGGCATTGTTTGGCTTAAAAGCTCCTGTCATTAAGGCTCATGGTTCTTCAAATGACCAATCGATATTTAGTGCGATTCGTCAAACAAGAGAAATGGTAGCGAAAGAAGTAATTCCTACAATTTCAAGTGTAATGGAGAAAGAGCCGCTTCAATAAGAGGAGGATTTGAAATGGGAAAACTAGCATTTCTTTTTCCGGGCCAAGGTTCACAGGCAGTTGGAATGGGTAGACAGTTAGCGGAGAATAATAACGAGGTTGCGAAAGTGTTTGCAAAAGCGGATGAGGTGCTGCAAGATTCACTGTCAGAAGTGATTTTTGAAGGGCCACAGGAAAAGCTAACATTAACGACAAATGCGCAACCTGCTTTATTAACGACGAGTTTTGCAATTTTAACAGCTTTGAATGAGTATGATATTACACCAGATTTTGTCGCGGGACATAGTTTAGGTGAATATAGCGCACTTGTAGCAGCGGGTGCATTAACTTTTGAAGATGCTGTATATGCTGTAAGGAAACGTGGGGAATATATGGAAGAAGCAGTTCCGGGTGGGGAAGGTGCGATGGCAGCTATTTTAGGTGCTGATCCGGAAATGCTGAAACAAGTTACAGAAGAAGTAACAAGTGAAGGATATGCGGTGCAAATTGCTAATATGAATAGCACGAAGCAAATTGTTATTTCTGGAACAAATCAAGGAGTAGAACTTGCTTCTCAAAGAGCGAAAGAAAATGGTGCTAAAAGAGCAATTCCTCTTAAAGTAAGTGGACCATTTCATTCCTCACTTATGAAGCCAGCTGCTGAGAGATTCCAAAGTGTTTTAAATGAAATTACAATTCAAGACACAAATATTCCTGTTATTGCAAATGTTACAGCGGACGTTATTACACGTGGTACAGATATTAAAGAAAAGCTGATTGAACAGCTCTATTCGCCTGTATTATGGTATCCATCCATTGAGTATATGGTGAATCAAGGGGTAGATACATTTATTGAAATCGGCCCTGGAAAAGTACTTGCTGGTCTTATGAAGTCGATTGACTCTTCTGTGAAAGCATATGCGATATATGACGAAGAGACATTAAAAGATACCATTTCAAATTTGAGAGGAGAAAACTGATGTTAAAAGGGAAAGTAGCATTAGTAACTGGCGCTTCACGTGGGATTGGTCGTGCGATTGCGATTGATTTAGCAAAACAAGGGGCAAATGTGGTAGTAAATTATGCTGGTAATGAGCAAAAGGCGAATGAAGTAGTCGATGAAATAAAGAAATTAGGTTCAGATGCTATTGCAGTAAGAGCAGATGTTGCAAATGCTGAAGATGTTACGAATATGGTGAAACAAACTGTAGATACGTTTGGACAAGTAGATATTCTTGTAAATAACGCTGGTGTAACAAAAGATAATTTATTAATGCGTATGAAAGAAGAAGAATGGGATACAGTTATTAATACAAACTTAAAAGGTGTTTTCTTATGTACGAAGGCAGTATCTCGTTATATGATGCGTCAACGTCATGGACGTATTATTAATATCGCTTCTGTTGTTGGAGTAACAGGAAACCCAGGACAAGCAAACTATGTTGCTGCTAAAGCTGGTGTAATTGGATTAACAAAAACATCAGCAAAAGAATTAGCGAGCCGAAATATTACTGTAAATGCAATTGCTCCAGGGTTTATTGCGACTGATATGACGGATGTATTAGATGAAAATATAAAAGCCGAAATGTTAAAGCTAATTCCTGCAGCTCAGTTTGGTGAAGCGCAAGATATCGCAAATACTGTAACGTTTTTTGCTTCTGATCAAAGCAAATATATTACAGGACAAACGTTAAATGTTGATGGCGGAATGGTAATGTAATAAAAGAATCGATTTCACCTAGTTTTTTTGGACAATATTTTATATAATATTTGAGGGGAGGTGAATGGAATGGCAGATGTTTTAGAGCGTGTAACAAAAATCATCGTTGATCGTTTAGGTGTAGAAGAAACTGAAGTAGTACCAGCTGCGAGCTTTAAAGAAGATTTAGGCGCAGACTCCCTAGATGTAGTAGAACTTGTAATGCAATTGGAAGATGAATTCGAAATGGAAATTTCTGATGAAGATGCTGAAAAGATTGCTACTGTTGGCGATGCTGTGACTTACATAGAGAGTCATCTATAATGCTTAAGTGAAGTCCCGTTTTTTAGCGGGGCTTCTCGGCTTATATCTGGAGGGACCTATGCCGTACCGAAAACATAGAGAAAAAAAATACGAAACAAAATATCGTGAAGCGTTTAAAGTATTTCAAGAAGAGATAGGTATTACGTTTTCAGATGAAAAATTATTGATTCAAGCATTTACGCATTCATCGTATGTGAATGAGCATCGAAAAAAACCGCATGAGGACAATGAGCGTCTTGAATTTCTTGGTGATGCTGTATTGGAACTCACTGTATCACAGTATCTGTTTCAAAAATATCCGACAATGAGCGAAGGAGAGTTAACAAAACTACGTGCAGCTATTGTATGTGAGCCATCTCTTGTTCGTTTTGCAAACGAATTGTCATTTGGTAGCCTTGTTTTATTAGGGAAAGGTGAGGAAATGACGGGTGGACGTGAACGACCAGCTTTATTAGCGGATGTCTTTGAAGCGTTTATTGGTGCCCTTTATCTTGATCAAGGGCTTGAAACAGTTTGGGGATTCTTAAAAGAAGTTGTATATCCGAAAATTAATGAAGGTGCTTTTTCTCATGTGATGGATTATAAGAGTCAATTGCAAGAATTGATTCAGCGTGATGGTAGTGGTAACGTTGAGTATCAAATTTTGCAAGAAAAAGGACCGGCCCATAACCGAGAATTTGTGTCACGTGTTACGTTAAATAACGTGGCTTTAGGTCTTGGTAGTGGCAAGTCGAAAAAAGAAGCAGAGCAACAAGCTGCTGCAGAAGCATTGAAAAAATTAAAAGAACAACTATAAGGAATCCCCCTTTGAATGAGGGGGATTCCTTATGCATAGAATGAAACTTTCCTTTTGTTTATAAATAAAAGGAGTGGGAAATCCGTATAGTAGCTTGTTTTCGTACAGACAATGTTTACAACAACGGAGAATAGGAGGAAGGCCTTTCGTGTTTTTAAAAAGATTAGAAATAGCAGGATTTAAATCTTTTGCTGAGCGTGTATCTGTCGATTTTGTTCCAGGTGTAACTTCTGTAGTAGGACCTAACGGGAGCGGGAAAAGTAATATTACTGATGCGATTCGCTGGGTACTTGGTGAACAATCTGCAAAGTCATTACGCGGTGCAAAAATGGAGGATATTATTTTTGCAGGTAGTGATACGAGAAGAGCGGTTAATATTGCTGAAGTAACAATAACTTTAAATAATGAAGACCAACGATTACCGATTGAATATAACGAGGTGTGTGTAACACGTCGTGTATCTCGTTCGGGTGATAGTGATTTTTATATTAATAAACAATCTTGTAGATTGAAAGATATTATTGATTTATTTATGGACTCTGGTATGGGAAGAGAAGCTTTTTCAATTATTAGCCAGGGGAAAGTCGAAGAGATTTTAAGTAGTAAATCGGAAGAACGTCGAGGGGTATTTGAGGAAGCTGCGGGTGTGCTGAAATACAAACTTCGTAAAAAGAAAGCTGAAGGGAAATTAGCAGAAACACAAGAAAACTTAAATCGTGTGCAAGATATTATACATGAATTGAGTAGTCAAGTAGAACCACTAGAAAGACAAGCTTCTATAGCGAAAGATTTTCTTGAGAAAAAAGAAGAATTAGAAAAAGTAGAAGCGGCGCTTATTGTACATGAAATTGAAGAATTACATGAAAAGTGGGAAGCGCTTCGAAATCAATTTGGGCATAATAAAGATGAAGAAGTTAAGATGTCGACGAATTTACAAAAAAGTGAAGAAGAGCTTGAGGAATTACGTGGACAATTACAAGCGGTTGATGAATCTGTAAACTCCTTACAAGAAGTTCTCCTTCTTTCTAGTAAAGAACTAGAGAAACTAGAAGGGCAGCGTGAGTTGTTAAAGGAAAGAAAGCAAAATGCGACGACGCATTGTGCGCAGCTTGAAAAGCTAATTGTTGAATTGGTAGAGAAAGCTAAAAGTTATGATGGCGAAATTGAAACAAGTACCGAAGCGTTAATGCAATTTGTGAATCAAGTAAAAGAGTTGGAGAAGAAATTGCATGATAATGAGCAACTACTTGCAACTTTTGCCGTGAATCTAGAGGAACAGATTGAGAATTTAAAAGGTGATTATATTGAACTTTTAAATCAACAAGCAAGTCTTCGTAATGAATTATCTATGATTGAAGAACAATCTAAACAGCAAAATTCTAAAAATGAACGCCTTGATGAAGAAAATGAAAAATATGTACAGATGCGCATGGAAATTACAGCGAAAAAAGCGAAACTTGTAGAAAGTTATGAGCAAGTGAAGGAGAAAGTAGCTGGCATTATTTCTAACATACAGAAGACAGAAACGGCACTTGGGAAATGTAAGTCTCAGTATAGTGAAAATGAAACGAAACTGTATCAAGCGTATCAATTTGTGCAACAGGCGCGTTCTCGAAAAGAAATGCTAGAAGAAATGCAAGAGGACTATTCTGGTTTCTATCAAGGGGTACGTGAAGTATTAAAGGCTAGAGAAAATAGATTGCAAGGTATCGAGGGAGCTGTTGCAGAACTTCTGACTGTGCCGAAAGAATATGAAATTGCAATGGAGATCGCCCTTGGGGCAGCGATGCAACATATCGTAGTACAAACAGAAGAACATGCACGTAATGCAATTACATTTTTAAAGCAAAATAAACATGGTCGTGCAACGTTTTTACCTCAAGCTGTTATTAAAAGTAGATCGTTATCATTTGAACAATTACGCATTGTGAATCAACATCCAGCGTTTGTTGGTGTGGCGGCAGAACTTGTGCAGTACAACAATAAATATGAGAATGTAGTTTCAAGCCTATTAGGTACTGTTGTTGTTGCGAAAGATTTACGCGGTGCAAATGAATTAGCGAAACAATTACAATATCGCTATCGTATTGTAACGCTTGAAGGTGACGTAGTGAATCCTGGCGGTTCTATGACTGGTGGAGCTGTAAAACAGGCGAAATCTTCTTTATTAGGGCGCCAGCGTGAACTTGAAGAATGGACTAAAAAGCTAGCTGATATGGAAGAAAAAACAACGAAGCTAGAAAACTTTGTTAAAGCAGTAAAGCAAGAGATTCAAGAAAAAGAAGTGAAAATACGCGAACTACGCCAAGGCGTAGAAACTGAGCGTGTAGATGAACAAAAATTAAGAGAAGAAATTAATCGATTAGAATTAGAAGAGCATCGAATTAACGATCGTTTATCTATATACGATTTAGAGATAGAAGGATTTTTACAAGATCAAGTGAAAATGCAAGGGCGAAAAGGAGAGTTAGAAAAGATTTTAGCAACTCTTCAAGCGGAAATCTCGGAATTAGATGGCAAAATCGTCGCATTAACGAAACAAAAAAGTGAGCAACATTCTTCAAAAGAAAAAGTTCAGAAGGAAATGACTGAGCTAAAAGTACAAGCAGCTGAACAACAACAACGTTTATCTAATCAAAAAGAAAAAGTTGAACGATTGACGAAGGAAAAAGAAGAGACTGATACGACACTTGTAAAAACGAAAGAAGATTTAGCGTTCTTAAAACAAGAGATGACGTCTAATTCAAGTGGCGAAGACCAAATTACGAATATGATAGAGAAGAAAGCATATGATCGTAATCAAACTTCGGATTTAATTCGTTCGCGTCGTGAACAACGCGTATCATTGCAAGAGAGAGTGGAGCATTTAGAGCGCGGTGTGAAAGAAACAATAGGTAAACATAAATATATTCTTGAGATGTTGAAAGATCAAGAAGTGAAAATTAACCGACTTGATGTAGAGTTGGAAAATAGATTGCAGCATTTACGTGAAACATATACTATTTCATTTGAAGCAGCAAAACTGAAGTATACAATGACGATGCCTGCAGAAGATGCGCGTAAAAAGGTGAAATTAATTAAACTATCCATTGAAGAGCTAGGCGCAGTAAACTTAGGGGCAATTGATGAATACGAACGTGTAGCAGAACGTCACACATTCTTACTAGAGCAAAGAGATGACCTGGAAGAAGCGAAATCGACGTTACATCAACTTATTACGGAAATGGATGAAGAGATGAAAAAACGCTTTTCTACTACATTTGAAGGAATTCGAACGGAGTTTCAATCTGTATTCTCTGAATTATTCGGAGGCGGAAGAGCGGATTTAGTAATGACAAATCCAGAAGATTTATTAAATACTGGTATTGATATTGTGGCGCAACCGCCAGGGAAGAAACTACAAAATTTAGGTTTACTTTCAGGTGGAGAGCGTGCTTTGACGGCAATTGCGCTCTTATTTGGTATTTTAAAAGTACGCCCAGTCCCATTCTGTGTGCTAGATGAAGTAGAAGCGGCTCTTGATGAGGCTAATGTTGCTCGTTTTGCGCAGTATTTAAAGAAATTTAGTGATGAAACGCAGTTTATTGTAATTACACACCGAAAAGGTACAATGGAAGAGTCTGATGTATTGTACGGTGTAACAATGCAAGAATCAGGGGTATCTAAGCTTGTTTCTGTTCGTTTAGGTGATGGCGAAGAACTTGTAGCAAGTAAATAGGAAGGATGGGAAGTATGAGCTTTTTTAAAAAATTAAAAGAAAAAATTTCAAAACAAACGGATACAGTAACAGAGAAGTTTAAACAAGGATTGGAAAAAACAAGAAATTCATTTGCTGATAAAGTAAATGATTTAGTGTATCGTTATCGTAAAATAGACGAAGACTTCTTTGAGGAATTAGAAGAAATTTTAATTAGTGCAGATGTTGGAGTCTCGACAGTAATGGAATTAATTGATCAGTTGAAAGAAGAAGTGCAACGTCGTAACATTCAAGATCCAAAAGAAGTACAGGCTGTGATTTCTGAGAAGTTAGTGGGAATTTACAAAGGTGATAGCGACTTTAGGAATGAAGTTAATATACAAGAGGATCAATTAACAGTTGTTTTATTTGTTGGTGTTAATGGTGTAGGAAAAACGACGACAATTGGTAAGCTTGCACATAAATTTAAATCGGAAGGAAAGTCTGTCCTATTGGCGGCAGGAGATACATTCCGTGCTGGAGCGATTGAACAATTAGAAGTATGGGGCGATCGTGTTGGTGTAGAAGTAATTAAACAAGGATCAGGGTCTGACCCGGCGGCTGTTATGTACGATGCTGTACAGGCAGCGAAGGCTCGTAAAGTGGATGTATTGCTATGTGATACAGCAGGACGCCTGCAAAACAAAGTCAACTTAATGAAAGAGTTAGAGAAAGTGAAGCGTGTAATTGAGCGTGAAGTACCAGGAGCTCCTCATGAAGTATTACTTGTTATTGATGCAACAACAGGACAAAATGGATTAAGTCAAGCAAAAACATTCCGTGAAGCAACGAATGTTACTGGTATTGTTTTAACGAAGTTAGACGGAACTGCTAAAGGTGGTATCGTATTAGCAATTCGTAACGAAATGGATGTACCGGTGAAGTTTGTTGGACTAGGAGAGCAAATGGATGATCTGCAGCAATTTGATCCAGAACAATATGTGTATGGCTTATTCGCGAACTTGGTAGAAACTGAAGAAGTGTAAGTGAAAGAAGCGGTATTTCCGCTTCTTTTTCTATAAAAAATATGTGATGTTAAGAAAAAAACTTGACACTCTTTTATACTCCATGTAAACTAATTCATGTAAAGGGAAATCACTTAACAAAGGATGATCCAACATGCTCGAGAAAACAACGAGAATGAACTATTTATTTGATTTTTATCAATCGTTGTTAACGCAAAAACAAAGAAGTTATATGTCGCTTTATTATCTAGATGATTTATCTCTTGGTGAAATTGCGGAAGAATTTGATGTAAGCCGCCAAGCCGTGTATGATAACATTAAACGGACTGAAGCGATGCTTGAAGAATATGAAGAAAAATTAGTATTACTTCAAAAGTTTCAAGAGCGACAGCGACTTGTTGCAAAGCTAAAACAGCTAATCAGCGAAGAAGAGCATGTGAATGAAGAAATGAAACAAGTTGTTGAAGCTATCGAAAAATTAGATTAGGAGGGCGGCAATATGGCATTTGAAGGATTAGCCGACCGACTTCAACAGACAATGCAAAAAATCCGCGGCAAAGGAAAAGTTTCTGAAGCCGATGTGAAAGAAATGATGAGAGAAGTTCGTCTAGCTCTTTTAGAAGCAGATGTTAACTTTAAAGTAGTAAAAGATTTTATAAAGCGTGTGTCTGAGCGTGCTGTCGGACAAGATGTAATGAAAAGTTTGACACCTGGACAACAAGTAATTAAAATCGTACAGGAAGAACTTACAGAACTGATGGGCGGAGAGCAAAGCAAAATTGCTGTTGCTAATAAGCCACCGACTGTTATTATGATGGTTGGTCTGCAAGGTGCGGGTAAAACAACGACAACAGGTAAGCTTGCGAATTTACTTCGTAAAAAGTATAATCGTAAACCGATGCTTGTTGCAGCAGATATTTACCGTCCAGCAGCGATTAAACAGCTTGAAACATTAGGGAAGCAATTGGACATGCCTGTTTTCTCTTTAGGAGATCAAGTAAGTCCAGTTGAAATTGCGAAACAAGCGATTGCAAAAGCAAAAGAAGATCATCACGATTACGTTTTAATTGATACAGCGGGTCGCCTGCATATTGATGAAGAACTAATGGATGAATTAGCGAAAGTGAAAGAAGTTGCGAAACCGGATGAAATTTTCCTTGTTGTCGATGCGATGACAGGACAAGACGCGGTAAATGTAGCACAAAGTTTCCATGAGCAGTTAGGTTTAACAGGTGTTGTATTAACGAAATTAGATGGTGACACGCGCGGTGGTGCGGCATTATCTATTAAGGCTGTAACAAACACACCAATTAAATTTGCTGGTATGGGTGAAAAGCTAGATGCGATTGAAGCGTTCCATCCAGAACGTATGGCATCCCGTATTTTAGGGATGGGTGACGTCTTAACATTAATTGAAAAAGCGCAAGCTACAGTTGATGAAGAGAAAGCAAAAGAACTTGAGCAAAAAATGCGTACGCTTTCGTTTACGCTTGACGATTTCCTAGAACAACTTGGACAAGTGCGTCAACTTGGACCGCTTGACGAATTGTTAGGAATGCTTCCTGGTGCAAATAAAATTAAAGGGCTGAAAAATGCACAAGTTGATGAAAAACAAATTGGGCATATTGAGGCAATTATTCGTTCTATGACTAAATTAGAGCGAGAACAACCGGAAATAATCAATGCTAGTCGTAAAAAACGCATTGCCAAAGGTAGCGGTACAACCGTACAAGAAATTAATCGTCTAATCAAGCAGTTTGATGATATGAAAAAAATGATGAAGTCGATGACTGGAATGCAAAAAGGTAAGAAAAAAGGACTAGGTGGATTGAAGTTTCCATTCATGTAAGGAAAAAAAGATGGCTCTGTTAAGAAAAAATACTTTACAAAGCAATAGTCTTTTTGCTAATATAATTATCTGTGTGAAATAAATTCGGAGGTGCTTTATAAATGGCAGTTAAAATTCGTTTAAAACGTATGGGAGCTAAAAAAACTCCTTTCTATCGTGTAGTTGTTGCAGATTCTCGTTCTCCTCGTGACGGACGTTTCATTGAGGAAATCGGTACTTACAATCCGGTTGCTCAACCAGCTGAAGTTAAGATCAACGAAGAAGCAGCATTAAAATGGTTAGGAAACGGTGCTAAACCATCTGATACAGTTCGTAACCTATTCTCTAACCAAGGTATCATGGAGAAATTCCACTTATCTAAACAAGGTAAGTAATTGAGGCAATGACTATGAAGAAGTTAGTCGAGACGATTGTCAAGCCTCTTGTCGATCATCCTGAAGATGTAAAAGTTACACAGGAACTTTGCAACGGAGAGATAAAGTATCGATTAACTGTACATCCTGAGGATGTTGGAAAAGTCATTGGAAAGCAAGGGAAGGTTGCGAAAGCAATTCGAATGCTCTTGTATTCAGTGGGACATCATAATGATGAAAAAGTAACACTGGAAATTCAATAAACGTAAAAAGGGCGAGGAGTTAATTCCTCTCCCTTTTTTAACATTTAAAGAGAAGTTGCATGTTCCAGATATGAAATGGAGATGCTTAATTTATATAGAAACCAGGGGTGACATACTATTTATGACAAAATGGTTTAACGTAGGGAAAATTGTAAATACTCATGGCGTAAGAGGAGAAATTCGTGTAATTTCTCGTACTGATTTTCCGGAAGAGCGATATAAAGTAGGAAACACGTTATACATATGTAATGAGAAAGGTACAGACTATCTTCCAGTGAAGGTAACTTCTCATCGTCAACATAAGACATTTGATTTATTAACACTTGAAGGATACAACAATGTAGATGAAGTAGAGAAGTTGAAAGGTTCTTTAATAAAAGTACCAGAAGAGCAGTTAGGCGAACTAGCTGAAGGTGAATACTACTATCATGAAATTATTGGTTGCAGTGTTGTAACGGAAGAAGGAGAAGCGTTAGGAACGATCAAAGAGATCTTATCTCCTGGTGCGAATGATGTATGGGTGATTAAACGTCCAAAGGGTCAAGATCTTTTAATTCCTTATATTGATGACGTTGTGCTTCAAGTTAACATTGAGAATAAATTAGTAACCATTCATGTAATGGAAGGGTTGCTATAATGAAAATTGACATTTTAACATTGTTTCCAGATATGTTTACGGGTGTGTTTGGGTCTTCAATTTTAAAGAAAGCACAAGAAAAAGAAGCGGTAGAGCTTCGTGTTGTCAATTTCCGTGATTATACAACTAGCAAGCATAATAGTGTAGATGATTATCCGTATGGTGGGGGCGCTGGGATGGTATTAACCCCTCAGCCTATCTTTGATGCGGTGGAAGAGTTAACGAAGGAAACAGACCGTAAACCGAGAATCGTCTTAATGTGTCCACAAGGAGAGCGTTTTACGCAGAGGAAGGCAGAAGAGCTTGCTGAAGAAGAGCATGTTATTTTTGTATGTGGCCATTATGAAGGGTACGATGAACGAATTCGTGAACATCTTGTAACAGATGAGATTTCTATTGGTGATTACGTATTGACGGGTGGAGAACTAGCCTCAATGGTAATTACTGATAGTGTTGTACGTCTCCTGCCAGGAGTACTAGGGAATCAAACGTCACAAGTGGAAGACTCTTTTAGCACAGGTTTGTTAGAACACCCACACTATACACGTCCTGCTGATTTTCGTGGTATGAAGGTACCGGATGTATTAATGTCAGGAAATCATAAAAACATTGATGAATGGCGCCATAAAGAATCCTTGCGTCGTACGTATACGCGTAGACCAGATTTACTAGAAGAGCGAGAATTATCTAAGCAGGAAGAGAAATGGCTGGAGCAAATTAAAAAAGACCAATAAGGGCTTGATATATTTTCTATTGCAACAGTCCTAGCAATATGCTATTATAACATTTGTGCTACTGAAATCAGTAGCCGTATTAACGATGTTCCGCTGTAATTTATTAAGACTTTATAAGAGCATCTGTTTAAAGGAGAGAATTTAATATGCAACAATTAATCGCAGAAATTACAAAAGGCCAATTAAAAACTGACCTTCCTTCATTCCGTCCTGGAGACACTTTACGTGTACACGTAAAAGTAGTTGAGGGAACTCGTGAAAGAATTCAGCTTTTCGAAGGTGTTGTAATCAAACGTCGTGGTGGCGGAATCAGTGAAACATTCACAGTTCGTAAGATTTCTTACGGCGTAGGTGTTGAGCGTACATTCCCAGTTCACACGCCAAGAATCGCGAACATCGAAGTACTTCGCCGTGGTAAAGTACGTCGTGCTAAGTTATACTACTTACGTAACCTTCGCGGTAAAAAAGCACGTATTAAAGAAATTCGATAAGACATGTATGGGAGCTTGTAAATACACAAGCTCCCTTTTTCCAATCTATATAAAATTTTGATATAATACGAGCAGCTTACATAACTGTGGAGGGGAAATGCATGAAGAAAGAAAAGAGTTCACTTTGGGAATGGATCAAAGCAATTTTGATTGCTATTGTATTAGCGGGCGTTATTAGGCAGTTTTTCTTTGCGCCAATTCTCGTAGATGGTGTATCGATGTCACCAACTTTACATGACCGTGATCGAATGATTGTTAATAAAATAGGTTATCACATAGGTGATCCGAAGCGCTTTGATATTATTGTATTTCGGGCGACGGAAGAAAAAGATTATATTAAGCGTATTATCGGCCTACCAGGCGATGAAATCGAATATCGTAATGATAAACTATACGTTAATGGAAAAGCTTATGAGGAGCCGTACTTAGACAAACAGAAAAAACAAATTTCTGACGGACCGCTTACATATGATTTTACTCTTGAAGAAATGACTGGAAAGAAAACTGTTCCAGAAGGTCAATTATTTGTTTTAGGTGATAATCGCCGTTTTAGTAAAGATAGCCGGACGATTGGTACAATTTCAGTGGACCAAGTAATTGGTAATGCAAATATGTTATATTGGCCATTAAAAGATGCACGTATTGTGAAATAACAGAAAAAGAAGGTGGCAACATGGCAATTCAATGGTTCCCAGGACATATGGCAAAGGCTAGACGCCAAGTAACAGAAAAATTAAAGTTAATCGATGTTGTAATTGAGCTTGTAGATGCTCGATTACCTTTATCTTCTCGAAATCCGATGATTGATGAAATTATTACACATAAACCGAGGTTGGTTGTTTTAAATAAGGCGGATATGGCAGATGATCGTTTAACGAAACAATGGATCGCATATTTTAAAGAAAAGGGCCATAAGGCAATTTCAATTAATGCACAAGCTGGACAAGGTATGAAAGAAATTGCAGCAGCTTGTAAAATCCTTGTTAAAGAAAAATTCGATAAAATGGTTGCTAAAGGTATTAGACCGAGAGCGATTCGTGCTTTAATCGTAGGTATTCCAAATGTTGGTAAATCTACTTTGATTAATAAATTAGCGAAGAAAAATATCGCGAAAACAGGAGATCGTCCTGGAGTAACTACGGCTCAGCAGTGGATTAAAGTTGGAAAAGAAATGGAGTTACTTGATACACCAGGTATTTTGTGGCCTAAATTTGAAGATCAATTAGTTGGTTTACGTCTAGCTACGACTGGTGCAATTAAAGACTCTATTTTAAATCTACAAGATGTAGCTGTTTATGCATTACGTTTTATGGAGAAACATTATCCAGAACGATTAAAAGAGCGATATAATTTAAATGACATTCCAGAAGATATTGTGGAGTTATTTGATGCAATCGGAAAAAACAGAGGTTGCCTAATGGGCGGCGGCATGATTGACTATGATAAAACATCTGAACTTATACTTCGTGAGCTTCGTGGTGGTAAACTTGGGAAAATGACGTTTGAAACACCAGAAGAGTTTGCAGAGCAGGTAGAAGATGTGGAGAAAGTAGAAGAAGTATAAGACGTGCGTATGTGCGTCTTTTCTTTTTGGATACGTTTAAAAAGGAGTATAGATAGATGCAAAAAATGACTATACAAGAAGCCGAATGTTTGCTAAAAGAAATTATAAATGAAGAAGATGAACGTTTTCAAATGTTAGTGAAAGACGAGAGAAAAGGTGTTCAAAAATTAATTTTGAAGTGGTATAAACAAAAAGAGTTAGCACACAAGGAAAAAGAGAAATTTCTAGAAATGTCTAAGTATGAACATGCTTTGCGTGAAAAAGGAATCACGTATATTGCGGGCATTGATGAAGTGGGACGAGGACCGTTAGCTGGACCTGTTGTGACAGCTGCTGTTGTCCTTCCGGAAGAGTTTTATATTCCAGGGTTAAATGACTCGAAAAAGTTGAGTGAAGCGAAACGAGAGCGTTTTTATGATGAAATTAAAGAGCATGCGGTTGCAATTGGAGTTGGAATTGTATCACCACAAATTATTGATGAAATCAATATTTATCAAGCAACAAAGCAAGCGATGTTAGATGCAGTTGCCAATTTATCATGTACACCAGAATATTTATTAATCGATGCGATGAAGTTGCCTACATCAATTCCACAAACATCAATCATTAAAGGTGATGCGAAAAGTATATCTATTTCAGCTGCATCTATTATTGCGAAAGTGACAAGAGATCGTATGATGAAAGAGTTAGGTAAAAAGTATCCTGCATATGGATTTGAACAACATATGGGATATGGGACGAAACAGCATTTAGAAGCGATTGAATCACATGGAGTGTTAGAGGAACATCGGAAATCATTTGCGCCAATTAAAGATATGATTTAAAAATAAGCTGTGAATATACAGCTTATTTTTTTATTTTGGTATATGAACATTATTATTTTCAAAAAAGAATAAAGCGATTTCAGTTTTCTGACACTTTATTGTAGACAGCGTGCCAATCATCTTATACAATGGCAATGTGATGTTTTTTAAACATTAAAAAACTTTTCGAGTAAAACAGGAAAACAGGGGAGGATGGGACCATGAATATCCATGAGTACCAAGGTAAGGCAGTCCTTAGAAGCTATGGGGTTAGCGTTCCGAACGGGAAGGTTGCATTTACAGTAGAAGAAGCTGTAGAAGCAGCTAAAGAATTAGGAACAGAAGTATGTGTAGTTAAAGCGCAAATTCACGCTGGTGGACGCGGCAAAGCTGGCGGAGTAAAAGTTGCGAAAAATTTAGAAGAAGTTCGTACATATGCAGAAAGCATTTTAGGAACTACACTTGTGACGCATCAAACAGGTCCTGAAGGTAAGGAAGTAAAACGCTTACTTATCGAAGAAGGTTGCGATATTAAAAAAGAATATTATGTAGGTCTTGTGTTAGATCGTGCAACTTCTCAAGTTGTTTTAATGGCATCTGAAGAAGGTGGAACAGAAATTGAAGAAGTAGCAGAAAAAACACCTGAAAAAATCTTTAAAGAATATATTGATCCAGCAGTAGGTTTACAAGGTTTCCAAGCACGTCGAATCGCGTTTAACATCAATATTCCAAAAGAGCTGGTAGGACAAGCTGTGAAGTTTATGATGGGCTTATATAGTGCGTTTATCGAAAAAGATTGCTCTATCGCTGAGATTAATCCACTTGTTACAACAGGTGACGGTAAAGTTATGGCTTTAGATGCGAAATTAAACTTCGATTCTAATGCGTTATATCGCCATAAAGACATTTTAGAACTTCGTGATCTTGATGAAGAAGATTCAAAAGAAATTGAAGCTTCTAAATATGACTTAAACTACATTCCTTTAGATGGAAATATCGGTTGTATGGTTAATGGTGCAGGTTTAGCAATGGCTACAATGGATATCATTAAACATTACCATGGTGACCCAGCTAACTTCTTAGATGTTGGTGGCGGCGCAACAGCTGAAAAAGTTACAGAAGCATTCAAAATTATCCTTTCTGACAAAAATGTAAAAGGTATCTTCGTTAACATTTTTGGTGGCATTATGAAGTGTGATGTTATTGCAGAAGGTGTTATTGAAGCAACGAAGCAAGTAGGTCTTGAGTTACCTTTAGTTGTACGTCTTGAAGGTACAAACGTAGAGTTAGGTAAGAAGATTTTAAATGAGTCTGGCTTAAATATTGTTGCAGCAGAATCTATGGCAGACGGTGCACAAAAAATTGTTTCACTAGTGGGCTAATAGAAAGCGGGGGAGAAAAATGAGCGTATTAGTTAATAAAGATACAAAAGTTATTGTTCAAGGTATTACAGGTTCTCAAGGATTATTCCACACAAAACAAATGATTGAATACGGTACGAAAATTGTCGGTGGTGTAACGCCAGGTAAAGGTGGCACTGATATTGAAGGTGTACCAGTATTTGATACTGTAGAAGATGCAGTGAAAGCAACAGGCGCAAATGCTTCAGTTGTATACGTTCCACCCGCTTTTGCGGCTGATGCAATTATGGAAGCAGTTGATGCAAAGATTGATTTAGTAGTATGTATTACTGAAGGAATCCCTGTATTAGATATGGTAAATGTAAAGAGATATATGGCAGGTAAACATACACGTTTACTTGGACCAAACTGTCCTGGTGTCATTACACCTGATGAATGTAAAATTGGTATTATGCCAGGATACATTCATAAAAAAGGTCATGTGGGTATCGTATCTCGCTCTGGTACATTAACGTATGAAGCTGTACATCAGTTAACACAAGAAGGTATTGGCCAATCTACTGCTGTAGGTATCGGTGGGGACCCTGTTAACGGTACAGACTTTATTGATGCGTTAAAAGCATTTAATGAAGATGAAGAAACACATGCTGTAATTATGATTGGTGAAATCGGCGGTACGGCAGAAGAAGAAGCAGCTGAGTGGGTACAAGCTAATATGACAAAACCAGTTGTCGGCTTCATTGGTGGCCAAACTGCGCCTGAAGGCAAACGTATGGGCCATGCCGGTGCAATCATTTCTGGCGGTAAAGGAACTGCTGCGGAAAAGATTAAAACAATGGAAGCTTGTGGTATTAAAGTAGCTGAAACGCCAGCTGTTATGGGTGAAACATTAATCTCTGTTTTAAAAGAAAAGGGATTATTTGAAACTTGTAAAAACTATTAATCTTTTTGAAAGACACCTTCTTGTTTGAGGGTGTCTTTTTATACTTTTCCTGTTTACATAATAAAAATTATGGGTAAGGAGAATTAAGATGAAAAGAGAACGATTATTGCACCTACATTACGTGTTGGCGGATCATTGGAAAGTGATGGAGAGGATACTATATGTTGATCCGGAATTGAATGGGATGTACACTTTTAGTGCAAAGCAATTTGAATATTACGCTGGAATATCCTCGAAAAAATCTTCAGAATGCAAGTCTCCAGCGATATATCTCCTATTTAGAAAAAAATCGAATATTTTATATGACTATATGGGATGAGGATTATCCAAAATTATTGCGAGAAATACAAGATCCCCCTTTTGTTTTATATGGAAAAGGGGAGAAGGATTTTCTTAGTAAAGTAAATAAATTAGCGATTGTTGGGACGAGAGATCCGTCTTTATACGGAAAGAAGAGTATGAAATTTATTTTACACCCTTTACTTGAAAAGGAATGGCTTATTGTTAGTGGGTTTGCAAGAGGGATAGATACAATCGCTCACGAAGTTACAGTAAGTAAGCATTGCCCGACTATTGCTATCTTAGGACATGGATTATCTTATATGTATCCGAAAGAGAATAGACGTTTATATGACACGTGGAAAGACTATATATTGTTATTGACAGAGTATCCTCCGCATTATGCACCGAAAAAATGGTATTTTCCAAAAAGAAATCGAATTATTAGTGGAATAAGTAAAGGGGTTTTAGTTGTAGAAGCAAAATCGAGAAGTGGATCACTTATTACTGCAGACCTCGCATTAGAGCAAAATAGAGAGGTATTTGCCCTTCCTGGACCAATATTTATAGATAGTGCATCAGGAACGAATTATCTTATTCAACAAGGTGCAAAATTAGTACGAAATGCAGAGGATATCCTGGAGGAAATTATAAATTAACCTTATATTTTTATGTTTTTATTAAACAATTATTGACAAATGGTAGATTGTCACTGTATGGTATATTCATTCTTGATTGACAAAAACAAGAGAAATCAATAAGATTGATGAAGACTTGAATCCACCTCTTAAGGAGGCACTAGCATGTCAGATTACCTCGTAATCGTGGAGTCGCCTTCTAAGGCGAAGACCATTGAGAAATATTTAGGGAAAAAATACAAAGTCGTTGCGTCCATGGGACATGTTCGCGATTTACCTAAAAGCCAAATGGGGATAGAAGTAAAGAATAACTTCACCCCGAAGTATATTACCATTCGTGGTAAAGGTCCCGTTTTAAAAGATTTAAAATCAGCGGCAAAAAAAGCAAAGAAAGTCTATCTCGCGGCCGATCCAGACCGCGAAGGGGAAGCAATTGCTTGGCATTTAGCGAATACGTTAAATGTGGACGTTGAATCAGATTGCCGAGTGGTATTTAATGAGATTACAAAAGATGCAATAAAAGAATCATTTAAACATCCTCGGGCAATTAATATGGATTTAGTAGATGCGCAACAAGCAAGGCGTATACTCGATCGTCTTGTTGGTTACAATATTAGTCCTTTATTATGGAAGAAAGTAAAAAAGGGATTAAGTGCAGGACGCGTACAATCTGTAGCAGTTCGTCTAATTATCGAACGTGAAACAGAAATTCAAAACTTTGAACCTGAAGAATTCTGGACAATTAAAACAGAATTTGTGAAAGGTAAAGACACATTTGAAGCAAGCTTTTACGGTGTAGATGGTGAAAAAGTTCAATTAACGAACGAAGAACAAGTGAACGAAATAATCGAAAAGATGAAAGATAATGCGTTTTCGGTTGAAAATGTAACGCGAAAAGAGCGAAAGCGTAATCCGGCATTACCGTTTACAACATCTTCCTTGCAACAAGAAGCTGCACGTAAATTAAATATGCGAGCAAAGAAAACAATGATGCTTGCGCAGCAATTGTATGAAGGGATAGATCTTGGAAAGCAAGGGACTGTAGGTCTTATTACGTATATGAGAACCGATTCAACAAGGATCTCAGAAACAGCTCAAACAGAGGCTCGTACTTATATTACAGAGTCGTTCGGTGCGGAATACATAGGGACAGAGAAGAAGAAAGAAACGAAAAAGTCGAATGCACAAGATGCGCATGAGGCGATTCGTCCTACTTCGGTAATGAGAAAGCCAGAGGAACTAAAAAGTTTCTTAGGTCGTGATCAACTACGTTTGTATAAACTGATTTGGGAGCGATTTGTTGCAAGTCAAATGGCATCTGCTATAATGGATACTGTTACAGCGAGACTCATTAATAACAATGTTCAGTTCCGTGCAAGTGGATCGGTTGTAAAGTTCCCAGGATTTATGAAAGTGTATGTAGAGTCGAAAGATGATGGTGCGGAAGAAAAAGATAAAATGTTGCCACCTTTAGAAGTAGGGGAAACTGTATTTTCAAAAGATATAGAACCGAAGCAACATTACACACAACCTCCGCCACGTTATACAGAGGCTCGTCTAGTAAGAACACTTGAGGAACTTGGAATTGGGAGACCATCTACATATGTACCGACACTTGAAACGATTCAAAAACGTGGATACGTTGGTTTAGATAATAAACGCTTCGTTCCGACTGAACTTGGTGGAATAGTAATCGAACTTATTTTAGAGTTTTTCCCGGAAATTATTAACATTGAATTTACTGCCAATATGGAGCAAAGCCTTGATGAAGTAGAAGAAGGAAATGCGAATTGGGTGAAAATTGTTGATGATTTCTACGTAGGATTTGAACCGCGCTTAGAGAAAGCGGAAAAAGAAATGCGTGAAGTGGAAATTAAAGATGAACCAGCTGGGGAAGACTGTGAATTATGTGAGCACCCAATGGTCTTTAAAATGGGTAAATACGGGAAGTTTATGGCATGTTCGAATTTCCCTGATTGTCGTAATACAAAGCCGATTGTGAAAGAAATCGGTGTGACTTGTCCGAAGTGTGATAAAGGACAAATTATTGAACGTCGAAGTAATAAAAAGAAACGTCTTTTCTATGGATGCGGTACGTATCCAGAGTGTGACTTTGTATCTTGGGATAAGCCGATTGGCCGTAAATGTCCGAAGTGCGAAGGTATGCTTGTAGAGAAGAAGTTGAAAAAAGGCGTGCAAGTACAATGTATTTCGTGTGATTATGAAGAAGAACAACAAATGTGAGCGTAACTGCTCACATTTTTTTCGGGAAGAAAAGGAAAGGTGAGATATATATGACAACACAAGTAGTAAACGTCATTGGCGCAGGGCTTGCAGGAAGCGAAGCAGCTTACCAAATTGCAAAACGTGGTGTCCAAGTAAGATTATATGAAATGAGACCAGTAAGGCAAACGCCAGCTCATCACACAGATAAATTTGCAGAGCTAGTATGCAGTAACTCGCTTCGCGCAAACACATTAACAAATGCTGTTGGTGTTATTAAAGAAGAGATGCGCCTAATGGACTCTGTTATTATTCGTGCAGCTGATGAGTGCTCTGTACCAGCAGGAGGAGCTTTAGCTGTAGATCGTCATGAATTTGCGGCGAAGGTAACTGAGTATGTGAAAAATCATCCAAACGTAACTGTGATGAATGAAGAAATCACTGAAATTCCAGAAGGACCTACTGTTATCGCGACAGGTCCACTTACGTCTCCTGATCTTGCTGCACAATTAAAAGAATTAACAGGTGAAGATTATTTTTATTTCTATGATGCTGCAGCACCAATTGTTGAGAAAGACAGCATTGATATGAATAAAGTATATTTAAAATCTCGTTATGATAAAGGTGAAGCTGCATATTTAAACTGTCCAATGACAGAAGAAGAGTTTGATCGCTTTTATGAAGCGTTAATTGCTGCTGAGACAGTGCCTTTAAAAGAATTTGAAAAAGAAATTTTCTTTGAAGGTTGTATGCCAGTAGAAGTTATGGCAAGTAGAGGAAGACAGACGTTAGTATTTGGACCGATGAAACCTGTTGGATTAGAAGATCCGAAAACAGGAAAAACACCATATGCAGTTGTTCAGCTACGTCAAGATGATGCAGCAGGAACGTTATACAATATTGTAGGATTCCAAACACATTTAAAGTGGGGGCCACAAAAAGAAGTTTTACAGCTAATTCCCGGATTAGAAAACGCAGAAATTGTACGTTATGGTGTAATGCATCGTAATACGTTTATTAATTCGCCTAACTTACTTCGTCCAACATATCAATATAAACAACGCGATGATTTATTCTTCGCCGGTCAAATGACTGGAGTAGAGGGATATGTTGAATCAGCAGCATCAGGATTATTGGCAGGTATTAACGCTGCTCGACTTGTAAAAGGTGAAGAGCCAGTTGTACTACCATCTGTAACGGCAATGGGAAGTATGGCAAATTATATTACAGCGACTAATGCGAAAAACTTCCAACCAATGAATGCAAACTTCGGTCTATTTGCACCGTTAGAGAAGAAAATTAAAAGGAAACAAGAGCGAAATGAAGCGTATGCTACACGCGCTTTAGAAACAATTCAAAATTTTGTAAATATTTAGTTAAATTTCTTGCAAAGGCTACTGAGTTGTGATACGATTTAGTAGCCTTTATTGAGGTGAGTTATGTGAATGTGAAGAAATTGTTACAATTATTCGTAGGATATTTACAAATTGAAAGAAATTATTCAAAATATACAATTGCAAGTTATCAAAATGATTTAGAACATTTTGTGCAATTTATGGAGCGAGAAGGCATATCCTCTTTTTTAGATGTTACATACGCGGATGTTCGTTTATACTTGACGACGTTGCACGATGAAAAGTTAGCCCGTAAATCTGTCGCAAGAAAAGTATCAAGCTTACGAAGTTTATATCGTTTTTTGATGCGTGAAGGTTATCAAAAAGATAATCCGTTTGCACTTGCGTCACTCCCCAAGAAAGAATTGTCCATCCCAAAGTTTTTATATGCTGAAGAGTTAGAGGAATTATTTGAAGTTTCTGATACAGAGACGCCACTAGGTCAAAGGAATCAAGCTTTGTTAGAGCTAATGTATGCAACTGGGATTCGTGTAAGTGAATGCGTTAACCTACAGCTTACTGATATTGACTTTGCGGTAGGAACAATTTTAGTGATGGGAAAAGGGAAAAAACAAAGATATATTCCGTTCGGAAGCTATGCACAAGATGCTTTAATTACTTATATCGAGAACGGGAGAAAACAGTTAGTTCAAAAGACTGAAGAACATTCTCATATGGTATTTTTAAATGCGAAGGGTACGCCGTTAACAGATCGGGGTGTACGTTATGTTTTAAACGAGCTCATTAAGAAGGCTTCGCTTACAATGCGGATAAGTCCCCATATGTTAAGGCATACATTTGCTACACATATGTTGGATGAAGGAGCAGATTTACGTACTGTACAGGAGCTGTTAGGTCATGAAAATTTGTCTACGACACAAATTTATACGCATGTCTCTAAAGAAAGATTGCGTTCTGTTTACATGAAGCATCACCCACGGGCATAAATTGCTTTAAGAGCTATAAAAACATATAAAGGAGTTTTTTCTATGGGAAATTTCCACGCTACAACGATATTTGCAGTTCATCATAATGGAGAATGTGCAATGGCTGGAGATGGTCAGGTGACGATGGGAAATGCTGTTGTAATGAAGCATACAGCTCGCAAAGTTCGTAAACTTTTCCAAGGGAAAGTTTTAGCTGGTTTTGCAGGTTCAGTTGCAGATGCATTTACTCTTTTTGAAATGTTTGAAGGGAAATTAGAAGAGTACAATGGCAATTTGCAGCGTGCTGCAGTTGAGATGGCAAAACAATGGCGTGGCGACAAAATGTTACGTCAGCTAGAAGCGATGCTCATTGTCATGGATAAAACAACTATGCTTCTTGTTTCAGGTACAGGAGAAGTGATTGAACCGGATGATGGTATTTTAGCAATTGGATCTGGCGGGAATTATGCGCTTTCTGCAGGTCGTGCTTTAAAGCAATATGCAAGTGAACATTTAACAGCGAAGGAAATTGCGAAAGCGAGTTTAGACATTGCTGGCGATATTTGTGTTTATACGAACCACAATATAATTGTGGAAGAATTGTAGAATCGTAAGGGAGGCATTTTATATGCATTTACATTTTACTCCGCGTCAAATTGTGGAAAAATTAGATCAATACATTATCGGTCAAAAAGATGCGAAGAAAGCGGTTGCTGTAGCTTTAAGAAATCGATATCGTCGAAGTAAATTAGCTGAAAATCTACGTGATGAAATTGCGCCTAAAAATATTTTAATGATTGGACCGACAGGTGTTGGTAAAACAGAGGTAGCACGACGAATGGCGAAACTCGTTGGAGCACCTTTTATTAAGGTTGAAGCTACGAAATTTACAGAAGTTGGATATGTAGGTAGAGATGTAGAATCGATGGTACGTGACCTTGTGGAAACGTCAGTTCGTATCGTGAAAGAAGAAATGGTAATTAAAGTGCAAGACAAAGCAGAAGAACAAGCGAACCAACGTCTTGTTGAAATTTTAGTGCCAAGTCCGGAGAAACAATCTGGATTTAAAAACCCATTAGAAATGCTATTTGGCGGTGCTCAAAATTCGAATCAAACATCTGATGTACAGGAAGATGTTGAAATCGAAAAGAAACGTCAAGACGTGGAAAGAAAGCTTGCTGCAGGACTTCTTGAAGATGAAATTGTATCGATTGAAGTGACTGAGCAACAGTCTTCTATGTTCGATATGTTACAAGGAACTGGTATGGAACAAATGGGAATGAATTTCCAAGATGCATTAGGAAGTTTTATGCCGAAAAAAACAAAAAAACGTAAACTTTCTGTAAAAGAAGCAAGAAAACTCTTGACAAATGAGGAAGCACAGCGCTTAATTGATATGGATGAAGTTACACAAGAGGCTGTTTATCGTGCTGAACAGCTCGGGATTATTTTTATCGATGAAATTGACAAAATTGCTGGTAAGCAGTCGAATAGCGTAGATGTATCACGTGAAGGTGTGCAACGTGACATTCTGCCGATTGTAGAAGGGTCAAATGTCGCGACAAAATACGGATCAGTAAAAACGGATTATATTTTATTCGTTGCAGCTGGAGCGTTTCATATGTCTAAACCGTCGGATTTAATTCCGGAACTGCAAGGGAGATTTCCGATTCGAGTAGAATTAACAAAATTATCGACAGATGATTTTGTTAAAATATTAATCGAGCCTGACAATGCGTTAATTAAACAATATATGGCTTTATTAGCGACTGAAGGTATAGAAATTGAATTTTCAGACGAAGCTATTCGTAAGATTGCTGAGATTGCTTATCAAGTTAATCAGGATACAGATAATATTGGAGCAAGAAGACTTCATACGATTATGGAGAAGCTCCTTGAAGATTTATCGTTTGAAGCATCTGAAATTACGTTAGAGAAAATAACGATAACACCTCAATACGTTGAGGAGAAATTAGCAACGATTGCTAAAAATAAAGATGTGAGCCAGTTTATTTTGTAATTGTGTCATCAGGTGACTCGCCCTAGTTTCCAAGTGATGAAAAAATATGTGAGTAATATGTAGGAGGAACTTTTGAAATGGAATTATTAGCAAAAACGAGAAAATTAAATGCGTTATTACAGAGCGCAGCAGGAAAGCCTGTAAACTTTAGAGAAATGTCTGACACAATGTGTGAAGTAATCGAAGCGAACGTATTCGTAGTAAGCCGTCGTGGTAAATTACTAGGTTATGCAATTCACCAACAAATTGAGAATGAGCGTATGAAACAAATGCTTGCAGAGCGTCAATTCCCGGAAGAATACACACAAAGCTTATTCAACATTACAGAAACATCTTCTAACTTAGATGTAAACAGTGCTTACACAGCATTCCCAGTAGAAAATAGAGAATTATTCGGTCAAGGTTTAACTACAATCGTACCAATCGTTGGTGGCGGTGAGCGTCTAGGCACATTAGTGTTAGCTCGTCTTGGTCAAGAGTTCTTAGACGATGATTTAATCCTTGCTGAATACAGTTCAACTGTAGTAGGTATGGAAATCTTACGTGAAAAAGCAGAAGAAATCGAAGAGGAAGCACGTAGTAAAGCTGTTGTTCAAATGGCGATTAGCTCATTATCTTACAGTGAGTTAGAAGCAATCGAGCATATCTTCGAAGAATTAAATGGAACAGAAGGTTTACTTGTTGCAAGTAAAATTGCTGATCGCGTAGGAATTACTCGTTCTGTAATCGTAAATGCACTACGTAAATTAGAAAGTGCTGGTGTTATTGAGTCTCGTTCTTTAGGTATGAAAGGAACATACATTAAAGTACTAAACGACAAGTTTCTACAGGAACTTGCTAAATTAAAAACAAACTAATTTATATAAAAACTCTCCTCGGTTGAGGAGAGTTTTTTGTTTTTTAAGAGAATGATTTTGCTTACGTAAGGCGTCATGACAACGTTCATTAGAAAACTATTAATTAGCCTTCACCTCCTTGCTTAAAGGAAGTGAAGGTTGGGAATACTAGAATTTGAGCGTAAAAAAAAGAAAGTTTTACATTGTTCGCATTTTCGACTTGATTGTAATATTTCAGTATGATATAGTAAGCAGTGGTGTCAGTACAAAGTACACACGTTTACTGATTTAAGTGTTGGTGCTACGTTTGTAGTTTCGCTTAGAGATGAAGTAAACGGAGGATATCAAAAACCATTTAGGAGGAACTAAATTATGTCAGTAATTTCTATGAAGCAATTGCTTGAAGCTGGTGTTCATTTCGGACATCAAACTCGTCGTTGGAACCCAAAAATGAAGCGTTACATTTTCACAGAGCGTAACGGTATCTACATCATCGACTTACAAAAAACTGTGAAAAAAGTTGAGGAAGCTTACAGAACGATGCGTGACATCGCTGCTGAAGGTGGAGACATCTTATTCGTAGGTACTAAAAAACAAGCACAAGAAGCTATTAAAGAAGAAGCAACTCGTGCTGGTATGTACTTCGTTAACCAACGTTGGTTAGGTGGAACTTTAACAAACTTCCAAACAATCCAAAAGCGTATCAAGCGCCTTAAAGACATCGAAAGAATGCAAGAAGATGGTACTTTCGAAGTACTTCCTAAGAAAGAAGTTGTTCAACTTAAAAAAGAGTTAGAGCGTCTTGAGAAATTCTTAGGCGGTATTAAAGATATGAAAGGTCTTCCAAGTGCATTATTCGTAGTAGACCCTCGTAAAGAGCGTATTGCAGTTGCTGAAGCACGCAAATTACACATTCCAATCATCGGTATCGTTGATACAAACTGTGATCCAGACGAAATCGATCACGTTATCCCAGCAAACGATGATGCAATTCGTGCTGTAAAACTTCTTACATCTAAAATGGCAGACGCGATCCTTGAAGCAAAACAAGGTGAAGAAACTGTTACTGCGTAACAAATTTGGAAAGGTGATAAGGGGTTCGGCCTTTTATCACCTTTTTTAAGGTATAAACACCTTTTTAAAAAGGTATAAATACATATTTTAGGAGGATGAAAAATATGGCAATCACTGCACAAATGGTAAAAGAACTTCGTGAAAAAACAGGCGCAGGTATGATGGACTGCAAAAAAGCTTTAACTGAAACTAATGGCGACATGGAGAAAGCAATTGACTTCTTACGTGAAAAAGGTATTGCAAAAGCTGCTAAAAAAGCAGACCGCATCGCTGCTGAAGGTTTAACTTTCATCGAAACAAACGGTAACGAAGGTTTAATCTTAGAATTAAACTCTGAGACTGATTTCGTTGCGAAAAACGAAGGTTTCCAAGCGTTAATTAAAGAATTAGCTGCTCACTTATTAGCTAACAAACCAGCTAACATTGAAGAAGCTATGGCTCAAACAATCGAAGGCGGCAAAACAGTAGAAGAGCACATCAACGAAGCAATCGCTAAAATTGGTGAAAAACTTACACTTCGTCGTTTCGAAATCGTATCAAAAACTGATGCTGATGCATTCGGCGCTTACCTACACATGGGTGGACGTATTGGTGTATTAACAGTTCTTGAAGGTTCTACTGACGAAGCTGCTGCTAAAGATGTAGCAATGCACATCGCAGCAGTTAACCCAAAATACATCGACCGCGATGCTGTAACTGCTGAAGAAGTTGAGCATGAGCGTCAAGTATTAACACAACAAGCTTTAAACGAAGGCAAGCCTGAAAAAATCGTTGCAAAAATGGTTGAAGGCCGTCTAGGCAAATTCTTCGAAGAGATTTGCTTACTTGACCAAGCATTCGTTAAAAACCCTGATATGAAAGTTCGTCAGTTCGTTGAGTCTAAAGGCGGAACATTAAAAGGATTCGTTCGCTACGCTGTTGGTGAAGGTATCGAAAAACGCGAAGACAACTTTGCTGAAGAAGTAATGAACCAAGTAAAAGGTAGCAACTAATAAAGATTAGGGAACACATTGTGTTCCCTTTTTTAAAATAAAGATGTAAGCAATTGGAGGTTCATTATGAGTAAACCGAAATATAATCGTGTCGTATTAAAGCTAAGCGGAGAAGCGTTAGCTGGCGAACAAGGATTTGGAATTAACCCATCTGTTATAAAATCAGTTGCGGAACAAGTGAAAGAAATTGCAGAACTTGATGTAGAAGTTGCTGTTGTTGTTGGTGGCGGAAACATTTGGCGTGGAAAAATCGGAAGTGAAATGGGAATGGATCGTGCTGGAGCAGATTACATGGGTATGTTAGCAACAGTTATGAACTCATTAGCTCTTCAAGATAGCTTAGAGAACATTGGAATTCAAACTCGTGTTCAAACTTCAATCGAAATGCGTCAAGTAGCAGAGCCTTACATTCGTCGTAAAGCAATTCGTCACTTAGAGAAGAAACGTGTTGTTATCTTTGCAGCAGGTACAGGTAACCCTTACTTCTCTACAGATACGACGGCAGCATTACGTGCAGCGGAAATCGAAGCTGATGTTATCTTAATGGCGAAAAACAACGTAGATGGCGTATATAATGCAGATCCATCTCTTGACCCAACAGCTACGAAATACGAAACACTTACTTACTTAGACGTATTAAAAGAAGGTTTAGGTGTAATGGATTCAACAGCTTCTTCTTTATGTATGGACAATGATATTCCATTAATTGTATTCTCGGTTATGGAAAAAGGTAACATTAAACGTGCCGTTTTAGGCGAAAATATTGGAACAGTTGTAAGGGGGAAATAAATATGGGACAACAAGTATTAAAGTCTTCAAATGAAAAAATGGAAAAAGCAGTTGCTGCTTACTCTCGTGAATTAGCAACAGTTCGCGCAGGTCGTGCAAGCTCGTCTGTGTTAGATAAGGTACAAGTTGATTACTATGGTGCACCAACACCTGTTGTGCAATTAGCGAACATTACAGTTCCAGAAGCACGTTTACTTGTAATTCAACCTTATGATAAAACTTCTATCGGTGATATTGAAAAAGCAATCTTAAAAGCAGATTTAGGCTTAAATCCTTCTAATGATGGAACTGTAATTCGTATTGCATTCCCTGCATTAACAGAAGAGCGTCGTCGTGATCTTGTAAAAGTTGTGAAAAAATATGCTGAAGAAGCAAAAGTTGCGGTTCGTAACGTACGTCGTGACGGTAACGATGATCTTAAGAAGCTTGAAAAAGCTGGCGAGATTACGGAAGATGATTTAAGAGGATATACTGAAGATATCCAAAAAGAAACAGATAAATATATTGCAAAAGTTGACGAAATCGCAAAAAACAAAGAAAAAGAAATCATGGAAGTGTAATAGCGATACCTTCGCAAATATGACCCTCTTCTTAAGGGGGTCTTTTTACACTTTTAGGCATACGTCTGCTTGCTGGAGGGTATGAATGATGTTTAAAAACTTTCCTTTTTTTAAAAGTAAAAAGGACGCATCGTTTGATCATCTCATTGAAGAAGTGAAAAAAGGATATATCCCAGAACATATTGCTATTATTATGGATGGCAATGGAAGATGGGCAAAGAGAAGAGCGATGCCTCGCATTGCTGGACACCATGAAGGCATGCAAGTTGTAAAGAAAATAACAAAATTTGCAAGTAAGCTTGGTGTGAAAGTATTGACTCTTTATGCTTTTTCGACTGAGAACTGGAAAAGACCGAAAAAGGAAGTAGATTATTTGATGAAGCTTCCTGAAGAATTTCTAGGTACATTTTTACCAGAATTGATTGAAGAAAACGTACAAGTCCGAGTAATAGGGCAAAAAGATCGTCTTCCTACGCATACGCGCAGAGCGATGGAAAAGGCCATGGAAGATACGAAAGAGAATACGGGATTAATTCTTAATTTCGCGTTAAACTATGGAAGTCGAGATGAAATCGTTTCTGCTGTGCAACATATGATGAAAGATAGTGAGGAAGGGAAAATTCGTGCTGAAGAAGTAAGTGAAGAAATGATTTCTTCGTACTTAATGACGAGTTCTTTACCTGATCCAGAGTTGTTAATCCGTACAAGCGGAGAGCTACGTATTAGTAATTTCATGTTATGGCAAATTGCTTATTCGGAATTTTGGTTTACAGATGTGTATTGGCCAGATTTTACCGAGGAACATTTGCTAAATGCGATTACAGACTTTCAGCATAGAGGGCGCAGATTCGGAGGCGTGTAGAAAGAGAGGGTTTGGTAGTGAAACAGAGAATTATTACTGGAGTGATTGCTGCCGCGCTATTCATTCCCATCGTAATATACGGTGGCGTGCCTTTTACAGTTTTAGTGTATGCACTTGCTTCTATAGGTTTATATGAATTAATTCGTATGAACAAGCTTACGCTTATTTCGGTACCAACAGTTTTAGCTGCAGTATTATTATGGATTATATTAGTTCCGAGTAGTGCATCAGAGCTGTTTACATGGATTGGATTAGGTAAATTAGAAATTACATTTGTGATTGTTTTATTACTTTTATCATATACAGTCCTTTCTAAGAATACATTTACTTTTGACAATGCTTCATTTTTACTTATGGCAACGACATATGTTGGAATGGGATTCTTATATTTAAATGAAACGAGAATATTAGGAATTAAATATGTGTTCTGTGCATTATTTGTCATATGGGCAACTGATTCAGGGGCATATTTTATAGGAAAAGCATTTGGAAAAAGAAAATTGTGGCCAGAAATTAGTCCGAATAAAACGATTGAAGGTTCATTAGGCGGTATTGTTTGTGGAATTGTTGTTGCACTTGTTTACAATATGTTCTTCCCGGTTGAAGCGAATGTAGGAATTTTAATCGTTCTGACGATTATCATTTCTATTTTTGGACAAATTGGTGATTTAGTGCAATCTGCATTTAAACGCCATTATGGTGTAAAGGATTCAGGTACAATTTTACCTGGACATGGTGGTATATTAGATCGAACAGATAGTTGGTTATTTGTGTTACCAATTCTATACTTCTTATTACAATATAATTAATAAATGAACGAGGGGTTGGAGTCATGAAAAACATTAGTTTATTAGGTGCAAGCGGATCAATCGGTACACAAACATTAGATGTGTTACGCTCGCACCCAGACCAATTCCGTCTCGTTGCTTTTTCTGTAGGGAAAAATGTTGACTACGCAGTAAAGGTAATTCAAGAATTTTCTCCGCAAATTGTCTCTGTGCAAAGAGAGGAAGATGTTTTAAAATTACAAGCTGTTTCTGGTAATACAAAGGTCGTATATGGTAGTGAAGGCTTATTAGAAGTAGCATTACACCCAGATACAGAAGTTGTAGTAAATGCGGTTGTAGGTAGCGTAGGGTTATTGCCGACACTCCGTGCAATTGAGGCGAAAAAAACAATTGGAATTGCAAACAAAGAAACGTTAGTAACTGCAGGGCATCTTGTAATGGAAGCAGCACGAAAACATAATGTATCGTTACTTCCAGTTGATAGTGAACATTCAGCTATTTTTCAATGCTTGAATGGGGAAAATGAAAAAAGAATCTCTCGACTAATTATAACGGCTTCAGGCGGAAGTTTTCGTGATAAAACGAGAGATGAATTGCATCATGTGACCGTAGAAGATGCACTTCGTCATCCAAACTGGTCAATGGGTTCGAAAATTACAATTGATTCTGCTACAATGATGAATAAGGGACTAGAAGTAATTGAAGCACACTGGCTTTTTGGTATCCCTTATGAGCAAATCGATGTTGTTCTACATAAAGAGAGTATTATTCATTCTATGGTTGAATTTGAAGATCGTAGTGTAATGGCGCAGCTTGGCTCACCTGATATGCGAGTACCAATTCAATACGCGCTTACATATCCTGATAGATTACCTCTTTCAGACACAAAACAGTTAAATCTATGGGAAATGGGAACATTGCATTTTGAGAAAATGAATCAAGATCGTTTCCGTTGCCTACGTTTTGCGTATGAAGCTGGGAAGACAGGTGGAAGCATGCCAGCTGTAATGAACGCGGCAAATGAAATAGCTGTTGAAGCCTTTTTACAAAAGAGAATTGGTTTCTTAACAGTGGAAGACCTCATTGAAAAAGCAATGCACCATCACAATGTCATTGCACGTCCGAGCTTAGAGGAAATTCAGGAAATTGATGCAGCCACAAGACGGTTTGTGATGGAACAAATTTAGCAAAGGTGGTTATGGAATTGAATACAGCGATTGCCTTTATATTAATTTTCGGTGCACTCGTATTTTTCCATGAGCTAGGGCATCTATATTTCGCAAAAAGAGCGGGTATTTTATGCCGCGAGTTTGCGATTGGTTTTGGTCCGAAAATATTCTCATTTGAAAAGAATGAAACAGTGTATACGATTCGCTTACTACCCCTTGGTGGCTATGTAAGAATGGCTGGCGAGGATGCGGACACTGTTGAGTTAAAGCCTGGGAAAAAGGTTGGACTTGTAATAAATGAAAAAGAAGAAGTTGTGAAATTAGTTTTTGACGGACATGAAAAATATCCAAATGTTCGCGTCATTGAAGTCGAACAAGCTGATTTGGAGCATAATCTTACAATTTCGGGATATGAAGAGTACGAGGAAGAGCTGCAAACATTCCGAGTGAATGAAAAAGCTCGTATCATATCTGCGGGAGAAGAAATCCAAATCGCTCCGTATAATAGACAGTTTGGCTCTAAAAAATTGGGTCAACGCGCGTTAACAATTTTTGCAGGTCCTGCAATGAACTTTATTCTAGCATTTGTTATTTTTGTGATTCTTGGATTTGTACAAGGTGTTCCTGTTGACAAGCCAATGGTCGGAAAAGTAATGGAGAATAGTGCAGCACAGCAAGCTGGATTAAAAGAAAATGATACAATTCAAGCGATTGATGGGAAGAACACTAGTACATGGAAAGATGTTGTAACAATTGTACGTGAAAACCCGAATAAAGAAATTACGTTACAGGTAAAGCGTGATAATGAACAGTTTAATGTAAAAGTAACACCAACGGTTGATAAAGAAGGAAAAGAAGAAGTTGGTAGAATTGGTGTTTACTCTCCTGTAGAGAAAACAGTGATGGGTTCTATTAAATCAGGGTTTGAACAAACGTACGAATGGACGAAACTAATTTTTGATTCTCTTGTGAAATTAGTAACTGGTCAATTTTCTATTAATGAGTTATCAGGTCCAGTAGGAATTTATAATTTAACAGATCAAGTTGTAGATTATGGATTTACGCGTGTACTAAGTTTAGCGGCAGTTTTAAGTATTAACCTTGGTTTATTTAATTTATTACCAGTTCCAGCTTTAGACGGTGGACGTTTGTTCTTCTTCTTAATTGAGGCATTAAGAGGGAAACCGATTGATCGTCAAAAAGAAGGAATGGTTCACTTTATTGGATTTGCATTATTAATGTTGCTTATGTTAGTTGTAACATGGAATGACATCCGTAAGTTTTTCTTGTAAAATAAGAAGAAGTTTATAATGAAATAGAGCTCGTACAATAAAATCCCTCACCTAACTCGAGGTGAGGGGTTTTGTTGCGTGTAAGAGTAAAATGAAGAGGTGCGAATAAATGAAACAAAGTATGGTATTCAGTCCTACATTACGTGAAGTTCCAGCTGATGCGGAAATTAAAAGTCATCAATTATTACTTCGCGCAGGGTTTATGCGTCAAAATGCTTCTGGTATTTATAGTTTTCTACCATTTGGTTTAAAAGTATTACACAAAGTAGAACGTATTGTTCGTGAAGAAATGGAGCGTGCAGGAGCTGTAGAATTATTAATGCCAGCTATGCAAGCTGCGGAATTATGGCAAGAGTCAGGGCGTTGGTATTCTTACGGATCTGAATTAATGCGTATGAAAGATCGTAACGCTCGTGAATTTGCATTAGGAGCTACACACGAAGAAGTAATTACTGATCTTGTACGTGATGAAGTGAAATCATATAAAAAATTACCGTTAACATTATACCAAATTCAAACAAAGTTCCGTGACGAACAAAGACCTCGTTTCGGTCTATTACGTGGAAGAGAGTTTCTAATGAAAGATGCATACTCTTTCCATGCTACGCAAGAGAGCTTAGATGAAGTGTATGATCGTTTATACAAAGCATACTCTAACATTTTTGCTCGTTGTGGCTTGAACTTCCGTGCAGTTATTGCTGACTCTGGAGCAATGGGCGGAAAAGATACGCATGAATTTATGGTATTATCTGAAGTTGGTGAAGATACAATTGCATACTCTGATACATCTAATTATGCAGCAAACATCGAAATGGCTCCTGTGGTAGCTACGTATACGAAGAGTGATGAAGCAGAAAAGGCACTTGAAAAGGTAGCAACACCAGATCAAAAAGCAATTGAAGAAGTATCTGCATTCTTAAACATTGAAGCTGACAAGTGCATTAAGTCTATGGTATTTAAAGTAGATGAGAAATTAGTAGTTGTACTTGTTCGTGGTGACCATGAAGTGAACGATGTAAAAGTGAAAAATGTATACGGCGCTTCAGTTGTTGAGCTTGCTTCTCATGAAGAAGTGAAAGAATTATTAAACTGTGAAGTTGGTTCTTTAGGACCGATTGGTGTTACAGGTGATATCGAAATTATCGCTGACCATGCTGTAGCATCAATTGTCAACGGATGTTCGGGAGCGAACGAAGAAGGATTCCATTATGTAAATGTAAATCCAGAACGTGACTTTAAAGTGAGTCAATATACAGATTTACGCTTCATTCAAGAAGGAGACCAATCTCCAGATGGAAATGGAACAATTCTTTTCGCGCGCGGAATTGAAGTAGGTCACGTATTCAAATTAGGAACTCGTTATAGTGAAGCAATGAACGCAACGTTCCTAGACGAAAACGGAAAAACAAAACCACTTATTATGGGTTGTTACGGTATCGGTGTATCTCGTACAGTGGCAGCAATTGCAGAACAGTTTAACGATGAGAACGGGTTAGTTTGGCCAAAGGCTGTTGCACCGTTCCATGTGCATGTAATTCCAGTAAATATGAAATCTGATGCACAACGTGAAATGGGTGAAAACATCTACAACTCATTGCAAGAGCAAGGATACGAAGTATTACTAGATGATCGTGCAGAACGTGCAGGTGTTAAATTTGCAGATGCAGATTTATTCGGCCTTCCAGTTCGTGTTACAGTTGGTAAAAAAGCGGATGAAGGTATTGTAGAAGTGAAAGTACGTGCTACAGGCGAGTCTGAAGAAGTGAAAGTAGAAGAACTTCAAACATATATTGCTAATATTTTAAAATAAGAAGAGGTACCTCGTTATGAGGTACCTTCTCTTTCTTTGTAAACGTATTTTGTAAAAGAAGAAGGGAGAAATCTTTCTTTGTAGTACGATTCAATTTATAATAGCAAATGGAAGGAGAGTGCATATGTCATTAACAAATGAACAACAAGAGCGATTTCAAATTTTGCTCCAGCAGTTGCAAATACCAGAAGACCTTATAAATCAATATTTACAAGGCGGTGGTATTGAAAGGCTAGTTATTGATAAAGCGAATAAAAGTTGGCATTTTGCTTTACAAGTGCCACGTATTTTGCCGACAGAATTATATGAATTGCTAGAAACGAAGCTTAAGCAATCATTTTCTCATATTGCAAGAACAACATTTGCATTAGAAACAGAGAATAAACAATTTACAGAAGAAGAAGTGAGGGCGTATTGGCCGCTTTGTACGGAACGAATTACATTTTCACCTATGTTTGCGTACTTAAAGAAGCAGCTTCCGCAGGTGAATGGAGTGAAGCTGCTAATAAATGTGAATAATGATCTTGAATCTACTGCTTTAAAGAAAAATGTTGCGAAACCAGTGGGTGATCAATATGAAGCTTTTGGATTCCCACGTTTTCAGTTAGACACACATATAAAGCAAAATACAGAAGAAATGCAAAAGTTTCGCGAGCAAACGCAGCAAGAAGATCGTGAACGTGTTATACAAGCTATGGAAGAAATGGCGAAGAAGCAAGCTGAAGAAAGCAGCGTTGTGCATGAAGGACCGATTGTACTCGGGTATCTTATTAAGCCAGACGAAGAGATTACACCGATGCGAGAAATTCAAGATGAAGAAAGAAGAAAAACAGTTCAAGGGTATGTCTTCCATGTAGAAACGAAAGAGCTTCGTAGTGGCCGTACGTTATTAACTTTAAAAATAACAGACTATACGGATTCCATTATGATAAAAATGTTCTCACGTGATAAAGAAGATATTCCAATGCTGCAATCCTTGAAAAAAGGAATGTGGGTGAAAGCGCGTGGTTCTGTTCAAAATGATACATTCGTTCGAGATTTAGTAATGATTGCAAATGATATAAATGAAATAACAGGACCGTCTCGTAAAGATAAAGCGCCAGAAGGTGAAAAACGTGTAGAGCTGCATCTTCACACACCGATGAGCCAAATGGACGCTGTTACTCCTGTTTCTAGACTTGTTGCCCAAGCAGGTAAATGGGGACATGAGGCAATTGCTGTTACAGACCATGCTGTTGCGCAGTCTTTCCCAGAGGCATATTCTGCGGGTAAAAAGGCTGGGGTTAAAGTTATATATGGTGTAGAAGCGAATTTAGTTAATGATGGTGTACCGATTGCATATAACGAAGCGCATCGTTTACTTGCAGAGGAAACGTATGTTGTTTTCGACGTTGAGACGACAGGTTTATCAGCTGTGTATGACACAGTCATTGAGTTAGCTGCCGTAAAGATAAAAGGCGGCGAAATCATTGATCGCTTTGAATCTTTCGCAAATCCACATCAACCATTATCTGCAACAATTATTGAATTAACAGGTATTACAGATGATATGTTAACTGATGCTCCAGAAGTGGACGAAGTGTTCAAAAAGTTTGAGGAATGGATGGGTGACCATACACTTGTTGCCCATAACGCAAGCTTTGATATGGGCTTTATTAACGTAGGTTTTAAAAAGGCCGGGATAGAAAAAACGAAAAACCCAGTTATTGATACGTTAGAACTTGCACGGTTCTTATTCCCAGAAATGAAAAATCATCGATTAAATACAATGTGTAAAAAGCTTGATATTGAATTAACGCAACATCACCGTGCGATTTATGATACAGAAGCAACGGGATATTTACTTGTGAAAATGTTAAAAGATGTAATTGAAAAGGGATTTGAATATCACGATCAACTAAACGATAGTATGGGGCAAGGGGATGCATATAAACGTGGGCGTCCAAGTCATATGACATTACTTGCCACATCAGACGTTGGATTAAAAAATTTATATAAACTCGTTTCATATTCTCATCTGAATTACTTTTATCGTGTACCACGAGTGCCAAGGTCTCTATTAAAAAAATATCGTGAAGGCATTATAGTAGGAACGGCTTGTGATAAAGGTGAAGTGTTTGAAGCGATGATGCAAAAAGCACCTGAAGAAGTAGAAGAAATTGCACAGTTTTATGACTATATTGAGGTTATGCCTCCAGAGGTGTTACGTCATTTAGTAGAACGTGAACTCGTTAGAGATGAAGGGCAATTAAAAACAATTATTTCTAATTTAGTAAAACTAGGTGAGACGTTAGAAAAACCAGTTGTTGCTACAGGGAACGTGCATTATTTAGAGCCAGAGGATGCAATGTATCGTAAAATTTTAGTAAGTTCGCAGGGCGGAGCAAATCCTTTAAATCGCCATTCATTACCACCCGTACATTTCCGTACAACAGATGAGATGTTAGAGTGTTTTTCATTTTTAGGTGAAGACAAAGCGAAAGAAATTGTAGTAACGAATACACAAAAGGTTGCGTCATTAATTGGTGATGTTCATCCAGTAAAAGATGATCTATACACACCGAAAATTGAGGGTGCCGATGATGAAACGCGTGATATGAGTTATAAAATGGCACGCAGCATTTATGGGGAAGAGCTACCAGAAATTGTAGAGGCTCGTTTAGAAAAAGAATTGAAAAGTATTATTGGACATGGATTCGCCGTTATTTATTTAATTTCACATAAGCTTGTGAAAAAATCGTTAGTAGACGGATATCTAGTAGGTTCGCGTGGATCGGTAGGGTCATCATTTGTTGCAACAATGATGGAAATTACAGAAGTAAACCCATTACCACCGCATTACGTATGTCCAAAGTGTAAGCAATCAGAATTCTTTAATGACGGTTCTGTAGGTTCTGGTTTTGATTTACCGGATAAAGAATGTCCAACGTGTAATGTGTCATACGTAAAAGATGGACATGATATTCCGTTTGAAACGTTCCTTGGATTTAAAGGAGATAAGGTGCCCGATATCGATTTGAACTTCTCCGGGGAATATCAACCACGTGCCCATAACTATACGAAAATACTGTTCGGTGAAGATTATGTATACCGTGCGGGAACGATAGGTACAGTTGCGGAAAAAACCGCTTATGGGTATGTAAAAGGTTATGCCAATGATCATAATTTAACGATTCGAAATGCAGAGATAGATCGGTTAGTTGCAGGTTGTACAGGGGTAAAACGTACAACGGGACAGCATCCAGGCGGTATTATTGTAGTACCAGATTACATGGACATATTTGATTTCTCACCAATACAGTTTCCGGCGGATTCAATAGGGGCTGAGTGGAGAACAACGCACTTTGATTTCCACTCGATTCATGATAATTTATTAAAACTTGATATACTTGGACACGATGATCCGACTGTTATTCGTATGTTACAAGATTTAAGTGGTATTGATCCAAAAACAATACCAACGGATGATCCAGAAGTGATGAAAATTTTCTCTGGTCCAGAATCGTTAGGGGTAACGGAAGAACAAATCAACTGTAAAACAGGTACACTTGGTATACCAGAGTTTGGTACGAAATTCGTAAGACAAATGTTAGAAGAGACAAAACCAACGACATTCTCAGAGTTAGTCCAAATCTCTGGACTATCACATGGTACTGACGTATGGCTCGGTAATGCAAACGAGTTAATTTATAATGGTACATGTACACTGAGTGAGGTTATTGGTTGTCGTGATGACATCATGGTATATTTAATTTATCAAGGTTTAGATCCATCATTAGCCTTCAAAATCATGGAGTCAGTTCGTAAAGGTAAAGGTGTACCGGAAGAATGGGAAGAGGACATGAAAAATAATAATGTACCAGGTTGGTATATTGATTCATGTAAGAAGATTAAATACATGTTCCCTAAAGCCCATGCGGCTGCTTACGTACTTATGGCTGTACGTATCGCGTACTTTAAAGTGCATTTTGCACTTTTATTCTATGCGGCATATTTTACAGTTCGTGCAGATGATTTTGATGTAGAAGCGATGGCGAAAGGTTCAGCATCCATACGCGTAAAAATTGACGAAATTGCTCAAAAAGGATTGGATGCAGCGCCGAAAGAGAAGAGTTTATTAACTGTACTAGAAATGACACTTGAAATGTGTGAGCGTGGATACTCATTCCAAAAGGTTGATTTATACCGCTCGCATGCAACAGAATTTATTATTGATGGAGACTCATTAATTCCTCCATTTAATGCAGTGCCTGGTCTTGGTACAAACGCAGCTTTAAGTATTGTAGAAGCACGTAAAAATGGAGAATTCCTATCAAAAGAAGACTTACAGCAGCGCAGTAAGGTTTCAAAAACAATTATTGAGTATTTAGATAGTCAAGGTTGTCTAGGAGATTTACCGGATCAAAACCAATTATCACTGTTCTAACAGGAAGGAAAAGTCTTTGCAAATCAATATTTGCTATGGTATACTATAAACCGAGATAACCATGTCATGTATATTTTGTGAAAAAGAGAGTGGGGAAACCCACTCTTTCGTGTTACTATCTACATTTTATCTATGTGGATAGTAAAGATATTTCTGTCGTATATACATATTTTGTTACAAGTTTTACTTCTTAAATTTGGTAATACTAAGACAGATATTCCCTGCTTAACGGCAGGGGCTTTTGTTAGCTAACGAAAAAGAATAAGATAGACCGTCTGAATGAACGGGATCTTTTCTTGTAAATGGTACATGACGGCAGGAAGGAGGCTGTTTATGGATAAGAAAGTCACAGAAGTTGTAGAAGCATTTGCGCAGCCGATCGTTGAGGAGTTAAATCTTGAACTTGTAGATGTAGAGTATGTGCAAGAAGGACAAGACTGGTTCTTACGCGTATTCATCGATTCTGAAAAGGGAGTCGACATTGAAGAATGCGGTGCGGTAAGTGAACGTTTAAGCGAAGCTTTAGATAAAGAGGATCCAATTCCTCATCTTTACTTTTTGGATGTATCATCTCCTGGAGCGGAACGCCCATTAAAGAAAGAGAAAGACTTCCAGCAAGCGGTAGGGAAACAAGTGGCAATTAAAACATATGAGCCGATTGATGGTGAAAAGATGTTTGAAGGAAAGCTACTTTCCTACGACGGTACTACAATTACACTACTATTAACAATTAAAACACGTAAAAAAGAAATCCAAATTCCAATGGATAAAGTTGCCAATGCGCGACTTGCTGTTACGTTTTAGTAAGAAGGGGGATCTTCATGAGCACTGAGTTGTTAGATGCTTTGCTCGTTTTAGAGTCAGAAAAAGGTATTAGCAAAGATATTATTATTGATGCGATTGAAGCAGCATTAATCTCTGCTTATAAACGCAATTTTAACCAAGCACAAAACGTTCGTGTGAGCTTTAACCCAGAAGTGGGAACAATTCAAGTTTTAGCACGTAAAGACGTTGTTGATAATGTGTTTGATCCACGTCTTGAAATCTCTGTAGAAGAGGCAAGACAAATTAATCCAAACTACCAAGATGGCGACGTACTAGAAATTGAAGTAACGCCAAAAGATTTTGGTCGTATTGCAGCTCAAACTGCAAAACAAGTTGTAACACAACGAGTTCGTGAGGCGGAACGTGGTGTTATTTATTCAGAATTTAGTGATCGTGAAGAAGACATTATGGTTGGTATTGTACAGCGCCAAGATGCTCGTTTCATCTATGTAAGCTTAGGGAAAGTAGAAGCTTTATTACCTGTAAGTGAGCAAATGCCAAATGAGCAATATAAACCACATGATCGTATTCGCGTATTTATTACAAAAGTAGAAAAAACAACGAAAGGACCACAAATTTACGTATCACGTACACATCCTGGTCTTTTAAAACGTTTATTCGAAATGGAAGTTCCAGAAATTTATGATGGAACTGTAGAAATTCGCTCTGTAGCGCGTGAAGCAGGCGATCGTTCGAAAATTTCTGTGTATGCAGAGAATATCGATGTTGATCCAGTAGGTTCTTGTGTAGGACCGAAAGGGCAACGTGTACAACGCATTGTAGATGAACTAAAAGGTGAAAAAATTGACATCGTTCGCTGGTCAAATGATCCAGTTGAATATGTTGCAAATGCTTTAAGTCCATCACAAGTTGTTAAAGTACTTGTAGATGAAGAAGAAAAAGCAACAACTGTTGTTGTTCCAGACCACCAGCTTTCATTAGCAATTGGTAAGCGTGGACAAAATGCACGTCTTGCAGCTAAATTAACAGGCTGGAAAATTGATATTAAAAGTGAGTCTGATGCGAAACAACTTGGTATTGTAACAGAAGAAGATAGCGTAATCGCATTCGGATTCGATTCAGTTGAAGACGAAATCGAATAGAGGTGATGAGTATGAGCAATCGAAAAGTTCCGTTACGAAAATGTATTGCGACGCAAGAGATGAAATCAAAACGAGAGCTCGTTCGCATTGTTCGTTCCAAAGAGGGCGAAGTGTCTATTGATTTATCAGGAAAAAAATCAGGACGAGGTGCATATTTGTCAAAAGATAAAGAATGCATTATTCAAGCCCAAAAGAAAAATATTTTGGAACATCATCTAAAAGCGAAAATCGACAGTTCTCTGTACGAAGAGCTTCTTGAGCTTGTTGAGAAGGAGTCGAAGTAAGTGTCCGATTGGAAATCGTTTTTAGGACTAGCAAACCGCGCTCGAAAAATTATTTCGGGTGAAGAACTCGTTTTAAAAGAAGTACGAAGTGGCAAAGCAAAGCTAGTATTGCTTTCTGAAGATGCGTCAGCGAACACTACAAAACGTATCATTGATAAAACCACGTACTACAACATACCAATGAGAAAAGTCGAAAATCGACAACAATTAGGGCATGCGATTGGGAGAGACGAGCGAGTCGTTGTAGCTGTGTTAGATGAAGGCTTTGCGAAAAAGCTACGTAGCATGCTCGATACAAATTACCGGGGGTGAAGGTATGAGTAAAATTCGAGTACATGAATATGCAAAAAAAAATAATATCTCAAGTAAAGATCTTATGACAAAACTAAAAGAGATGAATATCGAGGTTTCGAATCATATGACAATGTTAGAAGATGAAGTAGTAAACAAATTAGATAATCAATATAACACTGGAGCAGAAAAACCTTCTGTTGCAGATGAGTTTGAAGTAGAAGAGAAAGTTGTTCGCAGTAAAAAGAACAGTAATAATAAGAAGAAGAAAAAAGGCAAAGGAAATGAAGACAAACGTCAAGATAACTTTGCTGGAAGACAACAAACACAAATAGTAGAAACACCAGATAAAATCACTTTCTCTGGAAGCCTTACAGTAGGTGACCTTGCTAAGAAGTTAAGCAAAGAGCCATCTGAAATTATTAAAAAGCTCTTCATGCTAGGAATTATGGCGACAATTAACCAAGACTTAGATAAAGATACAATTGAGTTAATTGCTACTGATTACGGTATTGAAGTAGAAGAAGAAGTAGTTGTAAGTGAAACTGAATTTGAAACATTCATCGATGAGCAAGATGATGAAGAAAACTTACAAGAACGTCCAGCTGTTGTTACAATTATGGGACACGTTGACCATGGTAAAACAACATTGCTTGACTCTATCCGTAATTCAAAAGTAACTGCTGGCGAAGCTGGTGGAATTACTCAGCATATCGGTGCATACCAAGTTGATGTAAATGATAAGAAAATTACGTTCTTAGATACACCAGGTCACGCGGCATTTACAACAATGCGTGCTCGTGGTGCACAAGTAACAGATATTACAATTCTTGTTGTTGCAGCTGATGACGGCGTTATGCCACAAACAGTTGAAGCAATTAGCCATGCGAAAGCAGCTGGAGTACCAATTATTGTTGCTGTGAATAAAATGGATAAACCAGCGGCAAATCCTGATCGTGTAATGCAAGAATTAACAGAATATGAATTAGTTCCAGAAGCTTGGGGCGGAGACACAATTTTCGTACCAATTTCTGCAATTCAAGGCGAGGGAATTGACAACTTGCTAGAAATGATTCTTCTTGTGAGTGAAGTAGAAGAATATAAAGCAAATCCAAATCGCTATGCAGCTGGTACTGTAATTGAAGCGCAGCTTGATAAAGGTAAAGGAACTATCGCGACATTACTTGTTCAAAACGGTACACTTCGAGTTGGAGATCCAATTGTTGTTGGAACATCATTCGGTCGTGTTCGTGCGATGGTAAGTGATATTGGTCGTCGTGTAAAAGTTGCTGGTCCATCAACTCCTGTTGAAATTACAGGTTTAAATGAAGTACCACAAGCGGGAGATCGTTTCATGGCATTCGCTGATGAGAAGAAAGCTCGTCAAATCGGTGAATCACGTGCACAAGAAGCGTTACTTGCTCAACGTGGTGAGAAATCTAAATTAAGCCTTGAAGATTTATTCCAACAAATCCAAGAGGGCGATGTAAAAGAAATTAACTTAATTGTGAAAGCAGACGTACAAGGTTCTGTTGAAGCAATGGCAGCATCACTTCGTAAAATTGATGTTGAAGGCGTGAAAGTGAAAATTATCCATACAGGCGTAGGTGCGATTACAGAATCTGATGTTATTTTAGCTTCTGCATCTAATGCAATTATAATTGGATTTAACGTACGCCCTGATGTGAATGCGAAGCGTACAGCTGAATTAGAGAACGTTGATGTTCGTTTACACCGTATTATCTATAAAGTAATCGAAGAAATCGAATCAGCAATGCAAGGTATGCTGGATCCAGAATTCGAAGAAAAAGTAATCGGTCAAGCGGAAGTACGTCAAACGTTCAAAGTAACAAAAGTGGGAACAATCGCAGGTTGTTATGTAATCGACGGTAAAATTACACGTGATAGTGGCGTTCGTATTATCCGTGATGGCGTAGTAGTCTTCGAAGGACAACTTGATACGTTAAAACGTTTCAAAGACGACGTAAAAGAAGTTGCACAAAACTATGAGTGTGGTATTACAATTGAGAGATATAATGATCTTAAAGAAGGGGACATCATTGAAGCGTACATTATGGAAGAAGTGAAGCGATGATTATCGCTTCACTCTCATTCGAGTGTATGATTTACGATGTGCATTCTTTAAAAGAGAAACGAGCAATTTTGCAAAGGGTGCTAACTCGTGTAAAGCAGCGTTATAACGTAGCTGTTTCAGAAGTAGGGCATCAAGATGTATGGCAACGTACAGAAATTGCAATTGTTTCCGTATCCTCAAATCGTGTTATCTGTGAAAAAGAAATGAATCGTGTACTCGAGTACATCGATTCATTTCCTGAAATTGAACGTACGATAACACAATTGGAATGGTACTGAATGAGGTGAAGAATTATGAAATTACGTGCAAACCGTGTAGGCGAGCAAATGAAAAAAGAATTAGGCGACATCATCAGTCGTAAAATTAAAGATCCACGTGTCGGATTTGTTACAGTAACAGATGTACAAGTGAGTGGAGATTTACAAATTGCTACAGTATATATTTCTGTTTTAGGTGATGAAGAACAGAAAGAAAGTACATTAAAAGGTTTAGCGAAGGCAAAAGGCTTCATTCGTTCAGAAATTGGCCAACGTATTCGTCTTCGTAAAACACCGGAAATTTCTTTTGAATTTGATGAGTCTATCGGATATGGTCATCGAATTGATACACTTTTACATGAAATTAATAAAGAAGGTAAACGTGAAGAATAATGGATAGACATATGTCTATCCATTTTTTCAATGCAAAATAAGTTTTGGATATTTATTATGAAAGAATTATGATGAGGTGAACATATATGGAAGGTGTAGTATTATTACATAAGCCGAAAGGCATGACGTCACATGATTGTGTATTTAAATTAAGAAAGATTTTACGTGAGAAACGAATTGGTCATACGGGAACATTAGATCCAGATGTAACGGGCGTATTACCGATTTGTGTTGGTAAAGCAACGAAAATTGCACAATTTTTAACAAGTGAGACGAAAACGTATGAAGGTGAAGTAACATTAGGATTTTCTACGACGACTGAAGATGCTTCGGGTGAAGTTGTAGAAACGAAAAATGTAGATCGTGTTATTACACGAAAAGAAGTAGAAGATGTTCTTGCAAAGTTAACAGGAACAATTGAACAAATGCCACCGATGTTTTCAGCTGTAAAAGTAAACGGGAAAAAACTATACGAATATGCTAGAGCAGGTCAAGAGGTTGAACGTCCAGTTCGTACAATTACAATTCACGAATTTGTATTACTTGATGAACGTGAAGTTTTTGAAGGGGAAAACATTTCATTCCGTTTCCGTGTAACGTGTAGTAAAGGAACATATGTAAGAACGCTAGCAGTAATGATTGGTGAAAAACTTGGTTTTCCATCACACATGTCCCATCTTGTAAGAACAGCATCTGGTGAATTTTTACTAGAAGATTGCATATCATTTGAAGAAATTGAAGAAAACGTGCAAAATGGAACAGTAGAGTCTATCTTCATTTCAATTGACGAAGCATTAAGTAAGTTTCCGAAAATGGTTGTAGATGAAAAGCAAGCAGAAAAAATAAAAAATGGTATGTTCTTAAAGAATGAATTAGAAATAACAGCACCATTTATTACAGTATTTGATAAAAATGATTGTTGCTTAGCGATTTATGAGCACCACCCAAAACACCCTGGTATGCTAAAGCCAATGAAAGTACTTGTGAATAATCAAGAACTAAAGCTATAATGAATTATCGGAAGGATTATTACAGAAAAAGGTGAATTCAAGCGTGAAACTTATTCATTTAACTCATCCACATGAACAAAATAAACTAGAATTACCACCTACTGTAATGGCATTAGGATTTTTTGATGGCATTCATTTAGGACATCAATGTGTGATTCGAACTGCGAAGCAAATAGCGGATGAACGGGGATATAAAAGTGCAGTTATGACATTTTATCCTCATCCATCTGTTGTTTTAGGAAAAAAGGAAGCGCATGTGGAGTATATTACACCAATGCGTGATAAAGAAAAAATAGTCGAAAGTTTAGGAATCGATATATTATATGTTATTAAATTTGATGAATCATTTGCAGGATTATTACCACAACAATTTGTAGATGATTATATTATTGATTTAAACGTAAAGCATGTAGTAGCAGGATTTGATTATTCATATGGACGTTTAGGGAAAGGGAAGATGGAGACTTTACCATTTCATGCAAGAGGGGAGTTTACACAGACCGTGATCGAAAAAGTTGAATATCAAGAAGAAAAAGTAAGTTCTACTTCATTACGAAAGTTAATTCGAAATGGAGAAATGGAGCAGATTCCATCTATTTTAGGGAGAGCTTATACGGTAGAAGGAACAGTTGTGCACGGTGATAAGCGTGGACGCCAAATTGGCTTTCCAACTGCAAATGTAGGTTTAAGTGATGAATATCTACTCCCACCTGTAGGTGTATATGCAGTGAGATTGAAAGTTCACGATGAATGGCACGATGGCGTATGTAATATTGGATATAAACCAACTTTTAAAGAAGATGAGCGCCAATTATCTATTGAAGTACATCTATTTGAATTTAATAAAGATATATACGATCAAAGTGTCACGGTGGAGTGGCATATGCGTATAAGAGAAGAAAAAAAGTTTAATGGTATTGATGAGTTAGTCGCACAAATCGCGAAAGATAAGAAAATTGCCCAAGAATATTTTTCAAGTGCAAAGAATATACTTGCTTTTTCAAATGAAAAGTAGTATTCTATGTTATGTACTTTATGACAACCATTGCTTGGCATTGCGACTCACCGACGCTTGCTAGGTAATTGGGGGTTTAATTAATAGGAGGTGAAATAGGATGGCTTTAACACAAGAGCGTAAAAATGAAATCATTGCACAATTTAGAACTCATGAGACTGATACTGGTTCTCCAGAGGTTCAAATTGCTGTCCTAACGGAGCAAATTAACACTCTAAACGAGCACTTACGTACTCACAAGAAGGATCATCATTCACGTCGTGGTCTATTAAAGATGGTTGGTAAACGTCGTAACTTACTTACTTACCTTCGTAATAGCGATATCACACGTTACCGTGAATTAATCACAAAGCTTGGCTTACGTCGATAGTCAAAGAAGCGGGAATATTCCCGCTTTTTTGTTAGGTAAAAATATATCTTCTACTCTTTATAGCTTATTAAATTTTCGGCAATACTAGAGGAAAGAATATTGTGATATACTATCCATTTACATAGAAGAATTGAATATTTTAAATTGAGAGGGGTACTTAAATGAGTCAGGAAAAGCAAGTCTTCTCGATAGATTTAGCTGGTCGTCAGCTAACAATTGAAACAAGTCAGCTTGCAAAACAAGCGAACGGAGCAGTATTAGTAAGATATGGCGACACAGCAGTTCTATCTACAGCAACTGCATCAAAAGAGCCAAAAAATGTAGATTTCTTCCCACTTACAGTAAACTATGAAGAGCGTTTATATGCAGTCGGAAAAATTCCAGGCGGCTTTATTAAGCGTGAAGGCCGTCCAAGTGAAAAAGCAATTTTGGCAAGTCGTTTAATCGACCGTCCAATTCGTCCACTTTTCGCAGATGGTTTCCGTAACGAAGTACAAGTTGTCAGCATTGTAATGAGTGTTGATCAAGATTGTTCTTCTGAAATGGCAGCTATGTTTGGTTCTTCATTAGCGTTATCGATTTCAGATATTCCATTTGAAGGCCCAATCGCTGGTGCAACAGTTGGTCGTATTAATGGCGAGTTCGTTATTAATCCAACAGTAGAACAGCAAGAACAAAGTGATATTCACCTAGTTGTAGCTGGTACGAAAGATGCAATTAACATGGTTGAAGCAGGAGCAGATCAAGTACCTGAAGAAACAATGTTAGAAGCAATTATGTTTGGTCATGACGAAATTAAACGTCTAATTGCATTCCAAGAAGAGATTGTACAAGCTGTAGGTAAAGAGAAATTAGCAGTAAAACTTTATGAAGTTGACGCTGATCTTAATCAAGCTGTACGTGAAATGGCTGAGAAAGATATGCATTCAGCGATTCAAGTACATGAAAAGCATGCACGTGAAGATGCAATTAACGAAGTGAAAAAGCGTGTAATTGAACATTACGAAGCGCAGGAAGCTGACGCTGATACATTAGGACAAGTAAGTGAGATTTTATATAAAATTGTAAAAGAAGAAGTACGTCGTCTTATTACAGTTGAAAAAATCCGCCCAGATGGCCGTAAAGGTGACGAAATCCGTCCATTAGCATCAGAGGTTGGTATTTTATCTCGTACACACGGTTCTGGTTTATTCACACGTGGACAAACACAAGCATTAAGTATTTGTACATTAGGTGCATTAGGCGATGTACAAATTTTAGATGGTCTTGGTGTAGAAGAATCAAAACGCTTTATGCACCATTACAATTTCCCATCATTTAGTGTTGGTGAAACAAGACCGATGCGTGGACCAGGTCGTCGTGAAATTGGTCACGGTGCACTAGGAGAACGTGCTCTTGAGCCTGTAATTCCATCTGAAAAAGATTTCCCATATACAGTACGTCTTGTATCTGAAGTTTTAGAATCAAATGGTTCTACTTCACAAGCAAGTATTTGTGGTAGTACTTTAGCAATGATGGATGCTGGTGTTCCACTTAAAGCACCAGTTGCAGGTATTGCAATGGGTCTAGTTAAAACTGGTGAGCATTACACAATTTTATCTGATATTCAAGGTATGGAAGATCATTTAGGTGATATGGACTTTAAAGTAGCAGGTACAGCAAAAGGTGTAACTGCACTGCAAATGGACATTAAAATCGATGGTCTATCTCGTGAAATTTTAGAAGAGGCATTACAACAAGCGAAAGTTGGTCGTGTGCACATTCTAAATCATATGTTATCTGTTATTGCAGAGCCACGTACTGAATTATCAGCGTATGCTCCAAAGATTATTACAATGACAATTAACCCAGATAAAATCCGTGACGTTATTGGACCGAGCGGTAAACAAATTAATAAAATTATTGAAGAAACTGGAGTTAAAATTGACATCGAGCAAGATGGTACAGTATTCATTTCTTCAATAAATCAAGAAATGAATGACAAAGCTAAGAAAATTATCGAAGATATCGTTCGTGAAGTACAAGTAGGTGAAATCTACGAAGGAAAAGTGAAACGTGTTGAGAAATTCGGTGCTTTCGTTGAATTATTCAGCGGTAAAGATGGATTAGTCCACATTTCTGAATTGGCACTTGAGCGTGTAGGTAAAGTAGAAGACGTTGTGAAAATCGGTGATGTAATTACAGTTAAAGTTATCGAGATTGACAAGCAAGGTCGTGTGAACCTATCTAGAAAAGTATTGCTAAAAGAAGAGCAAGAAAAAGAAGCTGCGAAAGAAGAAAATAAACAAGAGCAGCAATAAGTAAAAGCCAGTTAAACTGGCTTTTTTTGTTATGTAAAAAACATGATTTGCATATATTTTTATGTCAGTATAGGTATAGTTTTCATCATAACGCTCAAATTAACAAAGATAAGAAGAAAATGGTTTTCTTTTTATATAGTTAATGGGAGGGTTTATATGAAAGTTCGTATATTTGCATACATATTAATATTTTCTTTATATGTTGGTTTAGGCTCTTATTCCGTTTTTGCTCAAGATAGTTTGTATGAAGAAATTCAAAAACAAGCAAAACAGTATGAGGTTGTTCCGCAAAATGCGGTGATTGATAAGATTTGGAAAGCGACACCAGGATATAATGGAAGACAAGTGGATGTAGAAGCATCCTACAATAATATGAAGACGCTCAAGAAGTTTGATCAACAACAACTTAAATTCAAGGAAGTATCACCGAGTGTCCATCTAAAAGATTTACCACCAGCTCCCATTTATCGAGGGCACCCAAATAAAAAAATGGTGGGATTAACAATTAATGTGGCATGGGGCAATGAGTATTTGCCTCGTATATTAGAGATATTGAAAAAACATGATGTGAAGGCGACTTTCTTTTTGGAAGGACGTTGGGTGAAAGAAAATTTGAGGTTTGCAAAAATGATTGTAGATGCGAATCAAGAAGTAGGAAATCATTCTTACACACACCCCAATATGAAAACGTTATCTTCGGAGGAAATACGAGAGCAATTGCAAAAAACGAATCAAATGATAGAAGTAGCTACGAATCAAAAGGTGAGATGGTTTGCTCCTCCAAGTGGAAGTTTTCGGGATGAGGTAGTAAAGATAGCGGATGATTTTCAAATGGGTACGATTATGTGGACGGTAGATACAATTGATTGGAAGCGACCAGAACCAGGCGTGCTATTGCAGAGAGTAATGCGGAAAATACATCCAGGTGCTATCGTGCTAATGCATCCTACTTCATCTACAACGGAAGCATTAGAAACTATGATTAAAAATTTGAAGGAACAAGGATATAAAGTAGGGAATATAACAGAATTACTGGATGAAAAACGTGTAGATTAAATACATTTGCATGACATTCATCCTTAAACTTGTTATCATTAAATAATAGCAATTATTTAGAGAAACTGGCATTAGGAGGAAAGTTTTTGATTAAAAAATATACGTGTAAAAATGGTGTAAGAATTGTTATGGAGAATATTCCAACTGTACGCTCAGTTGCGATTGGTATATGGATCCATGCAGGTTCAAGAAATGAAAATGAAAAAAACAATGGGGTTTCGCACTTTTTAGAGCACATGTTCTTTAAAGGGACAGAAACACGTAGCGCGCGAGAAATTGCAGAATCATTTGATAGCATTGGCGGACAAGTAAATGCTTTTACTTCAAAAGAATATACATGTTACTATGCAAAGGTGTTAGATGAGCATGCTAAATACGCGTTAGATGTTTTAGCAGACATGTTCTTTAATTCAACATTTGATGAGGAAGAACTGAAAAAAGAGAAGAATGTTGTATGTGAAGAAATAAAAATGTACGAAGATGCGCCAGATGATATTGTACATGATATGTTAACGAAAGCAACATATGAAACGCATCCGCTTGGATATCCTATTTTAGGAACAGAAGAAACACTTGAAACATTTACAGGTGATACGTTACGTCAATATATAAAAGATCATTACACACCTGAAAATGTAGTTGTATCAATTGCAGGAAATATTGATGAATCATTTTTACAAATTGTAGAGCAATATTTCGGTAATTACGAAGGCACAACAAATCGTGAACAAGTACATAGCCCAATTTTCCATTTCAATAAAGTATCACGTAAGAAGGAAACAGAACAAGCTCATTTATGCTTAGGATATAAAGGCTTGCAAATGGGACACGAAGATATTTATAACTTAATTGTATTAAATAATGTTTTAGGCGGTAGTATGAGTAGCCGTTTATTCCAAGAAGTACGTGAGCAACGTGGATTGGCGTACTCAGTATTCTCTTATCACTCTTCTTATGAAGATACAGGGATGTTAACGCTTTACGGTGGAACAGGTAGCCAACAATTAGATACACTGTATGAAACAATGCAAGAGACGTTAAATACGTTGAAAAATACAGGTATTACAGAAAAAGAGCTTGTTAATAGTAAAGAGCAATTAAAAGGAAACTTAATGTTAAGTTTAGAAAGTACGAATAGTCGTATGAGCCGTAACGGTAAAAACGAATTACTTCTTCGTAAACATCGTTCTCTTGATGAAATAATTGAAAGTGTAAATACTGTAACAAAACAAAATGTAGACGAATTAATTCGTAACATGTTTACAGATGAATTCTCTGCGGCACTTATTAGTCCAGATGGAAAATTACCAAAAGGAATGAAACTTTAGTTGGTTTTATGATTCATTCCTTTTCGAGAATAATCGTATCTCATTTATATGAGGTACGGTTATTTTTTTTATATATGCAGAATAGGTACTTATTATAGGAGGCTTTTATAAAAAGATAAGGGGGGAGATTTCATGCGTTTAAGTGAATTAAGTGGTAAAGAGATTGTGGATTTAGAAAGAGCGGAAAAAATGGGAGTTTTAGGTCACGCAGATGTAGAAATTAATGAGCGAGACGGGCGAATACAAGCTCTTATAATACCGCTTGGGAAATGGGGAGGCTTTAAAAGAGAACAACAAGAAGTGAGGGTGGAATGGAACCAAATTAAGAAAGTGGGACACGATATGGTAATTTGCGATTTTACAAATCATACAAAGTCAGAATGAAAGATGACCGTTTTGGTTGTCTTTTTTCTTATTTTTATATAGAGCAGATAAAACATGTGTGCTTTTTGTTTTTCAATCACCTCAAACTCGTACATTACATATGATGTGGAGGAAAAAGAAAAAGTAGGCATTTTTCTTATAAATGAAAGAAAAAGAAGGTGAATTAGGGAATGTTGACTGAGATGCATATCGCTGTCATAGGAGGAGATGCACGGCAGCTAGAAGTAATTCGCAAGTTAGTTGAACTAGATGCGAAACTTTCATTAATAGGGTTTGAACAGCTAGATCATGGCTTCACTGGGGCAGCAAAAGAAAGTATACAGGATTTAAATTTCGCTGCTTTAGATGCCATTATTTTGCCAGTTGCAGGGACGAATGCCAAAGGAGAAGTAGATACTATTTTTTCAAATGAAAAAGTTTCTATTACGCAAGAGCAAATTGAAAAAACACCAGAACACTTTACTATATATTCAGGTATCGGAACACCTTATTTGGAGAATCTTGTATCCACTACGAATCGAAAACTTGTAAAATTATTTGATCGTGATGATGTTGCAATTTATAACTCTATTCCGACTGTAGAAGGTACACTAATGATGGTTATTCAACATACTGATTATACAATCCATGGATCGAATGTAATGGTTTTAGGGTTTGGTAGAACTGGTATGAGTGTAGCAAGAGCCTTTCAATCATTAGGAGCACATGTCAAAGTAGGAGCGAGACGATCGGAACATATTGCTCGTATTACAGAAATGATGTTTTCTCCTTTTCATATGCAAGATGTAGAAAAAGAAGTGGGTAATATCGATATTGTGATTAACACAATTCCGCATCTCGTTGTGACAGCGAATGTTATTTCAAAAATGCCAGCTCATACGTTAGTAATTGATTTAGCTTCGAAACCAGGCGGTACCGACTTTAGATATGCGGAGAAAAGAGGAGTCAAGGCGTTGTTAGCACCTGGTTTGCCTGGTATTGTTGCTCCGAAAACAGCCGGACAAATTTTAGCGAACGTTCTTTCTCAGTTACTAGCAGAAGGTGCAATAGCAAGAAAGGAGAATGGGGAATGAATTTAAAAGGGAAAAGAATAGGATTTGGTTTTACAGGTTCACATTGTACGTATGAGGAAGTGATGCCTCATTTAGAAAAATTAATTGCTGAGGGAGCAGAAGTACGTCCCGTTGTTTCTTACACTGTTCAATCAACAAATACTAGATTTGGAGAAGGAGAAGAGTGGATTAAAAAGATTGAAGAAATAACAGGTTTTAAGGCAATTAATTCAATCGTTGGCGCAGAACCACTAGGACCTAAAATTCCACTAGATTGCATGGTGATTGCACCACTAACAGGAAATTCTATGAGTAAATTTGCAAATGCAATGACAGATTCTCCAGTACTAATGGCAGCAAAAGCGACGCTAAGAAATGGAAAGCCTGTTGTGTTAGCTGTTTCGACGAATGATGCTTTAGGGCTTAACGGGGTTAATCT